>JAISAO010000049.1 GCA_031266665.1 Propionibacteriaceae bacterium | reverse complement strand
GAAAGCCTCAACGTTGCGAGGCGGGGGCGATCTGTCCAAAGGACGGATCGTGACCGATTTCGGATCGGCTGTGGATCGGTGGGAGGATGAGGCCTCTAACCTGGTGTCGGCGGGTGGGGTTTTCGCCCGGGCGGCGATGTCCTTGGACGGCCAGCTTTTAGTGATGAGGCGCCGTTTGGGCGAGCTCGACCAGAAGTGCGCCGAGGAGGACGCCAGGCAGAAAGAATTACCGTTGTCTGCCCTGTCGTTCCTGTAGGAGGCGTTGATGGAATCCGTGTACGAGTGGAGGCTCTCCGATATGCGGGCGGCGCGCGACCACGCCCAGGCCGCTCACACCGCCCTCGTCTCCGCCTCAACCTTGCTGGTCACGCTGGTGAACGACATGGAGGCAGACACAACCTGGTCAGGGCGGCACAAGGTCGAGTTCATGGCCTGGCTCGACCTGCTGAAGCAATACCACGCCAGGCTGGTCGACGCCGCGATCGGCCCGGAGGCGGTGGCGGCGTTGGATGGTTTCTTGTCGGGGTTGTCTGGTTATTACCAGGACTCGGCGGTGTTCGCCTCGTTGAGGGGGGTCGGGTGATCCTCGGCGAGTGGGAGTTGGCGGGTCTGAACAGTGTTTCGGGCGGGGGCCGGTTGCCGGGGGTGGCGTTGTCGGTCCCGCCGCCCGACGACAGACTAGCCGGCGAGTCGGTGGCAGCCGGGTTGGAGACGAAAGGGGTGGTGGGCGACGATGGGCGGCTGACGGCTTTCGGGATGGCGGCCGTCCGCGTCGTCGAGGAGTATCGGACGGCGGCCCGGCATGTGTTCATGAACCAAATGAGGATCGGCGTCAACGCCGACCGGTCGTTGGCCGTGTTGCACCCGGTTCCGGGCGGGTGGAGTGTGGCTCGTGTGGCTCCGGCGGCGATGCTGGTGGCGGTGTTGAAAGCGTTTCCGTTCCTCCGTCTGGGTAGCGTCCTGGGGCCGGAGCCAGGCCCGTGGCGGCCTATGGCTTTGGGCGAGTGGGCGGCTCTCCAGGGTCGGGATCCCAACGGGCGGGTGCTGGTGGTGCGTCGGCTTCCTCGTGGGGAGCGGGACGGTGTCGCCTATAGCGCCCCAGGCGGGGTCGGCCAGGCGTTTGACGTGGGGTCGGGTTTGGTCCGGTCCATGCCGGTGCCAGATATCCGTGTCTTGGTGGCGGGCTTGCTCGGCTGCGCGGCCGACGGGGAGGTGTCGGAGCATGGGTGACAGGGTTCAGGTCGGCGCCGCCTTGTTGAACTATGGCGACAGAATCACCCTTATCAGGCAGCAGTTGGCCACAGCCGTGGGCGAGGCGGAGGCGGCGTCGAGGCTGTTCGACGGCGGCGACCCGGTGTATAAGGGGCGGGCTTGGGGCGAGTTGTCGATGTTCTTCTCCAGTTATGTGGCCCATATTCAGAAGCTCGACTACTTCCAAGGGGCCGCGGCGGCGTTCTTGGGGAGGGTGTTCGAGGAGTTCGGGTTCACCGACGATCAACTCGCCCGAGTCCTCACGGAGTGGTTGGACGGCGGTGGGGGCTGATGGAGCCGATGAGGTTGGACGCGGTCGCCTGGTCCGAGCGGAGCGCCTGCCCGGGGCTCGCGCCGGTGAGCTTGTGCGACGTGTTGCAGGGCGTCAACGACGCGATCATGAGGGCGAACCGTCGGATCAACGACTTGCCGGGCATGACGGGCGTCGACTACGCGGACCAGTCCGGCGAGATCATTAAAGTGGCCGAGGACCTAGTGGCGCTGATCGGCTACGTCGATGATTTGCCGGGCGATATCGCCAACAGGTTGGACCAGCCTTTGTTCGAGGCCTTCGCGAACGGCCCCACACAGGCGATCTCACAGATCCATGCGGAGGATCTGACGACCGCGAACACTCCGGGAGTGACGGCGACGACGACGGCGGTGGCGCCGGGGTTCATACGAGAGTCGGTCTATGTCAAGGAGTCGATCTCGTTCGACGACTTCTTCGGCGCCCCGCCGTATGGGGCGCAGATCCCGTACTTCGCCGAGACGTTCAAGGCCGACTACGACGCCTGGAAGCAGCACAACTCCGACCAGTATCTCGACCTAAGCACCTACTCGGCCCAGGTGTTGGCGTCGGGCGAGTTCGACCATGAGGGTTATCATCCGGTGCAGTCGTTCGTCTCCTCGGTGTTGGACTTCACGATCGTGTGGCCGATTTACAAGGCGATAACAGGTCACGACCCGATCACGGGCGAGGACTTGGAGGAGTGGGAGCGGGCCGTCGGCGCCGGTATGGCCGTGGTCGATCTGGTCGCCCTGCTGGTGGCGATCCCGTCGGGGGGTGCCTCGGTGGCGGGGGCCGCGGTGGCGCGGACGGTGGTCAGGGAGCTGCTGGTCAACGCCCTCGCGACCGGTGTGTCTCTGCTGATTTATGACATGGCCGTGGCCCTGGATCTGCCGCCTTGGCTGGCGACCCTGGCCGCCATGGGCGTCGGGCTCGGCATCTCCGTGGCCGGGACTAGGGCGGTCATCAGACGCCTCGACGCCGCCGGCAAGCCGATCGGTGACCCCATCGAGATCGACCTCACCAAGCCGAAGACACCCGCCATCCCGCCCAAAACTCCAGACCTTCCCCACGACGCCCCGACGGTGCCACCCCGCCCCGGCCCCAACATCTCCGAAACCGTCATCCCGTCAGGCGGTTATCCCAAGACAGGTAGCGGAGAGTTCAACTACCCGTCTGTGGCTGAAGTCACGATTCCAGACAAGTACTCGTTTGGGTACAACGGCTTGAGTGGACCTCTACGAGGCGATTCAGTGACGATTGATGTCTATGGTCAGCCCTTCACTTACATCAAACGTGCCACCGATGAAACACGGGCGTTGAGGCAAACTTTCGAACGGACAGAGAAGACGGCTTTCCTCAAACATTTAGGAGAAAACGAAGCGGCGTTGCGGGACGCCGGCTTTAACGATGCTGAAATTGCCCTCATCAAAGCCGGTAAAAACCCTGATCCTGGCGTATGGCAAGTCCATCACAAATATCCACTAGATGACAGTGGAACCAATGATTTCAACAACCTTGTGCTCATCAAGAACGAGCCGTACCATAAAATTATCACCAATTACGGCAATGCTTTAACAAGGGGGGAGGGCCCGGGCTATACGGTCGAAACAATTTGGCCAGTAATACCCGGCGCTATCTATCCAGCTACTCATGCCTGATGGCATGGCCGATTATAGTGGACTGAGCGGTAAGGAGAACGAATGATGTTTGAGAAGTTGAGGCGACGGCTCGCGATGGATATGGCTCCTTTTAGCAAGAAGCCGCCGGCGGCCGCCGCGGATGCTCAAATTTCAGAGTTGGCGGCAAGAGGGGAAGCCGAGTTGGGCATAGTCCTGCCGGAACCGTACATGGAGTTTCTTCGGGAGATGAACGGCTTTGCCTGGAATGATGCGATCATGTACGGCTGCGACGCGGATGGTGAGAGGCCCGGGGTTGACCTTGTTGAGCAGAACAAATCCTGGCACGACAACGAATGGAACAAGCGTTACCTTTTTCTCGGTGAGTCTAGTATCAGCTGGTATGTGTTCGACAGCGCGGATGGCCGGTACAAACTGCTCGACTTGCCGTCGGGCGCGGACATGGAAATCTTTGACGGATTCCATGATCTGGTCGCCGCACTCGTCGCCGTGGCCGTTGGCTAGACGAACTAATTAACCCTGTCCGTGCTTAATAGGCATTATACCTAAGAGGAATAATGAATACCTGGGATTCATTATCATTGCGTCAGTAATCCGCCTATTTCTTGGCTTTGGGCGAAGTGGCTTTCACGCGGGATCTTCTAGCCAGTAAGGATATTGAGCTGGGCCGTGAGGCGTTGGCGCTGGGGTGGGCCGGATGGCATCTCCAAGACGTCGATTACATGAGGTTCGACACCATTATCCTTGACGAGTATGACGAGGGTATGTCCACGGCTCATGAGGAGTCGGGTGAGCCTGCCAAGGAGGGTGCCTGGATGGCGCTCATGTACATGGTCGGGTACGTCGGTTATTATTATTGCCAGACTCGCGGGATCCTCTGCGTTCCCCAGTCCATAGGAAACGTCCCGGCGGTTGATGTGCTGAAATACTTCAATGAAAGCTTCGATCAGGCCGTGCCCGCTGCGGCCTCGGCAAAGGGCGAGTTCGTGTTGGCGCTGGCCCGGGTTGGCGAGGATGGTTTGACTCGCGAGTCCGTCATAGATCTGGTCGGCCAGATCTTCTCCGAGTCGTCGCCGGAGTCACAGTGATGTGGCGGCGGTTGTAGTGACCGCCGGTAGGGTCAGCTTGAGCGTGTTCGTCTCACTCTCCCTGGCCAGACACGGCGTAACAAATATTCATAGTTTGAGAAGCCCTGGGGGTCCCCGCGCAGCGCCGGACTGGAGTGGAGCGGAGGGAGGACGCTGCGCGGGGCGCTTAGGCGGCCAGCGCGGTCAGCAGAGCGATCAGGGTGCGGACGCCGGTCCCCGTGCCCCCGGCCGGCAGCAGGTCGTGGGCCTCGCCGGTGTTGAAGGCGGCGCCGGCGATGTCGAGGTGGGCCCAGGGGAGGCCGGCGGTGAAACGCTGCAGGAAGGCGGCGGCGACCAGCGCCCCGCCCTCGCGCCGGCCGCCCGACTTGATGTCGGCCACCTGTGATTTGAGGGCCTGACGCGCCTCGGCGGTGATGGGCAGGCGCCAGAAGGCCTCGCCGGCGTCGCGGGCGGCGGCCAGCAATTGGTCGGCTGTGGCGTCGTCGCTGGCGAAGACGGCATTGGTCGAATTGCCCAAGGCGATCATCTTGGCGCCGGTCAGGGTGGCGATGTCGACCAGCAGGTCGGGTTTGTCCTGGCCGGCTCGGGACAAGGCGTCGGCCAAGACCAGACGGCCCTCGGCGTCGGTGTTGTAGTTCTCCACCGTCGTGCCGTCGTGGATGGTGATGACGTCGGAGGGCCGGTAGGCGGTCCCGGAGGGCAGGTTCTCGGCCAGCGCCAGCCAGGCCGTGACCGTCACCTTGAGGTCCAGTTCGGCCGCCGCCACAATGGCCGCCAGACAGACCGCCGCCCCCGCCATGTCGCTGGCCATGGTCGCCATGGCGGCCGGCGGTTTGAGGTCCAGGCCACCGGAGTCGAAGGTGATGCCCTTGCCCACCAGGGCCACATGGGCCTGGGCCCCCCGTGGCGCCCAGCTCAGCTTGACCAGCCGGGGCGGCCGGTCGGAGCCGCCGCCGACCGCCAACAGGCCGCCGTAACCGCCTCGGACCAGGGCGGGTTGATCGAGGACTTCGACCTTGACCTTGGCCGGACGGGCCAAAGCCGTCGCCCGCTCGGCCAGGTCGGCCGGGGCCAGCAGGTTGGGCGGACGGTTGACCAGGTCTCGCGCCCGGTTGACGGCCGTGGCGGTGGCCCGGGCCAGCTCGACCGCCCGCCGGGCGGAGGCGTTGGGGGCGGCCACCACGGTGACGCGCTCCAGCCCGGCCGGCTGGGCGGCGGCGGAGACAGGGGTGAAACGGTAGGCCGCCAGCAGGGCACCCTCGCCGGCCGCCCGGATCGACGCCGGGTCGTCCAGGCCGAGGCTCAAGGCGATGTGGCGCAGCGGCCGGTCGCCGCCGCCGGTCACGCCCCGGACGGCGCTGGCAACGGCTTGGCGCAGGCTCTCCGGATCGGGCTGGGACTGGCCCAGGCCGACCACGACCCGGCGGCGGTCGCCGTCGGGGATCACTCTGACCACGCCCTGGTCGGCGCTGGCGCCGATCAGGCGGGCGGCCTGGAGCAGGGACTGGCCGTGGCGTTTGGCGAAGGACTTGTCCTGGTCCTTGGGCCAGCCGCTCAACGTCGGGGCGTCGCCGCCCGGGCGCAGTCCGACCACGGTGGTGTCCGCCTGGGACGATAGTCGTCCCGCCAAGTCCAACTCGATCATGCTTCTCCTTCTAGTCCTAGTCGCTTCCTGGTTGGTCTCGTCTTAGTGGCTGGTCGCTCGGCCGGGCTGGTCGCTCGATTGGCCGTGACCCGTCGGGGCGGTCGTCGCGGGGGCCTCCTCGACGCCCGGCGGGCTCAGCCGGCCGGGTCCAGCTCCATCGGACCCCACAGCGGCTGGTCGTCCAGCCACAGGGCCACCCGCTGGACGCCGGCCGCCCGCAGGTCGGCGTGGCAGGCCCCCAGCCAGTCCTCGGCCTCGTCCCGGTCGGCGAACCCCAGGGCCAGGTCGGCGGCCAGCCCGGGGTCGGCCGGCGGCGGGCTGGCGATCCAGTGGTAGACGGACAAGGCGGCTCTCCTGGGCGGGTCGGCGGGCTAGGAGGCGCGGGGCCAGACGAACTTGGTGCCCCGGCGGACGACGGCCGCGGGCCGCCGCCAGCGCCGCGGCATCATGGCCCGGCTGGAGGCGTAGGACAATTTGCCCTTGAGCGACTGGCCGGGGAAGCGGGTCAGGATCTGGCGGCGCAGCCGGAACCAGATCTGGGCCAGGTCCAAGATCATGCCGATGTAGATGACGAATGAGGCGGTGGTGGTGATCAGCAGCACCGTGGGTTGGCTGGCCAGGAGCATCGGCGCCAAGACGATCAGCAAGATGGCCGGCAAGATGAACTCGGCCACGGTCCAGCGGCAGTCGATGAAATCCCGGATCATGGTCATGACCGGCTGGTCGTGCATCTTCTGCTGCTGCTCGAGTTGGAGCTTGGCCCTGGTGTCACGGTCGCGCCGCCGCTGGTCCTTCTTGTTCAAGACCGGGTTGAGGCGTTCCTGGCGGGCGGCCAGGGCTTGTTTGCGGGTGGGGGTGGGGGCGGCCTTGCGCGCCGACCCCGGGGTCTGGCGCACCCCCGGCGTGGGCGGGGCGATGACCGTCTTGGTCGAGGCCAGGCGGGCGATCTCCCGCTCGTCCGAGCCCCCGGGGGGCGTCTTGGCCTTGGCCGGTACCGGGGTCGCCTTGGTCTTGGCCGGGGCCGAGGGCGCGGCCGAGACGCCTGGGGCGGGGTCTTTGGTCCGGATCGAGGCCCGGGTCTGGACTGTGGCCGAGGCGGGCTCGACCGTCTCAGCCGCTTCAACCGTCAAGGAGGCGGTCTCACCCGCCTGGCCCGGGGCGCCGCTCGGGATCGGCGGGATCGGCGCGGCCTGATCCGAGGCGGCCTTGGGTTGATACGGACGGAACAATCCCACGGTTACCCCTAGCTCGAAATGACTCGGCCCGATCTTACCCGTGAGGGTTAAGCTAGGCCGCATGACTGACACTGTCGTGGCCTCCGGCGTCACCTTGACCGCAGCCGCCCAGGCCAAAGTGGCCTCCCTGCTGGCCGCCGAAAGCGAGGACTTGGCCTTGCGCGTGGCCGTTCAGCCCGGCGGCTGCGCCGGTCTGCGCTACCAGCTTTATTTCGACGACGAGTCCCTGGAGGGCGACTGGCAGACCCATTTCGGGGCTGTCAAGGTGGTGGTCGACCAGGGGAGCGCGCCCTATCTGGCCGGCGCCGTGATCGACTTCGCCGACACCATCCAGAACCAGGGTTTCACCATCGACAACCCCAATGCCAGCGGGAGCTGTGGCTGCGGCGGCTCCTTCAGCGCCGCGGCCGACGACTTCGACAACGTCGACGGCGCCTGTGGCTGCGGCGGCGGCCCGTCCCACTCCAACGCCGGCGGGACCTGCGCCTGCGGCAGATCCGTCAACTGAGCCGGGGAGGCCATGTGACCAAGATTCTGGTCTACTCAGACAACCGCACCGTCCGGGCGGCCGTCCGCTCGGCCTTGGGGGGCGCGCTGCCGGGACACCCCGACCCGGTTGAGCTGGTGGAGGCCGCCACCCAGACAGCCGCCCTGAAGCGGTTGGACGTCGGCGACATCGACTTGGCCGTGCTGGACGGCGAGGCCCGGCCGGCCGGTGGCATCGGCTTGGCCAAGCAGGCCAAAGACGAGATCGAGGACTGCCCGCCCGTGCTTCTGCTGGTGGCTCGACAGGCTGACGCTTGGCTGGCCACCTGGTCCGGGGCCGACACCGTCCAAACCTATCCGGTCGACCCGATCGACCTGCCCCGCGCCGCCGCTCTGCTGGCCGACGACTGAGCCAGCCGATAGCTGGGCCTTGAGCCAGCGGCGCCTGGCCCGGCAGCCCAGCCAGCAGCGTCTTCCGACAGCCCCCGCGTGGCCCGGTGGATCAGGGCTCAGACCGCCGTGTCCGGCCTGACAACCGCTTCTGGCGCGTCTGGTCAAACGGTCGAGCCCGTGCAGCCGTCGGTCGGGGACGGCTGCACGGGCTCGCGGGTTCGTCAGTCGGGCTTGGGGTCAGCCCTCGGCCTTGGTGAAACCGGCGGCCTGGGCGGCCTCCTCGGTCGGGAACCAGACCTCGGCGATGGTCCGGTCGTAATTCGGGGCGCCGGGGAGGTGGTACTTCTTGGAGCGGGCGTTGGCCTTGATGGTGAAGCCCTCGGGCGGGTTGGGGCCGATGTAGGAATCGGTCTCGAACTCGCTGGCCTGGGGGCTGGCGGTCGGGTTGTCGTCCGGGTAGACGTAGGCCTCGTGCGGCTCGTGGGCCGACCAGGGGCTGCGTTTCGACTCGCTCAGCCAGGTCTTGATGACCAGCGCCACCGTCGCCAGCAGGGCGCCCGCCAAGGCGATGCGGAAGATCGTCCGGCCGACCCGGCGGCGAGGGGCCGGCTCGACCACCACGATCGGCTGGCCGGAGGCCTGGTGGAGGGCGTCGACCAGGCCCGGGATGACCTTGTCCTCCAAGGTCCGATGGGCCTTGCCGACGGCCGGCGGCACCCGGTCGAGGGCCGAGTAGATGCCGGGCTGCCACTGCTCCACCCGGTCGGCGGCCCAGCCGGCCGCCTTGGACTTGGCCCGATCGGCCCGTTCCAGGGCCTTGTCGGCCAAGGGTGCGACCCGATCCGCCGCCTGGCTCAGGACGGGGGCCAGGCGGTCGGCCGCGGCCGAGCCCCAATCGGCGGCCGACTGCCCGGCGGCGGCCCACAGTCGGTGACGGTTCCAGCGCCGCGCGCAGCTAGCGCAAGGGCAACCTGATTCGTTCATAGTGCCTCCTAAGAGTCGGCGGGACCCCGTTGTTCCCACTGGGCGGCAGGGGTTCCCGCTATCGCGCGTCATCTTAGAGCACCTGGGCGATCAGAGGCCGACGGATGGCCGAGTTTTCATCACCTCCCGGGGTGGGTCGGGGTCCCCGCGAAGTATCCGGACCGGAGCGGAGGGAGGACCTAGTGCCTAGTTGCCGGGTGGGCGGGGCCGGTGGGGCTGGACAGGTTTGAGTCCGGCCGGCCGGCCATGTGCCAGACTGGGGCCTCCCAGGGGACGATGGGCCAGGGCGCGACAGGCCGTGAACCGGTCGCCGCTCGGTTCCGCCGTCCCGCCACGAGACCGACAAGACGAGGAAAGTCTGATGACCCAAGCCACTCTGCGCACCAACCGGGGCGACATCGTGATCGAATTATTCGACGACCAGGCGCCCAAGACCGTGGCCAACTTCGTCGGCCTGGCGACGGGGACCAAAGAGTACAGCGACCCCGAGACCGGCCAGCCGACCAAGGGCCATTTCTACGACGGCTTGACCTTCCACCGGGTGATCGACGGCTTCATGATCCAAGGCGGCTGCCCTCGGGGCGACGGCCGGGGCGGGCCGGGCTACCAGTTCGCCGACGAGTTCCACCCCGACCTGCGCTTCGACCGGCCCTACCTGCTGGCCATGGCCAACGCCGGGCCGGGCACCAACGGCTCCCAGTTCTTCATCACCACGACCAAGACGCCCCACCTCAATCTGAAGCACACCATCTTCGGCCAGGTGACGGACCCGGCCAGCCGCCAGGTGGTCGACCAGATCGGTCTGACGCCGACCGGCCCGGGCGACCGGCCGCGCCAGCCCGTGGTGATCGAGTCGGTCGAGATCGCCTGAGCCCGGCGGTTGGCCTCCCGGCGGTCGAGATCGCCGGGCCGAGAGTGGCCCGGGGCCGGCTCGTCTCGAAATTGGGGGCGGCCTCGATTTGAGTCTTGGGTGAGAATCACTTAGTATCTTCTCAGATTTCTCAGACTACTGACGCGAAAGGCCGCGCTCCGTCATGGCGACACTTCGAGCCCAGACCGCTCCTGCCCCTGGTTGGACGGCTGCCGCGTTGGGTTTAGAATCCTCTCAGCTTCCACTCAAGCAGCCGGACATCAGCGGGAAGGGGCGCCGCGTGTCGATTCGAGGCCGGGTTCTGGCCGGACTGACGGTTGTCTTGGCCGCTCTGCTCTCAACCGCGATGCTGAGCCCGGCCCAGGCCGACCCCTCGACCGTGGCCGAGGCCCAGGCCGAGTTGAACCAGTACGAGGCCGAGGCGGCGGCGGCCGAGCAGGCCTACCACGACACCCACGACCAATATGTCGTCGCCCAAGACGAGGCCGACGCCATCCGGCAGGAGATCGAGGAACAGGCCGCCGATGTGGCCCAGTTGCGGGAGCAGGTCACCCAGATCGCCCTACAGCGCTACCAGAGTCAGGGGATGGACACCCCGCTGCTGTTCTTCACCAGTGATGACTCCAGCGAACTGCTCTACCAGGTGTCGGCCTCCCAGCGCCTGACCAGCAACACCAACGACTTGATCCAGCGCTATCAGGTCGAGCAGGGCGCGCTGGCGGACAAACGCGCCCGGCTGGAGGCGATCAGCCTGGAGTTGCAAGCGGCCGACACGCGCATGGCCGAGTTGCAGGCCCAGGCTCAGGCCCAGGCCGCCCAGGCCCGGGCGGCCCTGCAACGGCTGCAGGCGGCCGAGGCCCGGGAGGCCGAGCTGCGCCGCCGGGCCAACGCCGCCAACAACAGCGCCGCCATCGCGGTCGCGCCGGCCTTCGTCTCCGACGGCTCGGCCGCCGGCGCCGTCGTGGCCTTCGCCCTGAGCAAGGTCGGCGGCCCCTACGTCTGGGGCGGCAACGGCCCCAGCGGCTTCGACTGCTCCGGGCTGACCCGCGCCGCCTACCTCCAAGTCGGCATCTCGCTGCCCCACAACGCCGCCTCCCAGATGGGCTATGGCGCCCCGGTGTCGCTCGACGCCTTGCAGCCGGGCGATCTGCTGTTCTACTACAGCCCGGTGGGCCACGTCGCCGTCTATATCGGCGGTGGCCAGATCGTTCACGCCTCCACCTACGGAGTCGGTATCGTGGTCTCGAGCGCCACCTCCATTCCCATCACCGGCGCCCGACGCCTGGTCTGACCGGGGTACCGCCGGGCCGAGAAAGGTCGACATGCTGAAGGGTCGCCGCTGGCTGGCCGGCCTGGCCGGTCCGGTCATGGCCGTGGCCCTGGCCTTGGCCGGTCTCAGCCTCGGCTCCGCCCCGGCCGCTGGGGCCGACGATTTGGACAGTGTGCGCCAGCAGTTGGAGCGCTACGAGCAGGAGCAGACCGAGGTCAACCAACGTCTCAACGACGCTCAGCAACGGCTGACGAACGCCCGCTCCCAACTCGACCAGACCCGCGCCCAGGCCGACGACTGTCGCGCCCAGATCGAACAGATGCAGTCCGACGTCACCCAGTTGGCCCTGTTGCAGTGGCAGTCCCAGGGGATGAACTCGGCCTTGGCCATCCTGGGCGGCCACGACTTGAGCGACATCTTGGCCGATCTGGCCACCAACCAGTGGATGGCCACCACCACCAACGACCAGTTGCAGCGTTATCTCTTGGAGCGGGCCAACCTGCTCGACCTGGAGCAGAGCCAGGAGACGACCCTGGCCCAGATCGCCGCCGAGGAGGCCCAGATCGAAGAGTTGTCGCAGGCCGCCGCCGCCAAGGTGGATGAGCTACAGCGCCTGCTCAACCGGTTGACCGCCCAGGAGCAGGCCGCGCTGGCCCTCAGCCGGGGCGGCAACGGCACGGCTAGCGTCGACGTTTCGGCCATCGTGACCTCGGCCGGCCTGGTCAAGCCGATCACGGCGGCCATGGGCTCCCCCTTCGGCTGGCGCGTCAGCCCTATCACGGGCGCCTCCGAGTTCCACGACGGGGTCGACTACGGCTCCCCCTGCGGCACCCCGGTGTGGGCCGCCGCCAACGGCGTCGTCGCCCGGGTGGAGTGGTACTACGGCTACGGCAATCGAGTCGTGGTCGATCACGGTGTGGTTGACGGGCGCCGCCTGGCCACCAGCTACAACCACCTCTCCAGTGCGGCCGTCACCGCCGGCGCCATCGTCTCCCAGGGCCAGGTCATCGCCTACGTCGGCGCCACCGGCATGGTCACCGGCTGCCACCTCCACTTCTCCGTCTACGTCGACGTCGACCCGGCCACCCAGTACGCCAAGGGCAACGCCAACGCCGAGGACTTCTACTGAGGCTGACGGCGTTGACGCTCACGGCGTCGTCGCGGCCCCGCCCGTCAGGCCGTCAGCCCGGGCTCGACCCGGGAACTGGGCCGGCCCAGTCAGCGCTGACGGCCCAGTCAGCGCACAAGTTTGGAGCGATAGCTCAGCCCTGATCCACCGCTGCTCGACGGCCGATGATCGATTGATCAGGGTTCAGACCACGCCCGAGTCGTCGTCGTCGCCCGACCCCGGCCGACGCATCAGTTGTCTGATGCCGATGGTCACGGCCAAGCCGAAGAGGCCGACCACGATCCAACCGACCCAGCCCGGGGCGCCTTGGCCGATGGTCAGCAGCAGGCCGCCGACCAGAGCCACGGCCAAGGCGATCAGTCCGACCCGGGCCGGCAGCGACAGGCGGTTCAGGGCCGGCGCGGGGGTCTGGCGGTAGCTCTCGTCGTCGTCGTAAAGATTGAACTCGAAGGGCGCGGCCGGCGGCGCGGGCGGCGCCACCCGGGGCGGCGGGCCGACCTGCTCGCTGAACTCCCGGCGGACGATATCGGCGAACAACTCGTCGTCGTCACGGGGTCGAGGCCGGTCGTCTGGGGGCATTTCCCCATTCTAGAAGACTGGTGTCAAACCATGTCCCGCTGCCAGAACAGCGTTTGACACCACCCTCCTAGGAGACTGGTGTCAAACCATGTCCCGCCGCCAGAACAGCGTTTGACCCCACCCGCCCACGCCGGACGCCGCCGCCCGGCTGGACTTGACCCATTACCCTGGGGGGCGTGAAAGATCCCATTCCGGCCTTGGAGGAGCTGTGGGCGCTGCGTCCGCCGCAGCAACCGGTCTACGACCAGCCCCAGGAGCGCGACCAGGTGGTGGCCCAGTTGCGCCGCCTGCCGCAGCTGGTTTTCGCCGGCGAGTGCGACGACCTGCGTGGCCGTCTGGCCGAGGCCGCCGCCGGGAGGGCCTTCATCCTCCAAGGTGGGGACTGCGCCGAGACCTTCGAGGCCGTCACCGCCGGGTCGATCCAGCGCCGGCTGCGGGTGTTGCTGTCGATGGCGGTGGCCCTGACCTACGCCGCCGAGGTGCCGGTGGTCAAGATCGGGCGCATCGCCGGCCAGTTCGCCAAGCCCCGTTCCAAGGCGACCGAGCGCCGAGGCGGTGTCGAGTTGCCGGTCTACCGGGGCGACGCCGTCAACGGCTTCGACTTCTCGCCCGCCGCCCGCCGCCCCGACCCCCAACGGCTATTGCAGGCCTACTACGCTTCGGCCGCCACCCTCAACCTGGTCCGGGCCTTCGTCAAGGGCGGTTTCGCCGACCTCCAGGCGATGCACTCCTGGAACGCCGATTTCGTGCGTCAGACCCACGTCTCGGCCCGCTACGAGCAGTTGACCGGCGAGATCGACCGCGCTCTGGCCTTCATGCGCACCATCGGCGTGGACGGCGGCGACGCCTTCCGCACGGTCGACTTCTACGCCAGCCACGAGGCCCTGCTGCTCGACTACGAGCACTCCCTCACCCGGGTCGACTCCCGCACCGGCCAGCCCTACAGCGTCGGCGGCCACCTGCTCTGGATCGGCGAGCGCACCCGCCGGGTGGACGGCGCTCACGCCGAGCTGTTGCGCCGGCTGCGCAACCCGGTCGGGGTCAAGATCGGCCCCGCGGCCCGGCCGGACGAAATAGTCGCCCTGGCCGAGCGGATCGACCCGGGGCGCGAGCCGGGCCGGCTGACCATCATCACCCGGCTGGGGGCCGGCCGGGTGCGCCAACTCCTGCCGCCCCTGGTCGAGGCCGTCGAGGCCACCGGGCGCGAGGTCTGCTGGGTCTGCGACCCGATGCACGGCAACACCTTCGAGACCGCTGGCGGCTACAAGACCCGCTCCTTCGCCGACGTCACGGCCGAGCTGGACGGCTTCTTCGACGTCCACGCCGCCCTGGGCACCTGGCCCGGCGGCGTCCACATCGAGCTGACCGGCGACGATGTGACGGAATGCGTCGGCGGCGCGGCCGACATCTGCGAGGCCGACCTGGTCAACCGCTACGAGACCGTCTGCGACCCGCGGCTGAACCGCCGCCAGTCGCTCGAGCTGGCCTTCATGGTGGCTGACCGGCTGAGCCATCTGGACCACCCCGGCCGCCGTCGGCCGCCGTTGGCCGACCTGTGAGTCGGGCGGCGTAGGATGCCGGCCATGCCTTTGATCGACCTGCGCTCCGACACCATCACTCGGCCGACCCAGGCCATGCGGCAGGCCATGTTCGAGGCCCCGGTGGGCGACGACGTCTACGGCGAGGACCCCACGATCCGCCAGTTGGAAGAGCGGGCGGCCGCGTTGCTGGGTCAGCAAGCCGCATTGTTCTGCGCCTCCGGTTCGCTGGCCAACCTGCTCGGCGTCTGGCTGCTGGTCCCCCGGGGGGGAGAGTTGCTGTGCGACTCCCAGGCCCATGTGGTGCGGGCCGAGGCCGGCGCCCACGCCGCCCTGCACGGCGTCCAAACCCGGACCTGGACCAGCCGGCGGGGCCTGGCCGATCCGACGGACGTCATCCCCCTGCTGGCCGAGCCGACCCCCCATCTGGTGTCCGTCGCCGCCGTCGAGTTGGAGAACAGCCACAACTTCGGCGGCGGCACCATCCAGCCGGTCGAGGCGGTGGCCGCCATCGCGGCGGCCTGCCGCCAGCGCGGGATGGGCCTGCATCTGGACGGCGCCCGGCTGGCCAACGCCGCCGTCGCCTGCCACCGGCCCCTGGCCGACTGGGGGCGAGAGGCCACCACCGTCACCCTCTGCCTGTCCAAGGGGCTGGGGGCGCCGGTGGGCACCATCTTGGCCTCGTCCCCCGACCGGATCGCCCGCGCCCGCCAGCAGCGCAAACGGCTGGGCGGCGGCTGGCGCCAGGCCGGTGTCTTGGCCGCCGCCGGCCTCCACGCCCTCGACCACCACATCGACCGCTTGGCCCACGACCACGCCAACGCCCGTCTGATCCGCCAGACCGTCCAAGAGCGGGCGCCACAGGCCGTGACCGACCCCTGCCAGACCAATATCGTGATCCTGCGCACGGCCCCGGGCCAGGCCGAGCGGGTGGCCCGGCTGGCCCGCCAGCAAGGCGTGTTGGTCTCCCAGCTCGACTCCGCCACCCTGCGCGTCGTCACCCACCTCGACGTCACGGCCGGGCAATGCGCCGAAGCGGCCGACATCCTGGCCGACCTGCTGGCCGCCGAGCCCGTCCCGGCGGCGGACCAGGCGGACCAGGCGGACCAAACCGACGCCTTGGTCGCCGCGCCAGCGGTCGACCGCCGAGCGACGGACCAGGTGTAGGCAGTGCCGTGCTGATCAGCCACCTGGGACACTCGACCGTCCGGCTGGAGCTGGCCGGGCGCTCCATTCTGATCGACCCGGGCAATTTCTCCACCGCCTGGCACGGCCTGACCGGGCTCGACCTGATCGTCGTCACCCACCAACACCTGGACCACATCGACCCGATCCGGCTGCCGGCCCTGCTGGCGGCCAACCCCGAGGCCAAGCTGATGGTCGAGCCGACGGTGGCCCAGGCCCACCGCCTGCCCCGGGCCCAACCCCTGGCTCCGGGGACTCGACTCGTCCTGGGTGAAGTCACATTGTCCGCCGTCGGCGGCCGTCACGCCGTCATCCACCGCGACATCCCCCGCATCGGCAATATCGGGCTGGTGGTCGAGGCCCCCGGCGAGCCCCGCTTCTTCCACCCCGGCGACGCCCTCGACACCATCCCCGAAGGCGTCGACCTGGCGGCGGTGCCGGCCCACGGGCCGTGGTGCGCCATGAAGGAGATCATCGACTTCGCCCGCCAGTTGGGTGCCGGTCAGGGCTTCTTGATCCATGACGGGCTGATCAACCAGCGCGGCTGGGCCCTGAGCTTCGAGCGCCTGAACGATATGACCGCCACCGTGTTGACCGACCACCGCGACGGCTGCCCCTGGCAGCCGGCCTGAGCACGGGGCTGGGCCGGACCCGAATCAGAGACCGCCCTCCCTGACAACTGGTTTAAGACAACTCTGAACCGCCGCCGCCCGCTGGGGCCGGGCCGAACCCGGGGCCTAACTGGCCGGATCAGACTATGCTGATTGTCACCGTCGTGCCTTCCGCCACCACCGCGCCGGACTGGGGGTTGGTGCTGAAGACGAGGCCGAAGACGGAGTAGCCCGAGATCTCATTGGCGATGACTTGTAAGCCGGCCGTGCGCAGGGCGGCCTCGGCGTCGGCCTGAGACTTCCCCACCACACTGGGCACCGTCACCATGACCGGCCCCAACGACTCGACCAGTTGAATGGTGTCGCCGTGGTGGCCCTGGCCGGCGTTCGGCGTCTGGCTGATGACGTGGCCCGTGGGCACACTGGCGGAGTGCTCCTGGGCCACCTCCACGGCGAAGCGCAGGCTCTCCAGGCCGGCCTGGGCGTCGGCCCGGGGCTGGCCGGTGTAGTCGGGGATGGCGATCGGCTCCGGCCCCTGGGAGACGGTGATGTCGATGGTCGTGCCCGGCGGCAGGCTGGCGCCGGCCTCCTGGGAGGCGTTCAGGATGATCCCTTGAACCACCTCGTCGCTCCAGGCCTGGGACACCTGTCCCAGGCGGGGGCACTTGTCCTGGGCCTCGTCCGCCGCCGCCCCGCAGTCGGCCAGCGTCTGGACGGCCTGCTCCTGGGTCAACCCCACCAACTCGGGCAGGGCGAAACGCTCCGGGCCCTTGGAGACGGACAACTCGACCGTGCTCCGCTTAATCAAGCGTTGGTCGTCGCCGGGCTTGGAGTCGATCACCAGGCCGGCCGGCACGGTCTCGGAGTAGGCCTCCATCAGATCGACCTGGAAACCGGCCGTCTCCAACTTGTCGCGAGCCTCGCCCGCCGGCAGGGACATGACCGCCGGCTGGGTGGTCCAGCGGCCCGACTTGATCCACCAGAAGGACACTCCGCCGCCGGCCAGGCCGAGCACGATGACGCTTAGCAAGACGATGGCGAGCGGGCGGACACCCCTGGCGCCGGCCCCGTCGCTCGGCCGGCGCCCGGGCGGCCGAGCGACCGGGCCGCGTCCGGGTGGCCGGGTCGCCGGGCCGCGTCCGGCCCGCGGCGCCGGGACCGCTGGGACCGCCGGGACCAGGTGCCGGGCCGGGGTCGGCGGGACCGGGCCGGCCGTCTCGTCATCCCAGGGCGATCCCTCCAGGCCTAGGGCCAGATCCCGGGTTGGGTCCTGGCCCAGGCCCAGGGGGGGCTCGGGGCCCACCAGGATGGTCGTGGCCTCGCCGCCGGCAGTCGTCGGCCGCAGCCAGGCCACCAGGGCCGGGTCGCTGGCCGCGCCCTGGGCCAGGCGCTGGCGCACCCGGACGACGGCCGCCTCCAAGGCCCGGCCGTCGGCCAGGCGGCGGCTCAGGTCGCGGGCGGTGCAGGCCGCCACCAGGGCGTCGAGATAGTCCGGGATGCGGTCGACCCCGCCGGCCACAGCGGCCGACGGCGGCGGCACGTCTTGGTGGACGTGTTTGTACAACACCTGGGGCTGGTCGCCGGTGTGGGGCTTGGCGCCGGTCAACAACTCGTACAGCACAATGCCGGCGGCGTAGACGTCCGAGGCCGGCACGGCCCCGTCGGTCATGATCTCGGGGGCCAGGTAGGAGACCGTGCCCATGACGGCCGAGTGGCTGGCCGAGTCGGCCTCCTGGCAGGCCTTGGCCAGGCCGAAGTCCGCCACCTTGGCCTGGCCGGCGGCGGTGATGAGGACGTTCTCCGGCTTGATGTCGCGATGCACCAGGCCATTGGCGTGGGCGGCGGCCAGGGCCCGGGCGATGGCGTCGATATAGGACAGGGCGGCCAGCGGCGCCAGAGGGGCGCGCTGGGCGATGATCTGGCGCAGCGACGGGCCGGGGATGTGCTCCATCACGATGTAGGGCCGCTCGTCCTCCAGCCCGCGGTCCAAGATGGCGACGACGTTGGGGTGGGACAGGCCGCCGGCGGCCCGAGCCTCCCGGTCGAAGCGGCGGACGTAGTCGGCGTCGCCCGCCAGGCTGTCGTGGATGATCTTGACCGCCACGGTCCGGCCCAGGCGGTGGTCGATGGCGCGGTAGACCACCGCCATACCGCCGCCGCCGATCCGTCCGGCCAACTCATAGCGACCGCCCAACACCACGCCAACCAGGGTGTCGGGGGCCAAAGCCGTCGTCTCCATCCAATACTCCTGCGGGCCGGGGAAGGTTCGCCCAAAGCGAATTCGATTCTAAGGGCGCCATCGGCCATCCGGTGGCGGACGCACCGACCGACGCTCGACCGATCTACCCGATTGACACGCCGAGGCGGTTTAGAATGGTTTGATGACCGTGCTCTTGGGACTGGCCACCCGTCTGCGTTTGGCGCGGCTGGGCTTCGTCACCCCGGTCGGGGACGGCGGACCGGCCTGGGAGCGGCGCTGCCGGGAATGGTTCGCGGCCGGCGTCGACCTGGTTCTGATCGAGCAGCCCGGCTTGGACGAGGCCGGTCTGCGGGCCGCCGTGGTCGGCGGGTTGCGGGCCGGTTTCGGTCGGGGCCGCATCCTGGGGCTGGCCTGGCCCGGTGTGCCGGCGGTCGGCGTCGACCTGCTCCACCTGTCCACCGCCCAGTCGACGGCCGTCGACCCCGAGCGTTTCCCCCTGGTGGGCCGGCCGGCCGAGTCTGTGCCAGCGGTGGTGGAGCGCCTGAGCGACCCCTCCCTGGCCTATGTCACGGTCGGCCCGGTGCGAGCCGACGAGGATGTCGATCTGCGGCGCGGCCTGGAATTGGTGGCGACGGCCGCCGCCACCGCGCCGCCGGCCGATCCGGCCGGAAAGCCGTGGTTCGCCAGCGGCGGGATCGACAACTCCAACCTGGAGGCCGTGTTGGCCGCCGGGGCGCGGCGCGTCCTGGTGCGCCGGGCCATCGCCGACAGCGCCGACCCGCTGGCCGAGGCCCGACGCTGGTCCGACCGACTGCGCCAACTGTGGCGGCGGGACCCCGGGATGAGGGATTACGCCGCCGCCGCCCGTCAGAGCGACCGGGGGGACTGATGGCCTTCGACCCCGAGGACCCGGCCGGCCAGGCCTTCCGGGCCGCCGTCGGTCGGCGCTTGGAGGCCGGTCTGGCCGTCCAACGCGATCTCTTGGCCCCGGCCGGCGACCGCTTGGACCCGCTGTGGGACTGGGCCCGGCGCCTGGCCCGGGGCGGCAAGCGGCTGCGGCCGGCCTTCTGCTACTGGGGCTACGCCGCCGTCGCCGGCCAGCCCCCGAACCCCGAGCCGTTGTTGGCGGTGGCCGCCAGCCTGGATCTGTTCCACGTCTCGGCCTTGGTCCACGACGACATCATCGATGATTCCGACAGCCGTCGCGGCGCCCCGTCGGCCCACCGCCACTTCGCCCGCCTGCACGCCCGGCGGGGCTGGTCCGGCTCGTCCGACGACTTCGGCCGGGCCGCCGCCATCTTGTTGGGCGACCTGCTGGCGGCCGTCTCCTCGACCCTGGTGGAGGACTCCCGGCTGCCGAGCGAGCGGTTGCGCCGGGGCCGGCCCTACCTCGACGCCGCCAAGGTGGCGGTGGCGGCCGGGCAATACCTCGACCTGCGCCAACAGGTCGCGCCCGGCGGCGATCCGCTGGCCGAGGCCAAGCTGGTGATGGAGTTCAAGACCAGCCAGTACACCGTCACCCGGCCGGTCCAGTTGGGCGCCGCCCTGGGGCTGGCCGACGACCGGGTGCTGGCCCGGCTGAGCCGTTTCGGCTCCCACCTGGGGCGGGCCTACCAATTGCGCGACGACCTGCTGGGCGTCTTCGGCGACCCGGCGGTGACGGGCAAACCGGCCGGGGACGACCTGCGCGAGGGCAAAAGGACCCTGCTGGTGGCCGAGGGTCTCCGTCTGGCCCCCCCGGACCAGGCCGCCCGGCTGACGGCGCTATTGGGCGATCCCGGCCTGACCGGGGAACAGGTGGACCAGGCGCGCGCCCTCTTGGCCGGTTGCGGGGCCGTGGCCGCCGTCGAACGGGCCATTGACGAGGCCGCCGGCCGGGCGCTGCGCCTATTGGGGGATCTGGAGTTGAAGGCGGACGGCGAGTCGGCCCTGATCGCCTTGGCCCACCTAGTGGTGGAGCGGACGGCCTGATGGGCGCCCCGCCTGCGGACTCCCCGACCCCGCCTGCGGCCTTCCCGCCTGCGGCTGGTCCGTCCGCGCCTCGGGATCGCCCGGCCGTTGGCGGTTCGGCGGATCTGGCCCGGGCCGCCCCCGACACCATCGCCGCCCGCCTGGCGGCCGGCGACCGGCGGCTGATCAGCTTCGAGTTCTTCCCTCCGGCCGACGCCGCCGGGGCGGAACAGATGTGGGACACCATCGCCTCACTGCGGCCGTTGGCCCCCGACTTCGTCTCCGTCACCTACGGCGCCAACGGCTCGACCCGGGAGCGCACCCTCGACCTGACCGCCCGGCTGGCCCGGGAGACCAGCCTGACGACGATGGGCCATCTGACCTGCGCCAGCCAGTCGCGAGCCGAGTCTAAGGCCGTCGTCAGGCGTTACGCCGCCGTCGGCGTCAAACACGTCCTGGCGGTCCGGGGCGATATGCCGGGCGGGCCGACCGTGCCCTGGCGGCCCCATCCGGCGGGCCTGGCCAACGCCACCGAGTTGGTCCGCCTGGTCAAGTCCCAGGGCGATTTCTGCGTCGGCGTGGCGGCCTTCTGCGACCCCCACCCGCAGCGGCTGGACCCGGCGCTGGACGCCCGCCTGCTGTGGGACAAACAGGCCGCCGGGGCCGAGTTCGCCATCACCCAGTTGTTCTTCCGCGCCCACAGCTACTTCGACCTGGTGGAGCGAGTCCGGGCCTTGGGCTGCACCCTGCCCATCGTCCCCGGGCTGATGCCCATCACTCGCTTGAGCCAGGTCGAACGCTTCGCCCAGTTGTCTGGGGCGGTCCTGCCCCGGGCCATCACGGACCGGTTGGACAAGCTGGCCGACGACCCGGCGGGCCTGCGCCAGGTCGGGGTCCAGGTGGTGGCCGAGTTGTCCCAGGAGTTGATCGACGGCGGCGCCCCCGGCCTGCACTTCTTCACCCAGAACCGCTCCGACGCCACCCGCGCCATCTGGGCCGGCCTCAGACTGGACCCACCGACCCCTCCGAGGTGACGGCTTTTAGGGGACACCAGTCCCTTGGCCTCGATCCACCGATGGGGTCGCTCGGTAGTCGAGAATCGGCGGATCTGGGCTTAGGGTGGGGAGCGGCCCGGCGGCGTCCGCCCGTCGGTCGGAAGGTCCGTTGTGGAGAACAAAATCGTCTTTGTGGACTTCGACGGCACCCTGGCCCCGGAGTGGGGCAGCGTCTCGGCCGTCGTCCGCCAGGCCCTGGCCCAGGCCCGGCGCAACGGCCACGCCGTCTACCTGTCCACCGGCCGGACCGCCATCGAGTTGTCCGAGCTGGCCTCCGGGATCGAGCACGACGGCGTGGTCGGGGCGGGCGGCGGCTTCGTCCGCCTGGGGTCTGAGATCGTCTGGCGGCGCTGCTTCGATCCGGCCCGGGTGGTGGAGATCAGCCGCCGGCTGACGGCGGACGGCATCGACCACTACCTCCAAACCGATCACGCCCTGCTGGCCTCCGCCGAGGTCATCGCCAATCTGCCCCGGCGCATCTTCAGCCGGCTGCCCCCCGACGTCCCCGAGGACGTCAGACAGCAGTTGGAACGTTTCATCGGCTGGTTCCACCAACCCGGCGCGGACCGACTGGACCAGGTCTACAAGTTCGGCTTCTTCGGCGGCCACGGCCTCAGCCGGGCCGAACTGGTGGCCCGCTACGGCCAGTGGGTCGACGTCCTGGACGCCATCATCCCGCTGCTGGGCTCCGATTCGGGCGAATTGCTCCAGCCCGGGGTGTCCAAAGCCACCGCCATGTCCTGGCTGCTGGACCGTCTCGGCGTCGATCCGGGCGACACCATCGCCATCGGCGACTCCGGCAACGATGTCGAGATGCTTCAACTGGCGGGTGTCGGCATCGCCATGGGCAACGCCACCGCCAACCTGCTGGCCGTGGCCGACGAGGTCACCGGCAGCGTGGCCGAGGACGGTGTGGCCCAAGCCCTGCTCCGCCACGGCTTGGTCTAACTCATGGCGCGGCCGGCCGATAACCCCCCGGGTCGTCGGCTGGTCTAACCCCTGGGCCGTCGGCTGGTCCAGCCCCCTCGGGTCGCCGACTGGTCCAGCCTCCCGGGACGCTGATCGGTCCAGCCCCCCGGGCCGCTGGGACGGGACCGACCCAGGCGTGCCAGACTGTGCTTATGTCAGAAGCTGATTACAGGATCGAGCACGACTCGATGGGCCAGGTCCGCGTCCCGGCCCAGGCTTTGTGGGGGGCCCAGACCCAGCGGGCGGTGCAGAACTTTCCCATCTCCGGGCAGCGGCTGGAGCCCCGTTTGATCCGCGCCCTCGGCCTGGTCAAACAGGCCGCCGCCAGGGCCAACGCCGGTTTGGGCGTGATCGGGGCCGACATGGCCGCCCGGATCGAGGCCGCCGCCGCCCAGATCGCCGCCGGCCAACACCAGGAGCATTTCCCGATCGACGTCTTCCAGACCGGCTCGGGCACCAGCTCCAACATGAACACCAACGAGGTCATCGCCGCCCTGGTGGCCCGCGACGGCGGCCAGGTCCACCCCAACGACCACGTCAACGCCTCCCAGTCCAGCAACGACACCTTCCCCACGGCCGTCCATGTGGCCGCCGCCTGGGCCGTGGCCGAGGACCTGGAGCCGGCCCTGGCGACCCTGGGCCAATCCCTGGCCGACAAGGCCGACGAGTTCGCCGACCTGGTCAAGTCCGGCCGCACCCACCTGATGGACGCCACCCCGATCACCTTGGGCCAGGAGTTCTCCGGCTACGCCACCACCTGCGCCCTGGCCCGGGAGCGGCTGGAGGCCGTCCTGCCCCGGGTGCGCGAACTGCCGTTGGGCGGCACGGCCGTCGGCACCGGCGTCAACACCCCGGCCGGCTTCCCGGCCGCCGCCATCAAGACGCTGGCCGAGCTGACCGGACTGCCCTTCCACGAGGCCCGCAACCACTTCGAGGCCCAGGCCACGCGCGACTCCCTGGTCGAGCTGTCCGGCGTCCTCAAGACCATCGCCGTCGGCCTGACCAAGATCTGCAACGACCTGCGCTGGATGAGCTCGGGGCCGACCACCGGCCTGGGCGAGATCCACCTGCCCGACCTGCAGCCGGGCTCCAGCATCATGCCGGGCAAGGTCAACCCGGTCCTGCCGGAGGCCACTCTCCAGGTCTGCGCCCAGGTCATCGGCAACGACGCGGCGGTGACGACGGGCGGCGCGGCCGGCAACTTCGAGCTCAACGTCATGATGCCGCTGATCGCCCGCAACCTGTTGGAGTCGATCCGGCTGCTGTCCACCGTCACCGTCCAACTGGCCCGCCGCTGTGTCGACGGCATCACGGCCAACCCTCAGCGGCTGCGGGCCTACGCCGAGTCCTCACCCTCCATCGTGACGCCGCTGAACCGCCACATCGGCTACGAGAACGCCGCCAAGATCGCCAAGACGGCCGTCAAGGAGTCGATCACCATCCGCCAGGCCGCCGTCCAACTAGGCTTCGTCAGCCCGGACGGCCGCCCCGGCACGGTGACCGAGGCCCAATTGGACGCCGCCCTAGACGTGGCCTCCATGACCCACCCCTGAGCCAGCCCCGGCTGGGGCATAATCGTGCCCCGTGACTACACGAGTGGCCGTGGCCGGTTGCACCGGCTACGCCGGGGCCGAGGCGGTGCGCCTGTTGGCGGCCCATCCGGCGGTCGAGCTGGGGGCGCTGACCGCCCACGGCACAGCCGGCTCGCTGTTGGGGGAGCACCTGCCCCACCTGCCCGACCTGGCCGACCGCCGGATCGAGGACACCACGGCGGCCACCCTGGCCGGTCACCAGGTCGTGGTCTTGGCCCTGCCTGCGGGAGCCTCGGCGGCGTTGGCGGCCGAGTTGGCCCAGACGCCGCTGGTGATCGACTGCGGGGCCGACTTCCGGCTGGAGTCGGCGGCCGATTGGCGGGACTACTACGGCTTTGACCACGCCGGCTGTTGGCCCTACGGCCTGCCCGAGCTACCCGGGCAGCGGGCCTTGCTGGCCGACGCTAAGCGGATCGCCCAGCCCGGCTGCTATCCGACGGCCGCCACCTTGGCCCTGGCCCCGGCCATCGCCGGCGGACTGGTCGACGGCCGCGATGTCGTGGTGGTGGCCGCCTCGGGCCTGTCCGGGGCCGGCAAGGCCGCCAAGACCCACCTGCTGGGGGCTGAGACCATGGGCTCGGTGGCGGCCTACGGCGTCGGCGGCGGCCACCGTCATGTGCCCGAGATGCTGCAGAACTTGCGCCGCTTGGGGGCCGAGAGTCCGACTCTGTCCTTCACCCCGCTGCTGGCGCCGATGCCCCGGGGCATCCTGGCGACCTGTTCCGCGCCGCTGGCCCAAGAGGTCGACGAGGCCGCGGTCCGGCGGGTCTACGCCGACTTCTACGCCCCCGAGGGCTTCGTCCAATTGTTGGCGGCGGGGCGCTGGCCGGCCACCGGGTCGGTCCTGGGCTCCAACTCGGCCCACCTCCAGGTGACGGTCGACCGGCGGGCTGGCCGGCTGGTGGCCGTGGCCGCCATCGATAACCTGGTCAAAGGCGCGGCCGGCGGGGCCGTCCAGTCGATGAACCTGGCCCTAGGCCTGGACGAAGACCTAGGCCTGACCCGGGCCGGCCTGGCCCCCTGACCGGCCGGCTTGGCCCCCTGACTCCAAGACGTCCGAGACCGGCCCCCCGCCGCCTTCTGGTTCGGACGCCTGAGTCGGTTGGACGGGTTCGTTGCCCGGTTCGGTCGGAGGCGATGACCGTCTCACCCTTTAGATGGGGCACACCAACCGTCCATGGAACGGGTTCAGGCCAGGTCGGCCGGCGGACGGAGTAGGAAGTCCTCCAGTTTGAGGTGGGTCACGCCGTCGCGGTCTTGGGTCAGTGGGTCGAGTGTCACCAGGTAGCGGGGGTGGCCGTCTCGTAACTGGGCGAAGGCGCCGAACTGGCGGGCGGCCACCTCGGGGCTGGCCAGGAGGTAGGCCACTTGGACGTAGCGCGGCCGGCCGGATTTGACGGCCACGAAGTCGATCTCGCCGGTCCGGGTTTTGCCGGTGTAGACGTCGAAGCCGCGGGCGGCCAGGTGGTTGTGGACGGCATTCTCCATCAGGTCGCCCAGGCCGGGTCCGGCGCCGACGCGCTTGGAGGCCAGGATGCCCACGTCCGTGGCGTAGTACTTGTCCAATGTGGCCATGACTCGCTTACCCCTGAGGTCGTAGCGTCGGACCCGGTTGAGGAGCAGGGCGTCGTCCAAGGCGCGGAGGTAGGAGTAGATCGTCTCGGTGGAGACCGCGCGGCGCTGGGATTTGAGGTAGTCGGAGAGCGAGCTGGGGGAGAGGGTCCGCCCGAGATTGTCCAAGGCGAAGTCGATGATCGTCTCCAGGCCGGCCAGATCGCGCAGGCCGGTGCGCTGAACGACATCGCGCAACACGACGGAGTTGAAAACGTCGCGCAGGTAGCTCCAAGAGGCTTCCCGGTCGAGTCCGAAGCGGTGGGGCAGGCCGCCCCAGGCCAGGTAGTCCTGGAGCGGGTCCGCGACCGTGGCGCCCCTCAGCCGTCTGAGGTCGAGGGCCTCGCCGTAGCTGAGCGGCCAGACGCGCAACTCCTGGTAGCGCCCGGCCAGGTGCGTCGCCAGGTCGCCGCTCAGGACGTGGGCGTTGGAGCCGGTGATGAAAACCGACAGTCGGCCCCGGGCGCGCAGCGAGTTGACGCCCTTCTCGAAGCCCGTCACCTCCTGCACCTCGTCCAAGAGGACGTAGTGGATCTGGCGAGGGTCGCCGACCTGGGCCATGACGAAGCGGTCGAGGTCTTCCGCGCTGGCGATGCTGGCGTTGGCCGCCAACTCGAAGTTGATCTCGATGACTCGTTCGGGGGCGGTCTCGGCCCTCAGCTCGTCGGCCACTTGCCGCAGCAGCACGGACTTGCCGCAGCGGCGCACGCCGGTCAGCACTTTGACCAGATCGCAGTCGTCGTAGAGCGGGCGCAGCCGCGACAGGTACGAGTCGCGCCGGAGGTAGCCCTGCGAAGATTCTTCCAACACGATGGAAGAATAGCTCACTTCCGCGAGTTCTTCTATCACGATGGAAGAACTCGCCGGCACCGTGCCCGTTGACTTGCCACTGACCCCCGGCCTCAAGTCCCGAGGCGGGGATCCAGGTGGCGGCTCATCCGGCGGTCGAGCTGGAGGCGCCTGGGATGTCGTAGGCGCGTGGACGGCGTTGAGCTATCCCACTAAAGGGTATTTAGTGGTACAATACCTCTATGAGTGGGACGTGTGCGTTGACCATGGACGCCAAGGGTCGTTTGGTCATACCGGGTGAGACGCGGGCGCGGCACAACTTGGCCGCCGGCAGCGTCGTGGTGCTGTTGGACTCGCCCGATGGGATAGTGCTGATGACCCGGGAGCAGCTGAAACGACGGGTGCGAGAAGACTTCCAGGGGGCCGGGATGGTCGATGAGCTGATCCGGGACAGACGGCGGGCGGCCCAGGCCGAGGACGCCGGCTGATGGTCGTCTTGGACGCCTCGGCGCTATTGGCCTGGTTGGGGGGCGAGCCCGGGGCGGATCTGGTCGAGGACCAGTTGGACGGCCAAGGGGCCGTCGTCTCAGCCGTTAATTGGTCTGAGGTGGCCCAGAAGTCGTTGGCGGAGGGACGGGACTGGGACCGCGCCAAGGCTTTGTTGTTGAGCTATGGCCTGGGCGTCGAGCCGGCGACCGAGGCGGACGCCGAATGGGCCGCCCGTCGTTGGCGACCGGGCGAGGGTCTGTCTTTGGCCGACCGCTTCTGCCTGGCCCTGGGACAGCGTTTGGGTGTCGAGGTCTGGACGGCCGACCGACTCTGGGCCGGAGACGGGGTTCGCCTCATCCGCTGACGGCGGCGGTCGGTCTGGACTATGCGCCCGGCCCGGGGCTGGTATAGCTCTCTGACTGGGACACTCTGGGGCCGGCCTGGGGGTCTTGGGCCGGGTTGTTGTTCTGGGAGCGGTCCGTGGACGCGGTCGAGCGGTCCCACAGGCCCCGACAGTCGGGCTCGAAGCGGGGGCGGGTCGCCACCAGAATGAGTTGTTCGCAGGCCGCCAGTAGGCCGATGGCGCCCGCCACCATGGCCAGCGGGACCGACATCCGGCCCAGCCACAGACAGGCCAGGATGCCGATGTGAAGGGCGCCGGTGGTGGCCTTGGCGGCCCAGGTGTGGACGCTGGCGATGAAGCCGAAGCGGGTCTGGGCGACCGCCAGCATGATCACGCGCAGAACCATGTTGGCCCCCAGCATCACCAGCACTGGCACATTGGTCAGCAGGTCGGTGGCGATGGCCAAGGAGACGACGGCCGAGGCCCCGAGCACGAAGTCGGCCAGGGAGTCGAGGCGGGCGCCCATAGTGGTGGTGGCGTGCAGCCGACGGGCCAACATGCCGTCCAGCACGTCGGTCACGAAACAGCCGAGGTAGACGGCCGTGAAGGCCGCCGGGTGATGGATCAGCAGCAGCAGCGTCGGGGCCGCCAGCAGGCGTAAAGCGGCCAATGCGTTAGGCAAATTGCGCATCGCCCGCACCTCCGTGTTCGTCTGGCGCCCGACGCCCATACTAGCTCCACCAGCCGGTCGGGAAGGGGACAGAACATTTAATGTTTGTCGCTTCGGCGGCGCTCGCCGGCCGCCGCCGGGTCCTAGGGTGATTCCCGGCGGGCGCGTCGGTCTCGCCTCGGTGTCGCCCGGTCCGGCGGCCGGCGGGCGGGTTGTTCTCCCCGGGGCGCCGCCTAGCCAAGGCCGAGGCCGTGACCAGGTTGGCGAGCGGGCGGGTCGTTCTCCCCGGGGCGCCGCCTAGCCCCGACGGGCGGCGGACGGGTCGAAGGCGTAGTAGGGTGCTAAGGCGAGGGCAAGCTGACGGCTGGAAAGACGAGTGATGGTAGCGGGGGAGTCGAACGTGGTCAAGGCCGGACGATGGCGCCGCCTAGCGACTCACCCGGAGGTCTGGCAGTTACTGCGCTACGCAGTGGTCTCGGCCGTCGCCCTGGCGGTTGACATGGCGGTCTTGACCCTGGCGGTCGAGGCCTGGGCCTGGCACTACCTGCTGGCGGCGGCCCTCGGCTTCTGCGTCGGCCTGGTGGTCAACTTCCTGCTGGCCGAGAAATGGGCCTTCGGCCAACCTCGGGTCGGCTCGGCCTGGCTGCGCTTCGGCAGTTACGCCGTGATCGGCCTGATCGGCTTGGGTCTGTTGGAACTGCTGATGTGGCTCCAGGTCGACCAACTGGGCTGGCACTACATCGTCGCCAAGGTCATCGCCACGGCGGTCGGCTTCGTCTGGAACTACTTCGGCCGCCGTCTGCTCTACCGGCCCCGTCTCCAGTCGCCGGTCGAGGTGGGTTGAGCCATGGCGAAAGAACGCGCTCTCATCATCGGCGCCGGCCCGGCCGGCTTGACCGCCGCCCTGGAACTACTCGACCGGACCGACCTCGAGGTGGTGCTGTTGGAGGCCAGCGGCGAGATCGGCGGCATCTCCCGCACCCTGCGCCACGCCGGCAACCGGATGGACATCGGCGGCCACCGCTTCTTCTCCAAGGACGCCTCGGTCATGGCCTGGTGGGGCCGCCAGCTGGCCCTGGCCCAAGACCCGCCGACCCACCAGTACGACCACTGGTTCACCCGCCGGGGGGCCGACCCGGCGACCGAGGACGACGTCATGTTGGTGCGCGACCGGCTGTCGCGCATCTACCACCGGGGCCAGTTCTTCAACTACCCGGTCACCCTGGACTGGGACACGGTCAAGAAGCTGGGTCTGGTCCGCGTGGCCGAGATGGGCTTCTCCTACCTCGGCGCCCGGATCAGACCCCGCCCGGAGCGCAACCTGGAGGATTTCTACATCAACCGCTTCGGCCGCGCCCTCTACGGCACCTTCTTCCGCGACTACACCCAGAAGGTCTGGGGCGTGCCGGTGGCCCAGATCGCCGCCGACTGGGGAGCCCAGCGGGTCAAGGGCCTGTCCGTGGCCAAGGCCGTCGGCCACGCCGTCAAACGGCTGCTGCGGCTCGACGCCGCCCAGACCGAGACCAGCCTGATCGAGAGCTTCCTCTACCCCAAGCTCGGCCCGGGCCACGTGTGGGAGACCGTCGCCGCCTCGGTCGAACAACGCGGCGGCCAGGTCCGGCTGGGCCAACGGGTGGTCGGGCTGGAGGGGGAGGCCGGCCGGATGGTCGCCCTGATGGTCGAGGACACGGCCACCGGGGCGGTCCAGCGAATGGTCGGCGACCACATCTTGTCCACCATGCCGCTGCGCGATTTGGTGGCTGGGCTGGAGGGGATCGAGCTGCCGGCGCCGGCCCGCCAGGTGGCGGCCGGGCTGGTCTACCGCGACTTCATCACGGTCGGCGTCCTGGCCCGGCGACTGACCCTGCGCGACCGGGGGTCGGCCACCGGCCTGGTGCGGGACAACTGGATTTATATCCAAGAGCCCGGTGTCAGCATCGGCCGGCTACAGATCTTCAACAACTGGAGCCCCTATCTGGTGGCCGACCCCGAGAACACCGTCTGGCTCGGCCTGGAGTACTTCGCCAATGAGGGCGACGACTTGTGGCGCCTGCCCCCCGCAGAGATGGCCAAACTAGCGGTGGCCGAGTTGGAGACCATCGGCGTGGCCCGGTCCGCCGACATCCTCGACAGCGTGGTGGTTCACGTCCCCAAGGCCTATCCGGCCTATTTCGGCGCCTATGACCGTTTCGACGAGTTGCGCCAAGGCCTCGACGCCATCCCCAACCTCTTCCTGCTGGGACGCAACGGCCAACACCGCTACAACAACCAGGACCACTCGATGCTGACCGCCATGGCGGCGGTCGACGCCATCGTCCAAGGCTCGACCGCCAAAGACGCCCTCTGGGCGGTCAACTCCGAGGACGACTACCACGAGTCGTCCAGTTCGTAGACTCCTGTCCACAATGCCGACGGTCGGCGACCCGGCGGCGGCCCGGGTACATTAGCCTTGGACTTGGCCGGGGCCGATCAGGGACCGAGGCCGCCACCGACCGGGGAAAGCCGATTCAATCAAGGAGCGGATCGTCATGGACAAGCCTGAGCCCACCGCCGCCGAACGGGTCTTGGATCCGGCCACCACGGCCGCCGACCTGGCCGCCATCGCCCACCACCACCCCGAGTTGTGGGCCCAAGTGGTGGCCCACCCCCGGGCCTACCCCGGTCTGATCGATTGGATCGAGGCCAACGGCGACGCCGCCGCCCGGGCCGCCGTCCAAGCCCGCCGCCAGGCCGCCGCCGGGGAGCCGCCCGTCGCGCCGGCCCAGCCGCCTGTCTCGGGGCCTGTTGCGTCGGCCGCGCAGTCTGCCGTCTCTGTGCCTATCGTGCCGGCCGCGCCGTCGCTTGTTTCGGAGCCCGTCGTGCCGGCCGCGCCGGTCCAGTCTGCCGTCTCGGAACCGGTCGTGCCGATCGCGCAGTCGCCTGTCTCGGAGCCTGTCACGCCGGCGCGGCCCGCCGCCCCGGCCAGCCCTTGGACCGATCCTGCCGCCACCCCCGCCCCGGCCCAGCCATTCAGGCCGGCCGCGGGCGAACTCCGGGGCGCCTTCCCGGCCGCTCCCGACAGCGGCCAGCCAGGGGCCTTACCGACCTCCCCGGCCGCTCCGGCCGGTGGTCAGCCAGGGGCCTTCCCGGCCTCTCAGACCGGGGCTCCCCAGGGTGCTTTCCCGGCCGCCCAGCCAGGCGCCCCCTCGGCCGCCGTTGGCTGGGGGACGGCCGGTCCGGCGGCGGCCGTCCCGCCCCAGGGCTGGAGCGCTGTACCGCCCCAGGGCCAGTCGGCTCAAGGCTGGCCCGGCCAACCCCAGCCTGGTCAGTCTCAGCCTGGTCAGTCTCAGTTCAGTCAGCCTCAGCCCGGTCAGTCTCAGTTCGGCCAGTCTCAGCCTGGCCAACCTCAGCCTGGGCAGTCTCAGTTCGGCCAGCCCCAACCCGGTCAGTCTCAGTTCGGGCAGCCTCAACCCGGGCAGCCCCAGCCTGGTCAGTCTCAGTTCGGGCAGCCCCAGCCCGGGCAGCCCCAGTCGCCGCCCTGGGGTCGGCCGGCGGGACCGAACACCGGCTGGCCCCCGCAGCCCAAACCGGCCAAGAAGCCGGTCGGAGTGATTGTGGCGGCGGCGGCGGCGGTCGTCGTGCTGGTCGCGGTGATCGTTTTCGTGCTCGTGCGCCAAGCCTCGCCCGATACCGTCACCTGCTCGCGGATCGGCCAGATGTCGACCACGGAGGCCGAGGACGTCTTGGCCCAACTGCTCGACTCTCACGACAAGGACGACGGTAGTTACAACATCGGGCTGGCCACCGAGGAAGTCTGGGGCCACTGCGGCATCGCCCGTTGGGGCGGCGGCTCGTCGCGCAACTTCAACGACGTGGTGGACGAGTTCGTCCAGTGGGACTGATCCCGTAAGCCTATTTACGAAGGCTGAGATCCCGGATCAAGTCCGGGACGACAAAGATTGCCCGGGCTGGCGATGAGAATAGGACTTGTCCGGCCGAGATGTCTTATGCTGTCCGGGTGGACGCCTTGTTCGACCTCCTGTTCACCCGCCGGGTCGATCCGGTCTGGCGTTGGCGGGCGGGCGACGCCGCCCACTGGATCTACATCGGGCTGTCCCTGGTGGCGGTGGTGTGGTCCCTGCGCCGGCTGCGCCGCCTGCCGTCGGAGCGTCAGCGACGGGCCGTCCACTGGCTGGCCGGGCTGGCTTTCTCGATGTGGATCATCCCGCCCGTGGTCTTGTGCCTGACCGATACCGGCGAGCGCTGGATCGAACACCTGCCGCTGCACCTGTGCTCGTCGGCCTGCATCATCATCCCCATCGGCCTGCTGACCCGCCGGCCCGTCATCTTGAACTACGTCTACGGCCTGTGTTTCCCCGGCGCCGTCATGGCCATCGTCACCCCCGGGTCGATGTACCGCCAGCTGTCCTACCTGGGCTTCCACTACTGGCTCTACAACCTCTCCCACGTCATCTTGATCGTGGCCGGACTGGCCCCCATCGCCTGGGGCTGGTTCCGCCCCAGTTGGCGCTACTACCTTAGTAGTTGCGGTATCGGCCTGGGGCTGGTGGTGATCGACTATCCGATCAACAAGTGGCTCAACACCAACTACCTGTTCGTCAATATCCCCGAGCCTGGCACCCCGATCGAGGCCATGGCCAACCTGGCCGGCGTCCCCGGCTACGTCGCCGTCCTGGCGGGCGTGGCCTTCGCCGTCATCGCCTTGATGTTCGCCATCTGGCAGCTGGTCGAGCTCTGGACGGCCCGCCGACCCAGACCGGCACTACTGGCCCACTAGATGGTTAATTCCAAGCCATGGGCTCGTCCTCACGCTCAGACGACGCGTCGGCGGCGTCCTCGTCGGTCGGCGATGCCACACATCGCCTCTCTCCTCTTCCTGGCCGGCCCGCCGTCTGAGCGCGAATCCATCGCCCAGCCCTTGGAATTAACCATCTAGTCCGAGGCTGTCCACTCCTCAAGCGCAGGTCAAGTTTGCGACCGGGGGTTGGCCGGACCGGCTACTATGACGCCCGTGCGCCTTATCCGAACCGTCGCGGAGCGCGGCCTGCCGGCCGTGGCCGCCGTTCTAGGGCTGATCGCTCTGGTGGTGGAGTTGTTCGGCTTCAACTTCCCCCACTGGGCCTCCCTGACAGCCGGTGAAGAGATCGTCGTCACAGCCGACAACGCCCAGTTGAGGGGCGTGGTCTGGAACCCGGACTCAGGCCTGTTCGAGTTGACCGAGTCCCACGGCCAGATCGAGCTGTCCGGCTTCGACCAGAAGGTCTCGACCATCTGGATCGACCCGGTCTTCAGCCAGTCGAAGCAGCGCCAGGTGATGAAGGTGCACTATGACGACGAGGGCGCCTCAAACCGCAACACCGGTTCCTTCGACCTGGTGGACTCGGTGGAGCGCAACCAGTACGTCATCCTCTCGGCCATGGGCCACACCACCCGGGTGGCGGTGGAGTTCGACTCAGACCAGGCCATCATGGGCATCCGCCAGATCGTGCTCAACCAGACGGTGCCGCTGTTCTTCAACCTCTTCCGCCTGATCGCCCTGTGGGGAGGCCTGGTCCTGGTCTACCTGCTGCTCCGCCGTCAGACCTGGCGCCTGCGCTTCGACTCGACAACAACCTGGCAGCGGGTGGTCAACGGCTGTCTGGTCGGGGCCTTCATCGTCACCTTGGCCGCCGCCGTCGTCTGGAGCGATCCGACCGACGGCTTCGCCGGCACCCTGCGCCGCCTGTTCACGTCCGACAGCCACCAATACACCAAGCTGATCGACGCCATGCTCCAAGGGCAGGTCTCCCTGCTGGACGTCCCGGACCAGTCGCTGCTCGACGCCGAGTTGCCCTACGACCCGACCTACCGGGTCCAGCACGGCGTCAACTTCCAGTGGGACTACGCCTTCTTCGACGGCAAGTATTATTCCTACTTCGGCATCGTCCCGGCGATCTTGGTCTACCTGCCCTTCCGCCTGATCACCGGCCAACACCTGTCGACCACCGTCGCCACCTGGGTCGCCGCCTCGACGGCCGCCTGGTTCTTCTACCTGGTGTGGCGCGAGACGGTCAAACGTTGGTTCCCGCGCCTGCCCTACCTGCTCTACGCCCTGGGCGCCGCCGCCCTGCTGGCCTGTTCCCAGTTGCTTTTCATCTCGGCTCGGCCGGTCTTGTTCGAGTCGGTCATCGCCACCGGGGCGGCCCTGATCGGCTTCGGCGTCTGGTGTCTGCTGAAAGCCACGGCCAAACGCGAGCTCAACCTGCGCTGGTTGGGGGCCGGGGCACTCGGGTTGGCCCTGGCCGTGGGCTGCCGGCCCAACCTGGCCTTGTTGTCGGCCCTGCTGCCGCTGCTGGTCTGGCCCGCCCTGCCCCGGACGCGGGCCGGCCAGGGCGCGGCCGGCGGGCGCCACGCCCGGGGCGAGGCCACGACCGTGCTCGACCGTCATGCCCTGTGGCGACCGGTCCTGGCCGTGGGCCTGCCCTACGTCGTGGTGGCGGCCGGGCTGATGGTCTACAACGGCGTCCGTTTCGGCTCGGTGCTGGAGTTCGGGGCCTCCTATCAGTTGACCGTGGCCAACGTCGCCGGCTACATGGACCGGGGCCTGCTGGGCACCCTGTTGGTGGCCGCCTACGGACTGCTGGGCTACATCGGCTGCACCGTTTACATCCGACCCCTCTTCCCCTTCATCACCCCCGACACGCCCTGGTATATGCCGGGTTTCACGGGCTATATCTACACCACTCGCTCGCTCGGCGCCGTTTTCGTCCCCCTGCTGTGGCTCCTGGCCGGCGGCCCCCTGGTCAAGGAGGGTTTCCAGCCCCGCCGCCCCCTGGGCCGTCTGGTCGTCACTGCGGTCGTGGTGGGACTGGCCGAGGCCGCGGCGGTGGCGGTCCTGGGCGGGGTGGTGGGCCGTTACGAGGCCGACTTCATGTGGCTGTGGGCCTGGGCCGCCCTGGTCGTCATGGCGCTGCTCTACGAGCGGGGGCTGCGGGCCAAATTGAGCCAGGGCAAGCTGCTGGCGGTCTGCTCGGCCCTGCTGCTGGGCACGGTCTTCGTGGTCGGCCAGGTCGGTCTGATGGGCGAGTCGGAGCGGCTGCTGACGGCCAACCCCGACATCTTCTACCGCCTGCAGAACAGCCTCCGCTTCTGGTGACCGCCCCGTCGGGGGGAGCGGCGGCCGACGGCCAACCGCCGCCGCCAGGCCAGTCGCCAGTCCAAGGCCATCAGTCCAAGGTCAAGAGCATCCGGGTGTTGCCCAAGGTGTTGGGCTTGACCCGGTCCAGGTCCAACAACTCGGCCGTGCCCTCGTCGTAGGAGCGGAGTAATTCGGCGAAGACCGCCGCCGGGACCGGTGTGCCGTTGATGGGGCGGAAGCCGTGGTGGGCGAAGAAGGCCGTCTCGAAGGTCAGGCAGAAGATCCGGTCTAGGCCCAGGCGCCGCCCCTGGTCGATCAGACGGGTCACCAGGGCGGAGCCGATGCCGGCTCCCCGGACCGCCGGATCGACCGCCAAGGTGCGAATCTCGCCCAGGTCCTCCCAGAAGACGTGCAGCGCCCCGCAGCCCACCAGTCGGCCGCCGGCCTGGGCCACCACGAACTGCTGCACCGCCTCGTAATAGGCCACCGGCGGCTTGGCCACCAGCACGCGGCGCTCGACGTAGGGCCGGGTCAACTCCCGGATGGCGGCCACGTCCTGGGCCACGGCCGGCCGCAGCAGCAGGTCTGTCACGAGCGGCAGCCTAAACCCTGATCCACCGCTGATCGGCCGACCATCGGTGGATCAGAGTTAAACCAACCGGTGGTCTAACCGGCGGCCCCGGGCGTGGGGGTGGGACAATGGTCGACATGCTAGAACCGCGTTTCAACGCCGACGGGCTGGCGCCGGCCGTGGTCCAGGACGCCGCCGACTCCAAGGTGCTGATGCTGGCCTGGATGGACGCCGAGGCCCTGCGCCGCACCCTGGAGACCCGCCGCGCCACCTACTGGTCGCGCTCGCGCCAGACCCACTGGGTCAAGGGCGAGACCTCCGGCCACCGCCAGCGGGTGCGCGAGGTCCGGTTGGACTGCGACGGCGACACCATCTTGCTCAAGGTCGACCAACTCGGCCCGGCCTGCCACACCGGCACGCCGACCTGCTTCGACGCCACCTTGTTGCTGTCGGACCCGGCGTCGGCGGACTCCCCGTCGACCAACCGGTTGGCGGACCAGGTTTTCGAGGCCGCCCCCGCGCCAGCCGCCCCGGCGTCGGCCGCCCCGGCCTCCGAGGCCGCATGACCGAGTTGTTCCTGCCCAGCCCCTCCCAGGGCGTTTGGCACATCGGCCCCATCCCCATCCGGGCCTACGCCCTGTGCGTCTTGGGCGGCATCGTCATCGCCTGGTTCTTGGTCCGGCGGCGCTGGCGGGCCCTGGGGGGCGATGTCGAGCGGTTGGAGAACCTGCTGCTGGTCACGGTGGTGTGCGGCATCCTGGGGGCCAGGCTGTACTACGTCTTGATTGAGTGGGACCGCTTCTTCGGGCCCGGCCAGACCTGGTATCACATCTTCTATCTCTGGCAGGGGGGACTCGGGATCTGGGGCGGGGTCGCGGTCGGGGCGCTGGCGGCCTTCCTGATGGCCCGCCGTCAGGGCCTCAGCTTCGCCGTCCTGGCCGACTGCTTCGCCCCCGCCCTGCCGCTGGCCCAGGCCGTCGGCCGTTTCGGCAACTACTTCAACCAAGAGTTGTACGGCCGCCCGACCGACCTGCCCTGGGGGTTGGAGATCGACCCGGCCCATCGGGTGTCCGGCTACACCGGGGTGGCCACCTTCCACCCCACCTTCCTCTACGAGTCCCTGTGGGACGTGGCCCTGGCCGTGGTCTTGCTGCTGGTGGTCGAGCGTCGCCTCCATTGGGGCCGGGGGAAGCTCCTGGCCAGCTACGTCGTCGGCTACGCCCTAGGCCGTTTCGTGGTCGAGAGTTTCCGCATCGACCCGGTCAAGGTCATCGGCCCCCTCAGGATCAACGCCTGGGTCACCCTCGCCCTAGGTCTGGCCGGTCTGGCCGCCCTGCTCTGGCTGCTGCGCCACCGCCCCGGGCCCAACCCGCCCGACGCGGCCTCCACCGGTCCTAGGACCGGGAAGCGGGCTTTCTCCGAGACGGTGACAACGGATCAGTCCGAGGCGGGTCGGGCCGACTCGGCGGGCGGGGCGGATCAAGTGGCCCCGGAGGCGGATCAAGTGGCCTCGGAGATGGATCAGGTGGTCTCGGAGATAGATCAGGTGGTCTCGGAGGCGGATCGGGCGGTCTCGGAGGATGGGGCGGGCCAGGTGCCTGCCGACGGTTAGCGCCCCCGGGCGATCGTCGGCCGGTCCCACAGCGGCGACGGCGGGGAGGGGATGTCTCAGGGGGTTAGGAGACTGGTGTCAAACCATTTCCCGCCCGAGGAACGCCGGATCGGGCGATCTCCTTCCTCAACATGTTGTTCCCGTATATCCATACGAACACAACATGTTGAGGACGGATCTCATCCCGCCCGACGCCCCTCAGACGGAACAGCGTTTGACACCACCCTCCTAGTAGAGTGCGGCCCACCAGGGCGGTCCCGCCCCCCCGCGACGCTCGCCACGCCCGGGCGGCCGGCCGGGCCCAGACGACAGGAAGCAGGTGAGCCAGTGGTCTCCAGCGGCGGCCTCTACGACCCCGAGCAGGAGCACGCCTCCTGCGGCGTCGGCTTCGTCACCCGGCTGGACGGCGTCCCCCGCCATCAGATCGTCGAACAGGCCCTGACCGTGCTGGAGAACCTGGACCATCGCGGCGCCACCGGGGTCGACCCCCAGGCCGGCGACGGGGCCGGCATCCTGGTCCAGGTGCCGGACGACTTCTACCGCGCCCGGGTCGACTTCGCCCTACCCGCCCCTGGGCGCTACGCCGTCGGCCTGGCCTTCCTGCCGACCGACCCGAGCGAGCGGGCCGAGGCCAAGGCGGCCATCGCCGACCTGGCCCGGCGGGAGGGCCTGGAGTTGTTGGGCTGGCGGCCGACGCCGGCCGATCCGACCGGCTTGTCGCCGATCTCGGTGGCGGTCATGCCCTGTTTCGAGCAGTTGTTCCTGGCCGCCCCCGAGGGCTGCGGCGGCCTGGAGTTGGACCGTCGGGTCTACCCGCTGCGCCGCCAGGCCGAACGTCAGACCAAGGTTTATTTCCCGTCTTTGTCCGCCCGCAGCCTGGTTTACAAAGGTATGTTGACAACATCCCAATTGAAAACCTTCTTCCCCGACCTGCACCAGCCGGACTTCAAGAGCGCCCTGGGCCTGGTCCACTCCCGCTTCTCCACCAACACCTTCCCCAGTTGGTCGCTGGCCCACCCCTACCGCCTGATCGCCCACAACGGCGAGATCAACACCGTCAAGGGCAACCGCAACTGGATGACCGCCCGCGAGTCCCAACTGGCCACCGATCTGATCCCGGGCGACCTGGAGCGGCTCTTCCCCATCTGCACCCCGGGCGCCTCCGACTCGGCCAGCTTCGACGAGGTGCTGGAATTGCTGGCCCTGACCGGCCGCTCGCTGCCCCACGCCATCCGCATGATGATCCCCGAGGCCTGGCAGTCGAGCGACGACTTGGACGATGACCTGAAGGCCTTCTACCGCTACCACGCCGCTTTGATGGAGCCCTGGGACGGCCCGGCCGCCGTGGCCTTCACCGACGGCAGCCTGATCGGGGCCACGCTGGACCGCAACGGCCTGCGCCCGGCCCGCTACTGGACCACGGTCGACGGCCTGGTGGTGTTCGCCTCCGAGGCCGGCGTGCTCGACCTGCCGGCCGACCAGATCGCCTCCAAGGGCCGGCTCCAGCCCGGCCGTATGTTCTTGGTCGACCTGGTGGGCCACCGCCTGCTGGACGACGCCGAGGTCAAACGCCAACTGGCCGCCGCCCGGCCCTACGGCCGCTGGGTGGCCGACAACACCATCAGCTTGTCCGACCTGCCCGAGCGCCAGCACATCGTCCACTCCCACGCCTCCGTCCTGCGCCGCCAACAAGTCTTCGGCTACACCAACGAGGAGTTGCGCCTGCTACTGGCGCCGATGGCCAACAGCGGGGCCGAGGCCATCGGCTCGATGGGCCACGACGCCCCCATCGCCGCCCTGTCACGACGCCCCAGGCTGTTATTCGACTACTTCCAACAGTTGTTCGCCCAGGTCACCAACCCGCCGCTGGACGCCATCCGGGAGGAGGTCGTGACCTCCTTGGAGAGCACCATCGGCCCGGAGCGCAACCTGCTCGAGCCGACCCCCCAGTCCTGTCGGGCGGTGGTGGTGCCCTTCCCCATCCTGGACTCGGACGAGCTGGCCAAGATCGTCCGCATCCATCACGACGGCGGCGCCTTCGGCTATCGCAGCCAGATCGTGCGCGGCCTCTATCAGGTCGAGTACGGCGCCCCGGCCCTGGCCGAGGCCCTGGAGGACAGTTGTCGCCAGGTCGACCGGGCCATCGCCGAGGGGGCCGATTTCATCGTCTTGACCGACCGCCACTCCAACTTCGACTGGGCGCCGATCCCGTCGCTGCTGCTGACCGCCACCGTCCACAACCACCTCATCCGGACCAAGCAGCGGCTCAAGGTCGGGCTGGTGGTCGAGGCCGGCGACGTGCGCGAGGTCCACCACGTCGCCTTGCTGATCGGCTACGGCGCCGCCGCCGTCAACCCCTACCTCTGCTTCGAGTCGGCCGAGGACCTGGCCCGCCAGGAGCTGTTCGTGTCGGTGGCGCCGGAGCGGGCGGTGGCCAATGTCCGCCGAGCGCTGGGCAAGGGCGTGCTCAAAGTGATGTCGAAGATGGGCGTGTCGACCATCGCCTCCTACGCCGGGGCCCAGATCTTCGAGGCCATCGGGCTGAGCTCCGAGTTCACGCGGCGATACTTCACCGGCACGGCCTCGCGCATCGAGGGCGTCGGCCTGGTCGAGATCGAGCGCGACATCCGCCAGCGCCACGACGCCGCCTACCCGGTCGACACGCCGCCGGCCCAGCCCCGCGGCCTGGACGGCGGCGGCGAATACCAGTGGCGTCGCTCCGGCCCCGAGCACCTATTCGACCCGGACGCCATCTTCCACCTGCGGCAGGCCGTGCTGTCAGACAGCTACGAGACCTTCAAGCGCTACAGCCAACGGGTGGACGACAGCTCCAAACGCAATCTGACTTTGCGCTCGCTGCTGGACTTCGCGCCCACCCGGGAGCCCCTGCCGCTAGACCAGGTCGAGCCGGTGGCGGAGATCGTCAAACGCTTCGCCACCGGGGCGATGAGCTACGGCTCGATCGGCCAGGAGGCGCACGAGACCCTGGCCCGGGCCATGAACCGGCTGGGGGCCAAGTCGAACACCGGCGAGGGCGGCGAGGACCACGACCGGCTGCACGACCCCGAGCGCCGCTCGGCCGTCAAACAGGTGGCCTCGGGGCGCTTCGGCGTCACCAGCGACTACCTGGCCAACGCCCAGGACATCCAAATCAAGATGGCCCAGGGGGCCAAGCCGGGGGAGGGCGGCCAATTGCCCGGCCCCAAGGTCTACCCCTGGGTGGCCCGCACCCGCCACTCCACCCCCGGCGTCGGCTTGATCTCGCCCCCGCCGCACCACGACATCTACTCGATCGAGGACCTGAAACAACTGATCCACGATCTGAAGTGCGCCAACCCGGCCGCCCGCGTCCAGGTCAAGCTGGTGTCCAGCGTCGGCGTCGGCACCATCGCCGCCGGCGTGGCCAAGGCCAAGGCCGATGTGGTCTTGATCTCGGGCCACGACGGCGGCACCGGGGCCGCCCCCCTGACCTCGATCAAACACGCCGGCGGCCCCTGGGAGCTGGGCCTGGCCGAGACCCAGCAGACCCTGGTGCGCAATGGTCTGCGCGACCGCATCGTGGTCCAGACCGACGGCCAGTTGCGGACCGGCCGCGATGTCGTGGTGGCCGCCCTGCTGGGGGCCGAGGAGTTCGGCTTCGCCACCGCCCCGCTGGTGGCCATGGGCTGCGTCATGATGCGGGCCTGCCAGCGCGACACCTGCCCGGTCGGCATCGCCACTCAGAACCCCGAGCTGCGCCGCCACTTCGCCGGCCGGCCCGAGGACGTCATCCACTTCTTCCAGTTCGTCGCCCAAGAGGTCAGGGAGTGGCTGGCCCGGCTCGGCTTCCGCTCCCTGGCCGAGGCCACCGGCCAAGTCGAGGCCTTGGACGGCTCCCGGGCCGTGCGCCACTGGAAACAACAAGGCCTCGACCTCGGACCCATCCTGCGGCCGCCCGAGGGGGACGGCCCCAGGCGCTGCCTGACGACCCAGGACCACGAGCTGACCGCCCGCCACGACGGCGCCCTGGTGGAACTGGCCCGTCCCGCCTGGGAGGCCGGCCGGCCGGTGACGGCCCGGCTGCCGATCCGCAACACCGACCGGACGGTGGGCGCCATGCTGGGCCACGCCGTCACCTGCGCCACCGCCGGGGCCGGCCTGCCCGACAACAGCGTCGACCTGACCTTCGTCGGCACGGCCGGCCAGTCCTTCGCCGCCTTCATCCCGGCCGGGGTGACGCTGCGCCTGGTGGGCGACGCCAACGACTACCTGGCCAAGGGCCTGTCCGGCGGCCGGGTGGTGGTGGCGCCGCCACCTCAGGCCGGCTTCGTCCCCGAGCACGAGATCATCGCCGGCAATGTCATCGCCTACGGCGCCACCGCCGGCCAGGTCTACCTGCGCGGCCAGGTGGGGGAGCGCTTCGGCGTCCGCAACTCCGGGGCCACGCTGGTGGCCGAGGGCGTGGGCGACCACGGGCTGGAGTACATGACCGGCGGCGAGGCCGTCATCCTGGGGCCGACAGGACGCAACCTGGCGGCCGGCATGAGCGGCGGCCTGGCCTGGGCGCTGGACCTCGACCCGCGTCGGCTGAACCCGGAACTGGTCGATCTGGAGCCGTTGGACCCGGCCCGGACGACCCGGCTGAGACAGATCCTGTCCGCCCACCGCGACGAGACCGGTTCAACCGTGGCCGCCCGGCTGCTGGAGCTGTCCGACGACCGGTTGGCGGTCCGTTTCACGGCCATCGTGCCTAGGGACTGGGCGCGGGTCGTGCGGGCGCGCGAGCAGGCGTTGGCCGAGGGCCTGGACGAGGCCACGACGACGGCGAGGATGATGGAGGCCGCCCATGGCTGACCCCCGTGGTTTCATGACCTATCCCCGGCGGGGGGTCGGGCGCCGTCCGGCCCCCGAGCGGCTGGGGGACTGGCGCGAGGTCTACCCCGAGCCCGTCGGCCTGGCCCTGCGGCCGCTGGTCCACGACCAGGCGGCCCGTTGTATGGACTGTGGCACGCCCTTCTGCCACCGCGCCTGCCCCTTGGGCAACCTGATGCCGGAGTGGAACGACCTGGTCTGGCGGGGCGACTGGCGCGGGGCGCTGGACCGCCTCCATTCGACCAACAACTTCCCCGAGTTGACCGGCCGGCTGTGCCCGGCGCCGTGCGAGACGGCCTGCGTCGTCGGCTTGGGACGCGACTCGGTGGCCATCCGCGACCTCGAGGTGGCGATCATCGACCGGGCCTGGGACGATCTGCGGGTGGTGCCCCGGCAGCCGGAGTGGCACTCGCTCAAAACCGTGGCCGTGGTCGGCTCGGGGCCGGCCGGGCTGGCCGCCGCCCAGCAGTTGACCCGGGTGGGCCACACGGTGGCCGTCTACGAGCGGGCCGACGCCATCGGTGGCCTGCTGCGCTACGGCATCCCGGAGTTCAAGCTGGAGAAATCGGTCCTGGACCGCCGGCTCAAGCAGATGGTCTTGGAGGGCACCATCTTCAAGACCGACACCGAGATCGGCCGCGACCTGCCCTGGCAGGAGCTGCGCGAGCGCTACGAGGCGGTGGTGCTGGCCATCGGCGCCCGTCGGCCGCGCGACCTGGCGGTCCCCGGGCGCGACCTGCCCGGCGTCCACCAAGCCTTGGACTACCTCTCCCAGGCCAATCGGGCGGCCCTGGGACAGACGGTGCCGGACCAGATCACGGCCGCCGGCCTAGACGTGGTCGTCATCGGCGGCGGCGACACCGGGGCCGACTGCCTGGGCACGGCCTTGCGCCAAGGGGCCAAGTCGGTCGTCCAATTGGAGATCATGCCGGCCCCGCCCGCCGCCCGCCCACCCGGCCAGCCCTGGCCGACCTACCCCATGATCCAGCGGACGGCCTCGTCCCACGAGGAGGGCGGGACCAGGCTGTACAGCTTGTCCACCACCAGCTTCAACCCCGGCCCCGACGGCCGGCTGGCCTGTGTCAGCCTGATCGAGGTGGCCTGGCGGGACGGCCGCCCGCAACCGCTGCCGGGGACCGAGCGGGTGCTCGACGCCCAACTGGTCTTGTTGGCCATGGGTTTCCTGGGGCCGGAGCGCTCGGCCGTCGAGGCCCTCGGCCTGGCCACGGACGAGCGCGGCAATATCGCCCGCGACGACAACTTCCAGACCAACCTGGAGGGGGTCTTCGTCTGCGGCGACGCCGGCCGGGGCCAGTCCCTGATCGTCTGGGCCATCGCCGAGGGCCGGTCCGCCGCCCACGGGGTCGACGCCTACCTGCGCGACCGCCCCAGCCCCCGGCCCCGCCCCATCGCCCCAACCGACCGCCCCCTGGCGGTCTAGATGGTTAATTCCAAGGGCGGAGCGATGGATTCGCGCTCAGACGGCGGGCCGGCCAGGAAGAGGAGAGAGGCGATGTGTGGCATCGCCGACCGACGAGGACGCCGCCGGCGCGTCGTCTGAGCGTGAGGACGAGCCCATGGCTTGGAATTAACCATCTAGGGGAGCGCTAGCCTCACACCGGCTGCGATCAGGCGATCAGTGGTTGGATGGTCACCATGACCGACGCCCGCGACGAACCAGACAACGCCGCCCAGGCTCGGCGGGCCCCAGGGCCACGGCCGCGCTGGGTGCGCGACATCGCTTGCTTCCTGGCAGCCCAGGCTTTCTCCCTATTCGGCTCGTCGGTCGTCGGCTACGCGGTCATCTGGTACCTGGTCGGCAACGCCACGGCCACGGTCTACGCCGGCGGCATGGTCGCCGCCATGCTGCCGCAGGGCCTCATCTCCATCTTCGGCGGGGTCTGGGCCGACCGCCACAACCGCAAGTGGCTGGTCATCGGCGCCGACGCCGCCATCGCCGTGGCCACGATCGGCCTGGCCGTTCTGATGTTCCGGGGCACGGCCCCGCTGGCCGTCATCTTCGCCGTCCTAGTGCTGCGCTCGCTGGGCGCCGGCGTCCAGACCCCGGCCGTCGGCGGCATGGTCGCCCAGATCGTGCCGACCGAACACCTCATGCGGGTCAACTCCATCAACGCCACCCTCCAGCCCATCATCTTCCTGGTCAGCCCGGCGGTCGCCGCCTACCTCTTCAGCGTCTTGCCGCTGCATTGGATCTTCCTCATCGACCCGATCGGCGCGGCCATCGCCATCGCCTTGACGCTCACCATCCCGCTGACGAAGGTCGCCCGGCCCGACGGCGACACCCCGCCCAACTACCGCCAGGACCTGAAAGCGGGCCTCCTATTCGTCTGGGGTCGGCGCGACCTGCGGCGCATCATGTGGCTGCTGGTCGTCACCTTCCTGGTGCTGGTGCCGGCCGGCAACCTTCTGCCCGTGGCCATCCAGCAGGAGTTCGGCGGCGACACCTGGAAGCTGGCGGCGGTCGAGATCGCCTGGTCCGCCGGGATGATGGCCGGCGGCGCCGTCCTGGCGGTCTGGGGCGGGTTGAAGAACCGGATGGCCATGATTTTGGCGTCGACCTATGCCATGGTCGGGTTCACGCTCGGGCTCGGCCTGTCCCACTGGCTTTGGGTGCTGGTGGCCGTGACGGCCGTCTACGGCCTGGTGACGCCGTTCTTCTGGACCACGGCCATGACCGCCGTCCAGGAAACCGTCGAGCCGCACTACCAGGGCCGTGTCCTCTCGCTGGCCACTTTGGTGATGGCCCTGGCCGCGCCCCTCGGCGTCATCGTCTTCGGGCCGCTGGCCGACCGCTTCTCAATCTTCACGGTCTTCTGGGCCTGCGGCCTGATCGGACTGGCGGCCACGGCGGCGCTGAGCGCCAAGCTGCCGCCGTTGGCCCCCGTGCTGGACAAACCCGTGCCGGACAAACCCGTGCCGAACAAGGACGCTTGAGCAGCGACCGGAGGCGGCGCCGGTCGCGGGCGGCCCGGGCTGCGGGCCAACGCCCCGGCGGGTCGCTCGGGCGGGTTAGAAGCACCCCAGGTCGCGTCGGCTCGGTTTGGCCGTGGCGACCGGGGGCGGCGCCAAGGCGGTGATCGAGTTCTGGGCCGGGCGGTCCGAGGGGCGCGGCGTCGACGGTGATTTGGTGATTGACGTTAGTGGCATAGTGGTCCACCTCTCCGGTTCGAGTCGGTGGCCCCAGTCAATCAAGCCGGTCTTGCCGACACTCTGGCCCGTTGGGCGAGATGGCGAAAAAAGTCATGGAGATTCGTCCGGCGGTTGGCCTGACTCGCCCGGCCGGCTCGATCATCGAGGCTCGGGCGGGTCCAGGAGGCGACGGCTCGCGGTGGCGCGGCCGCCGACGGAGGGGCGAGACCGGCCCTAGCCGGCCCGTCGCCGGCAGGCACGCCATACGGCGCCCGTTCGGGCCGGCCCCTGTGTGGCGACGACACCACTACGAGCGGATGGGCCGGGCGTCCGGCGGCGTCCGTCCCGGCTCGGCCCGGGTGTCGCGGGCGGGCGATACGCTGCACCGTATGACGGCGAGCGAGGACGGCCAGGCGGGCCTGCGCCCGACAACGATCAACTCCGAGGTGGTAGTTGGCCGGGAGGGAGCGTTGTGATACCGGAGTTCTACACCAAGCGGCCCGAGTGGGACGGGCGGATCGAGCGTATCGTCGAGTTGGTCGGACGGGTCAGCGCTTTGGAGGAGATCGTCCGGGACAAGCTGGAGCTGCGCCGGACGAACCGCGTCTGGTCGGTGCATTCGTCCACCGCCATCGAGGGCAACCGGTTGTCGGTCGCCCAGGTCGAGGATGTGGCGGGGGGCAAGCCGGTGGTCGCGCCGCCGCGAGATGTGAAAGAAGTGGAGAACGCGCTGGCGGCCTATGACGCGCTCGACTCGCTGAACCCCTGGGACGTGGCAGACTTCCTGCGGGCGCATCAAGTCTTGATGGCGGGATTGGTCGAGCAGGCCGGGGCCTTCCGCAGTGTGGACGTGGACATCGTGAACGCCGCGGGCGAGGTCGTCCACAGCGGATCGCGGGTGGAGAAGGTGCCCCGGCTGATCTCGGAACTGCTGGAATACGGCGGCCGGTCGACCGACCACCCGCTGGTCGTCTCCAGCGCCACCCACTTCCTGATCGAGCACATCCATCCGTTCCGGGACGGCAACGGGCGCATCGGCCGGCTGTGGCAGACCTTGATCCTCAGCCGCTGGCGGCCCATCTTCGCCTGGATGCCGGTCGAGACGCTGATCCGACAGCGTCAGGATGACTACTACCGGGCGCTCCAAGCCTCCCGCGAGCCGGAGATCGACGCCGCCCGGTTCATCGACTACATGTTGGACGTGGTCGAGGAGTCGCTGGTCGGTTACGAGGCCAGGACGCGCTCCACAGCGACAAATGTCGGAGTAAATGTCGGAGTAAATGTCGGAGTAAGAGGCCCCGAGGCAGTGTTGCGGCTGCTCCGGGACGAGCCGACGCTCAGCGCGGCGGCGCTGGCGGCCCGCCTGGGGAGGACCCCCCGGACCATCGAGCGGCAGCTACAGGCGCTCAAGGCCGCCGGGTCGATCAGTCGGCTCGGCTCGGCCAAGGCCGGCCGCTGGCTGGTGGTCGAGGACGGAGAGGCGTGACGGTCGACTCCACCGGCATAATGGTCCGCCTCTCCACCGCAGACGGCCATGGCCGACCACTGCGGCGAGATGGTCGTCCGCCGGCGCCAAGGGGCTGGCGAGGTCTGGCTGCGTCCGGCGAGCGGGATGGTCTGGCCGTCGACCCCACCAACACGACGCGGCCGGCCCCGGCGGGGGAGTCCCGCCGGGGCCGGCCGTGAGAGTGGCGCCGCGTGGTGTCAGACGGCCTCGGCGTTGCACTCGCCGGTGCGGATGCGGACGGCTTGGCCGATTTCGGTCACCCAGATCAGGCCGTCGCCCACCTGGCCGCTGTGGGCGGACTCCACGATGACGGCGATGAGCTGGTCGACGGCGGCGTCGCGGGCCAGGATCTCGATCTTGACTTTGAGCACGAAGTCGATGGTGAACTCGGCTCCCCGGTAGACCTCGTTGTGGCCCGGCTGACGGGCGTGGCCGCTGCACTCGGAGATCGTCATGCCGACGACCTGGTGCTGGGCCAAGGCGATCTGGACGTCGCTCAGCTTGTCCGGCCGGATGATGGCGGTGATCAGTTTCATGACTGCCCTCCCAAATCGGTGGTGGTGGTGGCGCTGGGGGAGAAGTCCTCCCGGGCCGGCACCACCACGGTGTGGCTGAGACCGGGGTAGGAGGCGTAGCGGACGTTGGACAGGTCGTAGGCCGCCTCGGCGTGCTCGGCCAGGTCGATGCCGGCCAACTCGTCGGCCGACGACAGTCGCAACCCCATGACCTGCTTGATGGATAAGACGATCACGGCCGTGACGACGGCCGAGTAGGCCATCAAGGAGAAGGCGCCGACAGCCTGGACGGCCAGCCGGGCCGGGCCGTGGCCGTAGAGCAGGCCGTCGTCGACGCTGAACAGGCCGATCAGCAAGGTGCCGACCAGTCCGCCCACCAGGTGGACGCCGACCACGTCGAGCGAGTCGTCGTAGCCCAGCTTGAACTTCCAGGTCACGGCCATGGCGCAGACCACCCCGGCGGCCAAACCGATGGCGATGGCGCCGACCGGGGACACGGCCACACAGGAGGGCGTGATCGCCACCAGGCCGGCCACCGCTCCCGAGGCCGCCCCCAGGGAGGTGAAACGGCCGTCGCGCAGTTTCTCCGTCAGCATCCAGCCGATCATGGCCGCGCCGGTGGCCCCCAAGGTGTTGACCCAGACGTAGGAGGCCGTGCCGTCGGCCGCCAGGGCGGAGCCGGCGTTGAAGCCGAACCAGCCGAACCAGAGCAGGCCGGCCCCCAACATCACCAAGGTCATGTTGTGCGGGCGCATCGGCCGGCTGCCGAAGCCGATGCGCCGGCCCAGGATCAAGGCGGCCACCAGTCCGGCGGCGCCGGCGTTGATGTGGATGGCGGTGCCGCCGGCGAAGTCGATCGCCCCGGTGACGGCGCCGATGGTGATGTCGTTGGCGATCCAGCCGCCCTTCCCGGAGACGTAGCCGTCGAAGGAGAAGACCATGTGGGCGGCCGGGAAGTAGACCAGCGTGGCCCACAGCCCGGTGAAGACCAGCCAGGCGCCGAACTTCATCCGGTCGGCCAGGGCGCCGGACACCAGGGCCACTGTGATGATGGCGAAGGCGGCTTGGAAGGCGACGAAGGCGAAGACCGGGATGTTGTCGCCGTAGAGGGCCTCGGGCTGCTCGAACAAGGCGCTCAAGCCGAGGAAGCCCCTGGGATCGCCGAACAGGCCGCCGACGTCCGGGCCGAAGGACAGGCCGAAGCCGTAGAGGATCCACAGCACGGCCACCACGCCCATGGCGGCGAAGCTCATCATCATCATGTTCAAGGCGCTGAAAGCGCGGGTCATACCGCCGTAGAACATGGCCAGACCGGGAGTCATCAAGAAGACCAGCGAGGCCGCCGTCAAGACCCAGGCGGTGTCGCCGGCCGATAGTTCAATGATTGTCATGCCGTCGATCTTGCAGAGCCTCGATTACGCCTGGCGGCGGGTCCGGTTACACCTCGGTCACGGCCGCGGCCGCCGGGTTACGCCAGCAGTTCGTCCAGGTTACAGCAGTGGTTCGGCCAAGTTACGTCCCGGTGTCCGGCGGCTGGCGGCGAACCATTGCTACGGTTGATCCCAGGGGACGGCCGTCGGAGCCAGCCCCATGGTCAAACCGGCGCCGGCTCAGCCGGACCGAGACGAGGGAGGCCAGATGGACATCGTGGTGCAAGGGCGCCATTGCCAGATCAATGACAATTTCAGACAACTGGTCGCCGGCCGACTGGCCGGTTTGGACAAGTTCGCCGACCGCGTCATCCGGGCCGAGGTCTTGGCCACGGCCGGCGAGGGCCGCCGTCAGCCGGACCAGGCCGTCCGGGTCGAGATCACGCTGATCGGCAAGGGTCCGGTGGTGCGGGCCGAGGCCGTGGCCGACGACAAGACGATCGCCTTCGAGCGGGCCCTCGACCGGCTCAAGGCCCAACTGCGCAAGGCCGCCGACCGCCGCCGCGACCACAATCACAATTTGCGCTCCATGTCCAAGACCTTCGACCAGACCGAGGCTTCCCCGGCTCAGGCCGTCGCCGCCCCGGTCCCGGTGCGGACCATGGCCGGCCTGGAGGTCCAAGGCGACGGGCCGCTGGTGGTGCGCGAGAAGCACTTCGCCTCCGCTCCCCTGACCCTGGCCCAGGCCTTGGACGAGATGGAATTGGTCGGCCACGACTTCTTCCTCTTCGTCGACCAGGCCACCGCCAAGCCCTCGGTGGTCTACCGGCGCAAGGCCTACGACTACGGCGTCATCCATCTGACGGTGATCGACTGACCGCTGCGGACGGACCGCTCCCGGCCGCCGCCGGGCGGCCGACGGGAGGCGGGACGGTAGCATGGGGCCTGTTCGTGACGTCCAGCCAGAAGTAGGTAGGCCCCGTGGGCATGCTAGACAAGATCCTCCACCTCGGTGAGGGCAAGCAGGTCAAGAAACTGGCCGAGGTGGCCCGTCAGGTGTCATCGATCGAGCCGGACTACCTGGCCATGGACAACGACGAGTTGCGCGCCCAGACGGCCGACTTCCGTGCCCGGCTGGACCGTGGCGCCGCCTTGGACGACCTCCTGCCGGAGGCCTTCGCCACCGTCCGCGAGGCCTCGCGCCGTGTCCTCGACAAGCGTCATTTCGACGTTCAGATCATGGGCGGGACGGCCCTGCACCAGGGGACCATCGCCGAGATGAAGACCGGCGAGGGCAAGACCTTGGTGGCGGTGCTGCCGAGCTACCTCAACGGCCTGGCCGGCCAAGGCGTCCACATCGTCACGGTCAACGACTACCTGGCCAAGTTCCAGTCCGAGCAGATGGGCCGGGTGCATCACTTCCTGGGCCTCGAGGTCGGCGTCATCTTGGCCCACAAGTCGCCGGCCGAGCGCCGCCAGGCCTACGCCGCCGACATCACCTATGGCACCAACAACGAGTTCGGCTTCGACTTCCTGCGCGACAACATGGCCCTGAAACTGGCGGACTGCGTCCAGCGCGGCCACCACTACGCCATCGTGGACGAGGTCGACTCCATCCTGGTGGACGAGGCCCGGACGCCGCTGATCATCTCCGGCCCGGCCGAGGACAACGCCCAGTGGTACCCGGAGTTCGCCCGCATCGCCCGCGACCTGAGCCGAGACCGGGACTACGAGGTGGACGAGCGCAAGCGGACGGTCTCGATCCTGGACTCCGGCATCACGGTGGTCGAGCGCCGCCTCGGTATCGACAACCTCTACGAGTCGGCCAACACGCCTTTGATCAGCTATCTGAACAACGCCATCAAGGCCAAGGAATTGTTCCACCGCGACAAGGAGTACGTCGTCTCGGGGGGCGAGGTCCTGATCGTGGACGAGTTCACCGGCCGCACCCTGCTGGGCCGGCGCTACAACGAGGGCCTGCACCAGGCCCTGGAGGCCAAGGAGGGGGTCGAGATCAAGGCCGAGTACCAGACCTTGGCCACCATCACCTTGCAGAACTACTTCCGCATGTACCGCAAGCTGGCCGGCATGACCGGCACGGCCAAGACCGAGGAGTCCGAGTTCCAGAAGATCTACGGCTTGCGCGTCCTGCCCATCCCAACGCACGAGAAGATGATCCGGATCGACCAGAAGGACTTCGTCTACCGCACCGAGGCGGCCAAGTTCACGGCCATCGTGGACGACATTGTGACCCGGCACGAGAAGGGCCAGCCGGTCCTGATCGGCACCGCCTCGGTGGACAAGTCCGAGGAGTTGTCGCGCCAATTGCGCCGCGCCGGCATCCCCCATCAGGTGCTCAACGCCAAGCAGCACGCCCGTGAGGCCGCGGTGGTGGCCCTGGCCGGGCGCAAGGGCGCGGTCACGGTGGCGACCAACATGGCCGGCCGTGGCACCGACATCATCTTGGGCGGCAACCCCGAGTTCTTGGCCGACGCGGTGCTGCGCGAGCGCGGCCTCGATCCGGTGGAGGACCCCGAGGGCTACGAGGCCGCCTGGCCCGAGGCCGAAGCCGAGATCAAGCAGCAAGTGGCGGCCGAGCACGACCAGGTGGTCGAGGTCGGCGGTCTCTACGTCGTCGGCTCGGAGCGCCACGAGTCGCGCCGCATCGACAACCAGTTGCGCGGCCGCTCCGGGCGCCAGGGCGACCCGGGCGAGTCGCGTTTCTACCTCTCACTGGGCGACGACTTGATGCGGCTGTTCAAGGGCGACATGGTGGACTGGGTCATGCGGACGCTGAAGCTGCCCGACGACGTGCCGATCGAGGACAAGCGGATCACCAAGATGATCCAGTCGGCCCAAGAGCAGGTCGAGGCCCAGCACTTCGAGACCCGCAAGAACGTCCTGCGCTACGACGACGTCATGAACCGCCAACGCCACGTCGTCTACTCCGACCGGCGCAAGGTCTTGGAGGGGGCCGACATCTCCGCCATGCTGCGCCAGACGGTGACAAAGGTCGTCACCAGCTACGTCGAGGGCGCCACCGAGGGTTTCGAGGACGACTGGGACCTGGACCAGCTGTGGCAGACCATGCGCACCCTCTACCCGGTGGGGCTGGAGCTGGAGGGCTTCGAGGACCGTGACCTGGACCGCCCGCAACTGGTCGAGCGCTTCGTCCAGGACGCCCAACAGGCCTACGACCAGCGCGAGCGGGAGATCGGCCCCGAGCCCATGCGCCAGTTGGAGCGCTACGTCTTGTTGACCGTGCTGGACCGCAAGTGGCGCGAGCACCTGTACGAGATGGACTACCTGCGCGAGGGCATCGGCCTGCGCTCGATGGCCTCGCGCGACCCGCTGGTGGAGTACCAGCGCGAGGGCGCGGGCATGTTCGCCGCCATGATGGACTCGGTCATGGAGGAGGTGGTGGGCTTCCTCTTCCGGGCCCAACTGGTCGAGACCCCGGTCCCGGCCCCGACCGTCTCGATCTCGGCCCCGAGCCGGGGCCGGGGGGGCAAAGCCTCCCGTCCTCGGGCGGAGTCCGGCCAGACCGGCCAATCCGGCCCGTCCGATCCGGCCGGCCAGGCCGATCAGTCCGATGCCCCGGCCGCCCCGCCCGCCTTCCGCCGCTCGGCCCTGGACGCCGAGGCCGCCGCCGCCCGCTCCGAGGTCAAGGTGACGGCCCGGGGCCTGGCCAGCTCGCCGGCCTCGACCACGTTGCCGGCCGCCCGGGCGGCCAAACCGATCGTCAAAGCCGACACGGCCGAGTTGCGGGCCTCCCGGCCCGGCGCCTCCGGGCGGCGCAACCAGGGCAAGAGGAAACACAAGTAGGCCCCGTCGTCAGCCCCGTCTTCGGCCCCGGGCGGTTAGGGCCTCGACTACACTGACGGCGTGCCAGACGAATCAAAGACACCTCCCCCCCTATCCCGTAACATCTTGCGCGTCCTCCCCCTGGGCGGGCTGGGCGACGTCGGACGCAATATGACCGTTTTCGAGATCAACGGCGAGTTGTTGATCATCGACGCCGGCGTTTTGTTCCCGGAGGACGACCATCCCGGGGTCGACCTCATCCTGCCCGGCTTCGACCTCATCGCCGACCGGCTGGACGATGTCGTCGGCCTGGTCTTGACCCACGGCCACGAGGACCACATCGGGGCCGTGCCCTATCTGCTCAAACGTCGTTCCGACATCCCGGTCTACGGCTCCAAGCTGACCCTGGCGCTGGTGCGGACGAAGTTGAAAGAGCACCGCCTGCGCAATGTCGATTTCCGTGAGACGGCGGCCGGGGAGCGTCTGGGGATCGGCCGCCAGTACGACGTCGAGTTCATCGCCGTCAACCACTCCATCCCCGACGCCCTGGCCGTCTGCCTGCGCACCGCCGGCGGGCTGGTCCTGCACACCGGCGACTTCAAGATGGACCAGTTGCCGCTGGACGGCCGCATCACCGATCTGCGGTCCTTCGCCCGGCTGGGCGAGGAGGGCGTGGACCTGTTCATGGTCGACTCGACCAACGCCGAGGTCCCCGGCTTCACCACCGGCGAGTTGGAGGTCGAGCCGGCCCTGCGCCAGGTCTTCGACTCGGCCGAGAAACGGATCGTGGTGGCCTGTTTCTCATCCCACGTCCACCGCGTCCAACAGGTCATGCGCCAGGCCAAGCTGCACGACCGCAAGGTGGTCTACGTCGGCCGCTCGATGGTCCGCAATATGACGGTGGCCCGTGACCTCGGTTTCCTCGACGTTCCCTCAGACCTGCTGATCGAGCTGAAAGACCTCGACCACTACCCCTCGTCCCGAGTCGTCATCATCTCCACCGGCTCCCAGGGCGAGCCCCTGTCGGCCCTGGCCCGAATAGCCGACGGCTCTCACCCCAACGTCGCCGTCGGCCCCGGTGACACGGTGCTGCTGGCCAGCTCGCTGGTGCCCGGCAACGAGAACGCCGTCTCCCGGGTCATCAACGGCTTGTCCCGGCTGGGCGCCAAGGTGGTTCACAAGGGCAACGCCTTGGTCCACGTCTCGGGCCACGCCGCCGCCGGCGAACTGCTCTACTGCTACAACATCGTCCGGCCGCGCCACGTCATGCCGGTCCACGGCGAGGCCCGCCACCTGATCGCCAACGCCAACCTGGCCGTCAAGACCGGCCTGCCGCCGGCCAACGCCCTGGTGGTCCAAGACGGCGCGGTCATCGACCTGGCCCGGGGCAAGGCCCAGGTGGTGGGCCAGCTCGACGCCGGCTACATCTTCGTCGACGGCTCCTCGGTGGGCGAGCTGACCGAGGAGTCGCTACAGGACCGGCGCATCCTGGGCAGCGCCGGTTTCATCACCGTGATCGCGGTGGTCGACGCCCGGGCCAAGCAGTTGGTCAAGCTCGACCTCTACGCCCGCGGTTTCGTGGACGACTCGGACTCGGCCTTCGAACCGGTCCGGCCCCAGATCGAGCGCAACCTGGCCCAAGCCCTGGGCGACGGCCAGACAGACCAGTACGCCTTGCAGCAAGTCATCCGCCGGACCGTCGGCCGTTGGGTCTCCAACACCCTCAAAGGCCGCCCCATGATCGTGCCGGTGGTGGTTGCCACCTGATCCCGCCGCCGGGCGGTTTCACCGTGCCGGGTTAAGCCTGGATCAAGCCGTCATCGAGGACAACTGTTTTATCTCTCCCGGGTGCCAAGATGAGGCCTTATGAGTTGGGAGCGGGCGCGGTCCTTGGCCGCCGGGCGGGGCGGCGTCTGGTCGCTGCTGGTCGTCCGGGGCGGTCAGACCCTGTTCGAGGAACGCCAGGGCTGCGGCCCGGACGACTTGTTCTACAGCTTCAGCGTGACCAAGCCGTTCACCGCCTTGGCGGTCCACTTATTGGCCCACCGCGGCCAACTCGACCTCGACGCCCCGCTGGCCGACCACTGGCCCGGTTACGCCCGCCACGGCAAAGGGGCCATCACGCCGCGCCAGGTCTTGTCCCACTCGGCCGGCGTGCCGCTGTCCAGCCGCTGGCTGGCCGTCGACATGGTGGCGCTGCGGTCCTGGCGCTGGTCGGTCTGGCTGGCGGCCCACGCCCGCCCCAGGACGCCGCCGGGGGCGGTCTTCGAGTATCACGTCTTGAGCTTCGGCGTCATCTTGGGCGAAGTGGTCCGCCGGGTGGACGGGCGGATGATCGACCGCTTCCTGGCCGACGAGTTCTTCACCCCTCTGGGGCTGGAGCATTGCCACTTGGCTTTGCCCAAGGGGCTGGAGGACCGCGCCGTCAAGCTGCGCCCGGCCAACCGGGACGACAAGTTGACCACCGACGGGCTGAACCACCACCGGCAGCGCCGGGCCGTCTCCCCGGCCTCCAGCCTGCAGGCCACGGCCCGCGACCTGGCCGACTTCTACGGCGTCCTACTGCGGGACGGCCGGACGCCGGCCGGCCAGGTCATCCCGGCTGAGGTCATCGCCGCCGCCCGGCGGCGGGCCAGCCCGGATCTGCCCCGTTTCGGCACCGGCTTCCAACTCGGCGGCATGGGCTCGCGCGCCCACCCGGACAGTTTCGGCCACAACGGCTCCGACGTCTGCGCCGTCTGGGCCGACCCCAGCCGCGACCTGGTCATCGTCTACTGCAGCGACTGGTTCCACCCGGGCGAGGCCTCCTGGCTCCACGTCGGCCTGGTGATGGACGCCGTGCTGGAGGCGGTCGACGCCGGACCGGCGGCGGGGCCGGCGGTCGATTAGGCCGGCCTTGGGCCAGGCGTGTATTCTGTGCCAGTTGTCCGGCCATGATCGTGTCCGGGAGGCGAACGAGGAGTGGTTCCAATGGCTGCCGTGTGCGATATCTGCGCCAAGGGTCCGGGCTTCGGCCACAATGTGCCCTGGTCGAAGAAGAAGACCCTGCGGCGCTGGAATCCGAATATCCAGCGGGTGCGCGCGGTGGTGGACGGCGCTCCCGTCCGACTGCACGTCTGCACGGCCTGCATCAAGGCCGGCAAGGTCGCCCGCTAGGGCGGCCAAGTGGGACCCGCCTCGGGCGACCGGGGCGGGCTTCGTCGTCTCTGGGTCCGGCCCGACTCGGCCGCCCCCTCAGCCCTGTCGTCCCGGGGGCCATCGGTGGATCAAGGCTCAGGCTAATTCGTCCAAGTCGGCCCGGGCCAAATCCTCGATCTCTTGGACGTAATCCGCCACCCCGGGGTCGGTCAGCCCCGGGTCGCGCTCGACCGCTAGGGCGGCGTAGCCCCGGGCCTGTTCGATCAGGTCGGCGTGCTCCAAGACCCGCAGCAGCTTGAGGCTGGACTTGGCGCCGGACTGGCTCAGCCCCAGCACGTCGCCCTCCCGGCGCTGCGCCAGGTCGGCCTCGGCCAGCCGGAAGCCGTCCCGGGTGGCCGCCACCGTCTCCAGGCGGTCGCGCGTCGGCGTCCCGGGGGCCGCCGCCGTGATCAGCAGGCAGACCCCCGGATGGGCGCCCCGGCCGATGCGGCCGCGCAACTGGTGCAGCTGGGAGACGCCGAAGCGCTCGGCCTCGGCGATCACCATGATGGAGGCGTTGGGCACGTCCAGGCCGACCTCGACCAGGCTGGTGGCCACCAGGACGTCTATCTGGCCGGCGGCGAAGGCCGTCATGGCGGCCTCCTTGTCCGCAGCCGGCAGCCGGCCGTGCAGCAGTCCCAGGCGCAGCCCGGCCAGCGGCCCGTCCGCCAGGTACTGGGACAACTCCAGCACGGAGCCGAGATGGGGCGGCAACGAGCGGATCTCGGGGTCGGTCTGTTTTCGGGCCTCGGCGGCCTCCGAGGGGTCGATCCGGGGGGCCACGATGTAGGCCTGACGGCCCTGGGCGACCTCTTCTCGGACCCGCTGCCAGGCCCGCTCGACCCAGGCCGGCCGGGTCACTTGGTCGATCAGCGTGGTCGTGACCTCGGCCCTCCCGCCGGGCAACTCGGTCAGCGTGGTCAAGTCGAGGTCCCCGAAAACGGTCAGGGCGACCGACCGGGGGATGGGCGTGGCGGTCATCACCAGGACGTGGGGATGGTTCTGGGAGCGCCCCATCAGGGCGTCGCGCTGCTCCACGCCGAAACGATGCTGCTCGTCGATCACCACCAGGCCGAGGTCGGCGAAGGTCACCTGCTGGGCCAGCAGGGCGTGGGTGCCGATGACGACGCCGGCCTGGCCGGTGGCCAGTTGGTGCATCGCCTTGGCCCGGGCCGCCCCCGTGACCGCGCCCGTCAACAACACCACTTCGGTAGCGGTGGGCGGCCCCAGCAACGGGCCTTGGGCCAGGTCGCCCAATAGCTGGGACACGGTCCGGGCGTGCTGCTGGGCCAAGACCTCGGTCGGGGCCAGTAAGACGGCTTGGCCGCCCGAGTCGACCACCCGCAGCATGGCCCGCAGGGCCACCACCGTCTTGCCCGAGCCGACCTCGCCCTGCAGCAGGCGGCGCATCGGCCGGTCGCGCCCCAGCTCGTCGGCCAACAGGCGGCCGATCTCGACTTGTTGCGGCGTCAGGGCGAAGGGCAAGCGGCGGTCGAAGGCGTCCGCGATGCCGTCCGAGAGGCCCGGGCGGGGGACGGCTGGGCGGCGGCTGGCGTCGGCCCGGCGGTAGGCCATGGCCGCCTGGGCGGCGAAGGCCTCGTCGAACAGCAGCCGCCGGACGCCCGTCTGATGCTCGGCCAGGCTGGCCGGCAGGTGGACCGCCCGGAAGGCGGCCTCCAACCCGGTCAGGCTGCCAGCCTGACGGATCCAGGCCGGCAGCGGGTCCTCCAGCCCCCGGATGGCCTCCAAGGCCAGGTCGACGCACTCCGCGATCGTCCAGGTCGCCAGCTTGGCGCTCTGGGGGTAGAGGCCGATGAACGAGGCCTTGCCCACCCGTTCGGCCATCAGTTGGTTCTTGGCCGTGCCGACGAAGCCGGTGGGCGTTATCATGGCGAAGCCGGGGTGGGCCAGCTGGGGCTGGCCTCTGAACCAGCCGATCTTGCCGGCGAAGATGCCCCGCTCGGAGCGTGACAATAAAGACTGCCAGTACTGGATCAGGTGGGGCTGGCCGAAGAAGGTGGCGTCGAGGTGGCCCGAGCCGTCGGTCAGCCGGACCTCGAGCCGTTGGCGGGGGGCCTGGCCCAACAGCCGGACCGACTCCACCCGGGCCACCAGGGCGACCTGGTTGTCGCCTTGGCCCTGGTCGCGGATCAGGCCGTCGATGTCGCTGACATCGGTCCCAGACATCAAATGGCGCGGCAGATGGCGCAACAGGTCGCCGGTCGTGGCCAGGCCGAGGGCGGCGAAGGGCTTAGCCGTCTTCGCCCCCACCAGCCGGTCGAGCGGTTGATGCAGGGCGCGGAAGGCGGCCGTGCGCCAGGTCGTGGTCATGGCGCCCAGCTTAAGCGGCGGCGGCGACAACCGGCCCAAGACTCAGCCCGGTCCACAGGCGGACCGCCCCGCCGAGTGGGAATGAAGGTCGGTGGGATCAGGCGTGGGACGAGCCGAGGGTGGCCTGGTCGAGGATGGCCCGCCGCCCGAAGCGAGAGATCCAGCGATCATCGGTCGATCTGGGACCAACGGCGGGGCGGGGCGGCTCGGGGCCGAAGGTGAACTTGCGGGCCGAGATCCGGTCGGCGTCGATGCGGACAAAGATAGTTTTGATCGTCGGCACCCAGGGCTTGAGGGGCAGGGCCTTGGCCCGGGCCAACTCGGTCGGATCGGTGATGGGGGCGGCATCGCCCTGGAGAACGACCGAATAGCCCTGGTCGACATCCCAGGTGTCGACCTCGAAGGCCACCCGGTTGTCCTGCAGCAAACCATTCAGTTTGGTTCCGGTGGCGGTGCGCAAGACGATCGACTCGCCGTCCACCACGTAGTTGACGGGGAAGACCTGGGGCACGTCGTCGGCCAAGACGACGATGCGCCCGATCTGCTGGCTGGCCAATATATCCCAGCCGCGCGCCTCGCTCAGCACGGTCACCGGAGAAACGGTCTCTGCCATGGAGTGATCCTAGTGGGGCGGATCTAGTGGAGCTGTCGATAAGACGTCCGGGAGCGCGCCCGGCCGGTCGGCCAGAGGCCGGGGGAGGTCCGGCCCAGGGTCAGGCGCCGCTCTGGGGCGACAATAGTTCTCCCAACTCTTCTGTTTCCGGCTGGCTGGTTTCGACCGACCCATGCGCGGCTTTGAAGCGGCTGACATGGTGGGAGAAATTGGTTATTAGACAAGAGTAGTTCTCGTCGACCTCGGCGGAGGTGTCCTCTTGGAAGATGCCGAAGATGTTGTGGTCCGGGTCGGCGAAGTAGCCTTGCCAGCCGAGCTGGGCGATGGCGAACTTGGGCAGGACGACCCGGCCGCCGAGGCTCACGATGAGGTCGGCCGTGGCCTCGAAGTCGTCCACCCGGACCGAGCAGGTGAAGGCGTTGGTGCCGCTGGGCGCGTCCGGCTGGGGCAGGGGACGCCCGACAATGGCGCCGTCCAGGCCGTCCGTCATGATGCGGTGATAGGGGAAGGGGGCGTGCCCGTCGCGGACGATGTCCCAATTGAAGACGCTGTGGTAGAAGCGGGCCTCGCGCTCGGGGTCGGAGGACTGGACCTCGAAGTAGACGACGGTGCTCATATGACCCTCTGATCAGTTTCGGATGCTCATCCGAGCTATCCCTTAGTGTAACAAGTGGTTGGCCGCGCTGCCTAGGGTTTGGAGTGGAGGCAGGGCGCGGACCAGTCGGGCCGGAGCGGCGGGAGGCCGTCCCGTCTGAGCCGCGCCCCGGCCGTGGGGCGGGCGTGGGGCGGGCGCTAGGCCTGGAACACCCAGACGTGGTCGAGACCGTCTTTGACACAGACGGCGGCGGTGTTCACCTCGAAGTCCCCGGCGCCCAACACCTGCCGGGGGTAGCCGTAGACCCCGAAGCGCTGCCGCAGCCACTGGCACGTCGGGCTGGCGAAGATCCCTTGCCGGCGGAAGAAGCAGCTCTGTTTCTTGTCGCGGCCCTGGTTCCAGCCCGTCTTCTCGTCCACCTGGATCATCCTCACCGGCAGCTCGGTGTTGATGGCCAGGTCGATGGCGTCCAAGTCCGGGGAGACCTGGGAGGCGTCCCAGTAGAGGAAGATCACGAAACCGCTGCCTTCTCCGCCCGGCGCCCGCAGCGCCCGACAGGGGCCGACGAAACGCTCTTGGGAGCTGTGCCAAAGTTCCAAGGCGGCCCGGGACTGTTTCTTCACCCCGAAGGCGGCGTTCTCATCGGACAGCGCGTAGAAGGCCTCCGGAGTGGTCAAGGACGAGGCTAAGGCTTGATAATCCGGCATAGCGGAGAACACTCCTTTGTTTAGAGGTTGGCCTGGGGGAGTGTACCCGGGTGACGAAACGGCCTCGGCGGCGCTCCGACCTCGGCCGGCCGACCCCGGCCTGCCGCCTGTGGTTTGCCGCCCGTGGCCCCCAGTCCGTGGCCGGCCGCCGTCCCCGCCCCGTCGCCCAACGGACCGTTGTCGCCCGACCGCACTTCGGTTGCTTCTTGTTGGTCACGGGCGAGTAACATTTGGACCCCCGAATTGACCCGGCCGAACCGCCTGGATAACCTTGGCCTCGCTCTGCGTTAGTGTGGCTCCGGAGTGGAGTGGGTTGCACGGTGTCCGCTCGGCTCGCTCTGGCGGTCTTGGCGGGCGCGGGCGCGGAGTGACACAACGCAAGAATAATTTGTTAAATCGGAGTTCTACTCTATGACCTCAGCCTCATTGGCGTCGCAGGTCGCGATCGATGACATCAGCTCTCCCGAGGAATTCAACAGCCTCATCGACGCGACCATGAAAAACTTCAACGACGGCGATATCGTCTCCGGCATCGTCGTCAAGGTCGACCGGGACGAGGTCCTGCTCGACATCGGCTATAAGACCGAGGGCGTGATCCCGGCCAAAGAGCTGTCCATCAAGCATCATGTCGATCCCTTCGAGGTCGTCTCGGTGGGCGACGAGATCGAAGCCCTGGTGCAGCAGAAGGAGGACAAAGAGGGTCGTCTCATCTTGTCCAAGAAGCGGGCTCAGTACGAGCGCGCCTGGGGCATGATCGAGAAGGTCAAGGAAGAGGACGGCGTGGTCGTCGGCCGGGTCATCGAGGTGGTCAAGGGCGGCCTGATCGTCGACATCGGCCTGCGCGGCTTCCTGCCCGCCTCCCTGGTCGAGATGCGCCGGGTGCGCGACCTGCAGCCCTACGTCGGCCAAGAGCTTGAGGCTAAGATCATCGAGCTGGACAAGAACCGCAACAATGTCGTGTTGTCGCGGCGGGCCTGGCTTGAGCAGACCCAGTCCGAGGTCCGGAGCAACTTCTTGAACCAGTTGCAGAAGGGCCAGATCCGCAAGGGCGTCATCTCCTCGATCGTCAACTTCGGCGCCTTCGTCGACCTGGGCGGGGTGGACGGTTTGGTTCACGTCTCGGAGCTGAGCTGGAAGCACATCGACCATCCCAGCGAGGTGGTCGAGGTCGGCCAGGAGGTCACGGTCGAGGTCTTGACCGTCGAGCTGGACCGCGAGCGGGTCTCGCTGTCGATCAAGGCCACCCAAGAGGATCCCTGGCAGACCTTCGCCCGGCTGCACCAGATCGGCCAGATCGCGCCGGGCAAGGTGACCAAGCTGGTGCCCTTCGGGGCCTTCGTCCGGGTGGGCGACGGCATCGAGGGCCTGGTCCACGTCTCCGAGTTGGCCGAGCGCCACGTCGAGATCCCGGAGCAGGTCGTATCGGTGGGCGACGACGTCATGGTCAAGATCATCGACATCGACCTCAACCGCCGTCGCATCTCGCTCAGCCTGAAGCAGGCCAACGAGGGCATGGACACCGCCGCCGACGACTTCGACCCGTCGCTCTACGGCATGACGGCCAGCTACGACGAGCAGGGCAACTACATCTACCCGGAGGGTTTCGACTCCGAGACCAACGAGTGGAAGCCCGGCTACGAGGAGCAGCGCGCCGCCTGGGAGGCCCAGTACGCCGAGGCCCAGGCCCGCTGGGAGCAGCACCGCCACCAGGCCTCCGAGGCCAAGCAGCAGGCCATCGTGGCCCAGGCCGAGGCCGAGGCCGCCAGCGCCTACGTCTCGACCGACAACGCCCGTCCCCAGGCCGGCTCGCTGGCCTCGGACGAGGCCCTGCAGGCCCTGCGGGATCAGTTGGCCGAGTCCAACTGACCGCTCAACCGCCCGGACAGCCGCCCCCAGGGGCGGCTGTCCGGCGTTGGGGGCCGGACTGGTTCGCCCGCCGGCCGGCCGTGCCGGACAGTCCGGGGCGCCCGGGATGGCGAGAAGTGGCGGGGGAGTGGCGCCGGTGCCGCCAGCGCGCCCGGGTGGGGTCGCTCGGTAGTCGAGAATCGGTGGATCTGGACTTAGGATCGGGCTATGTTGCGGGTGGGTCTGACGGGGCCGATCGGGGCCGGCAAGTCGACCTCCGCCGCTTGGCTGCGCCACCTCGGTGCCATCGTCATCGACCACGACCAACTGGCCCGCCAGGTTTTGGGCCCGGGCACGGCCGGGACGGCGGCGGTGGCGGCCCTGTTCCCGGCCGTGGTGGCCGACGGGCGGATCGACCGGGCGGCCCTGGGCCGGATCGTCTTCGCCCAACCTGCGGCCCGCCGCCGGCTGGAGGCCGTCGTCCACCCCCGGGTGCGGGCGCTGGCGCGACAGTTGGAGTCGACCGCCCGAGACGGCGGCGCGGCGATCGTGGTGCATGACATCCCCTTGTTGGTCGAGACCGGCCAGGGCGACGACTTCGACTATCTGCTGGTGGTGGAGGCGGCGTTCGAGTTGCGGCTCGGTCGCCTGGTGGAACGGGGGCTGAGCCCGGACGAGACCCGCCGCCGGATGGCCGCCCAGGCTACGGCGGCCCAACGGGCCGCCCACGCCACCACGGTCCTTGACGGCTCCGGCCCGGTGGAGCGGCTGCGGGAGCAGTTGACGGCCTGGTGGCGGGCCGCCGTCCCCCCGGCGGCCGGGCCGGAGAGACCCACAGGCTCCTGGCCGGCTGTCGGACCAACCGACTAACGGGCGGCGGGGCGCCGGATCGGCGACGGGCTCCGAGTCTGGTGGAACCAGGTTCAGCCGCCGGGTGGCCCGGACTGGGTAAGCCGACAACACCACACCCGTCCAGAGCGGGCGCCGGGCTCAGCCAGATCTACCGATGGGCCAGATCCACCAATGAGGTCGCCCGGTAGTCGAAAAGCGGTGGCGCTGGGCTCAGCCGAACACCAGGTCGGCGCAATGCCAGGCCTGGTCTTGGCGGGCCAGGCTCAAGGCGACGGCTCTGACCTTGGGCGGCACCAGCAGGGCCAGGGCGATCTCCACCCGGTCGGGGCGGATCGACTGGGCGCGCAGGCCGGCCAGGCGGGCGCCGCCGGCCGCCCGGCAGTCCCGGGCGGCCCGGGTCAGGACCTGGCACTGGTCGGGGTCGAACCAGACGGCCAACTGGGTCAGCGGCCGGTGGCCGTTGAGGGCTTCGACCATGGTGCTGGCCCACCGCCGGGCCAGCGCCGCGGCCCGGCCGCCGGTCTCATCCTCGTAGCCCGTCCCGGCCGGCGCCAACGGCGCGGCCGGTTGGCTGGTGGGCGAGGGTTGGTCGGACCAGTGATCGGGCCAACGCCAGTTTGTCGGGCCGGGCTTGGAGCAGATCAGGGCGCAATGGGGCGGAGTGTGATCCATGGCCGCCAGTCTGGTCCCCGGGCCGCCCGCCGGCCAGGCCGGGGGGCCAGCGGGAGACATGGCGGTGCATAACGCGGCGGTCGGGCCGAGTCGGTGGAAAAGCGGCCGCGTGATGGCGGATTCAGCTCGCCATGACGTCATCCAGCGTCGTCGCGGGCCGATCCCGCGTCATTCCGGATGATCCGGAATCTGGGCCGATGGGTGGATTAGTAGCGGTGTCTGAGGCCGTTCGGACCGCCGGCCCGCCCACTCCGGGGGTACGGCGCGGCGGCGGCCGGCAGCAGCATGGCCTGGCGGGCGGCCAGGGCGCCGAGGCCGAGGACGAACAGGGCCAGGGCGAACAGCAACTGGCCCAACTCGACCGTCGCGCCCGTGGTCGGCAGCACGGTGGCGTCGTCGGGGCCGGCCTCGGCGGCCGGCGTCTCGGCCGGCGGCTCGGCCGATGGTTGGACGGCCGGGGCCGTGACCGTGATCTCGAGCACGCCGGAGAAGTAGGCCGTCTTGGAGGTCGACCAGCTGACTGTCGCCTGGCCGACCTGGGGCAGGTTGATGACACCGGCCGCCTGGTCGACCGTGGCGGCTGTCGGGTTGAAGATCAATTGGCGTCCGGAGTTGGCCGGTTGGACCACCGGCAGGGGGTGGGTGCCGGGCGGCACGGTCCAGCCGGCCCGCTGGCCGGTGGCGAACAGCCGGGGGGAGCAGCCGGCGGCGTCGCACGCCTCCAGCGCCAGGCCGGCCGGCAGCGGGCTCAGATCGGTGATGGCGTTGTCTTGCAGGTAGGCCGTCTGGAGGCTGGCGGCGTTGGCCAGCGGGGCGATGTCGGAGATGGCGTTGGCCTCCAGGGAGACCTCGGTCAGCCCGGTCAAGGCGGCCAGGGCGGTGATGTCGGTCAAACGGTTGTGCCCCAGCCACAACTTGGTCAGTTTGGTGGACTGGGCCAAGGCGGTGATGTCGGTCAACTGGTTGCCGTCGGCGTACAACTCGGTCAGGTTCGTCAAATCGGTCAGGCCGCTGAGATAGGTCAGCCGGTTGGCCCGCAGGTCGAGGGTGGACAGGTTGATCAGACTGGCCAGGGGTTGGGTCGACACCACGGCGTTGCCCAGCAGCTCCAGGTCGGTCAGCCCGGTCAAGGCGCTCAGCGGCGCCAGGTCGGAGATGTTGTTGTGGCTCAAGACCAGCCCGGTCAGCCCGGTCAAGAACTCGGCCCCGGTCAAATCGGCCACCTTGCTGGAACGCTCATTGCCGTCACACTCGACCGTGCCGCTCAGGGAGGCCAGTTGGGACGCGCTGATGGGGCTGTCGGCGCTTAGGCCCAGATAGGTGTTGAGGCAGCCGCGCAACGAGGCGTCCGGCACCACGCCGGACTGGGCCGCCGCCCAGGGCGCCCCCAGGCCGCTCCAGGCCATGATCAAGCTGGCCAGACCGGCCGCCAGGCAACGCCGTCCAGCCCGGCGCGGCGCCCGGGCTATGACCACTGGGAAGACGGCTATGGCGGTCCCCTCCGGCTCTTGGCTGACGATCAATGAGTTCAGAGTTCAGACTAGTCGAAGGCCGGAGCCAAACCTAGTGCGCCTGGGCGATAAGAGCTCCGACCAATCAGCCGAGGCCTCATCGCCTCCGGGGCTGTCGCTTCGGGCGCCCCGGAGATCATCGGTGGGTCAGGGCTCAGCCGCCGTAGGGCTCGAACGACACCACGGTGACGCTGATGGTCCGGCCGTTGGGGGCCAGGTAGGCGGCCTCGTCGCCCACCGCTTTGCCCAGGACGGCCGCGCCCAGCGGGGACTGGGGCGAGTAGACCGGCAGGTCCAAGGAGTCGTCCAAGGCGATGATCTCGCGCGACCCCAGCAGGAAGGTGTCGCGGTCCTCCGGGTCGTCGCCGAAGGCCACCGTCACCGTCATCCCCGGGGCCACCGCGTCGCCGTCCGCCTGGCCGACCTGGGCCTGGTCCAACTGGAGTTTGAGCTGGCGCAGCCGGGCCACCAACTGGGCCTGCTCATCGCGGGCGGCGTGGTAGCCGGCGTTCTCCGACAGGTCGCCCTCGTCCCGCGCCTGGGCGATGCGCCGGCTCAACTCGCCCATTTTGACGTCGCTCAGATACTCGTACTCCTGGCGCAACCGGTCATAGTTCTTCTGGCTCAGCCAGACCACGCCCGCCGTTTCCGTCACGGCACCTCCCAGCCCCAAAGACAAGGGCCGACGAGATGCCGGCCCAGAGTTAATCCCCCCAGACTACCAAGAAGACCGTGGCGACGGCGGTGCCGGCCGGGGCGGCGGTCAGCCCAGGGCGGCCACGACGTCGCGGCCGATCTGGCTGGTCGTGCGGGGGGCGGGGCCAGCGACGGCGATGTCGTCCTCCACCGCCCGGCGCACCCGGGCGGCCTGGTCCACCAGGCCCAGGTGGTCCAGCAGCAGGGCGCCGGACAAGATGGAGGCCCTGGGGTCGGCCCGGCCGCTGCCGGCCAGGTCGGGGGCGGAGCCGTGGACCGGCTCGAACATCGAGGGATGGCGGCCCTCCAGGTTGATATTGGCCGAGGCGGCCAGGCCGATGCCGCCGGTGACGGCGGCGGCCTCGTCGGTCAAGATGTCGCCGAACAGATTGTCGGTCACGATGACGTCGAAGCGGGCCGGGTCGCTCACCAGGGCGATGGTGGCGGCGTCGACGTGGAGATAGTCCGTCGCCACCTGGGGGAAGTCCTCGGCCACGGCCTCGAAGATCCGCCGCCACAGCCCGCCGGCGTTGACCAAGACGTTGTGCTTGTGCACCAGGGTGAGGCGGCGGCGCCGGCCCTGGGCTTGGGCGAAGGCGAAGCGGACCACCCGCTCGACGCCGGCGGCGGTGTTGACCGAGACCTCGGTGGCGATCTCCTGGGGCGTGCCCTCCCGCACCGTGCCGCCGTTGCCGCAGTAGAGGCCCTCCGTGCCCTCGCGCACCACCACGAAGTCGACCGTCCGGCCGGCGGTCACCTCCGGGGCCAATGGCGTCGGCACCCCCGGGTACAGCTTGGCCGGCCGCAGGTTGACGGCGTGGTCGAAGGCGAAACGGAGCTTCAACAGCAGGCCCCGCTCCAGCAGCCCCGAGGGGATGGCGGTCGACCCGGGGTCGGCCCCGACGGCCCCCAACAAGATGGCGTCGGCGGCGTCCAGCCGGGCCAAGCTGGCGCCGTCCAGAACCTCGCCGGTGGCCCGCCAGTGGGCGGCCCCGAGGTCGTGGTGGCTGTAGGCCAGGTCGAGGCCGAGGGCGTCGAAGACCTTCAAGGTCTCGGCCGTCACCTCCGGGCCGATGCCGTCGCCGCCGATCACTGCCAAGGAGAAGGTCATGGCCCCCAGCCTATGGCGTCGACCCGCTGGGGCCGGGACGGGGCCGCTGTTCGGACCCGGGCTGGGGGCCGGGCTTGGGCGGCGAGTCGGACTAAGGCTGTGGTTCGGACTCGGTCCGCTGTTGGGTCCGGGTTCGGGCCTGGGTCGGTGTTCGGGCCTGGGTCGGGGTTCGGGGCGCGGCGCCGGTTTGAGCTCGGACCCGCGAGTTGAACCGGAAGCACGGTTTAGACTCGGGCTATGAGCGACCTCGGCTTGACCCCGGACCGGACCAACACCTCGAACACCGATCCCCCGAACCCCGATCAGTCGCTGTCCGAGCCGCTGGGCCCCGGCTCGCCGGACCAGTCACGGCCCGACGCCGATTGGTCCGACCGGCTCGACCGCGCCGCCGGGCCCGACCCGGCCGCCGCCCCGGCCCTGCGCTGGGGCATCATCGGCCCCGGCGGCATCGCCCAGCGCTTCGCCCGCGAGATCCCCCGCTTCACCGCCTCGACCATCCAGGCCGTGGGCTCGCGCGACCTGGGCCGGGCGCGGCGTTTCGCCGACTGTTTCGGCGTCCCGCGGGCCCACGGCTCCTACCAGGAGCTGGTGGCGGACCCGACAGTCGACGCCGTCTACGTCGCCAGCCCCCACTCCGAGCACCACGACCACGCCCTGCTGGCCCTGCGGGCGGGCAAACCGGTGCTGGTGGAGAAGTCCTTCGCCCTTAACACCGCCCAGGCGGAAGAGGTCTTGGACGAGGCCCGCGCCCGGGGGCTGTTCGCCATGGAGGCGATGTGGTCGCGCTGCCTGCCCCACTACGCCGTCCTGCGCCAGTTGGTGGCATCCGGCCGGCTGGGCCAGCTGCGCAACATCGTCGCCGTCCACAACCAGTCGCTCGACCTCGACCCGGCGGGACGGCTGATGAACCCGGCCCTGGGCGGCGGGGCGCTGCTCGACCTGGGGGTCTACCCCCTCCACCTGGCCCACTGGCTGCTGGGGGCGCCCGACTCGCTCCAAGCCGTCGGCCTGCTGGCCGACAGCGGCGTGGACCGGGCCGAGACCATCGTCCTGCGCTGGGGCCAGACCATCGCCACGGCGGTGGCCGACTGCGCCGCCGCCGGCCGCTGCTCCTTGGCCGTGGTCGGCTCTAAGGCCCGGGTCGACATCGAGGACTGGTTCTACTGCCCCCAGGATCTGATCCTGACCGAGTTGGACGGCCGGTCGACCGTGCTCAACACCAAGGTCGAGGGCGGTTTCCAGTTCGAGGCCGCCGAGTCCGCCCGCCGCATCGCCGCCGGGGAGCTGGAGTCGCCCCTGGTCAGTTGGCGGGCCAGCCTCGAGGTCATGGGACTGATGGACCAGGTGCGCCGCCAACTCGGCCTCCGCTTCCCCCAGGAGGGGCCGGCCCCGGCCTGAGACCGGATCGACCCCCTCCCCGCCGGCTCGTCCTCCCCGTCGCCGGGCCGCTCCCATCGCCCGTCCCCGGCCGTGGTCTCAGACTGGGGGAGGTCTGGGGGGCGGACCGGGCCGGTGGGGTAGCCTGGCCCCCATGTCGTTGTCGTTCGACCTGGCGCCGGGAACGCCGTCCACACCGCCGGCGGAGATCGCCCGCCTGCTGTACGGTGATCCGGGCTTCGGCCGCCTGTTCAGCGACCACATGGCTGTGGCCGCCTGGAGCGACGGGCGCGGCTGGCACGACGACCGCTTGCAGGCCCACGCCCCCTTCCAATTCGCCCCCGGCGAGGCCGTGCTGCACTACGCCCAGGAGATCTTCGAAGGCTTGAAGGCCTACCGGCGCGACGACGACTCGATCTGGCTGTTCCGCCCTGAGGCCAACGCCCGCCGCTTCAACCAGTCGGCCGACCGGTTGGCCCTGCCCCGGTTGCCGGAGGAGGACTTCCTGCGCGCCGTGCGCCAAGTGGTGACGGTCGACGCCGCCTGGGCGCCGGCGGCGGCGGAACAAACCCTTTATCTCAGGCCTTTTATGTTCGCCTCCGAGTCCTTCCTCGGCGTGCGGGCGGCCAAGGAGGTCGTCTTCGCCGTCATCGCCGGCCCCGCCGGGTCCTATTTCCCCCGTGGACCGGAGCCGGTCGACATCTGGGTGACGACGACCTATTCCCGCTCCGGGGCCGGCGGCACCGGCGCGGCCAAGTGCGGCGGCAACTACGCCTCCAGCCTGTTGGCCGAGCGCCAGGCCCACGACCACGACTGTCAGCAGGTCTTGTTCACGGACGCCGCCAGCCACGAGTGGGTCGAGGAGCTGGGCGGCATGAATCTGTGCCTGGTGACCGCCGCCGGCCAATTGGTCACCCCGCCGCTGGACGGCGCCATCCTGGCCGGCGTCACCCGGGACTCGATCCTCCAACTGGCGCCCCGGCACGGGCTTGAGCCGGTGGAGCGGCCGGTGTCGTTGACCGAGTTGTGGAGCGGCGTCAAGTCCGGCTCCATCGTCGAGGCCTTCGCCTGCGGCACGGCGGCCGTCATCACCGCCGTCCGGTCCTTCCGCCAGCAATTCGAGGACGGGATCGACGAGGTTCGGCTGCCCCAGGCCAACGGCCGTCAGACCCAGGCTTTGCGGCGTCGTCTGATCGACATTCAATGGGGTCGTTCGGCCGACGACTTCGGCTGGACGACCCGAGTCGTCTGACCAGCCCACACCCCAACCCGCATATCCGATATCCGCCAGCCGGGCTTCCCGGCCAGCTTTGAGAGGCCAACGCCATGTATCCGACCAAGCCGGACGATTTCCAGGTTTTCGACACCACCTTGCGCGACGGCGCCCAGCAGGAGGGCATCCGGCTGACCGTGCCCGACCGGCTGCGCATCGCCGGCCTGTTGGACGACCTGGGGGTCGACTTCATCGAGGGCGGCTGGCCCGGGGCCAACCCCAACGACACCGCCTTCTTCCAGGCCGCCCGCGACGGGCTGAGGCTGCGGCGGGCCACCCTGGTGGCCTTCGGCGCCACCCGTCGGGCCGGCTCCTCGGCCGCCGCCGACCCCCTCACCCAGGCCCTGGTGGAGGCCGGCACCGAGGTCGTCTGCCTGGTGGCCAAGGCCCACGACCGCCACGTCCGCCAGGCCCTCAAGACCACCCTGGAGGAGAACCTGGCCATGATCACCGACACGGTCACCCACCTGCGTGCTCTGGGCAAGCGGGTCTTCGTCGACTGCGAACACTTCTTCAACGGCTACCTGGACAACCGGGACTACGCCTTGGAAGTGGTGCGGGCCTGCGCCCGGGCCGGGGCCGAGGTGGTGGTGCTGTGCGACACCAACGGTGGCATGTTGCCCGGCCAGGTGGCCCAGATCGTGGCCCAGGTGTTGCCCCACGCCCCCAAGGTCGGCGTCCACTGCCACAACGACAGCGGCTGCGCCGTGGCCAACACCATGGCGGCGGTCGAGGCCGGGGCCAGCCACGTCCAAGGCACCGTCAACGGCTACGGCGAGCGCACCGGCAACGCCGACCTGACCACCATCGTGGCCAACCTGGAGCTCAAGTTCGGCTGGTCGCTGCTGCCGGCCGGCCAGTTGCGCGATCTCACCCGGGTGGCCCATGCCGTGGCCGAGATCGCCAACCAGACGCCCTTCCCGCGCCAGCCCTACGTCGGCCGCTCGGCCTTCGCCCACAAGGCCGGCCTGCACGCCTCGGCCATCAAGGTCGAGGCCGACCTCTACCAGCACATCGACCCCGACCTGGTGGGCAACGGTATGCGCATGTTGATCTCCGACATGGCCGGGCGGGCCTCGATCCAGATCAAGGCCGGACAGCTGGGCCACGACCTGGAGGACCGCCGACTGGCCGCCAAGGTGGCCGACCGGATCAAAGCCCGGGAGGCCGCGGGCTACTCCTACGAGGCGGCCGACGCCTCCTTCGACCTGATCGTGCGCGAGCAGCTGGGCACTAGGCCGCGTTTCTTCGCGGTGACCAACTGGCGGGTCTTCCACACCGGCAACGACGATTTGGCCCAGGCCACACTGCGGATCAAGTTCGGCCAGGAGGCGGCGACGGCCCACGTCGGCGAGGGCAACGGCCCGGTCAATGCCCTCGACAAGGCGCTGCGGGCCGGCCTGGCCGCCCGCTACCCGATGGTCGACCAGTTCGAGCTGACCGACTACCGGGTGCGCCTGCTCGACGCCTCCCACGGCACCGACGCCATCACCCGGGTGCTGATCGACACCGCCTACCAGGGCCTCTCCTGGACCACGGTCGGCGTCGGCGGCAACATCATCGAGGCCAGTTGGGAGGCCTTGGTCGACGCCGTCGACTACGGCCTGATGTCTCACCTGCCGAGTGAGCCCTGAGGGCTGAGTATCGCCTAGGAGGCGATGGGAGTTCGGCTCATTGGTTGATGCCCTGAGCGCCAAGGTGCTCTAGGCTCGCCGTCATGCGAATCGCGCGCTACGCCCGGGAGGGGCAAATCCACTACGGGCTGGTCGAACTGGAGGCGGACGGCGGCCCGCACCCCCAGACGGTGGCCGATTTGACCGGCGACCCCCTGGTCGGCCCGGTCGATCTGACGGGCGCCCGCCACGACTTGGAGCAAGTGCGGCTGCTGGCACCGGTCCTGCCCCGCTCCAAGGTGGTCGGCCTGGCCCGTAACTGGGCGCCCGAGGCCGACCCCCCCGGGGAGGACGACTTCCCCGAGGTCTTCCTCAAGCCCAACACCTCGGTCATCGGCCCCAACGATCCCATCGTCGTCCCCAGACGGGGGCCGAACACCGTCCTGGAGGGCGAGGTGGCCGTCGTCATCGGCCGGATCTGCCGCCAACTGCCGCTGCAGCGGGTGCCGGAGGTGGTCTTCGGCTACACCATCGCCAACGACGTCACCATGCGCGACTTCCTGGCCCCCGGCGGCCCCTGGGGCCTGGCCAAGGGCTTCGACGCCTCCACGCCGCTGGGTCCGTGGATCGTCAGCCATCTGACCCTGGCCCAGGCCGGCCAGCTGGAGCTGACCACCAGCTTGGACGCGGACCCGGTCCAACACGGTTCCACGGCCGGCCTGCGCTGGTCCATCGAGCGCCAGATCGCCTACCTCTCCCAGGTCATGACCCTGCTGCCGGGCGATGTCGTCTTGACCGGCACGCCGCCGGGGTCCTGCCGGATCGCGCCGGGCCAGGTCGTCACGGTGCTGGTCGAGGAGATCGGCCGCCTGGCCAATCCCGTTGTGGCGGAGGTCTGAGTGGCCGCCAGCCGCCGGCCCGGCGTCCCCTCCCACGAGCCGGGGACCCGCCCCGAGGCTGGCGCGGACTACACCTCGTCCCTGGTCGGCCCCGGCCCAGAAGGCGACCCGGGGCGAGGCCTGGTCATGGTGCTGGCGGCCGTGCTGGGCTATCTGCTGGTCTTCAGCCTGGGCGCCTGGGCGGTGGCCGCGCTCGGCTGGGCGCTGTCGGACCGCAGTCTGGGGCTGACGGCCTATTACGACTGGGCGGTGGTCGGTTTCGGCTCGCCCTGGGGGGTGTGGGCGGCCCACTTCGGCCTGTCCGTGTTGGTGCTTCTGATCTGGGCGCTCTACCGTTTCTGGCACCGCCGCCGCCTGGACTGGCTCTGGTCGGTCGCCCCGGGGGTGCGCTGGCGCTACGGGCTGGCGGCGCTGCTGGTGGCGCTGGTCCTATTCGGGGCCTACGCCGCCCTGTCCTACGCCCAAGGCCCGGGCTGGCAGCCGCCGGCGGGGTGGGGCTGGTACCTGCTGCCGATCCTGCTGACCTCGCCCCTGCAGGCCTTGGGCGAAGAGGTCTTGTTCCGGGGCTATCTGCTCCAGGCCTTGGGCCTGATAGTGCGGCGGCCTTGGTTCCCGATCATCGCCTCGGCCTTGCTGTTCGCCGCCTTTCACGGCGCCCAGAACCTCTGGCTATTCGCCAGCCGCTTCGTCTTCGGCCTGGCGGCCGGGGCCCTGGTCTGGCGCAGTGGCGGCCTGGAGGCCGGCGTGGCCGCTCACGCCGTTAACAACCTGGCCGCTTTCAGCCTGGCCCTGGTGACCGGCCAACTGACCCAGACCCGGACCGTGACCGACATCGGCTGGGCCCCCGCCCTGGGCGATGCCGGACTGTTCGTCCTATTCGCGGCGGCGGCCTGGGGCGTCGCCCGGGGGATGCGCCTGGTCAACCGGGCGCCGGCCCCGGACCGGCCCCCGGGTCGCCGCTCATAGAACCGTCCCCAGAGCGTCGGCCGCTCACCGCTTTAGGCCGTCGTCTCGAGGCCGTCTTCCGAGGCGTCGGGCGGCGCCGGCCAGGCGTTGACGACCTCGACCAGTAGGCGGCGCTCCACCACCTTGATCCGCTCGTGCAGGCTGGCCACAGTGTCGCCGGGCTCGACCGGGACCGGCTGCTGGGCCAGGATCGGCCCGCTGTCCAAGCCGGCGTCGATCAGGAAGACGGTCGCCCCGGTGCTGGCGGCGCCCCCCGCCAGGGCGTCGGCCACGGCCCGTTGTCCCGGGAAGGCCGGCAACAAGGAGGGGTGGGTGTTGATGGCCCGGCCGCCGAAGCGGGCCAGGAAGGCCGGCCCCAGCAGTTTCATGAAACCGGCGCCGATCACCAGGTCGGGCGCGTGGTCGGCGATCCGAGCGGTCAGGGCCTCGTCCCAGGTCGCCCGGTCGCCCGTCAGGGGCAGGACGAAGCTGGCGATGCCGGCCCGGGCGGCCCGGGCCAGCCCCTCGGCCTGGTCCCGGTCCGAGCCCACGGCCACGATCCGCCCGGCCAGCCGGCCGGCCTGCTGGGCGTCGATCAGGGCTTGGAGCAGGGTGCCGGCGCCGGAGATCAGGACCACTATTCGGGTGGGCGTGGCGGACACGTCAAGTAAGTCTACCGGTAAACTAGACAATTGCTTAGAATTCGGTCTCCAAGCCCAGAGCTTGTTAATATAAAACTATGTAAGTTGTGTCGTTTGGGAGCCCGGTGATACGCCTCGGGAGGTTGATATGGTTCTCCAGGCCGCCTCGGAGCGGGTCGCCGCCTGGGCGCGAGGCCGCTGGGCGATCAACCTGCGCCACTACTCTTAGCGCTCAGACCGACCATTCGATCTACTGCTCGCAAGACTATGAGTTGACGGTGCCCCTGGCCCATGGTCAGACACGCCGATCACGGGCGGGTTGACAGCTGTTAGGGGCGTCTGTGATAGTTGGGAAGGTTGTCGATCAGGCTCGCGCCTTGGGGACGAGGTGATGCTGTGAGTATGTATGGGGTCAGGGACGCTTTCACGACGTCGGCGATGGAGCGTGTTCGCAACGACTACCGAGACGCGGTCCACGACATCGAGAATGCGGCCTACAGCATCTGTCTGGATTTGGAGCATATCCGCTCCGATGTGGCCCGGAAAGCCTCAACGTTGCGAGGCGGGGGCGATCTGTCCAAAGGACGGATCGTGACCGATTTCGGATCGGCTG
>JAISAO010000046.1 GCA_031266665.1 Propionibacteriaceae bacterium | reverse complement strand
ATGAAGTCCTCCCGGTCAAAGCTGCTGCATCAGTTGGGCGGCCGGTCGCTCTTGTCCTGGGCCCTCGACGCCCCCCTGGCCCTGCGCCCGGAGCGCCTGGTGGTCGTGGTCGGCCACCTGCGGGACCAGGTCGAGGCCCATCTGGACGACATCGCCCCGACCGCCATCCGGGCGCTGCAAGACGCCCCGAGGGGGACCGGCCACGCCGTCCGCTGCGGCCTGGCGGCCTTGGACCAGGTGACGGGCGAAATAGTCGTGACCTACGGCGACGTGCCGATGCTGTCGGGGCGGACGCTGGGCGAACTGGTGGCGACCCACCGGGCGGACGGCAACGCCGTCACAGTCTTAACGGCGGTCTTGGACGACCCCGCCGGCTACGGCCGGATCGTGCGCCGCGACGGCGACGGCGTGGTGGAACAGATCGTGGAACACCTCGACGCCGACGCCGAGCAGTTGCGCATCCGGGAGATCAACTCCGGCGTCTACGTCTTCGACGCCGCCGTGCTGCGCGACGGCTTGGAGCAGTTGCGGGCCGACGGCGCCAAACAAGAAATCCTGCTGACCGACATGGTGGCCCACGCCCGGGCGGGCGGCCGGCGGGTCGGGGCCATGGTCGCCACCGACGTCTGGCAGACCATGGGGGTCAACGACCGGGTGCAACTGAGCCAGTTGAACCAGGAGATGAACCGGCGGATCGTGCGCGACTGGATGCTGGCCGGGGTGACGGTGTACGACCCCGCCACCACCTGGATCGACAAATCGGTCTCCCTGTCGCCCGATGTCGAACTGTGGCCGGACACCATCCTGCGCGGGGCCACGACCGTGGCCGAGGGGGCCGTCATCGGCCCGGGGACGCGCCTGACCGATGTCGAGGTCGGCCCCGGCGCCCAGGTGACGCGCTCCGAGGCCACCTTGGCCGTCATCGCCGCCCAGGCGACGGTGGGGCCGTTCGCCTACCTCCGCCCCGGCACCGAACTGGGCCCCCGGGGCAAGATCGGGGCCTTCGTGGAGACTAAGAACGCCCGCCTGGGGGACGGGGCCAAGGTGCCCCATCTGACCTACTGCGGCGATGCCGTGGTCGGCGCCGGGGCCAATATCGGCGCCGGAACCATCTTCGCCAACTACGACGGCCAACAGAAGCTCATCACCACGGTCGGCCGCCAGGCCTTCGTCGGCTCCGACTCGGTGCTGGTGGCCCCGGTCGAGGTGGCCGATGGGGCCTATGTGGCGGCCGGCTCGGTCATCACCCGAGGTGTCGGGGCGGGCGAGTTGGCGATGGCCCGGGGCCGGCAGCGCAACCTGCCCGGCTGGGTGGCCCAGAAACGCCCCGGCTCCCCAGCGGCCGCAGCCGCCAGCGCGGCCGTGGGTCGGACGGCCGACGACCCAGCCGACCCCCGGCCGGACGCAGTCTCGGACCAGACCCCCGACCAGTCTGAGGAGTGACACCATGCGCGACCTGACCAAGCGAGACGTCAAACATCTCATGCTGTTCGCCGGGCGGTCGCATCCGGAACTGTCCAGTGAGATCGCCCAACTGCTGGGCTGCGACCTGGTGCCCACCCGGTTCGAGACCTACGCCAACTCCGAGGTCTACCTGCGCTTCGAGCAGTCCGTCCGCGGCTGTGACGCTTTCGTCATCCAGGCCCACGTCGCTCCGGTCAACGACTGGCTGATGGAACAACTCATCATGGTCGACGCCCTGCGCCGGGCCTCGGCCAAGCGCATCACCGTGGTCTGCCCCTTCTACCCCTACGCCCGCCAGGACAAGAAGCACGCCGGCCGCGAGCCGATCTCGGCCCGGTTGGTGGCCGACCTCTACGCCGCCGCCGGGGCCACCCGGATCATGTCGGTCGACCTCCACGCCGCCCAGATCCAAGGCTTCTTCTCCGGCCCGGTGGACCATCTCTACGGCCTCCCCCTGCTGGCCGACTACGTCGAGTCGAAATACAAGTTGGACGACCTGGTGATCGTCTCCCCGGACGCCGGCCGGGTCAAAACGGCCGACATGTGGTCCGACCGCTTGGGCTCGCCCATCGCCATCATCCACAAGCGGCGCGATCCCGACACGGCCCACACCGTCAAGGTCCACGAGGTGGTCGGCAACGTGAACGGCAAAACCTGTCTGCTGGTGGACGACATGATCGACACCGGCGGCACCATCTGTCTGGCCGCCGACGCCCTGCGACAGGCCGGCGCCGCCCGGGTGATAGGCGCGGCCACCCACCCGGTGCTGTCGGAGGATGCGATCAACCGCTTGGAGCGCAGCGTCTTCGAGGAGGTCATCGTCACCAACACGCTGCCCATCCCGCCGGAGAAACGAATCGACAAGCTGACGATCTTGTCGATCGCCCCGATGGTGGCCGAGGCCATCGAGGCGGTCTTCAAAGAGGACTCGGTGGCGGCCCTGCTGTCGAGCCAGCACAAATGGGCCACCCGCCTGATCGACTCCCCGGCGAGCGACCGGGCGGCGGCCCAACGGGAGGCCAAAGTCAAGAAAGGCAAGGCGAAGCGGAGCCGGCACAGCCGGGGCCAGAGCCGGAGCCAGCCACCCGGCAGCCAGTTCCGGCCCGCCGCCCAGCCAACCGACGCCCCGGCCCAGCCAACCGCCACCGCGACAAAGGGTTTGGAGCCCACCTCGACAACGGACCCGAAACCCACCCCGCAGCCGGACCCGCAACTCACCCCCATCCCGACGGCCGACCCGGAACCGACCGCCAGCTTGACGGCGGCGGCGATCTGAATGCGCCTGTTCGCCGCTCTGACACCCCCGGAGGCGGTCCTAGACCACCTGGAACTGGCGCTGCGCCAGGTGGCGGCCCCCGGGCTGCCGCCCTCGGCCGCGACGGCGCTGGCAACGCCTCCCCGCAACCGCCGGGCCTTGACGCCCCGGTCCACCTGGCACATCACCTTGGCCTTCTTCGGCCAGGTCCCGGCCGGCCCGGCCACGACCTTGGCCGACCAATTCAGCCAGGTGGTGGCCGCCCACCCGCCCTTCGCCCTGGAGTTGTCCGGCGCCGGCAGCTTCGCCGGCCGCACCGCCTGGATCGGCCTGGGCGGCGAGGTCGCCCGCCTCAAAGCCCTGATGGCGGCCCTGCGTGAGCTGTGGCCCAGCCAAGGCGACGAGGACCCCGGCCAATCCCAGCGCCCCCACCTGACGATCTCCCGCCGCGCCGCCCTACCCGACTGGGCCGATCCCCTCAAAGCCCTGGCCATCTACCGCGGCCCCGCCTGGCAAGTCGTCTCAGCCCGCCTGATCGAGTCCAAACCAGGCCAAGGCCCAGGCGGCCACGCCCTCTACACCACCTTGGCGGCCGCCGACCTGGGCGCCGCCCCCGTTTGACCCGGAGTCCCCGCCGCCGCGAACCGACAACCCGTGTGCCCGCCCGCCCGAAGACGGCGGGCGTTGGCCTCCGACGAGGCCGCACCAACCCAGTGGCGGTGAGACGAATCGGGGAACCTCGCCAAACCGTCCAGAGCGCTCCCGGCGCCGGCTTGATCTGGATCAAGGCGCGCGTCGTGACGGGCCTCCTAGGCTCCCCCTCACCGGCAGAAAGGAGCCGAAAATGCGTCCAGACCAGACGGCCGGGCCAGTGCCCGACCCCTTGCCGCAAGCGGGCCGGCCGGCGGCTGACGCCTCCGGGCATTGGTTGCTCGCCCGGCTCGGCAAGCGAGTGTTGCGACCGGGGGGCTCGGCCATGACCACGGCCCTGCTGGGCGAGGCGTCACTGGCCGGAGCCGATGTGGTCGAGTTCGCGCCAGGGCTGGGCCGGACGGCCGGCCAGATACTGGCGGCGGGGCCGGCGTCGTATGTCGGCGTCGACCAGGACCCGGACGCCGTCCGGCGGGTGAACGCCATCGTCGAGGGACGGGGCGAGTGCAAGTTGGCGGACGCCGCCGCCACCGGCCTCCCGGACGAGTCGGCCGATGTGGTCGTCGGCGAGGCGATGCTGACCATGCAGACCGACCGGGGCAAGGCGGCGATCCTCGCCGAGGCGGTGCGGCTGCTGCGTCCCGGCGGCCGGTACGCCATCCACGAGCTGAGTTTGCGGCCAGACGACATCGACCCGGAGGTGGCCGTCGCGATCCGGCGGGAACTGGCCAAAACCATCAAGGTCAACGCCCGCCCGTTGAGCGTGGCCGAGTGGCGTGCCCTGCTGGGCCAGGCCGGGCTGGTTATCGGCTCGGTCCGCACCGCCGAGATGCGACTGCTGAGCCTGCGCCGCAACCTGGTCGACGAGGGGCCGCTGGGCCTGGCCCGAATCGTGTCCAACCTGGTGCGGCAACCCGACGCGCGCCGCCGGGTCCTCCAGATGCGCCGCACTTTCTCCGCCCACCGGGACGCCCTCGCCGCCGTCGCCATCGTCGCCCGCAAGCCCACCACCGACAAGCCCACCACCGAGGAGAACCGATGAGCCAGGCCATGATCCACCTAGAAGACTTGACTTTGTTAACGCCTCTCCAAGAGGGGGCGACCGTCTCACGCACCGTCCTGACGGGGGACGGGGCTCGCGTGGTGCTGTTCGCTTTCGACGCCGGACAGGTACTGACCGAGCACGCCGCCGCGATGCCCGTACTCCTCCAGGTCCTCCAAGGGCGGCTTCGAGTCGTCGCCGACGGCCGCGACGTCGAGTTGCGGCCCGCCGGCCTGGTTTATCTGGACGCCCGTCTGCCGCACTCGGTGGCAGCCGTGACGCCGACGCTGCTCGCCTTGACCATGCTGGACGCGCGCGCCGCCGGTACCACGCCGGGCGCCGGCCGACCGGTGGAGCCGTCACCGGAGGCGTTGGTCGACTAGCCGGCGCGGGGCGAAACGGATAACTGACCCGGACATCACGATCAGCCCCTCGTCGGCGAGCTGGCGAAGCACCCGCGACAGGCTCTCCGGGGTGAGGCCCAGCCTCGCCGCGACCTCCTTCTTGGCGTCCACCAGGGTCGCCTCGGCCAAACCGCCGGTGGCGGTGAGCGCCCGCCCGTGCTCGACCAGGTAGGAGCACACCCGCTGCCGGGCGCTGTCCAAGGTGAGCGCCGCCCGGTCGGCGACCAGCCGGTGGTTGCGCGACGCCAGATTCGCCAGCAGCCGCCTGGCCACACTGGTTGACGTGTCCAGCAAAGCGTCGACGAACGCCGAGGCGACGAAATACAACGTCGAGGCGGCCAGCGCGGTCGCCGTGACGGGATAAGGCTGTGCCAAGAAGACCACGGCCTCGCCGAACGTCTCGCCTCGCCCGATGATCTCCACGGTGGTGACTGACCCCTCGGGATTGCCGACCGACAACCGCATCCGACCCGTGGCGACGTGAAAGAACCCGGCGCAAGGATCGCCCTGTCGGAACAAGATCTCACCGGCCTCCAAGGACACGACGGCGTTTCTGGCCGCCACCGCCCCCAGATCGCCCAGGTCGATCTCCGCGAACAGCGGCACCCGGGCGAGCAGTCCCACGTCCAGCCGCCGACCCATCGCTCACCAGGCCTCTCGGGGAGGGGTTGAAGCCCCCTCCCGAATTAGATAAGGCTAGCCTAGCCTAATGAAATGGGAAGGCTGTCGCTGACGGTCCAATGGCGCATCGGTTCTGACGGTTGAAAAGTGCGTCACTCCTGAAGACTGAAGGAGTGATGACGGTGAACGATTGGGCTGAGATACGCCACCTGTTGGGGGCGGAAGGCATGTCCGGGAGGGCTATCGCGGCGCGGTTGGGGATTTCAGAGCTGAAGGAGGGGCTCGATGAGCGTCTCGGTGTTGCGCGACCGTGGTTTCAGGGGCTTCCTGGCGTCGGACATCCTGTCCGGCTTCGGCGTCGGCTTGTCGACCATCAACGCCAATTGGTACGTCCTGATGCAAACCGGCCAGAGCCGCCAGGTGGGCGGGCTGCTGGCGGTGAACGTCGTCGCCGGTTTCCTGTCCTCCCTGGTCTCGGGCGGTCTGACCGACCGTTTCCCGCGCCGACGGGTGATCTGGACAAGATAAAGGTCGTCGTCCGCTGACCGTGGTGGCGCTGGGGCGAGTGTGACGCGCCGTCCGGCCGAGAATCAAGAGCCGAGACCGGGCGGACGCCCAAGCGATAGCCGGGTCACGGACCCGGTCGGCCGTGGGGCGACCACGAGGCCGCAGGCCGACACCGTCCGCTGGCGCCAACAGCAACCTCCCATAATCGGACGACACGGACCCGACCTCAGACTGTGATTTGGCCGGACGCCGGTCAGTCGGTCGTTTGGCGATCGGCTCAACTCGTGCCAAAATGGAGTGGAAGCCCCGGTGGAGCGCTGACCGCAAGGTTATATCTCGCCGGGGCGTTGACTTGTCCGTAGGAAGGCCCCCATGGCGGCAGCGACCACCACCCCCGGCCTTTGGGTCGAGCAGTGGCTGAGCCGGCCCCGCTTCGCCCGCTACCTCGCCGAATGCGACCAGGACCGCCGACGCGCCTTGGCGACCCACGAGTGGAACGTGAGGCTCGGGCAGGCGGTGCTGCGCGACACCGGCCACTTCGAGATCGCCGTTCGGAACGCCTTCGACCAAGCCATGCCCCCAAGGCAATAACCAGACGCCCCCACCCCGCTCAGCGACTAGGCCAAACACTCCCCCGAGAGACACACATTTTTGCCGATAACCCGGACACGACTGGGAACCGCTGGCAGGGCGGTGGCGTGAACGCCGAGCGCCCGCAACACCGCCAAGACCTTGCCCAACTCGGCCCGAGGATGGCCATTCTCCAAGTCGGACACGAAACGCCGGCCGACACCGGCCTCGGCCGCCAGATCGGCTTGGGACAGCCGCCTGGCCGCGCGCCCCTGCCGCACGGCCGCCGCCACCGCCTCGGGCGAGTCGAGAAATCTGTATTCCATGGGCCCAATCTAGCGCGGATTGCGCCCGAACGGGAACAAACCCCCCGCCTGGTCAACCGGGCCGCACCGCAGTACGGGCTATCACCCGTCCACCGCAACCGGCCGGGAGCCGAGATGACCGTCCCCAAGCTCCGACATCGGTTTATGCGAACTGAGAGTCCGGCGCTGGCGGCGGGGCGGGCCGATCGGCCCCTATTAGGCTGAGGGGGTGGACATTATTGAGGCCATGCGGCAGCGCCGCTCGACCCGGGCCTACGACGGCCGCCCCCTGTCGACCGAGCACCACGACGCCCTGGCCGCCTTCATCGCCTCCACCAGCCCGCCCTTCGGGGTCTCGGCCCGGATCGAGCTGATCCAGGCGGACCTCGGGAACGAACGGGTCCGCCTGGGCAGCTACGGCTCAGTCCGGGGGGCGCGTGATTTCATGGGCCTGATCCGCCGCGACGGACCCTTGGCCCAAGAGGGATCGGCCTATTGGTTCGAACAGGTGGTGTTGTATTGCACCAGCCTCGGATTGGGCACCGTCTGGCTGGCCGGGTTCACCCGCTCCAGCTTCTCCCACCACGTCAGCCTGGCCCCGGGCGAGAGCCTGAACATAGCCTGCCCGGTGGGCTACCCGGGCGGCCGCAAGCCCCTGCCCGAACGCCTCCACCTGATGAGTTCGGACAAACTCCACGACACCAAGAAAGCCTTCGCCGAACTCTTCCTCCGCCCCGACTTCAGCGGTCTCACCCCCGACGCGGCCGGCGACCTGGCATTACCCCTGCAACTGACCCGCCTGGCCCCCTCGGCCATTAATCTCCAGCCCTATCGCATCGTCGTCACCCCTGAGGCCTGCCACTTCCACATCGTCCCGACCCAACACGCCCACACCGACCTCGGCATCGCCTTGTGCCATTTCGAGCAGGCTTGTGTCCACCAAGGCGTCGCCGGCGGCTACAGCGTGCTGTCCGACATCCCCAGCCCCCCGAAAACGGAATACGTCATCTCCTTCCTGCGCGCCGCCTGACAAACCGGCCGGCCAGAAATCGGGCGGCCGTGGCGGGACGGGCGCGGGTCGAGACCCCGCACCGAGTCCAAGGTGACGTGGGCTGGCGATGGGACGGGGGCGGGTCAAAACCCCGCACCGAGTCCACGTCATACACTGGGTGTATGACGACTCTGACCTTCCGCAGCGACCCCGCCGTGGACCGGGCGCTCGACTACCTGCGGCGCCGCGACGGGCTGACCACCTCGGCCATAACCCGCGAAGCCATCCTGCGAGCCGCCCGGACCGCCCGCCAAGCCGACCTCCTGGCCGAGTCCGAAGCCCTCCGCGACGACCAGGACGACCTGGCCGAGGCCCGCCGAGTGATGGCCGAGATGGCGGCCATCAGTGCGTGGTGACGTCCACCGTCTGCGCGCCCCCCGAGACGCCCGCGGCCACGAACAACAAGGCCACCGCTACGCCGTGATACTCCAATCCGAATACCTACGTCTGTCGTCCACCCTGGTCGCCCCGACCTCGACCAGCGCCCGCCCGGCCTCCTTCCGCCCCGAGATCACACTCGACGGCGTCTCCACCCGCGTCCTGGTCGAACAAACCCAAGCGGTGGACCCGGAAATCCGCCTGGGCGAGTTCGCCGGCCGCCTGACCGCCGCCGAGCTACAAACCATCGACCGAGCGGTGGCGGCCGTGTTCGGGCTCGACTAGAGAAACGAGGGCTTGCCGACCATAGGCCGGCAAGCCCGACACCCATGACGGGCCGGTAATCGGCTACCGCCGACGACGGACCCACCGGCCCAGAGGCCGGCCGCCTAAATCATCCGCCGGCCACGCCGGGCGGTCCCCCATTAGGCTGACGGCGTGACTGGTCTGAGCGTTCTGGTCCTCGGCTCGGGGGGGCGTGAGCACGCCCTGGCCCTGGCGTTGGCCCGCGACCCGGCGGTGGCCGCCGTCCACGTCGCCCCCGGCAACCCCGGCACCTGGGCGATGACACCCGACCGGGGGTTGACCGCCCGGTTGGCCGGCCTCGACCCCTGCAACGGTCCGGCCGTGACCGCCCTGGCCCGGGAGCTGGGGGCCGACCTGACGGTGGTCGGGCCGGAGGCACCGCTGGTGGCCGGGGTGGCGGACCAGTTGCGGGCGGGGGGGCTGGCCTGTTTCGGGCCGTCGGCCGCCGCCGCCCGGCTGGAGGGCTCCAAGAGCTTCGCCAAACAAGTCATGGCGGCGGCCGGCGTGCCGACGGCCGACTTCCGCCGCTGCGACACCTTGGACGAGGTGGCCGCCGCCTTGGACCAGTTCGGCCCGCCCCACGTCGTCAAACAAGACGGCTTGGCGGCCGGCAAGGGCGTGGCCGTGACCTCGGACCGGGACGAGGCCCTGGCCCACGCCCGCGACCGGCTGCCGGTGGTGGTGGAGGAATACCTCGACGGCCCCGAGGTCTCCCTGTTCGCCATCACCGACGGCGCCACCGCCGTGCCCCTGCCGCCGGCCCAGGACTTCAAACGCGCCCGCGACGGCGACCAGGGTCCCAACACCGGCGGCCTGGGGGCCTACTGCCCCCTGCCCTGGGCGCCGGCCGGCCTGGTCTCCCAGACCATGGAGCGGGTGGTCGCACCGACCCTGGCGGAGATGGCCCGTCGGGGGACGCCGTTCGCCGGCCTGCTCTACGTCGGCCTGGCCCTGACCGCCCGGGGTCTGCGCGTGGTCGAGTTCAACGCCCGTTTCGGCGACCCGGAGACGGCCGCCATCTTGCCGCTGCTCGACACCGGCCTGGGCACGGTCCTGCTGGCCGCCGCCACCGGCCGGCTGGACCGGCTGGGACCTCTGTCCTGGAAGCCAGGTTTCTGTGTGACGGTGGTGGTGGCCGACCGGGGCTATCCCGACCGGCCGCTGATCGGCGGCCCCATCCGGGAGCAGACCCCGGTCGGCCTCATCTTCCACCCCGGCGACCAGGTCCACGTCGTCCACGCCGGCACCGCCCTCGACGCCCAAGGTGGCTTGACGGCGGCAGGCGGCCGAGTCCTGGGGGTGGTGGGCCGAGGCCCCGACCTGGCCCAGGCCCGACAACGGGCCTACGCCGCCGCCGACCGGATCGACTTCCCCGGCGGCCGCTGCCGGCGCGACATCGCCCAGCGGGCGGCCGAGGGCCTGATCCCGCCGGTCGAACGGTTGTGAGGTAGCTTCCCATGGCGGTCACCATGCGCGATGTGGCGGACCTAGCGCAGGTGTCGGTCAAGTCCGTGTCCAATGTGGTGAACGGGTACGAGCATGTCAGTCCGGCGCTGCGCGGCCGGGTGGAGGCGGCCTTGGACGCGCTCGGGTATCGCTTGAACGTCTCGGCCCGGAATCTGCGGACTCAGCGCACCGGCATGATCACCTTGGCCGTCCCAGAATTGGCGCTGTCGTATTTCGCCGAATTGGCCGGCTCGGTCATCCGCAGCGCCGAGGAGCACGGTTGGACGGTCCTGATCGAGCAGACCGGATCGGAGCGGGAGCGGGAGATCGAGGTGTTGTCGGGTAGTCGGCGGCGTGTCTCCGACGGCGTGCTTTTCTCCCCCTCCGAGTCGTGGCCCAGCCAAGGCCAGGCCTTCTCGATCGACTTCCCCCTGGTGGTGCTGGGCGAGCAAATGTTCGACGTGGCGGCCGACTACGTCACCATGGACAACGTGGCGGCCTCACGCGCCGCCACCGCCCATCTGATCGGTCTCGGGCGACGACACATCGCCGCTCTCGGCGCCCACGCCAACGCCGTCCAAAGCACCGCCGCCCGTAGGCTGGCCGGCCATCGGCAGGCCTTGGCCGAGGCCGGCCTGGGGGAGGACCCGGCCTTGTTCGTGCCGGCCAATCCGTGGCACCGGCTGACCGGCGCCCAGGCCATGGTCGGGCTGCTGGACTCCGGCGTCGAGATTGACGCCGTGTTCGCCTTCAACGACGCCCTGGCGCTGGGCGCGCTGCACGTCTTGAACCGGCGCGGCGTCAAGGTGCCGGACGATGTGGCCATTATCGGTTTCGACGACATTGACGACGTCCGCTATTCCCTGCCCACGATCTCGTCCGTCGACCCGGGCCGCGACCGGCTCGCCCAAGCCGCCGTCGAACGATTGCTAGCCCGGATCGCCGGCCAGCACGCCGGCCAGTTTCACCGCATCACCACCGACTCCCGCGTCATCGGCCGCCAATCGACCGGCGACACGACGTCGCCCGACGACCAGCGCACGGTGAGCGTCCAACCCGGCCGGGTCGAAGACATCACGCCGGTGCTGGCGAAACAGTGACGCACCACTAGAGACCCAAGGCCAACCGGTGGAAAGCGGAGTTCCAGCGTAGGGCGTCGAGTCCCGCGATCCAGATCTTCGCCTGGGTTGGAAGTTCTCCTTCACGAGGCGGAGAGCCGGACCATGGCCCAACTGATCGGTGGCAAAGCGACGGCGGCGGCGCCGCCGCTCAGCTGCGCGTCCAGCGGCTTCGGAGACACCGTGGCGGGGTCGTCGGCGTTGGCCCGCCGGGTGTGATCGGGAGATGAGAGCAGAACGGCTTCGACCAGGCGCGACCGCCTAACTGCCCTCAGGTCTAGCCTCAGATCGATCATCTCGGCGGCCGAACGGTTGACCATGAAGACGGTCAGATCTCCCGTGTCGGCGTCGTGGGTCGCGGCGGCGTCGATGACCGGGATGTCGCCGAAACGGGTTGTGGCCGTGGTCGGACAGTTGACCGGCAGCTCGAGGACATGACCCTTGGCGTGGCGGGCGGTCAGAGCGAAGGGATGAAAAGTGGTCTGCCGCCAGAGACCGCCTCCCGGCTCGGTCATAATGGGCGCGATGACGTTGACCAATTGAGCCAGGCAGGCGGCCTGGACCCTATCCGAATGTCTGAGCAGACTGATCAGCAAATTACCGACGACAACGGCGTCCGCGACGTTGTAACGATCCTCCAAGAGAACGGGCGCGACCGGCCAGTCGTCACCGGTCGGAGGTCTGGACTCGGCTCGGTCTTGATACCAGACGTTCCATTCGTCGAAGGAGATCATCAGGCGTTTGTCGGCTTTGCGGACCGCTCGGACGTGGTCGCAGGTCGCCACCACTGCTGCGATGAAACGGTCCATATCTACGGCGCTGCCCAGAAAGCTCTCCAAATCCCCGTCTTTCTCCCAGTAGTAAGCGTGGGCGGAGATGAAGTCGACATCATCGTAGGTCTCGTCCAGAACTGTTTTCTCCCACTTTCCAAACGTCGGCATCGCGGAGCTGGACGAGCCGCAGACGACTAGCTGGAGGTTGGGGTCGATCAGGCGCATGGCTTTGGCCGTCTGACTGGCCAGCCGACCATACTCTCGGGCGGTCTTGCCGCCGATCTGCCAGGGACCGTCCATCTCGTTGCCCAGACACCAGAGTTTGACTCGGTAGGGCTCCTCCGCGCCATTCGCCCGGCGCGCGTTTGACCAGTACGTGCCTTGAGGCACATTGCAATACTCCAACAAGTCGAGCGCCTCTTGAACACCGCGAGTGCCGAGGTTCAGTGCCATCATAGGCTCGACTCCGGCGAGCTTGGCCCAGGCCATGAACTCGTCCACGCCCACCTGGTTTGGCTCGGTCGAGTGCCAAGCCAAATCGAGGCGGCGGGGCCGTTGCTCGGCCGGCCCCACGCCGTCCTCCCAACGATAGCCGGAAACGAAATTACCCCCTGGGTATCGAACCATGGTCACGCCGAGGTCTCGGGTCGCCTCAAGGACGTCGGAGCGGAAGCCGTGCTCGTCGGCCAACGGATGGCCGGGCTCGTAGATACCGGTGTAGACGCATCGGCCGAGATGCTCCACGAAAGAGCCAAAGGTCCGAGGGCGGACGGGGGCGGAACTGAAGGCGGGGTCGATGTTCAAGGTGGCCTGTGGCACGATGTCTCCTTTGATTGTGTTCTGATAGCGGCGATCCCCCACTAGACAGCCGCGCTACCGACCATCGTTTCAGGTTACGCTGGCGCAGTTTCATTCTCATCGGCTCGGCGCTGGCGCCGCTCGGCCGAATCGGCCCTCCCGGCCAGGGCGTGCCGCCGGAATTGGTCCGCCAGCGGGGTGCGCAGCCGCCGCATAGCCCCCGTGTCGTCGGCCTCCAGCCGCCACAGGCCCATATTCAGCTGATACTGGGACGGCGGCTTCGTGCCATAGCGGTAGGTCCATTCGATCATGTCGATCAGCGACCACCAGGTGTAGCCGACCACGTCGACTCCTTGAGCCCGGAGGTCACGCACGGCGGCCACGGAATCGTCCAGCCAGGCCTGCCGCTGGGCGTCGTCGCCGGTGATGGCGGTCTCGGTCAGCATGACCGGTCGGCCGTAGCGCTCCGCCCAGGCCGTCAGCACCTCGGTCAGGCCGGTCGTCCAGTCGTTGCGGCGCGGGCGCGGGTCGAGCGGGCCGCCGCTGTGGCGCTCTTGGGTCTCGAAGATTTCCGTCTGGCCGGCTGGGTAATAGTTAACGCCCATGACATCGGGCCAGGCGGTGTTCCGCCGCGCCCAGTCCAGGTCGTCGTCGCTGAAACCGTGCCTCAATAGATAGGGCGCCAAAGGGTGGTCGTCCCAGACGCGCCCCGTCACCAGGTCCTCCATGACAAAGGCCCGGTGGCGCAGATGGTCTACCTCGTCCCGGTTGGCCGCCACCTCCCCGGCGAAACGGAACGAGGCCTCTACGTGGACGAAGCTGGCCTCGTCCCCGGCGACCTCGGCGATAGCCCGCTGGGTGGACACGATCCCCCGGGTGAGGGCGCGGATCAAAGCCACCAACCCCTCGTCCGAGCTGAGATAAGGGGGCCAATGGGCGAATTGGCCGCAATAGATGGCGTTGAGCAGCGGCTCGTTCAGCGGCGTGAAACAGGTCAGCCGCCCCTGGTAGCGGTCGGCCAGCCGGGCGGCGTACTCGGCCACCCGGGCCGGATAGTCCCGGTGGGCGAACTGCCGCTCCAGCCACAACGGCGTCCCGTAGTGCATCAAGTCGACGATGGGGGTGAGGCCCAACTGGTCGAAACGGTCGACCACCCGGTCGAGCCAGGACCAGTCCCAGCCGTCGGGCGCCGGGTTGACGCGGTGCCAGGGGACGCCCCAGCGCAGCATGGTCGCGCCCGACGCGGCGGCCAGGCCCAGATCCTCGTGCCAGTGGGTGTAGTGCTGGGTCAACTCGTACTCGTCCAGCGCCCGTTCGCCCGGCCGGGTCTGGGGGATGAAGGTGTCCTCAAGTCCGAGGGCGAAATGCAATCGTCCGTCCTGGTGCCAGCGCATGGCGGTCTCCTATTTCATTCCGGTGGTGGCGATGCCCTCGATGAAACGCCGCTGCACGACCAAGAACAGCCCGACGATGGGCAGCAGGGCCACCACCGCCCCGGCCATCAGCGGCCCGTACTCGGCGGTGTGCTGGCCTTTGAACAGGGCCAGCCCGGCGGGCATGGTCTGCATTTCATTGTCCGTCATCACCATCAGCGGCCACAGCAAGTCGTTCCAGTTGGCGATGAAATGGAACATCAGCAGCGTCAACATGGCGGACGAGGCCAGCGGCGCCATGACGCGGCTGAAGATCCGCCACTGGTTGGCCCCGTCGATGGTGGCGGCGTCCTCCAAGTCGCGCGGCAGGGCGATGAAGAACTGGCGCATGAAGAAAACCCCGAAGGCGTCGGCCACACGAGGCACGATCAACCCCGGCAGACTGTTGATCCAACCCAGGTTGATAAGTAAATTGTAGACCGGCACGAAGGTCACCTGGATAGGCAGCATCAAGGTGACCATGATGGCGATGAAGACGACTTGGCGGCCTCGGAACTGGAAACGGGCCAGGGCGTACCCGGCCATCGAGTCCAGCGCCAGGCCGCAGACCGAGACCACGGCGGCGAAGGCGACGGTGTTGGCGAACTGGCGGCCGAAGGGGATCTTGTGCCAGATGTCGATGTAGTTGTGCAGCGTGAACGGTTGCGGCCAGAGGCTGCCGGGGTGGGCCAACAGGTCGCCCTGGGTGCGCAAAGAGGCCGAGAGCATCCAGGCGAAGGGCAACAAGACGAATAGGGATAACAACACCAACCCGGCGACGGCCAGCAGGTTGGCGATAGTGGTCCGGCGCATCAGTACCGCACCTCCCGGCGGTTGAAGAAGACCGTTTGGGCCAGGCTCAGGGCCAGCACGATCAGGACCAGCGCCCAAGACATGGCCGAGGCGTAGCCGACCTGGTAATCCTTGATGCCGGTGTTGAAGATCAGCATGACCAGCGTCTCGGTCCGGAAGAACGGCCCGCCGTTGGTCATCGTGTACATCTGGTCGAAGGCCTGGAAGGCGAAGATGCCGGCGATGACGCAGACGAACATCGAGGTGTTGCTGAGCAGCGGCAAGGTGATGTGGCGGAAGGTTTTCCAGCCCCTGGCGCCGTCCAGCCGGGCGGCCTCGTTGACCTCTCGGGGAATCGACTGGATGCCGGCCAGGTACATCACCATGAAGAAGCCGACATTGCGCCAGACGCCGACCATCATGACGGCCGGCATGGCGAATCGCGGGTCCCGCACGCCCTGCCCCAGCGACCAGCCGAAGTCGTTCAACCAGGCGGCCACGACGCCGATGTTGGGATCGAGCATGAAGGCCCAGCCGATGGACACGATGCCGAGCGAGACGACGTAGGGGAAGAACATGACGGCCCTGAACAGCCCCCGCGCCGGAATGCGCCGGTTGAGCAGAACGGCCAGTCCGAGCGCCCCGACGACCGACAGCGGGACCGTCACCAGGGCATATAGAGCCGTGTTGGACAAGGCGTTGGTGAAACGCTGGTCGGCCACCAGCCTGGTGTAATTGTCGAGCCCGATCCAAGAGCGACCCCCGAAGGGCGTGGCGTTGGTGAAGGAGTCGGCCAACGCCACGCCGATCGGGTAGAGCACGAAGACGGCCAGCACCGTCAGCGCCGGGGCCAGAAAGAGCCAGGCCGCGCGGACACGGCGGCGGCTCATGGCCCCCGGCCTGGCCGCTGTCCTGATGGCCCCGCTCACCACGGCCCCGCTTCTCTCGTCGCCTCGTCTCGGGCTCAGTGTCTCGGGCTCAGTTGAGCAAACCGTCGATCTGTTGGGCGGCGGCCGGCAGCAGGTCGGCCGGGGCGCCCTCGCCGTAGGTCATTCTCTGAATGGTCGGGATGATCACGTCGGTGTCGATCTTGGAGGCGTTGACCAGGCCGCCGAGGTAGAACTTGGCGCCCTCGGCTTTGGAGAAGGCCACGGCCTTCTGGTTGGCCGCGATGGCGGACTCGGTCACCGCGGTGGTGTTCGGCGGATAAGAGGTCTGGATCGCCCAATAGGTCTGCGACTCGGCCGAGTTCCAGAACTGGAAGAAGGCGTGGGCCGCCTGCTTCTCGGCCTGGCTGGCGGCGGCGTTGAGATGCATGTTGGTGCTGATGGCCGTGGCGGTCTGGGTGGCGGAGCCGGCCGGGATGGGGGCGATGCCGTAGTCGATGCCGGCCTCGTCGAAGCCGCCGGTCGCCCACGGGCCGTTGATGTACATCCCCGCCCGGCCGGCGTTGAACAGGTTGTCGCCGTCCACCCCGGACAGGCCGACCGGGGAGATGTGGTGGTTGACGATGGCGTCGACCCAGAAGTCGGCCGCCGCGATGGTGGCGGCGTCGCCCAGGGTGGAGCGCGAGCGGTCGTCCGAGACGATGGAGCCGCCCTGCGCCTCCAGCAGCACGGCCCAGGTGGCCACGGCGGCGTGGTCGGGCACGACGAAGCCGTACTGGTTGGTGGTGTCGGCCCCGGCCTCGTACTTGGTCAGCCGCTGGGCGTACTCCACCAGTTGGTCCATGCTGGTGGGCGCGGCCGACAGGCCGGCCTCCTGGAAGAGGGTCTTGTTCCAGTAGAGCATGGACGAGGCGGCGGAGAAGGGGACGCCGTACTGATGGCCGTCCCACATGGTGGCGTCCAGGCTGGCCTTGGGCAGCTGAGATTGGTCCAAGCCGTCGCCGTAGGCGTCGTCGACCGCTTGGATGACGCCCTTGGAGGCCAGACCGGGCACCTCCGAGGCGTCGACCACGACCACGGTGGGGCCTTGGCCGGCTTGATAGGCGGGCATCAATTTCTGGGCCTGGACGTCCCCGGCCTGGATCGTCATATCGACTTTGTACTGGCCCGCGTGGGCCTGGTTGAAACGGTTGACCAACTCTTCCACGGCTGGTCGGTCGGAACTGGTGAAGGTGTTCCAGAAGGTGATGACGACCTCGTCGGCGGCGTCAGAGCCGTCGCCGGACGCGGTGGTGTCATCGCCGCAGGCGGTCAAGGTGGTGGCCGCCAGGAGACCGGCGGCCCAAAAGGCGATCATGCGTCGGCGCATCGACGTCTTCCTTTCTAATTTAATAAGTATTGTGTATAAGTGTTGTGTGATTGGGTATGGGTGTTGTGTCGGTTGGACAACGGCGGCGGCCCCTTGGCCTCCCCGCCGAGCGGGCGGCGGCCGGGTCCGCCGCCGGGGCGGACGGCCGGGCGCGCTGCCCGTCTATGACCAGGAGAGCCATCTGAGTCGTCCTCGTGTCGCTATTTACATCGATGTAAATCAAGTACCGCCAGTGTATGTCGCAGTGTGATCACAGTCAAGCGGCGGGCGGCAGGGGGCCTGATCCCGCCGGTCGGACGGCTGTGGGACAGCCTCACACGGCGGTCACTGGGCGCGCTCCTGCAGCAGCTTGTACTCGTCCTCGGCCAGACTCACGGGCAGGACCGTCCGGTTGGGGCGGGTCACGGTCACGCCTGCCGGCAGCGGGTCGTCCTCGTGGGCGATGGCGTGGGCGACCTCGGCGCTAATCAGTTCATCGACGGTCATTCGTCCTCCTGGTCGGGCTGGTGGTACAGGGCTTGGCCCTCCTGGTCGGGGGTGGTACAGGGCCTGGTCCTTCCGACCGGTCAGGCGGGGCGGGGGAGGCCGTTGGCCAGCAGGTCGTCGAGGTCGGCGAAGGCGTTCTCGGTCCGCTCGACGTGGTACAGGTCGTACATGTCGATCACGAACTGGGTCAGCCCGGCGGCGTCGAGGCGGGCCAAGACCTCGGCCCCGGTCTGCCCCCGGGCCTGCCCGTAACGCTCGATCAAGAAGATGAAGTAGTCCAACTCCCGGCTCATCCCAGCCTCCTCAGGCCCTCAGGTAGGGCGAGTTCCTGGGGTCGCCCGTGGCCCGTTCGGCCTCCCACAGGTCGAAGACCGCCGCCGGGCCGAAGTGCCACAGCTTGAGGTCGTCGTCGGCCAGCATGCGGTAGGTCTCGGAGCCCATGAACAGGCGCAGCGCCGTCAGCTCGTCATAGGCGTGGCGATCCGCTATCGCCCGACTGACGTGGCGGTCGTAACGCTCCATGGTGTGGGCGTCGGTCGCAGTCATACGGCCTCGCCGCCGCTGAAGTCGAGGGCTCGGACCGGCGGCAGGATGGCGGGGCGGTCCACGAGCAGGTTGCTGCCGTGAAACAACTCCACTGGCGGCTTCGGCTCCATGGGCCAAGTTTAGACGCCCCGGCTGTGCTGGCGGCGGACGCGGTGAGATGTCCCCGGGCCGGGGGCGATAGTCGTCATCGTTGCGAACTGTCTGGCGGCGCGTTGTTGATGAGGACTCCGGCACGACGACGCGCGCCTCACCGGAACGCTGGAGGCGGCGCCATCAAGTCCAGCTCGACGCGAAAAACCGGCTCACCCGGAACCTGCGACGCGACATCGGATTCCTCCACGTCTCCCACTCTTCCGACAAATACAAGACGTCATCCAGGAGGCGCCTGACAACGCTACCAGTATCGGCGGAAACACGGCCACAGCGTCCACCCGGTCGACCAATTGGGCGGCCGACAGGAACGTTGCGTCCATGGCCCGGCCAAACTTGTCTTCACCAATTTTATAGTTGGCCGAATAGTAAACCTCGGTCGTCAGCGAGACGCCGAGATCCGCCGCGTACATTTACACGGACAGCGCATTAAGGCTCTCCCTGTCGTCGACGCTGACCGTCATGGCGGGCCACTTCGCGGAGACCTCCGACAAGTGCCGAAGGCCCAAGAGGCTCAAAAGCTCCGTCTTCACCTCCAGAGTGGTTAGCGTCGAGTTCAGTCCCAGAGAATAGTCAAACATATTTCCTCCCTCATAATCCTCATGGCCATATCCTCACGATCCGGCCGGCTTTGATAGCGATCACCTCGTCGAGCACGGAGTAGAAGTCTCGCCACTTCCTAAGTTGAGACACCATTTCATCTATGGTGACCGGGCTGTCATCAAGATTCAAGACAACCCGGCTGGCCTGGCCTTCGTTAATGATTATTGGCTAAGCCAGGCCTAGTCGACCGTCCCGCAGTACGGCTTGAAGCCGGGATGATTCGATAAGTTCATCCAGCCTTTTTGTTCCCCCGCCACGGCTCGATATCGGACGACCGGACATTGGGGACCCCGACAGTGTAGTTATCGTCGTCGAAGAATTCGACGATGTAATCTTTCCCGGGGTCGAGCACCATCACGATGGTACCCACGCATCCCCGATCGATTTCATCGGAAATCCGCCGGGAGGCTTGCACCATGTCAAGCTCGCGAAATACTGTTTGCCTCATTGGTCACTCCTACCTTTTGGTTGGAATAGCGGTGACAAGTCTGACAACACTATCATGATTCCTGATCCACACGAACACGACATCGCTGATTTTCCCATTGGCCTCCGTGATGATGACTTGTATTATAGATGAAGATCACCTCTTCGAACTCGGGAATCGGCCAGTCCTTCAGCCATCCCGCCATCACCTCCACACCGACACGAAGACACGCGTTTCACTAGGCCGCTGGGGGCGGTGTCATAGAGTCCAACTCGGCGCGGAACACCGGCTCGCCCGGAACCTGCGACGCGACATCAGGATTCCTCCACGTCTTCCATTCTTCCGACAGATACAAGACGCCATCCAGGCAACGCATGATAACACTACCAGACTCGAATGAAAACACGGCCACGGCGTCCGCCCAGTTGACCAGCTGAGCGGCCGACGCGAACATCGCATCCTTGGCTCGGCCAAATTCGTTGTCACCAATTTTATTGTCTACCGAATAGTAGACCCTGGTTGTCAGCGGGACGCCGAGCTCCTCCACGCATATTTCCAAGGACAGCGCATGCAGGCCCTCCCTGTCTCTAACGCTGATCGTCATGGCAGGCCACCGCACGGAAACCTCCGACAGGTGCCGGAGGCCCAAGAGACTCAGCAGCTCCGTCTTAACCTCCGGCGTGGTCCGCGCCGAGTTCAAATCCAGCAAATAGCCAAACATGCCTCACCCTTCGTTCTTGTCATGGCCATATTCTCACGATCCGTCCGGCCTTTATGGCGATCACCTCGTCGAGCACGGAGTAGGAGTCCCGCCACTCCCTCAGCTGAGACACCATTTCATCTATGGTGACCGGGCTGTCATCAAGATTCAAGACAACCCGGCTGGCCTGGCCTTCGTTAATGATTATTGGCTGAGCCAGGCCTAGTCGACCGTCCCGCAGTACGGCTTGAAGCCGGGATGATTCGATAAGTTCATCCAGCCTTTTTGTTCCCCCGCCATGGCTCGATATCAGACGGCCGGACATCGGGGATCCCGATCGTGTGGTGTTCCGAGTCGAAAAACTCGACAAGATAAGCTTTTCCGGGGTCGAGCACCATAACGATGGTACCCACGCATCCCCGGTCGATTTCATCGGAAAGCCTCCGGGAGGCTTGCACCATGTCAAGCTCATAAAATACAGTTTGCCTCATTGGGCGCTCCTATCTATCGGTTGGAATAGCGGTGACAAGTCTGACAACCCCATCATGGTTCCTGATCCAAATGAACTCGACATCGATGATTTTCCCGTTGGCCCCCGTGATGGTAATGACTTGATTATACTTGACGCCATGCTCGGTCACACCCGCCGCAGTGGCACTTGTCTCATCAAAAACAAGCTGTCGGGCCAATTGGTCCATATTCGTCCTGGTGAAGCCGAGCGCCTGCCTGAACCACTTCGCCTTCGGTCCACCTTCCGGGTGACTCTCGTCGAGCAGGTAGGCATCAAGCTTCCTCTCTATGCTGGCCTCCGTCGTGGCCGGTGGTAGAGAGGCGTCAAGGTCGGCTTTAGTGACGACGGCGCCGTCGTGGACGACCTCACCCGTCGTCTCAATGATTTCGACCTCGGCGCGGCTCAAACGCACCCAGCGGACGACGCCGCCGACGCTGATCGCGACTGGGACGAGGGACACGACAAGGCCGAGCAGGCCTTGGAGGATCTCGCCCTCGCTGAGGTAGATGACCGAATCGGTCACGCCGACGGCGGCGTCGGCGGCGCCCAACAAGGCCATGGCCACCGGAGCCGCAGCTGCGGTGGCGACCAGGGACGCCACCATCAACACCCCGCCCATGATCTGCAAGAACTCGTGCTTGTTCTTGTCCCACCACGACAAATGGTCATACACGACCTGCTGCCGGGCGAAATACTCCACCTCGTCGGCCACGTCACGGGCGAACCGCCCGTTCTGCTCGCCGTACCGCAGGTCCCAGACGGCGGCGGTCTGGGCGGCCTGCCCGAACCAGTAACCGCTGGACTGGTCTAAGCCGTGGACCGTCATCAGGTAATCGATCCGGGAGTCGTTCTGGACGATCTTAGGATCGACGTGCTGCCCGTCGGGGAAGTCGTAGCCCGGCAACTCCACCGGCGTGGTCCCGTTGCCCTGGAAGAACCGCAGCATCCACTCCGGGCTGTAGTCGGCCGCCGACTGGAAGACCCCGGCCAGCGGGTCCACCACTTGCGGCTTGCACCCCAAATCCGGGTTGAAATGGGGGTCGACGACCGGGGTGCCCCCGGGAGTCTGCCAGGCGGCGGCGTCCGGTTTCTCGTCGTCGTACAAGATGGTCGTGGCCACGCCGCTGAGGAACTCGTCCGGCCAGGACCCCCGGGCGATCACCAACGACAACAACGCCGCCGAAGGGGTGGCGGCCGAGTCCTGGATGACCGCCTGCCACTGGCCGGTGAAGACCGCCAACCGATCCGGGGACATACCCCGGGCGGCCAGACTCAACGTCGCCCCCAAACCGTCCAACAGGTGGGCGTAGTCGGTGTCGAACCCGTCCAAAGCGGACTGCTCGGCGGCCCCCAGCCCGACGTTGACGCTCAAATCATTGCGGCGCGCGTTCAACCCCAGCAGCAGCCGGGCCAACGGGCCGGCGCCCAGACGAGTCTGCAGGGCCACCGCGAACCCTATGTCTTGGCTGTTGGCGTCCAACAAGGCCAACAACTCCTTGGGGATCGCCCCGCCCCCGCCGCCCATACTGTTGTCTATGTAGCGCTGGATCAGTTCGGCCGCCCGCCGGGCCTCGTTGTTGACGAACACGGACTCGTCCACGGGCACCATCCGGCGCAACGACATCCCAGGATTGGAAGCAGCGATCTGACGGGCCAGCTCCAAGCGTTGCCGGCACTCCTGGGCCAGCCTCCGCAACTGCCACAGGCGCTGGCCGTTCTCCCTCCACCCCGACAACCTGTCAGCCGACAGATTCACCTCGTCCAAATAGTCGTACAACCGGGCCGCCGCCCCCGGCGCCGCCGCGCAGGCCCGGTCCAACCGGTCCACGATGTCTTGCATCGCGTCCAAATTAATCAACTGCTCCGCCATGGCCCCACCCTCACCACCGGCTCCAGAAGGCCTGCCAGGCGTCGGGGTCGACCATATCCGGCTGCCTCTGAACAGCGCCCGCGAACACGTCGTCCACCTCCAAGACCGCCGCCTTGGCGTCCCACCGCAAATCCGATAATTCTTCGATAACCTGGCCCGCCCGCTGGCTGATCCACGCGGGCGTCTCGAAAATCGCCTGGACGCCGTCCAACATCGTCGACAACACGTCCTCTTCGGCCTCGGCCGCCAACCGCCGCGCCACCACACCCGCCCGATAACGATTCTCCACCAGACGCACCGGCTCGGTCATAGCCGACCTCTTTCCCGCCAACCGTGTTCGGAACGCCATCCCGACCCGCCCGCCGACAGGTCCGCTTTGGTCTTGCGGGAACTGTACTCCAACATCACGGCCACTGCTCCTGCCCCGCCCCAGGAGGTCGGCTTGCCGGCCACGCCCACCCGCACGGACCAACGGGTCGAGTACGGCCGGCGGCCGACCAAGCACGAGGCCGGGGCCGACACCACCAACCAGTACGGCTTGGTCGTGCCCGACCACGCTGAAGTAGTCTCGCCCGGGAGAAGATCCCGCCCCAAGGAGAGCCGCATGACCACCCCGCCCGACGCCGCTGTGCCTGATGTCACAGTGCCCAATGTCCTGGCCGACCGCTACGCCTCCGGTGAGATGCGCGCCATCTGGTCGCCGGTGGCCAAGATCGCGGCCGAGCGGCGGCTGTGGCTGGCGCTGCTGGAGGCCCAGCGCGACCTCGGCGTCAGCTTCGGCGGCGACGACCCCGATCATGTCATCGCCGCCTACCGCGCCCACTTGGAAGACATCGACCTGGCCGACATCGCCGCCCGCGAGCGGGTCACCCGCCACGACGTCAAGGCCCGGATCGAGGCTTTCAACGCCTTGGCCGGCCACCAGCAGATCCACAAGGGGATGACCTCGCGCGACCTGACCGAGAACGTCGAGCAGGCCCAAATCCTCGCCGCCCTCAAGTTGATGCGCGCCCGCGGCCTGGCCCTGGCCGCCCAGTTGGCCCGGTTGGCGGCCCAATACTGCGACCAGCCGTTGACCGGCCGCAGCCACAACGTCGCCGCCCAGGTCACGACCCTGGGCAAACGCTTCGCCACAGCGGCCGACGAGTTGTTGCAGGCCCTGGCCCGGATCGACGCCCTGATCGCCCGCTACCCGGCCCGCGGCCTCAAGGGGCCGGTGGGCACGGCCCAGGACATGCTCGACCTGCTGGGCGGCGACCAAGCCAAGCTCCAGGCCCTGGAGGACCGCCTCATCCGACAACTAGGATTCACGTCGGTCCTGGCTTCGACCGGCCAGATCTACCCCCGCTCGCTCGACTACGAGGTGGCCACGGCCCTGGTCCAACTGGCCGCCGCCCCCTCCAACCTGGCCACCACCATCCGCCTGATGGCCGGCCACGAGCTGGTCAGCGAGGGTTTCCAACCCGGCCAGGTCGGCTCCTCGGCCATGCCCCACAAGATGAACCCCCGCAGCTGCGAGCGGGTCAACGGGCTGGCCGTGGTGCTACGGGGCTGCGCCGCCATGTTGGGCGAGCTGGCCGGCGACCAGTGGAACGAGGGCGACGTGTCCTGCTCGGTGGTGCGCCGGGTGGCCCTGCCCGACGCCTTCCTGGCGGCCGACGGACTGGCCGAGACCTTCCTGACGGTGCTGCTCGACTTCGAGGCCTTCCCGGCCGTCATCGCGGCCGAGTTGAACCGCCAACTGCCCTTCCTGACAACGACCAAGATCATGTTGGCGGCGGTCCGCCGCGGCCTGGGCCGGGAGACCGCCCACCGCCTCATCAAGGACCACGCCACCAAGGCCGCCCTGACCATGCGCCAGACCGGCGGCGACAACACTTTGTTGGCCGACCTGGCCCAAGACCCGGACCTCGGCCTGTCGGCGGCGGACCTGGCCCAGATCGTGACCGCCCCCCTGGCCCTGACCGGCGCCGCCGCCGCCCAGGTGGCCCAAGTCGTGGCCCAGGTCGAGGCCCTGGTCCGAACCGACCCCGAGGGAGCCGCGCACCGCCCCGGCGCCATCCTCTGACGCCTTTGGCCGATGTCGGGCCTTGGGCATAGACTCGAGATCTGGCCTGGGCACAGTTGCCCGGGCCAAGGCGTCGACCACTGAAAGGACCCGCCATGGTTCGCCGTCGAGTCACCCTCGTCAGTCTCGCTCTCACCCTTATAGCCAGCCTCGGGCTGACCCTCTGGACGGCCCCGGCGGCCGTGGCCGACGACACCCGGACGGTCCACGTCTTGACCTTCAACGACTTCCACGGCCGGATCAACACCGACATCACCGTGCGTTGGGCGGCCACGCTGGAGCAGGAGGCGCTGAAAGACCCGGCCAACACCATCGTGGTCTCCGGCGGCGACAACATCGGCGCCTCCGAGTTCGCCTCCTTCATCCAGGACGACGAGCCCACCATCCAACTGTTGAACGACTTCGTGGCCGCCGGCATCGGCTTCCAGACCGCCGTGGTCGGCAACCACGAGTTCGACCGCGGCCTGGCCGACTTGCAGGACCGGGTGATAGGCGGCCACCAGGCCGACGGCACGCCGGCGGCGGTCAAGGCCGACTGGACCTATATCGCGGCCAATGTGGTGGACAAGACCAGCGGCCAACCGGTGCTCGCCCCCTACAACATCCAAACCTTGGCCGACGGTCTGCGGATCGCCATCGTCGGCGCCGTCACCCAGGAGACCCCGGCCCTGGTCAGCCCGTCCGGCGTGGCCACGGTTGACTTCACCGACCCGGTGGCGGCCGTCAACCACTACGCCGACCTGATCAAGGCCCAGGACCTGGCCGATATCGTCATCGCCGACTACCACGAGGGCGCCGCCACCGCCGCCTCGCTGGACGCCGCCCTGGCCGCCACCGCCGTCTTCGCCCACCTGGTCAACGACACCAACGCCAACGTCGACGCCATCATCACCGCCCACACCCACCTGGCCTACGGCTGGAACGGCTTGGACGACCAGGACCCGGCCGGCCTCGACTCCCACCCGGGGCGCCCCGTCATCCAGACCGGCAGCTACGGCGCCAACGTCGGCGTGCTCGACCTGACCGTCGACACGGCCACCAACCAGGTCGTCGCCGGCACGGCCCACAATGTGCCGGCCATGGCGGCGCCGGCGGCGGGCAGCGCCGAGGAGGCGGCCATGCTGGCCATCGGCAACATCGCCACCATCAAGCAGCACGTCGACCAGGCGGTCGCCCAAGGCGCCGCTCTGGGCGATCGCACCATCGGCCAGGTGACGGCCGACATCACCACCGCCCACGCCAACGGCTTGTGGGTCAACAACGTTTACACCAAGGACCAGGGGACGCGCGACGACCGGACCAACGAGTCCGCCCTGGCCACGCTGGTGGCCGACGCCCTGTTGTTGACCGCCAACGCCTCTGATGTTGTCGGCGGGGCCGACATCGGCATCATCAACGCCGGCGGCGGCCTGCGGGCCGAGCTGCTGTACGGCGACGACGGCTTGATCTCTTACGCCGAGGCCAACGCCGTGTTGCCCTTCGTCAACAACTTGTGGAGCATCAGCTTGACCGGCGCCCAGTTCAAGACCTTCCTGGAGGAGCAGTGGCAGACCACCGCCGCCGGCGATCGCCCGGCCCGGCCCTTCCTGGCCACCGGGCTCAGCTCCAATGTCACCTACACGGTCGACACCGACCTGCCCCAGGCCACCCCCTGCACGCTGGAGCTGGCTTGCGCCTGGGACGACGCCGGCTCCCACGTCACCCAGGTCTTCGTCGACGGCGTCCCGCTGGTGGCCGATCAGACCTACAAGATCATGACCATCTCCTTCTTAACCTCCGGCGGCGACAACTATCGGGTGATGACCCAGGGGGCGGACGCCAAGGACACCGGCCTGGTCGACCGTGACGCCTGGATCGCGGCCCTGATGAGCCTGTCCGGCGTCGCCCAGCCGGACGGCGCCGCCACCAAGACCATCGCCCCCGACTTCGCCCGCTCGTCGGTCGTCGTCACCGGCCTCAGCCCGGCGACCGCCCCCATGGCGGCCGTCCGGGCGACCGCCGGGGACCAGATCCAGGCGACCTACAGCCGGCTCAACCTGACCTCCCTCGGAGCCGTCGCCAACACCTCCATGACGACCTACCTCAAGCCGGCTTCCGCCATCGGCGACGACTTGGGCGCGGCCCTGGCCACGACCACGGTGACGGCCCCCGACGACGCGGCCGGCTGCGCCGCCCTCGGCGTCCCGGCCGACCTCAACCCGGCCTCCACCGGCTGCGCCCGCCTCAACGTCACCATCCCGGCCGACACCGCCGCCGGCGACTACATCTTGACCTCGGTCATCACCCCTAGCGGCACCCAGGTCCGTCTGGCCGTCCAGGTGACGGCCAGCGGCGGGACCGTCTCGCCGACGCCCGACCCCAGCGCCCCCACCAGCGGCGCCGACCAGCCCAGCGCCGGCCCCAGCAACAGCGGCAACCTGCCCCAGTCCGGCGCCCCGGTCACCGGCTCGATGGTCCGCCTGGCCTGGATCCTGACCCTGGCCGGCCTGGCCCTCGTCCTGATGGCCGCCCAACGCCACCGCCGCGGCGCCGCCCGCCACAGCGTCTGACCAACCGTGTTCGGCTCCGCCGGGACCGCCTCACAGGTCCCGGTGGAGCCGAAAGGGTCTCAGGTGACGGCGGCGGCAAAGACCGGTAGGCGGTCGACTCGAGCGGCCGGGGCGAGAACCGCTACCGCTGGGACATCTGCCGGTAGATGGCCTTGTCCGGCGCGGTGATCTCGCCGGCTGGCACTAGCTTGTAGTGCTGTTCTCGCACGACCACCATCTCGCCGTCCTGCACGGTCAACTCGAACAGCGCGATCACGTCGCCGGCCATGAACTGGGCGGCTATGGGACGCGGCGTCAGTCCCGGAAACTTGGCCTCGCACACGGCGATGTCCTGCTCCGCCTGGGTCACGCCCAGATCGTCTTTACCGCCTTTCGCCTGCACTGGCAGCACATATTGGGTCCCGAAACGGTCGACGGCCACATACACCTCGTCCACTTCGACTTGGCCGATACCCGGCGCGGTCGTCCGCAGATGGTTCTGCAACGAGTAGGCCGCCACGCCTAGAAAGATATCGACCAACCGGTTGTAACGGACCAACGCTAGTAAGGCCTGCTCGTCTCCCAGAGCCGATGAGCGGATGATCTCCGGGGTCGCGTCGGGAACTTTAGTGACAACCAGATCGTCTCGGGGCAACACTCTGGCCGCGGCCGAGACGGCCGCGAATTCGTAGCGGGAGCGGCCGGCGCCACGGATGATCCAGCGTTGGCCCGGTGGCGCCTGAGCGGCCACGGCGGCCGGCAGCGCCGTGCGATAGCGCATCGCGTAAACCACATCACCGAGATTCTTGGGGAGCTCCAGGCCGAGTTCGGCCGCGCCCTCCTCGAGCTCCCCGCGCCTCCAAGCGATCCGGGAGGCCCCGGCGGTGTGATGACGGAAGAACACCCACTCGATCAGAGCCGAGTAGCGGTTGGCGCCGCCGCCCATGTCAGGCGGCCTTTCTGGCGCGCTGGGGGATCACCCGCCGAGCGATCCCGAAGTGGCGCAACGCCTCGGTGGCGTTGAACGACAGCAGCTCGGGGCGGCCGAGCCGGACCAGGTCCCCTCTGGTGGGAGTGATCCCGTCCGCCCTCAACACGGCCGACCCGACGGCGCGTCCGAGCTGGGCGGGGACGCTGTTGCCGAGCTGACGGAAGCCGTTCCACTTGGTGACGTGGAATCTGAACCAATCCGGATAGCCATGGAGCCGGGCGGCCTCGCGGACCGTCAGAACGCGCGGCCGAGTCGGGTGAATCGGTCGCGGGGCAGTATGAGCCCCCCGGTCGGAGGCGGTGCCCGCGCGCAAGGTGTTGCAGATCCCGTCCGGGTGCAGACGCAGGAACCGAGACACCTTCTCCGTGGCGCCTGGCGGCGTGGCGGCGAACCGCCGGACCGACTCGGCACTGTGGACGGTGCGAGCCGAAGAGGTCAGCCAGTCCGGCCGGAAATTCCTGGGGTGGGAGAAATCATCGCCGGCCGGCGCGACGGCTCGCAGCGCGGCGGCGTAGCCGGAGGGGCGGCCGAAGTCGGCTCGAACCTGGTCACCGGCCAACAACTCCGCGAATTGGTCCGCGTCGGGCAGATCGCCCAACGCTTCCCAAACCGAGGGGCCGGCGGGCAGCTCCCCGGGAAGTGTCGCCTGGAGCGGGGAACCGTCGATTCGTCGAGGCGCGCACAGCGGCTCCGGATACCAGGGGATGGGTACGCCTCGGCGCGCGCCCAGCAAGACGAGTCGCCGGCGGGATTGCGGTGTCCCGAAGTCCGCCGCTTGCAACACTTTGTGCGGTAGGAGAGTGTCGTAGCCGGCCGCGCCCATCATTTGCACAACCTCGTCGAGCAACTGCCGATGGTTGCCGACGGTGAGCCCGGCGACGTTCTCCAAGAGGAAGTAGCGCGGCCGCAACTCGTCGACCAGACGGGCGAACTGCGCCAGCAACGCGTTTCGCGGATCGTCCAGGGCGCGCTTGCCGATCAATGAGAAGCCCTGGCAGGGCGGGCCTCCCGCCACCAGTTCGATCTCGCGGGCGCCGATGGGAGAGCCATCCCGGATGGCGGAGCCCGTCAGAGCCGTCACGTCGCGGCAGAACATGGTCGAGTTGGGGAAGTTGTACTCGTGGACGGCGGCGTGGATGGGGTCGTGCTCCACCGCAGCGGCGACCTCGAAACCGGCCTGCTCCAGTCCGAGCGACAGTCCTCCCGCCCCGGCGAACAAGTCCACCGCCAGCGGGCGGGCGAGGGAGACCTTTGTCTCCATCCGACCCGCTCCAGCCATTGAGCCTCCCAATTCGAGTGTCGAAGACATCCTAGACGGCGGGTCGGACAGCCTCCGGGAACAGCGCCGCGTCTTCCAAAAGTTTAATTGTCCTAAGGGAAAGGGTCGAGAGCGTCGCGCCCGGCCGGGGCGCCCGCCCCAGCCGGCCGAAACCGGAAACAGTTGACTCGGAAGCTCGAAGCGGCACTGGGCCGCCGCGGCGCCGCCCGACCGGGACCTGGGCGGACGACAGATCCCGACCGCCCGGACGCCGGAGACTCCCCCTCTGTCGCTCCCGCCGACCGGCCGGGTCGAGGCCGGGCGACGGGTCTCGGCTCGCGGACCTATGTGGGCAACATCAGGCCGCGATGCGGCGGCCCAGCTCGTCGCTCAGCCGTCGCGCCTGCTCCAGCCAGGCGGTGGCTTGTCGGAGCAGGGTTCGGGCGGACTGGGCGGCGGCGGCCGCCGCCCGGGCGTGGGGGTCGTCGATCAGGCCCAACCGTCCCAGGGCGGCGGTCAGTCCGGCCATCGCCCGGCTCAAGTCGGTGCCGGTCCGGCCGGTTTGTTGGACCAGCCCTTGGAGTTCGGCCAAAGTGGTTTGGAAGTCACCCATGGCCGGCTAGCCGCCTGCGATGTCGATCTGTTCGGCCTCGGCCACGGCGGCGGCGATCTCAGATTGCGCCCGCTCGCCGTCCTGGACCGCCCGCGCCAGGCCAGCGATGATCCGGTCCCCCCGGTGATGCCCCCGCCCGAGGGCGGCCTCGGCCCGTCCCTCGAGTTGGCGTCCGCGGGCGACGGCCCGGGCGGCCTCGTCGCCGGCTTGGCGGAGTTGGCGCAGAATCTCGTCCCTCAGCCTTTTCAGCTCTTGGTCGACCGCTGGGCCCATGGCTCACTTCGTCAGGTCTTGGATGAAACGCTCAATGGTGGATTGCAGCGTCAGCAACCGGGCGGCGGATTGGCGCGTCGCGCGCTCGGCCTGGTTGACCAGCCGAACGGCGTCCTCCCCGGTGCGCGACCCCCGGACGGTGGCGGCGAGTCGGGCGGACTGGGTCTTGAGGGCGTCGGCGCAGGCCAGGGTGCGTCCCTCGGCCCCTTTGGCCGACTGGCCGATGCGGTAGGCGGCGTCGGCCACCTCTTGGATGGATGCCATGGCGGTCTCCTTGTCGAACGGTGTTGTCAGATGGCGCGCACGCGGTCCAGGGCGGTGGCGGCCTGTTGCAGGCTGGCCAGCGAGGCGTTGAGCGACGATTCGGTCTGGGCCAGGGCTGTCAGCATCTGCTGGTCGTATCCCTTGGCGCTGCCCCTCAGCTCGGCCCGGACCAGATCCATGGTGTCGCGGTTGGCGCGCAGGAAGTCGCTGACCAGCCGGCTCTGGTCTTGGACGGCCCGCTGCAAGGCGGTGACTTGGGCGATGGTGTCTTGTAGGGACATACCTGTTCCTCCTGTAGCTGGTGGGGCGGCCAGCCCCGGATGTAGGGCGCGTGTTTCCGCGACGCTCAAAGCCAACGCCTCAGCCTCAGCCCGATGAATGTCCGCGCGTTGCTCCGCGGCGCCTCTGGCCAGGTCGGCTGACCGCTCGGACAGCCGAACCGGGCTGCTAGCGGCGGCCGTCTCGGTGGCGCGCGGAGCAGTGGTTGTCGGCGTCGTGCCCGCCGCCATACCCGCCGCCGAAGCGCCCATAACAGAGGCTGTTCGTGGGCTTGGCCGCCCGGAAGCGTTCTCCGGCGGCGGCCGGTCGGCCGGCGGATCGTTGTGAGAACGGCCCGGGTCGCGCTCCCAGTCGTATGTCACGCGGGCCTCCCGAGGGCGCGCACGGTCTCGGGGTCGAGACGGCTGTAGGGAATGGCGGAGACGGCCTCGGGCAGCTCGGCCACATCCCAGACGATCATCCGATTGTCGGCCGCCCGCCATTCCAGCAGCGGGTCGGCCATCAGTTGCTTGGCCGAGCCGGCGTCCAGTTTGAGCGCCAGCCGAATGTCGAAGTTGGCCTCGCCGCCGCCGTATGGGCCGGTCTGCTCGCGGAAGGACTCCAATTTCTGCCACCAGCCGATCAAGTGGACGCCGGCGGCGGGTCCGTTGCGCAGCAGGTCGGGGAACTCCGGCGGCAGATCGCGCGCCCGGTCGAGACCCAGGCCGACGATGACCGTGGTGGGCTCGGCGCCGCGCCCCGCCGCCACCAGGGCCGCCAAGTCGGCCACGGCGGCAGGCAGGTCGTCTTTCCCGATCACTGGCGCCGTCGATCCCGCTTGGCGCAACAAGTCAAGGAATAGTTCTTTAGTCTCGTCCCAGACGGGGTGGCCGTTCAACAAGTCAGCGATGACGAAGTGGCAGGGACGCTGCAGCGCCAGCGACAAGACCATGCTTTGGAGCTGCGGAATAACCTCGCCCGCGCCGACCACGGCGGCGTTGCGCCCCACCTCCTTGGCGAAGCCGACATCGAGGGGCCGCGCCCCCACCTCGATACGCGACCCCAGGAACAGTCGCGGCCCGGCCGTCTGGGCCACGGCCCGCAATCGCTCCCAGTCGAGCGCCAGCGAACGCTTGGCGGAGCCCTCGAAGACGCTGGGCGGCGTGGTTGTCGGCGGCCGGTTCTCCCACCAGCGTTGGCGTCTGGCCGCCAGGTCGTCCCGGTCGGCCAGCGCGATCGAGGTCTTGCAATTGGACTGGGGCTCGCCGTAGTCCTGGTTGACGATGGCCTGGCCGACGCGCAGATCGGTGGCGGCGTCGTTCTTGACCGACAAGGTGGCGTGGGACTCGGCCAGCGAGTTCTTCAGGGCCAGCCGAATGGGCACCTGCCCGAACAGGCCCTCCCCGGTCGAGCCCATCAGAGCCATATTGCCGCCGATGGTCTGGGAGGCCAAGACGACGTGGATGCCGCAGGCGCGGAACAGGCGCACCCCTTTGACCAGCAGGTCCGCGATCTCATCCGAAACCTTGTCGCGCTCGGCGAACATCAGTTGGAACTCGTCGACCACCAAGACGATCCGGGGCATCACGGCGGCCGGCTCCGCCCGGCGGTACTCGCTGATGCTCTGCACCCCTATGGCTTTGAATTGTCGCATCCGTTGGCGGTAAATCTCATGCAGGCACCGGAAAACGCTGAGCCCGAACTCGCGGTCGGCCTCCAAACCGAGCACCCGGGCGTGGGGCAGATACTGGCCATGCTCGTAGAAGGGCTGCAGGGTCACTCCCTCCTTGAAATCGAGCAGGTAGAGCTCCAACTCCGTCGGCGCGTAACGCTGGCACAGACTGTGGACGATGACCGAGATCAGATTCGACTTGCCCTGGCCGACCGCGCCCGTCACCAGCAGGTTGTGGCGCTGGTTGAGCTCGTCCCCCAGGGTCAAGGTGACGATATCGCGGCCGTAGCGGCCGATGGCGAAACTCAGGCCGTCGGCGCTGGAGCCGTCCCACAGGCGGTCGTCCGGCTGGACGTCCCGGAAACGAATGGGGTCCACCCGGGCGCCGGCCGAGGCGGCGACGGCCTTAGTGGCGCTATCGGTCAACGACCGGGCCGGAGGCGGGCTCCAACCGATGATCGGCCCGTGGCCCTCCCATTCGACCACGCCTTTCCACGGGCTCAGCCGTTCGAAGGCCTTCAGCAGGAATGGATTCACCCCGTCGGCCAGGGAATGGACCAGGAAAGACACGCCGGCCGGCGGCCCGGCCTTGAACAGGACGCCCAACTGGGTGCGAACGCCCTCGTCCAAGAGCGAGAAGTCCGCCGACAGGACAACCAGTTTGTAACCCTCGACCGGGTAGTCCACCTGGCGGCGGTACTCCACCAAGGTGGCTGTCTCCCCCTGGATGACGTTGTTCACGCCCTGGATGTGGGCCCGCCAATGCCCCAAGGCGGCTTTGAGGTCGGCCTCGTCGCCCAGCAGGCGCAGAATCTTCTCCCCGCCCGAGTCCATCAGCGGCCTGAAGGGCGCCGCCAAACCGGACAGCCCCTGGTCGAAGACGACCACCTCCAGTTGGCCGGGGGCGGTGCCGTCGACGGCCGCCTGGATGACGGCCTGCGCCACCGGGACGGCCGCCCGGTCCAAGGCGTCCACCCAGATATTGGCCCGGCCCAGCAAGGGGATGGCGGCCTCGCCCAGGGCGACAGTGGTGGCGGCGGCCAGATTCGACGGCACGGTCAGGTTTTCCTTGTCGGTGCCGTTCAGGCGGCGGGCGTCCGCTCGAGCAGGAGAGGCGGCGGGTAGGCCGGGTCGTCGGAACGGTTTTCCACGCTGGCGACCCGCTGGTCGCCGATCTGGCCGAGGGCCGCCTTTAGGTCCTTCTGGACCGCCTCCAACTCCCGCCGGGCTCCGTCGAACTCGCCTCTCATCGATGAGATCACGGCCAGATTAGAACATGCCGCGGCCCATTTGGCCCGCCAGCTTGCATTGCTGTTACCCTTCGAGAGCAATGCATATGAAATTATCCCTCCGACAACGCCAAAGCCGAAGAACGCGCCGACCGAGCTGGCCGCTACGGCTCCTAGTAGGAATATTACCGTGATGGCCACCGCCACGCCTCCCGGGGCGTATCCCATCGAGTTCCCCTTGGCTTGTATCCGGCGCAGCTCGCTCTGATATTGATCAAGCTCCGTGAGCGTTAAAAGGCTGCGCCCATCATAGCTAGAATTCACCTTCGGGATATTCGACCATCCACCGCCGTTGTCATTATAGATTTCAATTTTCTTGACACGGCCTATAATCACGAGCCAGATTTTCTCCAGCCTGTCGCGGGCAGCGTTTTTCTTCCGCGCGAGTTCGCCAGCGCGCTGGTAGTCGGCGACCCGTTGCTCGTTCCGCCGGCAGTTATCCGTCAATCGGCGGCGGGAGGCCTCGGCCACACCGGGGGCTATGGCGTCGGCCGCCTGATCGTAGGCCGCCTTCCGGGACTCGACCGGCACAGCCTCACAACGCGCCACCGTCCCCCGCGACCAGACCCATTCGAGGGCCTGCCGGAGCCCGGCCGGCAGGTCGACTCCCCCCAGCGCTTTCTCGCACTCGGCTGGAATCGAGTCGCTTTGGCCTTGGCCCTCGAAGGCCAGGGCGGTCCGTAAGGCCAACTCGGCTCGTTCTACCGCGTCGGTCGTGACCGTTGCCGCACTCTTATAGCTCTGAACGGCCCGCGGGAAGTCCCGCAGGAGATAGAAGCAGAACCCGCGGACGTGGAGGACGTCGCCGGCGCCGCTGCCGTCGTCAATGGCGTAGGCCTCGTCGGCGTATTGCTTGGCCGCCTCGGCCAGGGCGGCCAGGGCTGATCGGGGGTCATGGGCGGCGGCCCGGTTGCTGGACTGGTAGCGCCGCAAGACCTCATCCCACGACTCGGCCGATAGCAAAGGGTGGCTGGTCAGCGGCGCCAACTCGATCCAGGCCGACACCACGTAGGTGTCGGGGTTGTCGCGGTCGTCCTCCCGGGCTTTGCGGGCGGCGATCTCGGCGGCGCCGAAGTCTCGTTGGAAGTAATAGGACCAGGCCCGTGACAGCCAGTCGGTTTTAGCCGGTTTGTCGGCCGCCGGGGCGGCCCGGAGGCTGCGGTCGTAGTCCTCGCGGGCCGCGTCGTCGCGGAACCAGGGCTCCGCCTGCCGGACCAGTTGGAGCATATCGCGCGCCCTCTGGCCGCCGGCGTCATCGCGCTCGGCCCGGGTGGCCTGACCGACCTCGATGCGCTCCAAGCGGTCGCGGATGTTGGCGGTGGGCTCGCTCCGGTCGATGCCGAGGGCATCGTAGAAGTTGATGATGTCCGCCACGGCCGTTGCCCCTTTCTAAGTCGTCGGCGGGTCTGGCCCTGGTCGTGGTGGGTCGGCCGCCGCTTCTAGAGGGGTGGGATACATCCCACCCCAAGACTGTGAGCACCCTACTGTGATTGAGGGGTGTCGGACAAATCCCACCAGGAGCGCCGCCATTCGGCGGCGGACGGGCCGCCTGGCCTGTACCCGCCGCCTCGCCTGAACTGGGAGGCCTGGCGGGCCCACGCCCGGGACGCCAAGGCCGCCAAGGGTCTGTCCATCAATGTTTTGACCGGCCGTTCCGGGCTCGACCGGTCCACCGTCATCGAGTTGCTGGGCGGCAGGCGCGGAGTGGGCGACGTGCGCCTGGGGACGCTGTGGGCGCTGGCCTGGGCGCTCGAGGTCGAGGACTTCGCCCAGTTCCTGGCCCCGCTGACCGCCGACCTCGGCGGCCGGAGCGACCCTCAAGCGGGCCGCCCACTCCCACGCCGACCCGCCCCGGCCGAGACCGGCGGTGATCAGGCGGGCCGGATGTTGGATCCTTGAACCAGCGGACGCCTTATTAAAGGTTACGACGACATCCTTTAACAACCAGCCGCGCGAGGCCAGGATCTGGGGCTGCCGGTCGGTCCGGACAAGCCTGTTAGAGACCGTCCGGCCGCCCACAGGCCAAGGCTTGGGCCGGCGGTGTCAGCGGCCTCGGCACTGCCAGAGCGGGGCGAGCTTCGGCCGGGCCACCAGAGCCGCCCCGCCGAGGACGGCCAGACCGAGACCGCCGAGACCGAAGGCTAGGGAGGCCTGGGAGCCGCTGCCGGGGAGGCCGTCGCTCGTCGCCGCGCCACCGGCGGGCGGCGGGGACGTGGCGACGGCCGGCAGCGCCCCGCTGGGACTGGCGGTCGGCTGGGACGACGCCTCCGACGGCGACGGCTCGACGGTCGGCTCAGTCGGCTCCGGCGACGGCCCGGCCGCCGGCAGCTCGTGGCCGTCCTCCTGGTCGGCCGTTGGATAGCCGGGGGTGTCGTCGCACTCGTCGCCCACACCGTCTTGGTCGTAGTCGGTCTGGCCGTGGTTGGCCACCGTGGGGCAGTTGTCCAGCTCGGCCGGCACAGTGTCGCCGTCGTCGGTGAGCTGGATCGGCGTCGTGGCCACCGCCGTCCGCCCCGACTGGTCTGTCACCCGCACCCCCACCACAGCGTCCAAGAGGTCGGGGAAGACGTGATTGAGCGTCGGCTCCATCGTGGTCTGGTCGTACCGGCCGTCGCCGTCGAAGTCCCATTCGTAGCTGACAAGGTCTCCGTCCAGGGCGTAGGAGCCGCGGGCGTCCAGCGTCAGGGTCGCCCCCACCTTGTCCACGAATGGCCCCTGCAGCCAGGCGAAGGGCTTGGCCAGCGCCGTCCGCGCGGCGGTGACGACGGCCTCGGCCAGTTGGTCGGGGCTGGAGACGGGGAAGATCTGGCCGCCGGTGGCCGCCACCAGATTGGCGAACTCCACCGTGGCCAGCCCGCCCGCGTCGACGCCGTAGACCTGGACGGGGTCGAGCCGGTAAGAGACTCGGGCCAGCGCTTCCCAGGTGTCCCCGGAGATCGGCTCGGGGTCCTTGGGCCCGGCGTCCCCCACGACGATGGTGATCTTGCGCGCCCCGGTCCGCCAGTCCAGGTCGAAGGTCGCCCGGGCGCCGGCGTAGACGGACTCCGCCGGGTCGCCGCCGGCCTCCCTGGGGGCCTCCAAGGCGGCCAATTTGGCCTCCAGGGCCGCCGTGTCGGTGGTGAAAGCCTGCTCCAGGCGATAGGGGTAGTCGCCGGCCGCGCCCCCGGCCTGCGGATAGTCGCGGTAGGACACCAGCGCGAAGCGGACGCTGGCGGCGCTGGCTCGAACCGCCTCGACCATGGTGGCGACCTGCTGACGGGCGGCGGCGATATAACCGCCCATCGACCCGGTGGCGTCGATGGCGAAAGCGATGTCGATGTCACCGCCGTCCGCCACCACCGGATCGGCCGTATCCGGCACGCCGATCGTCTCCACCAGCGCCTGGGCGTAGGCCGCGTGGCCGATCAGATTGGGGTGGTACCAGTTGTTCATGTCGAAGCTGGGGCGGCTCAGCGTCCAACCGCGGTCGGTCAGGCGATAACCGGCCGTCTCGACGAACTCGTTCAGCCAGCGGTAGGCGTTGCGGCCGTCCGCCCTGGGGTCCGGCTCATGTCCGCCGAAGCGGCCGTCGGCCACATTGAGGTAGACCGCCCGCAAGCGGTGGGAGCCATTCCACGCGGATACCAGCCGCTCCTGGCCCAGGCTGGCGGCGGCCTGCAGGGCGCGCAACTGGTCGGCCGCCCGATAGCCGAGGCCCAGGAGGGAGAGCGACCCGAGGGCATAACCGGAGTTTTTGGCCGCCAGATAGGGGTAGCCGAGGAGCACGACCTGGGCGTCCGCGTCCAGGCGGCTCTCCAAGGCCTGGAGGATGGCCGTCGTCCGGGCGGCCACCTGGTCGAGGCCGGCTTGGGCGGCGGCGATCTTTCGCTCGCAGGTTTTGGCGTCGCGGAAGCCGATGGCGAAACACTGTTTCACTATCTCGGCGAACTCGACGTCGTTGCCGCCGATGGTCATCAGCACCAGGTCGGTCTGGCTGGGGACCGCCCCGACCTGCTCCGCCAGCACCCCGGCGGTGGTCTCCCCGCTCCAGGCCAGATTGGTCAGGCTGGCGTGGACCCCGGGCTGCTGGTTGAGCCAGCGGGTGTAGAGGCTGGCGTAGTTGTAGGGGCTGCGGTAGGAGCCCTGCGGGCCGTTGTAGGTGCCGCCCCAATAGCCGGTGTAGCCGAACAGGGTCGCGCCGAAGAGCTCGTAGACCGCCGTGGCCGGTTCCCAGCCGACCGTCCCGGTGCCGTTGCCGGCCGAGTACGAGTCGCCCAGCACGACCAGGCTGAGCTGGCGCGGGGGCGACTCCGCCGCGCCGGCCTGGCTCATGGTCAGGGGCGCCAGGCAGGAGGCGACGACGAACCCGGCGGCCACCAGGATTCGAGTGAGACGAGACATGACACGGCCTCCCCGGGAAGCGATCCAAACGTAGGGGGCTGGAGGCTGCCCGCAGGCCCACGTCCGAGGGCGATTATCGGCCTACCAGCGACTCTAGCGGACTGTCGCACCTAAAACGTCGGACTCGCGGCGCCGGACGACGCCGCTCATAACCCAACTTTTAGACGCGGCAGCCCACTAGTCCCGCTGAAGAACCAACGTCAAAACGGCTCGGCTGCAGCCCTCGCGTCAGCTCAGCGGGAGTAGAGGCCGGTCAGGCGGGCCCGGCCCAGGGCGTGGAACAGGCCCTTGAAAGCGACGGTGGTGCAGTTGTCGGTCTCGGGGGAGAGGTCGAGGCGGGGCAGGTCGAGGGCGTGGACGGCGAAGATGTAGCGGTGCTCCCGGTCGCCGAGAGGCGGGGAGGCTCCGTGGTAGGCGGCGGCGCCGGAGTCGTTGCGCACCTGGAGGGCACCGTCGGGCCGAACAACGCCATACGTGTCGGGTTCGCATACGCCGGGACTAGACGCCGGGCGGCCAGCGCCGTTCTGCTAGCGACAGCCAGTTCACATCGTGGACATCCATTCCGTATGGTGTGTCGACGGTGATACGGTCGCGACCCATGTGGCACGGTAACGTCACGGGTACGAAGGTAGACACCCAGGGGAGCGACCCCCTCTCTCATCTCTCTAGCGACACGCGCCCAGCGGAACGCAGCTTGACGGCTCTACCGCCTGATGTTGTCTCGTGGTGTAGTTTGGTTAGTAAAGTTACATTGTGCTGGCTACCCGCACAGGTGGGACTCCGCAAAGTGTGGGTAACCCTGAAGCTGGAAGATGATTCTCATACCATCAGCTTGGTTGACACGACATACGCCGACGTCACGGCAAGTGAAACTTACGCAGGAGGTCGCGCAGCGCTTGAGGCGTCAGCTCTAGACCAGTCTGCGACACCGTCGAAACCGCATGATCATATACCTCACCATACCCGAGGAAGACTACGCTCTATAGTGCATACGGCACTGGACGACGGTCCGAAATTCCAACATCTTTTAGATGATATCTTTGAGGAAGTGCGCATGTTAAGCTCAGGTGTTACCCGGCGTCCGAGTCTGCTTCACGAGATAGTTGATGCTACCGCTGCCGAGTACCCGGACAACATCGCGGTACGCACGGAAGCCCAAGAGATTACTTATGCTCAGTTGAAGAGCATGAGCGGATCTCTCGCACGTCATCTACACGATCTAGGTGTTCGGCGGGGAGATCGCGTGGTAATCATCGTGGAGAACTCTATCCCGGTGCCGGTGACGGCGATTGCAGCTTCACGAATCGGTGCCATATTTGCCGTGTTGGATCCAATGATTAAGAGTTTCTCGTTGCAACCCGTACTCGATGATTGCTCGCCAATGGCCGTAGTCACGACGGACATCCTTGCCGAGCAACACGGTTTGCGCCCGAGATTCAATGTAGTCACCGTCGACGGTGACTATGAGGATGCGCTAACGAAGGAAGTATGGTCAGAGCCTTGTCCAGCGATAAGCATTGACCCGATGGGGCTCTTTTTCACATCCGGGACTACGAGCCATGTAAAGGCTATTGTTTCCCCTCACGACCGCGTGTTGTTTTCCACAAGAGCGATACAACGGCGGTTGGGGTATCGGACTGGCGATGTAGTGGGGTCGTTTCTCCCCATGTCTTTTGACTACGGATTTTATCAGTTTATCTTAGCCGCTAGCGTCGGCGCGACGCTAGCTATGGGGCGCCCGAACGACCCATCGGTCACCTTTGTCAGAAAACTGCGCGAGTGGGGCTCAACTATTTTTCCAATGACACCAAGCCTTGCGTATGTGATAGTGCGTATCGCTTCGCGTGAGCTATCCGCACTCCCCCCGCTTCGGATGGTTACCAACACGGGCTCCCATCTTCCTGCTGCGCACATAGCAAAGCTGCGAGAACTCTTCAGCGGGCTTCGGGTCTACGTTATGTTTGGACTTACTGAGTGCAAACGCGTGTCTATTCTTGATTCGGATGAGCTTGATAGGCGACCCACATCCGTCGGGCGTCCCCTCGACGACACCGAGTGCCTAATAGTTGATCCTAGCGGTAATGTACTTCCACCTGGAGAGGTTGGAGAATTAGTGGTTCGCGGACCGCACGTGATGTCTGGCTACTGGCGTGCGCCAGATGAAACTGCCAAACGATTCCGGCAGCGTGGTCCGGGTACCGAGATTGCGTTGCACACAGGTGATCTCGCTAGTCTTGACGATGAAGGTTATCTTTATTTTCACGGCCGGCATGATGACATCTTCAAACAACACGGGTACCGCGTTAGCGCGAGTGAAATAGAACACGCAGCCCTTGACGTTTATGGTGTCACTGGCGCGGCGGTGCTTCCCCCGACGGTAAAACGAGGAGCTGTTTTACTAGTCACGGGAGACATCACGGAGAGTGCCATGTTTGACGGGCTGCGCGAGAGATTGGAACACTATCGCGTTCCGGAGACCATTCGGATAGTTGCAGAATTACCTCGAACCCAGCGAGGCAAAATTAACAAGAACGCTTTGTCGAGAGATTTTGACCTCGTACTTATGGATGATATGGATGCGACATGAGGGTCGCCGACGTGATAGCCTTTGGTTCACCGGTATACGTCTACGACCTTGCGAAAGTCAGGGATGCTTACGACGCACTGGCAGCAGAACTTCCAGAGAACGCTCTTATTTATTATTCGCTCAAAGCCAACCCGCACCCGGTAATCGGGGCTCAGATCAGGGGTTATGGTGGGCGATCTGAGATTAGTTCGGAAGGCGAGTTAGCATCGGCGCTTGAAGCCGGGTATTCGATGGAGAAATGTCTTTACTCTGGTCCGGGAAAAACACTAAACGAGTTATTTGTAGCGCTACGCGCCGGTGTCCGAATGTTCTCGGTAGAGTCCGCGCGTGACTTGCGTCAACTTAATTCGGCCGCTAGTCACCAGGGTGTTGAAGTTGAAGCCCTGCTTCGGATTAACCCTGATGGCGCGAAAGGCAACGCTGGACTCGCTATGACAGGGATTTCGTCACAGTTCGGAATCGATGAAAATCAACTTGACAGACTGCCGGCCAGTTTATCTCATGCGCGAGTAACCGGAATTCATTCTTACCTCGGCTCCAATATCTCGGAACTCCTCGTTTCCTTCTCGACTGCGGTTGAGTCCACCGTGCGTGTTGCCAAGCGTTTACAACTAGACCTGACCTGGCTGGATATGGGTGGTGGCTTCGGTCACCCATACGCTGTGACCGGCAACCGCCCACAGCTAGACGGGCTGAGAAACGAACTTGAGGCCATGCTCGACATGCGATTTCCGCATTGGCGGACTGGTCAACCTCGTCTGATTTTTGAGAGCGGGCGATACCTTGTCGGCGGCTGCGGCACGTTAGTCGGAACGGTGCTTGACGTAAAGAAAAGCCGAGGCCGACAGTATGCAGTCCTTGATTTCGGCATCAATCACTTGGGTGGAATGTCAGGACTGCGACGGATACCCAGAGTGTCGGTGACCATCCACAACTATACGCAGCACTCGAAACAAACAGAACCGGCAGATACCGTTTTTGTTGGGCCTCTCTGCAGTCCGTTAGACGTCATAGCGACCGTCCGAGGAGTCCAAGTAGTGACAGGCGATGTGGTCTCCATACCTAATGTGGGCGCGTATGGGTTAACGGCAAGCCTCATCGGTTTCTTAAGTCGTCCGGCACCGTTGGAACTTGTTGTCGACGGTGACCGAATTATCGAATCGTCCTGCTTGTCGATTGTTCGTAAAGGAGATAAGAACTATGACTACCCCAAACGATGAATTCTTGACTATACTCCTCCAGCATTTGAGGTACGTCAAATCAGCAGATGAAATATCATCAATGATTGCCCTACGAGACTATGGACTGGACAGCAAAGAGGCAGTAGACCTTTTGATGGATCTCGAAGACGAGTTCGGAGTAGCGTTTCCAGACGAACTCTTGACAGACGAGACGTTCAAGACGGCGCAGTCGCTGTGGAGAGCGCTGGGGATCGCTAAGGGAGGAGTGTCAGCATGACTACAGTGGAAGACGTGATTACCAAAGAAACCCAACAAGCAGCGCACGTTCTTGAGGAAGAGGCTAGGAAAATCGACCGTGAGGGCTGCTTCCCCGTCGAAGGCGTTGCCGTTCTGAGATCATCCAAGCTAATGGGCCTTCTAGTTCCCCAAGAGCTGGGCGGCCTCGGTGGGGGCTATTCCGCAGCGCTTGAGGTGGCACAGGTGCTTGGTGGATCATGTTTGTCGACCGCAATGGTCTGGGCAATGCATTGTCAGCAGGTGGCGGTTTTGGTTGACCATGCCAGCGAACCGTTGCGGACGGAGGTGCTGCGTCAGGTTGCCTTGAACGGCCTATTAATCGCCTCGGTGACATCAGAACCGACGAAAGGTGGTCACCTATTGACCGCGGTAGCACCACTCTACTCGAAAGACGAACATTTTATAGTGGAACGCGAGGCACCGGTGGTCACATCGGGAAGTCACGCCGATGCCTTTCTCATCACCATGCGGCGCTCCGAAACTGCAACACCGACTGACATAGTGTTAGTCTACGCGGGACGGGATGAACTAAAAACAGTTATACGTTCAGACTGGGACACGTTAGGAGTACGAGGCACGGCGAGTGTAGCAATGCGGCTCAGCGGGCAGTTGCCAAGCCTGGGACGGACAATAGATCCACCTGGAGGATTCCGGCGGGTTGCGGTGACGACCATGATTCCAGCTGGACATCTGATGTGGACGGCTTGCTGGCTGGGTGCTGCGAAGGAGGCATATCGACAGACAATGAGAGTGCTGAGGAATCCGAGTTTACGCGTGGGATACCCGTTAAAATCCGATCTGTACGTCGAACATATTGCTAGAGTGCGTATGGACATTGACTTAGTCGAGGCAATGTTACAGCGAGTTGCGGGCGAGTACCTCGTAAAACGCCAAGCCTTCGGCACGGAACAAGTTTCTTATGAGGATTATGCCTTCAACATCCACCTCAATGAGCTTAAAATCGCCGCAGCGGAAAAATTATTTTCCGCTGTCGACCAGACCATGCAGTTATTGGGGCTTCGTTATGGTTATAGGATTCAAAAGGAAACGTCAATTGAGCGAATATTCAGAGATTTGCGTTCAGCCCGTTTGATGTTTACCGATGATCGACTTCTGGTGAGCAACGGAAAACTCGCTCTACTCGACACTTCGATCTGATTTGAAACTCACATGAATACATTTAGGTATGGACCCAGAGTCGTCACCTTCGATTGTTATGGGACTCTCGTGCGTTGGCACGAAAGTGTTAATTTTACGCTCAGAGAGATTTTTGCAGAAAAGCACGGTTCTGGTGGAGTTAATAGTTTTATCAAGACGTTTCATCATGCTCGTCACGCATTAACTGAAGGGGATTTCAAGCGGTATACAGAAATCCTCGCTGGAGCGCTCCGATGTGCTCTAGCTTCACAAAGCCTAATCGGTACCTCTGATGATGTTGAAAAGTTACTGAATGCCGTGCAGACGTGCCCGCCGTTCCCAGAGACTAAGTCTTCCCTCGAAGAACTCCGCGAAAATTATAAAATAGTTATTATTTCGAATAGCGACATTTTCCTGATTACAGAAAATATCGCGGCTATTGGCGTAATATTCGATCATGTCATCGTCAGTGAAAAATGCGCTGCCTATAAACCATCTCCGGTCATTTTCAAATATATGCTCCAGACAATTGGGGCTGTCCCGGCAGACGTGCTTCATGTTGGAGCTAGTGTGACAACTGATATCGCTCCAGCGACAGCACTCGGAATACGCAGTGTTCTCGTTGCCCGAGATTGTCAGAGCGTTGGTCTTAACTTCCATCAAAGTATCGTGCCAGACCTCTCATTCATTCCTAAAATTTTGCGATCGGAGATGCTTTAATGAATAACAACGCACTCGTTTTCCACACCGTTTGCCCGTTCTATACTGGATCATTCGGATCTGGACGCCCACTTGAAACGGAGAAATATGCGGACCTTCTAGCCAAGCATGTAGAAATCGCTGAAACTAACGGCATCAACGGTATGATTATCTATAACTTTATGACGTCACTCGACTCCTTAGTAATAGCACAACGGATTCTGGATCTTAGTGACCAATTGACGCCCATCGTTGCAGTTTCACCGTTTCATGTGCATCCATACGCTTTAGCTCGAACATTTGCGTCTGTTTCCTATTTGACCGGCCGAACTATGCACCTCAATGTAGTGAAAGGAGCGACTCGCGACGAGCAGGCCGCAGTCGGTGCCGACGGTGATCACTATTCGGTGCATTATCGCCAAATAACAGAGTTTCTCGATATTTTCACCAGTCTTTTTCGGGATGAGAAATGTGACTTTGAAGGAGAATATTATAGGCTTCGCGGAGCGTCCTTGCAGCCGTACCTGGGCTCCGGTAGCGCGCCAGGAGTTTTTGTACCTGGTTCTTCCTCTGAAGTCGCGGCCTTGATGCCTGGGCGGGCGACATCCTCTCTACTAATGGCGAAACCGTTAGTCACCCAAGCAGATGAGATACAGAGATTGCGCGCAGGGCAGCCTGATCTCCGTCAAACCATCATCGTCGGCATTGTCGCCGGAGAAAAGGACGAAAACGCTTGGGCATTTGCGCGAAAAATCTATGGGACACGTCGAAGCGACGTAATAGACGCACGAATATTCGAAAGCCGGTCAATCTCTTACCAGCACCAGAGTAATGCTGCCTTAGGGCGAGAATCTGAGGTGTTTGACGATGTATTATGGTGTGGTGCGTCACGAGCCGGAATCGACTGTCCAAAATTGGTTGGGAGTTACGAGCGAGTGGCAGCGGCTCTTGCAAACTATTTTGAGATCGGAGTCACTGATATCGTGATTGACCTACCTGCATCGACATCAGAGTATGAGCATATTTTCCGAGCGACTCAGTTGGTGCTATAACCATGAGCGGAGAATTAACTTTTGCACCGACGGCCCGGCGGCATTACTCCGACTCTGCTGTGATAGGAGTTGAGAGGGCCTTGCGACGAGGTCGGCTCTCTGTGGTGTTTGGCCGTCAGACGATGGCGTTCGAGAACGACTTCGCCCGGTACATCGGAGCAAAATATGCTGTTGCTGTCTCATCGGGGAGCACAGGCCTCGATCTTGCTCTGCAGTGCGTGGGAGTCTCCCTAGGTGACGAGGTTGTGGTGGCAGGTTTCACGTTCCCCGGGACGATCAATGCTGTTGTAAGAAATCTTGGGATAGTGCGCTTCGCAGACATTGATCCAGACACATGGAACCTGTCGGCTACGACGGTGGAGCCCGTAATATCTAATAAAACAAAAGCTATTGTCGTCTCTCATCTCTTCGGCGCTCCAGCCAGCATGTCTGGCCTTGTAGATCTGGCACATGCACACGGAGTACAGCTCATAGAAGATTGCGCCCAGGCGCTGGGGGCGACAATCGACGAACGTCTAGTTGGCACGTTCGGTGACATTGCCGTGTACAGCTTTAACGAGATCAAGAACATGTCAACCGGAGAAGGAGGTATTGTCGTAGTCAAAACGGCAGATCTGGCGGAACGGTGTCGCCTGCTGCGTTTGTATGCCATGTCTGGAGGAGAATTGCTGGATGTCGGTCATAAATGCACAATGACAGAGCTGGAGGCCGCAGTAGGGCGGGCGCAGTTGGCGGAATTACCGACGCAGAACAAACTGCGATCCGAACTGGGTACCCGTCTTGCTTCCCGCCTTGAGGTCGGCACAAGGCTAGTACCGCAACGGGTACCGTATGGAGGGACTCATGCGTACAGTAGATTCGTCTTCATGGTGGCCGACGGTGACGATTCCGCTGACTTATCCAAACGTCTGGAGATCAAAGGATTCTACGCCAGGAAAGTGTACCCGTCACCCATCTATCACCACACATTATTCAGGGATTGGGCAACAGGTAATCCCAGACCTGGCCTGGCGTCTGGATACCGACGCGTTTATGCTAGCAATCCAATTTGGGAAGAGTACCGAAACTTGGATCTTGAGATGTGCGAAAAAATAGCGAGGACCCATCTCGGGTTCGTCGTAACTGAGTCATCAACTATCAGTGATGCCGATAATTTCGCTGATGCCCTGGAAGGGATGGTCCCGGCATGAACATCACACCGCTTCGTGATGCGGTTAACGGCAACGTGAAAAGAACCGAAGGGCTCGTGTCTCAATGGGATCCCGGGGTTGAGGTAACCGCTGCTATGTGGCGTGTGCATGGTGGAGTCGCCGCGCCTGCGCTTGGTCCTCAACCACTGGTGACCGACAATGACGTGCGTGAGTTCTTATCGGTGGTCAATTCTGGGATATACAACGGCGATCACGAGGTGGTAGCTGCCGTGCGAAATCTAGGCTTTCACCTAAGCATGGCGGTGGCGACTGGAGAGTTCGCCGATTATGACGGAATTAATGATCGGCAGCGACAGTCTGTAACCGTGTTGGACCGGTTTCTCTCCGACGAGACGATGCGCTCAGCGGCCAGAGTCGCAACCGAACGGATTATTGCCGCACGCGAGATTGACCTGACTCCTGTGATTCGGATGCACGATGCGAGCCGTTACTCTGACAGTCCCCGATTGGCGCATATCATGGGCAATAATCTCGAGGTGCGAATCGTTCCCAGTGTCTTGGCCCTTCCCGCACCTAACGGGAAATCTGGGTTTTATCGGTCCGTCGGTGACCTCCTCCGATTGACACTGGTGTTTGGAGTAGCGAACCAAATCGATCTAGAAGGAAATGGGTACGTCGATTTCCCTCAGTGGTGGAGACTTGGCGTCTGGCATTTTATTGGGCGGCGTTACTGGCGGTCTCGCTTGGACGCGCTGGGCCTAAGCCCGTCAGATAAACAACAGCTGTTCGCAATGATTCCCGCAGATTACCTAACGAAGGTGGGGATTCATGAGTCGGTGATCAAGACTAACACCACATGGGACGATTATATTCTTGATCAGCTGATAGCCGCGACCAAAGTAGTGGGAGAGCGTGACGTAGCCGGAATTATGTCAGCAACCGCCCAAGAACACTGGTTCTATTCTCTCGGAAGGTTCCACGTCAACTGGTTCCTCAACCAACTCGGTGACCAGCAATTCGATGAGATTGACTTAAGACTCATGATTCAACGATGGCACTCAGCACTGCCGCACATGATCCCACGAAAGATTGAATTTCGTGGCCCTCTAGGCGCGTGTGAAAATCCGTTATGGCGCGCTAGGCCTATTCGTCTATGGTTCTCTCCATCGATACAGAAAACCACTCGTCGAATTATCAAAGTTTGGCTCTCCTCGTACTGGGGTGTACGTCCGGAAGAGACGAAGGCAGAAACGTTCAAGCCGAGTTCCGATGGGACGATTGACTTGGTTTTCGGACTGTGGAGCGATCACGAGTGGGTCCGCTCAACACATGCTGACGTGATTCGCTTGATGAGCAACAATCACATAGCTAGGTCACTTAACCATGCCGATTCTGATACTCAGATCGTCTACGTGATACCACAAGAGAGTGCGCCGTCAGCCTGGCGCCGAGTGTGCCTGGCGACATCCGATCAGGCATTGCAACACGTTCACAGTCATGCGTTCCATTACAGCGATTGGACCGCTTATGGAGAAGACGGTAAACGAGAAATGGGTGTCACCTCGGTGCCTTGGATCGAACAGCCAGAATAAGGAGGAAAGATATGGAACACACGGATGTTGCCCGGACCGTCAAGGAAGCGATCATACGAGAAGCGTCGTTTGACATGAACGCTGCAGAACTCGACGAGCTATCCCGTTTTGGCGAAGACATCAGAGTTGACTCGATTACCTTCATACGAATAGTGATCTCGGTAGAAGAAGAGCTAGACGTCGAAACGCCAGACGACGCGCTAATGCAGACTCAGTTCAAGACCGTGGCCGACTTAATTGAGTTTTTCGTAGGCGTTGTTGAAGAACAGCATACCTGATATGGGTCGCATCGTCTCGCCTAGTAAGGTCGAGGTACCACATAAATGGTTCAATATCCTTACCGCATTGAATTTTGACATTCCTGTTAATCTTCCACCGGAACGTTCCAGTGACGGTGTCTCGGTCCAATTGCCGATCGAGTTGGTGCGGCAGACGGTGACGAAGAAAAGATGGGTCGATATCCCAGCCGCAGTGAGGGCTGCGTACGAGAAATGGCGGCCCACGCCTTTACTCCGAGCCGAGGCGTTGGAAAAATACCTCGACACACCGGCGCGGATTTACTACAAAAATGAGGGTGTCAACGTCAGCGGAAGCCACAAGTTGAACACTGCCATCGCTCAGGCTTATTACTATCATCGCGCAGGCGTACGTCGTCTCGTCACCGCTACAGGAGCTGGTCAATGGGGAACTGCCGTCGCTGTGGCATGCGCTATGTTTGGGCTAGAGTGCGGCGTCCGGATGGTCGGGACGAGTTTTCATTCTAAACCCTACCGACGAACTATGATGGAACTCTATGGTGCCGAAGTGTCACCAAGTCCAGACCCTATCACCAAGGCGGGACGACAATTTTTAGCAAATCATGATCCCGACAGTGGTAACATGGCCCTCGCGATTGCAGAGTCTTTAGAAGACACGACGAGAGATGGGTTTACTAGGTTCTGCATTGGGAGTGGGGAATTATATTCCATTTTGCACCAGACCATAATAGGTTTGGAGGTGAAGGGCCAATTGTCCATGTTGGGCGAAGAAGCCGATGTCATCATTGGATCGTTAGGAGCGGGAAGTAATTTTGGCGGAATCGCCGCCCCATATATTGCAGACAACATTGAAAACGGTAAAAAAGTACGCTGCCTCAGCGTCGAACCGTCAGCATGCCCAAAACTCACTCGCGGTGAATATCGCTACGACTTCACGGACTCGTCCGGCCTGACTCCGATGGAGAAAATGTACACTCTGGGCCATCACTTCGCGACGCCTGATATCCATGCTGGCGGGCTGCGCTATCATGCGACATCGAAGTTGATTAGCGCATTGTATCACTATGGTCTTGTGGAAGCCATCGCCGTACCACAAACGGATGTCTTCGCCAGTGGCGCTCTCTTTCTTCGGACAGAAGGTTTTCTTCCAGCACCAGAGTCCGCGCATGCGGTGCATGGTGCGGTGCTTGAGGCGATAGCCGCCCGCGTTGACGGAATACCTCGAACAATCGTCATAAATCTCAGCGGCCACGGGTATTTTGACCTTGCAGCGTACCAATCCTGGCACGATGGTACTATGGTAGACATTAATGTTACTGACGACGAAATCCGTAAGTCGTTGTCGCAAATTCCAGACGTAAAGTGTATTTTATGAATGTAACCTATGAACACTATGAACATAATTTCGACCTTGGTGGTTCTGAGTACGCAGCTCTTAATTGTCGCAATGGAATCATTGCTTGTCTGATCCGCGATTTTCGGCACGTCGACGTGACCCCCGTGTATGCCTCATTACATCTTTCACTAAGTGATGTCATGGAGCCTGTACGACGTGCTGAGATCGCCGGAGGACATATAGGAAACTTCGGTCTAGAACTCTGGACTGCGTTGTTCAGTGTTCGATGGTACAAGAGCGTCGTAGAGCCTGATGTTACCGAATTTCGACACAGCATCGCAAACACCCTTCGGCGGGTAGGACCGGTTCTGGCTCCACACGACGGGTATTTCGATGAAACAGCTACCGACAAATTCGGGCGAGTCCACATGATACACAACTCCATGATTTATGGGGCGTCGGATAACGGCTCTACACTGATGGTGGCTGATCGACACTTTCGTAGTGAAATGAATTTGGAAACATTTCACAGGTCGTTACTGGCACAAGATTCATCGTTGATTGGTGTCACTGCGGCAAAACCATACGACGGCAGTTGGCAAGAGCTGGCATCCAGTTTGTTGCGGAGCATTGCTGAAAATTCAACTACTGCAGCACACCGCGATCTGATTCCAGAATGCATCGCTGCCGTTAATGCAGATGGTCCTGGTACCAATGATGCACGTTGGAGACAGACATATTCCTGCCTAAAATCGGTCGGCGTATCAAGACTATTCAGCGTGCGGCTGCTTACCGCCGCGCAACGGCATGGGGCGCGGTTGCCGGAACCCGAGACCACGCAGTTATCCACACATCTGTCGCATTGGGCCGATGAGTGGTCGTTGGTGTCTGCGATATCGTATAAGTACATGATGACAGGACAGAAATCGTATCTTACTCGAATCGCAAATCGCCTCAACTCACTGATTCAAGCCGAAGCGGCAGAAATGTCAGGGTTGGCGATAGCCACGATGGGACTGCCGTAACAATGTTAGAGGTGTGGTGCTCACCGATTATGAAGAGTTGGACGGAGGAACAACGGAACGCCTTGTTGCAACCGTCCGAAATGCGTTCTGGCGAAGATATGGTCTCGCCAGAACGATGCTATGAATACTGGACTGTCCGGGCGCTGGCTCGTCGATTATTGACAGCGAAGTTCGGAATACCACCCGGCCTGGTATCATTTACGCACGACCGGCGAGGAAGGCCGTTGATCTTTGTGAACCACTACCGGTTTAGCGTTCATGTCAGTTTTTCCCACTCAGAGGACATCGTAATGGTGGCGGCCTGCGCCGACGAGAGTGTCGGCGTGGATGTAGAGCGGATTACGCGTTATCCAGAGAAGGTAGCTAATCGCATGTTCAGTACGGCGGAACTGCGCCGATTGAACCGGTTCGATGGCGTCGAGAGAGACATCGAATTCTTCAGGGTATGGACACTCAAAGAGGCCATTTCCAAAGCATGGGGCCTAGGGATGGCGATGCATTTTCCGCAGATAACTGTCTCGCGCGACGCCTTAGGATGGAGTACAGGGTGTAGCTGGTGGACCGTGTCCAACGGCTCTCTGATTGCCTCGGTGGCGAAGGTCAGTGCGATACAGCATCAGCCAAAACCGACCTGGTACAGCTTAGCCACCGTGACGGCCCACATGTTGCATTCTGAAACGTGGCGAAGGATGACGTCGTGATGGTCGAAAACAGTTTTGGTTATAAAAACCAACCGTTAGTACCTGGGCACATGATGTCGTGCTACACCAGCGCCATTGGAGCAATACTCGCCTACTACGGAGTAGATCCTGGCTGGTGGGTAGGTTCGCAGTTTTTTCTCGCTGTGTGCGACGATTGTGATTCGCTTCCGTCCTTCCAATTCAGCCACTATCACACTCCGTTATTTGGAGAAGGCTCATTGACTGGATGGTTAGTGGAACGACGAGGAGCCGATACTACGATGGAGGCACTGAGGGGACTGATGGATGACCTACATGACCACGGACCGGTGATAGTGTCGGGAGACACATACAATCTTCCTTGGCACGTCGCGCATGGAAAGCGACACGCTCCGCATTGGTTCATGGTCGATATGTTAGTCGACAACCAAATCAGGGTGAATGATCCACTGAGTCATCGTGACGACTTGGGTGACCAAGAATCTTACGTTGGCTGGTACCCAATATCAACTGTCGCGAAATTTCTGGGAGGAAGCGGGCACCAATCGGGGCCCATACATACCCGAGAAGTATGGGCGAGCGGGCGTGCCGAATCGAGCATCGACACTTCGTTTCAGCGGTTGGTTACGTTACGGAAACCAAGCGCACCACCTGTAGATTACGTTGTGGCCCGTTCGTTGCTGCATGCCTCCTTCGAGCACTTGGCTGGTCGAGTAAGAAGATCGGGTTTCGAGGGCGATCAATGGAGCACAGGGGCCGGAGCTCTCACGGTGTTGTGCCAACGTAGCACCGAACACTTGGGAGTAATAGAATTATATGACATAAGCGAGGACTTGTGGGTGGCGGGACGTACAAGGCAATTGTGGGTGCAGACTCTGCGCCGTGCGGCGGCCGAGCTCGGAATAGAAATAGCGACGGTAGTGGCAGACTACGTGGAAAAACACTTGTTAGCCAATTGGTTGGCTCTCCCGCAATTGGCACGATATAATCAAACCTATCTGATAAAGAAACGGCACCCTCGCCAAGCGTTCGCTGACGTGTTAGGGCGCCTGGCGGAAGAAGAAGCCGCACTCGTTAGCGAGTTTTATGGTGCGTTCGCATGACAACGGAAAAGGCAGCTACTCCTGATGTAGAACAGTTCTGGGCAGAGTTCTCGAAAATTGACGCAAAACTGCTCGACTGCGTGGATGTCAATCTGGCCGTCATCATAGCGAGACGAGGAGTGAGCGACGTCCGGACACCGTTCGCGGCAGAGTGGCATTTTGATATCTTAGAGTGCGACGGACTCATCACTCCTACAACCTCACGCCGACCTATAGCGGAACGTGTACGAAGAACCACGGGTCTGCGTATGGTACGCGACCATCTAGCAGGACGGACGTTGACGGAGGTACTCAACGGATTCTCCACACTAAAATTTCCCGTACTGTGCTATGCAGATGCCTTCTATCTTCCTTGGTCACCATACGCCGGAAACGAGCACGTCGAACACAGTTTCTTGGTTGCTGGAGTACCTTCGGGCAGCCGCGAATTTCGAGTGGCCGACGCGTATTCTAATCTGACAGAGTGGGGTCTAGCCACACCGGCCGTACAAGTCGTGTCGGTAGCTTCAGTCGAACGCGCAATGATGTTCCTCTCCACTTCCATGGCTGGGACCATTTACTATTTTGACGATCAGAAGCAAGAAGACATGACCTTTGATCTTATCGAACAACTTGTCGAAAATGCACATGCCGTATCAGCGCTGCCGCACCAAGAGAAAATGCGAAGGTACAGCAATTTTCATCAAGAACGATCCCATGACCTGGTGCATATGCGTTCATTTGTTCTCGGGACCTGGCTCGCGGCTCGATCAAGAAAACTTCACCACCTGTGGCTCTCTGACATCAATAAAATATTTCCCTATCTCATGCCCACAGGATTCATAGACCAATTTCACACTGATGTCGTGGAGGTATGGGATACGCTTCAAGAGAATGCTTACATCCAATCCAGGAGAGTGGCCCGCGGTCGATCCGCAAGTACAGGAATTTTCGAAACGCTCGGCATGACTCTAGCGGCTAATGAAGCGCGGCTCGCCGCAGCTTTAGACACCCACCTTGTGAGGTTCACGAATGTTGATACATGAATTATTTTTTAATACCGCGGCACAGACTCCAGATGCACCAGCCATTGAGTTTTCCGGGACAGTCACGACATATTATGAGGCTGCGATCCGTGTGCGGGTCTTAGCGCAGACGTTAGCAGATACACTGCCAGCCCATAGCCGAGTGGCGGTGCATATGCGCAAATCTGACAAGGCTGTTCTTACGTTACTGGCGTGTTTGACGGCGGGAATGACCTATGTGCCGATTGACCCGCGTTATCCGCCTTTACGCCTTCGTGAAGTAGTGATGGCAGCGTCAGTAACTGCGCTCTTGGTTGATGACGTGTCGCTGCTGTCTTGGGACGAAGACTGGCTGCGAGCGACGGGCGTGGCGGTGATTGACGTAACGATGACGATGACTGATTGCGCCTGTAAGCACCAGTCGCTAATGATGCGCCCAGAAGACTCGGCGTACATCCTGTTTACTTCAGGATCGACAGGCGTGCCTAAGGGTGTAATAATCACGCACGCGAATGCGGCAGCGTTCGTCGGTTGGGCCTGCAGAGCCTTTGATGTGAGACCCGACGACCGGGTAGCGGTCCACGCTCAACTCAATTTCGATCTTCCGGTCTTTGACCTCTACGTCACGCTGGCCAAAGGCGGAACCGTGGTTATGATCGACGAAGAGACAACCATGTATCCTCAGGCTCTCTTCAATTTTCTTCGCGAACATCGCATCACGGTGTTGTACGCCGTCCCATCGGCGTTGAATTCTCTAGTAGCGAAAAGCACATTATGCCGCGATGGCCTGCCTGACTTACGTCTGCTCCTGTATGCCGGCGAAGAGTACTTGCCTGGTCCACTGAGACGTCTCGTTGAAGCTATACCGAGTGCTAGGGTATTTAACCTATATGGTCCAATTGAGACTAATGTTGTCACATACCTTGAAGTGCGACCTGAGCATTTGGACATGCCGCGCGTTCCACTGGGAAACCCGGTAGATAACGTGAAATTGGTGTTAGTAGATGCCGACGGATGTATTGTGCAACGCGCCGGACAATCTGTAATTTCCCCAACAGACGGAGAAATTATCGTGATAGGCGAGTGTGTATCTCCTGGCTATCTTAATAAGCCAGAAGCGACCGAAGCGTCGCGTCTGATAGTGAACGGTGCAATGGGGTATCGGACGGGTGACTATGGTTCGTGGGACGACGACGGGACATTGCGTTTTTTGGGCCGCCGCGACTCACTGGTGAAAATTCGCGGCTTTCGAGTCGAGCTAGGCGACGTGGAAGCAGTATTGGTACGGCATCCTAGCGTGGTCGAAGCAGTTGTAGTAGCTTGCTCGGATCTGGACCTTATGAAAACGCTGACTGCCTTCGTGCATGCGAAGGATAAGTTGTCGGCTAAGGCCGTTCGAGTTTGGGTTAGCCATCAGTTACCCGACTACATGCGACCTGCACAGTATGTGATTCTCGACACTTTCCCGAGGACGGGTACTGGCAAGATTGACCGCCGCGCTCTGGAAGTCTTGGACGGAGAGAAATCATGACAAATGAACTAGTGGCTGACGAAGTGCTAGCTTTAGCCGTTAAAATAATCGAGGGGCGTGGCCCCGAATCGATTGACACGTTGTTGCGCGATCTAGCCGGATACAACTCTTTGTTCATTGCCCGTCTCATCGATTCTGTGGAGGACTGTTTCGGTGTTGAGATCCCCGCGCACATGGTGGTGCCACAGAACTTCCGGTCAGCACGTTCGATTGCAGACTTAATCCGGCTCTTCAAAATTGAGAGTGTAGAAAGTTTTCTTTGCCACCCGTGACGGCTAACAACTAGAGTGTCGCCGTCGGGCGGGCGGCGAAGCCGGCCGCGGCGTGGCACGCGGCCCGTTCT
>JAISAO010000044.1 GCA_031266665.1 Propionibacteriaceae bacterium | reverse complement strand
TCGGGCTCTCGGTGGTGGACGGACAAGAACATGGTGGTTCCGGCCGTCAGGCCCGACAGGACGAGGATGACGGCGCCGATGACGCCGAGCAGCCGGGTCAGGTCCGCGCTGACGCCGGCAAGGTTGTCGTCCAGCGCGACCTCGCCGCGACAGTTTAGACAATACCGGCTTCGGTCAGGATGGCCGAGGCCCGAGCCACTCGTTCGACGGCCAGTTGGCGGATCGTGACCAATTCGGCCTCGTGCGCGTCGATGGCCTGTTGCTCGTAGGTGGCCCTGATGTTCGCCGCCTGCTGGATGAAATCCAATGAGTCGGCGCACTGGGCCTCGGCCAACTGGGCTTTGAGCATCTCCTCGGACGACCAGTCGTCGCGTAATTCCACCCCGGTGAGTTCGGAGTCTTGATCGATTGTGTAACCGGCGCCCGTCAGGCAGGTGTCGCGCTCTGCCCGCAACTCTTGAAAACGCGGGTCGGCTATCGTCTTGTCCGAGGCCTCCAAGGAGTACCGCATCAGTTTCTGGGGCACGGCGTCGTCTGTCGCGGCCGACCGGTCTATGGTCTGTAGAGCGTTGAAATCATCGGTGGACGTGCACTCCATCATTTTGACCGGATCAATTTCAAGATCACCGCCCAGGGGTACATCGTTGTTTACCGGGATCGCCCCGTGTTGGGCCATGTAGTCTGCGTCCCAGTACCCCAGGAGCCAGTGGTTGGCCTCAGGCCGATAGTTCAGTTCCTTCTGAGCGACGTCGCGCGTTGTTTCGCCCAAGGCGTCCGAGTCGGTGACGCAACGGGCGAAGACTATCTGTTGGGCCGCACGCACGGTGGCCTCTTCGTCAGGGCTCATGCCATAGGCGTCGAGCGGCAGAATGATGGCCGCGTTGGCCCGATCCAGCGTGGCCGTGGCCGTGATCGACGGCAGTGTTGACGACGGCCCGGAGGCGTCGTCACAACCGGACAAGGCCAAGGCCGCCATGGCGACAACTAGCAGAACGAGCATGATACGGGATGTCATGACGGCTTCCTTAAAACTACGACGAACTGCTGAGGCTGGGCGAGACTGTGGGCCGGCGGGCACGCCGCGCCGGCCCACAGTCTTGGCGGTTGTTACCCAGTCCAGATCACGCTGCTGATGTTGTCGTTGAAGCCGTTCGGAACGAGGCTCGACACGGAGGTGCCGCTTTTGACGTCATACCTGTCACCTTTAGAGTTGGCGTCTTTCCAGAAAGACTGCGTGTACTTGGTGCTCCAGTTGATGATCGAAGAGATTTTGTCATTGAAGCCTTGAGTGGTGAGGTTGCTGTAGTAGCCGGAGACTTTCAGCGCGCCCGTGAGGATCTGTCCCTCAAAGTTGATGTGCTCGTACATGCAGACGGCGTAGCTTGCACACGGCAGCGCGAGCGACGCTTGGGCCGGCGCGGCTCCGGCGAACGAGCCGATCATCAAAACGAGGGCGACCGCCGAAGTCATCACCGCCCGGCGAATGTTCTTGATCATGATTTCTCCTGATGTGTAGTTGGCTTAGAGGGGTTAACCGGTCACGATGTCACCCGTCGGGTCACGCCGAGAAAAGCGAGAAAAGTAAAGAAAAACAAATCTCCACTTATTAGTTATGAATACTACCTTCACCCACCGCGATCACGTCAACTTTCAAACGTAACGATTTGATAACGAAAACCTGACTCGTCTTGAGTCTGGGGCGGCGGTCACGGCGGCGAAGCCAGTCGGCTCGTTCAGGCCAAACGAGTTGGTCGCTCCGGTCGGCTCAGTCGGACAGCACCACCACGGTCCCGGCGGCGGAGCGCTGGTGATAGCCCTGGCGGAGCAGTTCGGCGGTCAGGCGGGCCTCCCAGCCCGGTGGGTGATCGGTTCGGTAGTCGGAGGTGTCGGCGATGAGCCAGGTGATGTCGCGCAGCGGGCGGCCGGTCGAGTCGGTCCAGCCGGGGACGGCCAGGTAGGGCTCGGCCCGGTCCACCAGATGCGGCGCCACGAAGACGTCCGCCGCCACCTTGGCGTCGGCGGGGATCGAGGCCACGGCCTGGTCGAGCGCTAGACAACGGTTGTCGGCGCAGGCCGGCCCCCCGGCCAGTGTCGCGTCGGCCAACCGGGCCAGGCCGAAGACGGCCGTCCCGACCCACAGAACGACCTGGAGAGCCTTGGTCGCCGTGACGGTGCGGGTCGGGCGGCCGGTGGTGGTGCGGGTCGGGCGGCCGGTGTGGCTGGCGGCTGGGCGGTCTAAGCGATTCGGGCCGCCGGCGCCTGGATCGGCCGGGCGGTCGGCCCGGCCGCTGTCGGCCTGGTCGGCGTGGCCGGTTTGGAGGCGGCGCCAGGCGTCGGCCGCCGCTAGGAGGCAGACGGGCATCAGCACGGCGTTGTAATGGTGGCTGAGGGCGAAGAGGGCTGGGGTGGCCGTCACCAGGCGGGCCGCCAGGGTGGGCACTATGACCCAGGCGATGGGGGAGAGCGCCCCCAGTCCGAGGGTGGCCGCGATGACGGCCAGGCAGAGCCAGACCTGGGGGCTGGCCAGGTTGGCGGCGATGACGGCCAGGGTCGACGGACCGCCGAGCTGGCCCCAATAGGTGTAGCGGCCGGATTGGCTCAGCCCAGGGATGACCAGCCCGACGATGACGGCGCCGGCCAGACAACTGGCGGCCCCCAGGATGAGGGCGGCCCGGCGCCGCCGGGTGGCCCAGAGATAGAGGGCCAGGCCGGCGGTCAGAAGGGTCATATCCTCTTTGACCAGCCAGAGGGCGCAGCTCAGGGCGCCGAGGCGCCACCAGGCCCCGTCCTGGGCCGCCATCACCGCCAGGGCGATCAGGGGGACGGCGAAGGCGATCTCGTGGAAGTCGAAGCGGGCGGCGTTGGCCAGGCCCCAAGAGGCGGCCAAGACGGCGGCGGCGGACACTCCCAGGGCGGGGGAAGTCCGGCCGACCAGGCGCCAGCCGACGATCAGCACCGCCGCGCCCAGCAACAATGATTGGGCCACTAGGAGTAGGCGGACGTCGGGCCACAGCCGGTAGAACGGCCCCAGGAGGGCCACCAAGGGGGTGAAATGGTCTCCCCACAAGTTGAACGGCGCCTGGGCCTTCAGACTCGACCAGGGCGCCTCCCCGGCGGCGTAGTGGCGGACGGCCTGCCCGTAGAGGGCCAGGTCGATGCCGCTCTGGTAGGTGGCGTGGCGCCACAGGGCCACCGCGTTGTACAGTCCGGCGCCGGCCGCCGCCAGCAGGGCCACGGTTAATCTCGGCCCGGCCCCAGCCCGCCGGGCGGGGCTCACCGGTCCGCCGCCACCGGGTCAGCCGTCTCGGCCAAGGCGTTCCGGGGCGGCGCTACCGGCAAGGTGATGGTGAAGGTCGAGCCCCGGCCCAGTCCGGGGCTGACGACCTCGACCTGGCCGCCGTGGGCGGCGGTCATGGCCCGGACGATGGTCAAGCCGATGCCGGAGCCGCCCCGGGTGCGGTCCCGGGCCGTGTCCACCCGGTAGAAGCGTTCGAACAGGTGGGGCAGGTGCTCGGCGGCGATGCCCTCGCCGTCGTCCTGGACGGCGATGCTGACGGAATCGGGGCTGGGCAGGTCGATCACCACCTTGACCGCGCCGCCGGCCGGGGTGTGCTGGCGGGCGTTGGACAATAGATTGCCCAGGACCTGGCCCAGCCGGTCCTCGTCCCCCTCCACCCGCACGTCCCGCAACCGGGGCGGCACATCCCAGGACAGCTCCAGGCCGGCCTCGTGGAATTGGCTGGCCTGGGCCTGGCACTGGCGCAGCACCAAGTCCACCACCAGCAATAATTGCTTATGCAAGCTGACTTGGCCCTCCTCCACCCGGGTGACCAGGCTGATGTCGGAGGCCAGCCGCTCCAACCGGGCCGTTTGCATGCGCAACAGGGCCAGAGTCTCGGCGTCGGCCTGCTCCACCCCGTCGCCGATGGCCTCCAGGTAGGCGTCGAGGGTGGACAGGGGGGTGCGCATCTCGTGCGCCAGGTCTCCCAGCAGCCTGGCCCGGGTGCGCTCGACGGTCTGCAACTCCCGGGCCATCGAGTTGAAGGCCTGGCTCAGGGCCTCGAACTCGGCCCCCAGCCGGGAGCCGACCGCCACCTGCACGCCGTGGTCGCCCCGGGAGATGCGCTGCGCCACCAGTCGGACGCGGGAGACGGCGCTGGTGACCGAGCGCGAGATCAGCCAGGTGAAGAGCACGGCCGCGATCAGGGCCGACCCGCCGGCCGCCGCCACCACGATCAGGGCGGTCCGCAGGAAGGCCTGCTGGACCACGGCGATAGTCGTCGGGTCGGTTTGGCCGTTGGCGATCAGGGTGTCCTGGACCAGCCAGAGGCCGAAGAAATGGATCACGATCCAGGCCACCGACACCGCCGTGATGGAGATCACCACGGCCCCCAGGGTCTGACGGTAGGAGTACAGCCCGGTGCGCCACAAGAAGGGCAGCCTAGGACCGCCCTTGTCGGTCATTGCGGCTCGCCCAGGCGGTAGCCGACCCCGCGGACGGAGCGGATGCACTGGGGCGAGCCGCCGGCTTCGCCCAACTTGCGCCGGATGTGGGCGATGTGGACGTCGACGACGTGGGCGTCGCCCACCCAGCCCGGCCCCCAGACGTGGTCCAAGATGCCCTCGCGCGTCATCACCTTGTTGGGCTCGTCGGCCAAGACCATCAAGATGTCGAACTCGGTCCGGGTCAAGTCGATGGGATGGCCATTCCAGCGCACCTCGCGCCCGGCGGTGTCAACGCTGAGGTCGCCCCAGGAGCGCAGCGGCGGCGTCGACTGGGCCGATTTCAGGGGCCGGCGGCGCAGCGCGGCGATGCGGGCGATCAGCTCCCGGGGGCTGAACGGTTTGGTCATGTAGTCGTCGGCGCCGACGGACAGGCCGAGCAAGGTGTCGGCCTCCTCGGTCCGAGCCGTCAACATCAAGATGTAGCAGTCGGAGAAGGTCCGCACCTGGCGGCAGACCTCCAACCCGTCCATGCCCGGCAGTCCCAGGTCGAGGACCACGATCTCGGGCTCCAGTTCGCGGATAGCGCGCAAGCCGGTCGGCCCGTCGTGGGCCGCCCGGACGGCGAAACCGGCGCGGACTAGGTAGTTGACCAGCAGACGGGCCAAGGGCTCCTCGTCTTCGATCAGGATAGCCCGGGGGAGGTCGCCCGGGACGGAACCAGCATCAGCCATGGATCAGAATTTAGCTCACTGCGAAAAAACTGCCCGCTTGAAGGGCCTCGCCCGCCCCTCGAAGGACCTCACCCCGCCTCCTGGAAGGGCCTCGCCTGAGGGGGACTTCCCCCGGGCGAGGCTTTCACCGTACCGCCCGGGGGGGTCTCCTCCGGTAGACAATTTAGGGCTGAGCCGACCCGGCCGCAAGGTGAAGTCGATCCAAAGAGGGCCTTCTTGACCCTTTCTTGGCCTTCTTGATCTTTTCTTGATCGTCGGCCTGGCGGGCCCGTCCGACGGCGGCCGGACGGGCCGCGGAGCCGACGGCCGGGCCGGTTGGCCGACCCCTCGTAGGATGGCGGCGTGAGGTTGCGCTTAGGAGACTGGTGTCAAACCATGTTCCGCCGCCGGAACCACGGATCGGGCGGCAGAACGGCGTTCGACACCACCTGCCTCGGCTCCGGCCTCCTCGGCTCCGGACGGGCGCTGGTCGGACTCGGCGGAGCGGCCGCCGGGCTGGTGGCCGCCCTGCTCCCCCTCCCCGTCGGCCCCGCCCAGGCCGCCGAGCCGGCGGTCGAGATGGTTCTGACTGCGGTCGAGGCCGACGCCGACGGTCTGAGCCTGAGCCTGACCGTGGCCAACGACGGCTCTGTCGCCTGGCACAACGCCGAGGTCATGCTCTGGCGCGAACAGCGGCCGATCACCGACCAGGCTGAGTTGGCCGACCGGCTGGCGGACGACGACTCGGACACGGGCGGCCGGCTGGGCTGGCCCAACCGCGACGCCTACCACGTCCTGGCGGCGGGCGACGACAGTTTCGAGCCCGGCGCCTCCGCCAGCCCCAGCCTGACCGCCACCTGGGACCAGCTCGGCTTGGTCGAGCCCGGCGTCTACCTGGTCGGGGCCCAACTCCACGCCACCGCCGCCGACCAGGACGGCCAGGTCGTGGCCCAGGCCCGCTGTCTGATCGTCCGCCCCGGCGACAGCACGGCCGACCGGGTGGTGGTGGTGGCCCTGACCAGCGCCATCCCCCGGGTGGGCGACGAGTTCGCGGACGACCAGCTGGCGGCCGAAATGGCGCCGCGCGCCGGGCCGGGCCCCGGCACGGCGGGCAGCGGCGGGCGGCTGACCGAGCTGGCCTGGGCGGCTGTGGCCGGGGCCGACTGGCTGATCGACCCCGCCCTCTACCAGGCCGCCTTGGTCATGGCCGCCGGCTACCAGGTGCGCCAAGACGACCAACTGGTCCCCGGCCGGGGCGGCCCGGCCGCCGCCTCGTGGCTGGCGCTGGTCGACTCCCTGCCGCTCAAATCCGGCTATCGCACGCCTTGGGGCGACCCCGACCTGGTGCTGGCCGGACAGTTGGACGACCAGGGGGCGGCCGAGCGGGCGGCCGCCGCCTGGCAGGCCGCCTTGACGGACCCGGCCTATCCGGTGACGGCCCTGGCCGACCTGCCGCTGGTCTGGGCGCCGGCGGGCGGGCTGATCGACGCCGCCGCCGCCCGGGCCGCCGCCGCGCTGGCCCCGACGGTGGTGCTGGCCGACGTGGCCGAGGAATCCGCCGCGGCCGACTGGGGCGCGGCCGACTGGGGCCGGGTGGCGCTGCTGGCCCCGACCCTGCCCGAGGCCGACCCAGACCGGGCCGACCAGGCTGACGCCGACCTGCGATCACGCCAACAGGGATTGGCCGAGGACTATCTGGCGGCCGTCGCCGGGCGGCCCAGTCTGTGGCTCATCACCACCGCCGCCGAGGCCGGACCCAGCCTCGCCCCCCTGCCCGACTGGGTGCGCCGGCGCCATCTGGGCGAGGCCGCCACCGAGACTGTCGCCGGGGCCGGCGCCCGGGCGGCGACGACCGACCGGCCGACCACCCGGCTGAATCAGGCCAATGCCACCGCCAACGCCGTCGCCGAGGACCACCTCCTGGCCCTGTCCGAGCTGACCGGCCAACCGGACCCAGACCTGACAGCCGCGCTGGCGGCGGCCTGGAGCCAGGACTGGCCCGACCCGGCGGCGGCCCTGGCCCACACCGCCTGGATCGAGGACCAGATCGGGACCAGCCTGGGCCAGGTCCGGGCGGCCTTGTTCGACAACATCATCCTGACCTCCCACGACACCACCTTCCCGATCTCGATCAGCAACAGCCTGGCCCAGGCCGTGCGCGTCCGGCTGGAACTGGCGTCGTCCTCCCCGGTGCGGCTGTCGGCCGAGCTGGGCGATGTCATCACGGTCGAGCCGGGTGACCGGGTGACCATCCCGGTGAGCCCGACCATCCGGGCCGACGGCACGGTCACGGTGACGATCCGCCTGACCACCGACGCCGGGCGACCCTTCGGGGAGGCGGTGACGGCCCAGGTTCAAATCAATCAGTCCGGCCGCCTGGCCTGGATCATCGTCATCGTCTCCGGGCTGGTCCTGGCCGTCGGCACGGTCCTGCGGGTCAAATCCGGCCAGCCGGACCGGGCCGCCCGCTTGGCCGCCGCCCGGGCGGAGACGGCCGACCCCGGGGGCGACCATGACTGACCGGGCGGGCGATGTCGGGGGGGACAACGTGGCGCCGGAGCCATCCGGCAACCGCCACTTGCTCGGCTCGACCGCCGTCATGGCCTCGGGCACCTTGGTGTCGCGCCTCTTCGGGGCCGTCCGGCTGGTGCTGACCGCCGCCATCCTGATCGGCAGCTCCCGCCAGGCCGACATCTTCACCTTCGCCCTGATGGTGCCCAACAGCCTCTACACCATCGTCGCCACCGGGGTGGTCAACGCCATCCTGGTGCCCCAGTTGGTCCGCGCCAACCAGCGCGACGCCGACGGCGGCCAGGCCTACACCAACCGCATCTTGACCGCCTTCGGCCTGATCGTGGCGGCCACCACGGTGATCGGCGTGGTCGCCGCCGGCCCCCTGACCGACTTGATCACGACCGCCAGCTGGGACGCCCCCGAGCTGGCCGCCCAGTACCACTCGATGGTCGTGCTGACGGCCTGTTGCATGCCCCAGATCGTCTTCTACGGGTTGTTCGTCCTGCTGGGCCAGGTGCTCAACTCCCGGGGCGTCTTCGGACCCATGATGTGGGCCCCGATCGCCAACAACATCATCCAGATCGCCACCTTGGGGGTCTATGTCGCCGTCTGGGGGATCAACACCGAGGCCCGGGCGGCGGCCGCTTTCACAACTCCCCAGATCGCCCTGCTGGCCGGCGGCTGGGGGCTGGCCATGGTGGCCCAGTGCCTCGTCCTGGTGCCCTTCGCCCGCCAAGTCGGCTTCCGCTACCGGCCCCGCTTCGACCTCCTCCACACCGGTTTGGGCCACACCTTCTCGCTGGCCAAGTGGAGCCTGGCCTTCGTGGCCGTGGCCAACCTGGCCGTCCTGGCCGCCTCCCGGCTGCTGATGGACGCCACCACCGGCCAGACCGGGCGGGGGGCCGGCAAGTCGGTCTGGGACAACGCCTACCTAGTCTTCGCCATGCCCCACTCCCTGATCGCGGCCTCCATCGCCACCGCCCTGGTGCCGGCCCTGTCCGGCTTGGCCGCCCAGTCCCGCCGCCAGGACTTCGCCCGTCAACTGGGGCTGGGGGTGGAGTTGACCCTGACGGCCCTGCTGCCGCTCAGCCTGCTGCTGCTGGCGGTCGGCAGACCCCTGATGGAGACAGTCTTCGGCGTTGCCAAGGGCGGGGACCTGATGGGCTGGACCCTGATCGCCCTGGTTGTCGGGCTGGTGCCGATGAGTTGGCAATACCTCTTGACCCGGGCCTATTTCGCCCTGGAGGACACCCGGACCGTCTTCTACTTCGAGCTGGTCATCGCCGTGGTCTGGGTGGGGCTGTCCTGGATCTTGGTGCGGGCCGGCCAGGTCGGCCCCGACTGGATCGCCCCCGCCGTCGCCCTGGCCAACTCCTTGGCCTACGGCGTCGGTCTGACCGTCACCTTGGCCCACATCCGCCGCCGCGTGGCCTCGATCAGGCTGGGGCCGGTCCTGCGCCAGCTGGGCCGGACGCTGCTGGCCGCCATCCCCGGCACGGCCGCCGCTTGGGCCATCGTCTGGCTGCAGCGCCGTTGGATTGACAATTTGGCGGCCAACCTCTTGGGCCTGGTTGCCGCCGGATTGACCGCCGTCGGTGTGTACTTGGGGATGGCGGGGCCGCTGCGCCTGACGGCGGTCAACGATGTCCTCGCCCTGGTCACGCGCAATCGCCGCCGGGACGCCAAGGAGGATGGGATGGCCGTTGTCAACCCCCCGCGCCCTGATGGGACGCCGCCCGAGCCCAAAGCCCCTCCCCGCCCCGACGCCGGCCCGTTCCCGCCCGTCGGCGGGGCCATCTCCGCACCGATCCTGCCGCCGGCCCCCGCACCGATCTTGCCGCCGGCCTCGGCCCCGCCGGTGCAGCCGTCCCAGCCGTCGGCCCCGACCGAAGCGGCCGGTCCAGCCTCGGCCCCGCCGGTGCAGCCGTCCCAGCCGTCGGCCCCGCTCGAAGCGGCCGGTCCGGCCTCGGCCCCACCCCGGTGGGGGAGAGCGGACACCGCCTCGGCCCGGCCCGAGCTTGGCCTGGCGGCCAGCCCCGCCGGGCCGTCGCCGCTCCGGCCGCCCGTCGGCCGCCCGCCCGGCCGTCCACCGATCAACCCGTCGGCCGGATCGGCGTTGCCCGGCCAAGCTCGCCCGCCCACAATTGTGCCGCTGCGGTCTGACCCGTCCGACCCGCCTGCGAGCTCGTCCGTCCCGACTGCGGCTGGTTCGGCCCCGGCCGCGTCCGGCTCGGTCGCGTCGGCTCCGGTTGTGCCTGGCCCGGCCGCGTCCGGCCCGCCTGCGGTTGGGCCGGCCCAGTCCAGGCCGCCCACGATTGTGCCGCCGCGGTTGGACCCGGCTCCCGCCGTGACTGGTTCCACTCCGGCCCCGGCCGGCTCGGCCTCGGCCCCGGACCCCGCCGGGGGCGACCACCCGCCCGGCGGACCGCCTCCCGCCCGTCCGTCCGGCCCCCCCTCGTCCGGCTCCCCCTCGTCCAGCCCTCCCTCGTCCGGTCCGGTCCCGGTCTCGTCTGCCGACGGCGGCGGCCCCGCTCCCTCTGCCCCCTCGTCGTCCACCCCCCGCCCCGCGTCCGGCCGTACCCCGGCCCGGCGCGGCGCGGTGGCCGGCCTGGCGGACGGCGGCGATCAACCCGTCTTGTCCGGTCTGGCGCCCCTGGTGGAGGGCCACCTGCTGGTCGACCGTTATCGCCTGATGCGGCGCTGCGGCGGTGAGGCTCTGGCCACCCGCTGGCAGGCCTTGGACAAGACCCTGGGTCGGCCGGTGCTGGTCTACGCCGTGGAGGACGACGAGACCGCCGACGTGGTGTTGCAGGCGGCTCGGCGCTCGGCCGTCGCCACTGACGCCCGCTTCGTCCGGGTGCTCGACGCCGTCAAGGACGCCGAGGGCGTCTACGTCATCGCCGAATGGGTCGACGGCACCCCCCTGTCCGAGGTCCTGCGGGCCGGCCCGCTGACGGCGGTCGAATCGGCCTGGGTGGTCAAAGAGGTGGCCGAGGCGCTGACCACGATCCACTTCCTGAAGGTCTTCCACCAGCGCCTGGACCCGACCCGGGTGCTGATCACGACGACCGGCGACATCCGCGTGGCCGGATTGAACACGGCCGCCGTCCTCAACCCCGCGCCGGCCGACGGCCAGCGCTCGCGCGACCAACTGGAACAACAAGACCTGCGTGATCTGGGCCGGCTGCTGTACGCCTGCCAGACCGCCACCTGGCCCGGCTCCGAGGCCGTCGGCCTGGACGAGGCGCCGCGCGACGCCGCCGGCGACTACCGGCCGGCCCAGGCGGTCCAACCGGCCGTCAACGCCACCTTGGCCCGTGTCATCGGACAGTTGCTGGCCGAGGGTCAGCCCAAGCTGACGACCGCCACGGCCGTGCTCAACACCTTGAGCCACATCTTGGGTCCGGCCGACGCCTCGACCGACCTGGCCCATCGGCTGGCCCTGGCCGCCAACTCCCCGTCCCTGAGACCGGCGGCCCCGGCCCCCGGCGCCCGGCCGGCGGCCCCGGCTGGGGCGCAGACCGCCGCCGGGACGCCCCCGGGCCAGTCCCCGCTGGCCGCGACGGCGCCCCCGGGCGCGGCCAAGGCCGACCGGCCGGACCCGGAACAGTCGGACACCGCCTCGGTGGAGGCCGCCCAGGCGCCACCGGCCGCCCGGCCGGTCCCCCAGCCGGCTGACCGGACGGCCCAGTTGAGAACTCGGTCGCGCGGTTTCGTCGTCTTGGCCGCCCTGGTCGTGCTGGGATTGCTGACGGCCTTGATCGTCAGCCTGTCCCGGAGCTCGGACCCGGCCGCCGACGACCCGACGGACCAGCCGTCGCCGCCCGCTCTCCAGCCGGTGGCGATCCAACAGGCCTGGTCCTTCGACCCCTTCGGCTCCGGCCAGGAGAACGACGACCAGTTGGGCCTGGCCCACGACGGCGACCCGGCCACCGCCTGGTGGACCGAGGACTACGCCGTGCCCGGCTTCGTCGACATCAACCAGCAGCCCAAGGCCGGGGTCGGGCTGGTGGTCGACCTGGGCCGGGAGGTGGCCCTGCGGCGCCTCCAGGTCCTACTGGCCAACGACCCCTCCCCGCTGACCGTCTACGTCCCGACCGACGCCGCCGACCTGGCCGCCGGGCCGCCGCTGTCCGGCCTGGACGGTTGGCGGGCGGTGGCCGAGATCGACCCCGCCACCCCGGACGCCCCCGCCGCCGAGGGCGACCCGGCCCCGGACCCGCGCCAGCGGACCGTCGAGCTGGAGGTCACCACCCGTTACATCCTCTGGCTCTTCCACGGCGACCTGCCGGCCAACGCCGCCGGCCAGTACCAAGTCGGCCTGGCCGAAGTGCGCCTGTGGAGCTGAGCCCTCGTCATCCCGGACTCGCTCTCGTCATCCCGGACTTGATCCGGGATCTGAGTGGCCAGAGTCGGCCGGTGGTGTCGGCCTCAGCCCAGCTCCTTGGTCCGATACAGGCGACAGGCCACGAGCGTGGAGACGACCAGGAGCGCCAGCCCCAGCGTGAGGCCGGCGACAGACATGAGCACGGCGTGCTCCTGGAGCCATTGGCTGAGGTCCAGCACCGCTTGGAGGCCGTTGGTCTGGCCGCGGCGGAAGACGATGACGCCGACGACCGTGACGACCATGAAGGGCAGCATCGTGAAGACGTAGGCCCGGGAGAAGCCGAGGGCGAAGTAGATCGGGTAGGACACGGCCACGGCCAGGCAGTAGAACAGCCAGCCGCCCGTCAGCGCGGCCAGGCCGGCGAACCAGGACAGGCCGGCCGAGCCGGCCCGGTCCACCACGACGGCGAACAGGGCCGCCACCACCAGCGCGACCAAGCCGACCGCCAAGGCGTAGAGGAAACGGGCCACCACGACGTCGGCCCGGCGCAGGGGCAGGGAGCAGAAGAGCTGGTCGGCGTGGTTGCGCTCGTGGACGGCGAAGACCTGGCCGCCGATGAACATCGTCAAGACCATGAAGAGCATGACCGTGATCTCCGGCAGCCGGCTGAGCCAGCCGATGATCCCCGCCGGGACCAGGGGATAGAGCAGGTAGAGGTAGGTCGACCGGGCGGTCGCCAGCTCGAGCCGGAAGGCGGCCCAGAGCCGGCCGGGCGGTCGCCGCTGAGTCCGGGCGGGGTCGCTCGGCGGTCGGGGAGCGGTCGATCCGGGCTGGGTCGGGCTGGTCATGCGGGGCGTCCTCGGAGTCGGTTGACAAACGGGCTGGGATCCCGGGCCGGGTCCGGGACGGCGAGGCCGGCTGTGGAAACGGCTGGTCCTACGGACGATTTCGGTTCCCGTGATGGCCGCCCGGCGGCCAGGGCCGCTGGCGTCATCGCGGGCCGGACCCGTGATCGGCCTGGGCCACGTGGATGAGCACGTCGTCGATGGTGGGCCGGTCGGCCACCATCTGGGGTCCCAGCAGCGGCGCGCGGGCGGCCGGCAGGAGGCCGGAAAAACCAATACTGGTTTGGGTCGGGCCGATCAGGTGGCGGCGTAGCCGGTCTGGCGGCTGGTGTGGTCCCCGGGCGACCACGAAGGCGTCCAGTAGGCCGTCCTTGGAGCCGCTGTAGAAGACGGCGCCGCGATGGAGGACCGTGATGTGGTCGGCGATCTTGTCCAGGTCGGACGTGATGTGGGTGGAGAAGAAGACGGAGCGGTCGCCGTCTTGGAGGTATTCCCGCAGCAGGCCGAGCAACTCGTCCCGCGCCACCGGGTCGAGGCCGGAGGTCGGCTCGTCCAAGATGAGCAGCCGGGCGTCGTGGGACAGGGCCACGGCCAACGCCAGTTTCAGCCCCATGCCGCGTGACAGCTCCTTGACCCGGCGGTCTCCCGGGAGGTCGAAGCGGTCCAGGCAGGCGCGGAACCCCGCCTTGTCCCAGCGGGCGTAGAACCCGGCCAGGGCCGGCTCGACGTCGCGCACCCGCCAACTGTCGACCAGAACCGACTGGTCGAAGACGACCGCGATCTCCTGTTTGACCGCCAACTCGTCTTGCAGATTGTCGAGCCCGAGCACGGTCACGCGGCCGGCGTCCCGGCGGGCCATATTGAGAATCAGGCGGATGATGGTCGTCTTGCCGGCCCCGTTCTGTCCCACCAGACCCATGACATAGCCCGCCGGCAGGGTCAGCGTGACTTGATCCAGGGTGAAGCCGGGGAAGCGCTTGGTCAGTCCCTCCAGGGCCAGGGCGGCGACCGGCTCAGACACGGCGCTCGCCCTTAAACACGGTGGTGAGCCCGGGTGTGGTGGTCGTCTCAGACGCGGCGGTGGGCTCAGACGCGGCGGTGGGCTCAGACACGGCGGTGGGCTCAGACACGGCGTTCGTCCTCGGGCGCGGCGTCGAGGTCGAGCGTCAGATCCAAGATGGCGATCAGCTCGTCCCGGGTCAGGTTGGCCCCGCGGGCGGCTGGCAGGGCCGTTAGGAAGGCCTCCTCGACGCTGCGGAGCAGTTGTTCGCGCACCAGTTGGCTGTCGATCGGCGCCACGAAGGTGCCTTTGCCCGGCACGGTGGCGACGAAGCCCTCGGACTCTAGCTCGGAGTAGGCCCGGGTGGCGGTCATGACGGAGATCTTGAGGTCCGCCGCCAGCCGTCGCACCGACGGCAGGAGGTCGCCGTCCGCCACCTCGCCGGTCAGAATGGCCCGCTTGACCTGGACCTTGATCTGGTCGTAGATCGGCTGGCCCGACGATTGGCTGATGGCCACGCCCAGAGACATCGTCATTCCTGTCATAACTGTTATGAGTGTATTGGTCACACCATAACACTTATGGGAGACCTGTCAACCACCGTCCCCGGCGGCCGAGCCCGTGCCGTGCCCGGCAGCCCGTCCCCGTGTCCGGGAGCCCCTGTCCCTGATGGGCCTCGCGGCGCGGTCGTCGCTTTGGGCGCACACCCAGACGGACACCGCCCGGACGGTCGGAGAGAGCGGCGGGACTACGTGTTGGCGGTGAATGGCAACCAGCCGGGGCCAAGTGGCCGGTCGAAGGCGCTGCCGCCGGGAGGCGCATGGCCGCGCCCACACGGAGCGGGGTCACGGACGCGCCGCGACCCGGACGGTGAGGGCCCTGGCCGAGCCAGCCCGGATCGAGTTCCTGGGCCGCGCCCGAGTGTTGCAGAATTCACTACCACGCCCACGGCACGGCATAGCCACGAATGTTCTCGTCAGCGGTGACGAGCGTCAGGTCGTCGGCCAGAGCGGTCGCGACGAGTAGCCGGTCGAACGGGTCGCGGTGAAAATACGGCAGGTCCGACAAAGCCTCGAGGTGCCGCTGCGCGATGGGCAGCACGTCCCACCCGTTGGCGTCAACCATGGTGCGGAGGCTCGCCACACCGCCCTCGAATTTCAGCTTGCCTAGGCTCTGCTTGACGGTGAACTCCCACAGCGACGCGACGCTCACGGCGATGCCGTCGGTTGGCCGCCGGCCCTCGATGATGGCCGCGGCCGCGTCGGACAGCCTCTTTGAGTCCCAGAGGAACCAGAGCACCGTGTGAGTGTCGAGCAGATGCCTCACCGCATGTGCTCCGTGAAGTCGTCGAGTGGCGCGTCGAAGTCGTCGGCCATCCACATACGGCCTTTCATGCTGCCGCGCCCGTAAGCCAGCGCCTGGCCCGCCCTTTGCGCCGCGGGCCTGGCCGAGAGGATGAAAGGCAGGTCGCGCTCGCGCACCGTCTGGCGGAGGAAAAGGTTTATCGCCGTCGTCATGTCCAGTCCGAGTGTCTCGAAAATCTGTTGGGCTTGTGACTTGATCTCGCTGTCCGTACGGATGTTGATATTCGTCGTACTCATAAATACCACCCTTTTTATACTTTATTCTATCACGTCGTGCGCACAGCTGCAACATTTCGCCCCGGCGGCCGGGCCCGTGCTGTGCTCAGGAGCCCTTCCCCGTTCCCGTGTCCGGGAACCGGGCCCGTGGCGGCGGGCCGTTCTCGAGGGCGCGGGGGAGGAAGGACCCCTTGTGGGGCGGTAGCTTCCGGGGTCCCCGCGAAGCGCCGGACTGGAGCGGAGCGGAGGGAGGACGCTTCGTGGGGTGGTCCGGGGTCCCCGCGAAGTACCGGACTGGAGCGGAGCGGAGGGAGGACACTGCGTGGGGTGGTCCGGGGTCCCCGCGAAGCGCCGGGCTGGAGCGGAGCGGAGGGAGGACACCGCGTGGGGCGGATAAGTAGGCTGGCGTCCATGCCTGATGACATGAGGGCCGCCGCCCGGCCGGTCGGGGCGCGTCTGGCGCCGGTGACGGGCCGGCTGGCGGCGGCTTTCGCGGTCGCCGGGCACCACCTCTACCTGGTGGGGGGGCCGGTGCGGGACGCCGTGCTGGGGCTGGAGGCGACCGACCTCGACTTCACCACCGCCGCCCGGCCGGACCAGATCGAGGCCGTGCTGCGGACGCTGGGCGGGCCGATCTGGGACGTGGGACGCCAGTTCGGCACCATCGGCACCAAGCTGGGCGACGGCCAGCGGTCCTGGACCGTGGAGGTGACGACCTTTCGGGCCGACGCCTACCGGCCCGACTCGCGCAAGCCGGCGGTCCGCTTCGGCGACACCATCGAGGAGGATTTGAAGCGGCGCGACTTCACCGTCAACGCCATGGCCGTCGACCTGGCCGACGGCCGGCTGGTCGACCCCTTCGGCGGTCTGGCCGACCTGGCCGCCAAGGTCCTGCGGACGCCGGCCCCGGCGGTGGAGTCTTTCTCCGACGACCCCCTGCGGATGCTGCGGGCGGCCCGTTTCGCGGCCCGTCTCCAACTGCGGCCGACACCGGAGGTGGTGTTGGCCATGCGCCAGCTGGGCGAGAGGCTGGAGATCGTCTCGGCCGAGCGCGTGCGGGACGAGTTGTCCAAGTTGTTGTTGTCGGAGAAGCCCCGGACAGGGCTCGACCTGGCGGTGCGGACCGGCCTGGCCGACCACTTCCTGCCGGAGCTGCCGGCCCTGCGCCTGGAGGTCGACGAGCACCACCGGCACAAAGATGTTTACCAACACTCCTTGACCGTCTTGGACCAGTCCATCGCCTTGGAGGCCGCCCGCGGCCACCAGCCGGACGTGGTCAACCGGCTGGCCGCCCTGTTGCACGACATCGGCAAGCCCAAAACCCGCCGCTACCAGCCCGGCGGCAAAGTGTCTTTCCACCATCACGATGTCGTCGGGGCCAAATTGGCGCGGCGCCGCCTGACCGAGCTGCGCTACCCGGGCGAGGTGGTCGAGGCGGTGGCCGAGCTGACCGAGCTGCACCTGCGTTTCCACGGCTACGGCGACGGCCAGTGGACCGACTCGGCCGTGCGCCGCTACGTCCGCGACGCCGGTCCCCAGTTGGAGCGGCTGCACATCTTGACCCGCTCCGACTGCACCACCCGCAACCAGGCCAAGGCCACGCTCCTGCGCCGGGCCTACGACGAGCTGGAGTGGCGGATAGACGAGTTGTCGTCCCAAGAGGAGTTGGAGTCCATCCGGCCCGAGCTCGACGGCCACGACATCATGCGCCTGCTAGACCTCCCGCCCTCGCGGGCGGTCGGCCAGGCCTACCAGTTCCTACTCGACCTGCGCCTGGACGAGGGCCCATTGGGGGAGGCGGCGGCGGCCGAGCGCCTGCGCGCCTGGTGGTCCCAACGCCAGTCCGAGGGCACGGAGCCCACTTCACGGCCTGCCCCAGATCTCGGCTAGCCGAGATGGCGTGGTGCGGCTCTGGGATGGCGTGATGTGGCGCCGCTGGGGGCGAGACCCGACGACGACTTATCAGCCGGTCTCAGCCCTGATCCACCGCTTCTCGACCACCGGGCGACCCCATCTGGGCGCGCCGACCAGGTCTCAGCCGTCCTCGGCGGCCCGGGCCGTCCAGTAGGCTGCGCAGGTCCGGGGGCCGACTCCGTGCCGGACAGCACGTGACCGGGCCAGGCCGGCCGGGACCAGCCTTCGACCTCGACCTTTGGAGGAAGCCATGACGCAGCCCAACCTAGGCCCCGAGATCAACCTGCCGCCCAAACCGCGGCGGCGCCTGTTGGTGGCGTCCCTGCTGATCATGATTCTGGGGCCGGTCCTGTGCCTGATCGCCCTGGTGGCCCAGGCCAGCCAGTTGTCCGACGTCCACCTGGTCCAGGGGACCGAGCCCACCCCGGTGACCTTGGCCCAGAACGAGGAATACATCTTGGTGTCCAGCACCTTGGCCGCGGCCCGCTGCCAGGTCAGCGACCCGGACGGCCGAGCGGTGACCTTGAACACCATCCAGCAGCGGACGGCCGGCCAAAACATCACGGTCAGCCAGTTCCGAGCCGACGACTCCGGCGTCTACGTCGTCAGTTGCCAGTTGGGCGACTCTCAGAACCTGGTCGTGGCCTCGGCCGGCTTCCTGTCCGGGATCGTCGTCTTGATCCTGCTGGGCCTCGGTGCCATCGTCTTATTCGTGGCCGGCGGCCTGCTGCTGATCCTGGCCCTGGTGTTGCGCTCCAGGGCCAAGAAGCGCTACAACCAAGCCATGGCCGAGGCCGTGAATGCCGCCAACCAGTACCGCCAACAACCGCCCGCGCAGGCGTGGCAACCCGGCCCGCAGTGACACTCCAACCACGGTGACCCCCCGCCAGCGCTGACACTCCGACCACGGTGACTCCCCGCCAGCGCTGACACTCCGACCACGGTGACTCCCCGCCAGCGCTGACACTCCGACCACGGTGACTCCCCGCCAGCGCTGACGCCTCGGCCCTCATCGTCATCTAGGACTTGATCCGGGATCTGGGCCGGCCCGCCTTAGCCCGTCTCTCCCCACTGGTCTTCAACCCGTTCCGATCAGGCCGGATCGTGGAAAACACACTTTCCAAAGCAGCACACAAACCGCTATACTGGATACTGTAGTTACCAAGGAGGATGTCCGTGGAGTGGGTCGACCGGCCGCGCTACTCAGCCTGGCTCAACAGTTACGCCGGCACCCCGGTGGTGAAAGTCCTGACGGGTGTCCGCCGGTCCGGCAAGTCGTCGCTGCTGGCGGTGACGGCGCAGAGGCTGCGCCAACAGATCGCGCCGGAGCGCGTCCTCCACCTGGACTTCGACCTGTTCGAGAACAACTCGTTGTTGTCGGCCGAGGCCTTGCACGAGCGGATCGCGGCGGCCCGGCCCGCCGCCGGCCCATTCGCCGTTCTATTGGACGAGATCCAAGAGGTGGACCGTTGGGAGCGCGTCGTCAACTCGCTGGTGGCCGAGGGCGGCGCCGACATCTACTTGACCGGCTCGAACTCCAAGCTCTTGAGTTCCGAGTTGGGCACGCTGCTGACAGGCCGGTACGTCACGTTAGAAGTCAGCCCGCTGAGCTTCGCGGAGCATCTGGCTTTCACCCTGGCGGCCACCGGCCGCGAGCCGTCGAACCGGGCGGCCGAGTTCCAGCGCTATCTGCGCCGGGGCGGCTTCCCCGGCCTGCTCGCGGCCGATTTTGACGATGCCCAGGCCCGCCAGATCGTGGCCGACATCTTCTTCTCGATCCTGGCCCGTGACATTCTCGGCCGCCATCCGATTCGGGGCGGTGAATTGTTCGAGCGGATGGCGCGGTTCGCCCTCGACAATGTGGGTAACCCATTCTCCGCCCGCCGGGTGGCGGCCTACCTCAAAGCGGAACAACGCCCCCTCAGCCACCCGACGGTGGTCGACTACCTCGGTTATCTGACAGAGGCCTTCGTCATCAGACCCGTGCCCCAGGCGGACTTGCGCGGCAAAGGGATTCTGGCATTGAACCAGAAGTATTACGCCGCCGACCACGGCCTCGTCAACGCCGTCCTGGGGTACAACGCCTCCCGCTTGCCCGGCCTGTTGGAGAACATCGTGGCGGTCGAGCTGCGCCGTCGCGGCTACGACGTGCGGGTGGGCCAGTGGGACGGCCTAGAGGTCGATTTCGTGGCCGACCGCCAAGACGAACGCCTCTACGTCCAAGTGGCCACCACCGTCTTGGAGGAATCCACCCGGCGCCGCGAGTACGCCCCCTTGCTGGCCATCAAGGACTCATACCCCAAATACGTTGTCACCCTGGACGCGCTGGCCGGCGGCAACACGGCCGGCGTCCGCGAGCTGACCGTCCCCGACTTCCTCCTCCTCGAAGAGTGGTAGGCGGCCGGGGCGAAGGCGCACCCAGGAGGCCTACTCCACAACGCCATCGCGGGTCAGGCTCGCCCAGCCGTCGCCAGTCGTCAGCCTGGACTTGATCCGGGATCTGGGACGGCCCGTTACTCTGGCGGTCATGACGACCGCGACGGCGACTCCGCTCGGGCTGGTGGCCGAAGCCTCGCCCCTGCCCCAGGTGGATGGTGGGTACAAGACCATATTGGCCGACCCGCCGTGGCGTTTTCAGAACCGGACGGGGAAGGTGGCGCCCGAGCATCGGCGCCTCGACCGTTACGCCACGCTTTCGCTGGCCGAGATCCGCGCCATCGACGTGGCGGGTGTCGCGGCCGACAACGCCCATCTGTATCTCTGGGCGCCCAACGCCTTGCTGGTGGAGGGGCTTGAGGTCATGGCGGCTTGGGGATTCCGGTATGTCTCCAACATCGTTTGGGCGAAGCGGCGGCAGGACGGCGGCCCGGACGGTCGGGGGGTCGGGTTCTATTTCCGCAACGTCACCGAATTGATCCTCTTCGGGGTTCGCGGCTCCCTGCGGACCCTGGCCCCGGCGCGCAGCCAGGTCAACCTGATCGAGACGCGCAAACGGGAGCACTCGCGCAAGCCGGACGAGCAGTACCAGCTGATCGAGCGCTGCTCCCCCGGGCCGTACTTGGAGCTGTTCGCCCGCTACCCCCGACCGGGGTGGACCGTCTGGGGAGACGAGGCGCCCGAGAACGTCCAGCCCAGGGGACGTCAGCACAAAGGCTACGGCGGCGGAGAAATCGCCAAGACCCCCCGGCTGGAGCCCAACGCCAACGGCGGCGCCGATGGCTAAAGCGCGGATCATACTTTCGATGGTGTTATTGGTCGGGGCGGCTGCCTGCGAGGTCGCGCTGGCGGTCACTCTTATTCAAGACTGGCAGTCGTGCCGCTCCAACCCAGGGTGGTCGGCGCCTTTTCGGGCGGCGGTTTCAGTGAGGGCGGCTGAATTTCTTCCGCTCGGCATTCTCATGTTAGCCGCCGGAGTCATTCTCAGGTGTGGCCGCCGTTGAGGTTGTAAGGCGTGGCGAGGTCAGGTGGACCAGGTGCTCCGCGTCGTATGGCGGGTTGGGGTTGACCGCTTTGGTTGTGTCAGTCATGTCAGAGTCCTTTCTTGGTGAGTGAGCGGAAGAGGTTTCCCGTGGTCAGGTCGCGTTCTAGTTCTTCCAAGCTGCGCCCTTGTGTCTCCGGGATCTGGGTGTAGACGAAGACCACGGCCACCGTGTTGACGGCGGCGAACAGAACGACCCGGAGATGCCGACCGCGGCGATGATGGTCGGGAAATACAAGCCCAGGAAGGCGTTGGTCATCCAGAGCGTGAAGACTGAAGCGCCCATACCGAAGGCCCGCATCCGCAGCGGGAAGATCTCCGACAGGGTCACCCAGGTGGCGATGTTCAAGAACAGTTGCATGCAGCCGACGAACGCCACGATCAGTGCCAACAGCACCCACGGCCGGGCTGGGTTGCCAACGGGCAGCAAGAGCGACGAAGCGCCTATCATGACGTGACAGAACGCGGTCAGCGCGTAGCCGAGCAGGAACATGCGGCGGCGTGAGAAGCGGTCCATCATTTGCAGCGCGATGAAAGCGGTCACCACCGAGATGACGCCGGGGGCGACGTTGGCTATCAGGGCGGCGTTCTTCGAGAACCCGGCCTCGTGCAGGACGGTCTGCCCGTAGTAGAGGATCGAGTTGATGCCGGTGAGTTGCTGGAAGAAGCCGATACCGACCCCGACCAGCACGATCCGCCGCAGCCACCGGTTCGACAGAATGGAGCGCCAGTCCATTTTGACCAGTTCGGCGTCTTGTTTGGCGGTCTTGGCGATGTCGGCCACCTCGGCCTCGGCCCGCGCGGCGGGGCGGACCTGGCGCAGGACTTCAAGGGCCTCGTCCAGGCGGCCCTTGTCGACCAGCCAGCGCGGCGATTCCGGCACCCGCAACATGCCGATGAACAAGGCCGCGGCCGGCAGCGCCTCAATGGCCAGCATGTAACGCCAAATGCCGGTCACGTCGGTCCAGATGTTCCCGATGATCGCGTTGATGATGAACGCGGCCAGTTGGCCGGAGACTATGACCATCTCGTTGCGTCCGGCCAGCGAGCCGCGGATCTCAAATGGTGCCAGTTCGGCCAGGTACACCGGCACCACGGTGGACGCGCAGCCCACCGCCAGGCCGAGGATTATGCGCCCGGCCACCATCACGCCCAGGTTTGGGGCCGCGACGCATATCAATGCGCCGACGAAGAACAGTGTCGAGTCCGCGATGATGGTGCGCCGGCGCCCGAAGGCGTCGGACAGACGACCGCCACAAATCGCGCCGATGGCGGCGCCGAACAGCAGCGAACTGGTGACCACGCCCTCGGTGAACGCGGTCAGGCCGAGTTCCATTTTCATGGGGTCGAGCGCGCCGTTGATCACGGAGGTGTCGTAGCCGAAGGCCAGACCGCCGAAGGTGGCGATCATCGCCACCATGCCCAGGCGCTTGCGATGCGGCCCAGGTGTCATCGGCGGCAGGGCGACCGCAGGTCCAGGACCGGCGGTGGAGGAACTGCTGAGCGACATGTCAGTCCTCGCGTCCCGCTGTGCGCTGGCGGCGATCGCCGTCTAAGCCGACCTCCGAGAAGGCGGCGACGAAGGCGTCAAGGGCGTGGTCCGGATCGGCCTTGGCCCAGCCTTCCAAGCCGACCACGCCGTCGTAGCCCATCTCGCGCAGGGCGCGCCCGATGGCCGGGTAGTTGATCTCGCCGGTGCCCGGCTCGCAGCGTCCGGGCACGTCCGCGACTTGGATTTCGCCGATGTGGGGCAGCGCCTCCCGGCACAGCTCGATCAGGTTCCCCTCCCCGATCTGGGCGTGGTAAAGGTCCAGGTTGAGCCGCAAATTGGGGTGGTCGACGGCCCGGACCAGGGCGAGCGTGTCCTGGGCCAGGGCGAAGGGCGTGCCGGGGTGGTCCACCGGCAGGTTGAGGTTCTCCAGGGTGAAGACGCGCCCGGCCTTTTCTCCCAGCTGGGCCAATTTCTCCAGGGTCTTGGCGGCGGCCAGCCAATCCGCCCCGGTGACCACGGCCTGGGGCTTGACGGGCAGGCCCTTGCCGTCGAGGCCGGTGCCATGCACGTTCAGGCGGGGCGAGTCGAGCCGCGCGGCCACCTCCAGCGACTGGGCGGCCGTGCGCAGCAACTCTTCGGCGCCCGTCGGGTCGATCAGTTCGCCGCGCAGGTAGCCGGTCATCGATGAGAAGACAGCGCCGCTGGCGGCCAGCGCCTCGATGTCTTTGGCGGACCAGTCCCAGATCTCCACTTGCAGGCCGCGGTCGCGGATGCGGGCGACTCGTTCGCTGAAAGGAAGGTCCAGGTAGAGCATTTCGGCCGAAGCCGCGAGTTGGATGGTCATGACAGGTCCTCACAGTTCCACGGGTTGGCCGGATTGGTAGGAGGCGATGCAGGCTTCCGCTATCGCCAGGGCGCGGCGGGCGTCTTCGCCGGTGGCGCCGGTGGTGCGGCCAGATCGGACGGCTTTCACGAAGGCGGCCAGTTCGCCGCGGTAAGAGTCTTGGAGCAGCCCGGTGTCGCTACGGGCGGTGTCGACGTGCATGCCATCGGCGGCGTAGCGGTCCAGGTCGGTCACCCGGATGTGGCCGGCTTTCGCCAGGCCGCTGGAGCCGAACACCTCGCCGCGCACGTCGTAGCCGTAGACCGCCTCGAAGCAGGCGTCGGCCATCGCCAGCGCGCCGTTCGAGTAGGCGATGGTGACGAGCGCCGTGTCCAGCAGGCCCTTGGCCTTGAAGTCCGGCGCGACCAGCGCGTCGGCCTGGGCGAAGACCCGGATCGGCTCCGCGCCGGGGTTCAGCCAGTTCAGGGTGTCGAAGTCGTGGATCAGGGTCTGGGTGAAGATGGTCCACGGCGGGACGGCGCCGGGGTTGGCCAACCCAGGGTCGCGGGTGTTCGAGCGCAGCAGCCGCACGGCGCCCAGCTGCCCGTTGTCGACGGCGGCGCGAGCGGCGGCGAAGCCGGGGGCGAAGCGCCGGTTGAAGCCGATCTGCAGCACCGCTCCGGCCCTCTCGACGGCGGCCAGCGCCGGGTCGAGCTCCGCCACCGACAGGGCGGCCGGCTTCTCGCAGAAGATCGCCTTGCCGGCGGCGGCGGCCTGGGCGATGAGTTCGGCATGGACCGTGGCCGACGCCGCCACAACGACGGCGTCGACGCCGCTGGCCAGGAGCTCGTCGGGCGAGGTGAAGGCTTGGCTGAGGCCAAGGCGGGCCGCCAGGCTGGCGGCCGCGCCTGGCGCGGGGTCGGCTATCGCGGTCAGTTTCGCCCCCGGCGTGTGCAACGCCAGGATCTCGCCGTGACTCTGGCCGATGCGACCGGCCCCGATCAGGCCGATCTTGACTTGCTTGGACATCTTCGTCTCCTTCGAGTGTGACCTAGCTCGTTCTAGGTGGCACTAAGCTAGCACGAGCTAGTAGAACGTGTCAAGGGTCTGGGGCGGGTCTTGGGTAGGATTGCCGGCGAGGAGGCGATCCCATGCGAGCGAACGGCTTGGACGTGACGATGGCGGACGTGGCCAAGGCGGCCGGGGTGTCCCGCCCGCTGGTCTCTATCGTCATGCGGGGCGTGCCCGGCGCCAGCGACTCCACCCGTCAACACGTCATGAAAGTGGCCGCGGAACTGGGGTATGTGCCGGACGTCCGCGCCCAGGCGCTGCGCCGGCAGGGCCCAGGCGCGGTGGGGGTGGCGTTCGAGGCGGTCCAACCGTTTCACGCCGCGTTGGTCGATGGCGTCTACGAGACCTGCGAGTCCGCCGGCCGCGAACTGGTGCTGACCGCCGTCACCGCCAGCCATGACGAGTCGAAGGCCATCGACTCCTTGCTGGCCAACCGCTGTGGAGCCATTGTCGCCATCGGCTCAGGCCTGCCGCCGAGGCGTTTGGCCCAGATCGCCGCGTTGGTTCCGGTGGTGGTGGTCGCCCGCGCCGTGCGCGCCGAGGCGGTCGAATACGTCTGCAGCGACGACGAGGGCAGCCTCGTCAAGGTCGTGGAGCATCTGGTCGGCCTGGGCCATTCTCGGATTTGCTTCGCCGCCTCGCCGCGCTCCGGCGGCGGCCCCCAGCGGCTGCGCGGTTACCGCAAGGCGATGGCCGCCGCCGCCTTGTCCGTCGATGTCGTTGAGGCGGGCTCGACCGAGCAGGCCGGCGCCGACGCCGCGGCCAGGCTGCTCGCCCGCGGCCAACTCCCCACCGCCGTGATCGGATTCAACGACCCTTGCGCCGCCGGCCTTCAAGCCAGCCTGCGCCAGGCGGGGCTGCGCGTGCCCGAAGACATCTCAATCACAGGCTTCGACGACTCAGCCATCGCCGCGACGCCATATCGGCAACTCACCTCGGTGCGCCAAGACACCGCGCGGATGGCCGAAACCGCGGCGCTGCGGGCCATCGCGCGGATGGAAGGCCAGTCCGAACGCCGTCGCTCCCACGTCCTCCCCACCGCCCTGACCATCAGAGCGTCCACCGCGCCTCCACCGCGCTAACCCAGGCTCGCCGCGCAAGGCTGCTTGACCGCTCCGGTCTTCGACGCGCGCCCCGACCGGGTGACTACTATCTCGGACGCGAATCCGCGAAACGCTGCTCGAACTCGCGGCGGGATGAGATCAGGCACAGCGCACCCGCCCTACCGCGCGATAACAACAAGCTCATCACGGGCTCGTGTCATGGCGACGTAGATCAGTGACCGTTCGCGGAGGTCAACTTCGTCTTGGAGGCTGGTGTCCCAGTCCTTGATGAGGCCCTTGAAGTAACCGGGCCAGGTTCCGTGGCCCGTTATGACTACCTTGGAGAACTCCAGGCCCTTGGCTCGGTGCATCGTCATAACGAGCACCTTGCCCGGCAGGGGGCGCTCGCGGTCGATGCTGCGGGCTGCGACGCCGTGGCTGGCAAGCTCTTCAACCATGCGGTCGCGACTGCGTTGGTCGTGAACGAGGACCGCGATGGTGCTGGGCTCCAGGTCGGGGTCGGCCTCCATCCAGGCTCTGATCCGAGCGGAGGCCTCGGCGGCTTCCTCGTCTCGGCTGGCCACCGACATGTAGACGGGCTCTGGACCAGAGCGGGCCGAGCGGTAGCCCTTCACATCGACGGCTTGGTCCTCGTCCTCCATGTCGTGGTAGTCGCCGCCCTCCAAGGTGGTGAGCGCCGCCCGGAGATTCTGGGCCGTTGTCCGATAGTTCAAGGTCAACCGGCGCGAGCGGCCCACGGTACGGATGCCGTACTGGCCGAGGATAATCCGCTGCCCGTAGATGCGTTGGTGGGCGTCTTCGGCGATGAATAGGTCGCCGGGGCCTTTGGGGACAAGGGCGCGGAGGAACTGCCATTGAGGTGCGGACAGGTCCTGGCCTTCGTCCACGAGGACGGGGTAGGCGAATGGGTCGGCGTATCCACTGCGTTCCAGGTGGGCGGCGGCGATGGCGGCGGCCTCGGCGAAGTTCACGGTTCCCTGCGCGCGGGCCTCGGAGCGATACGCGGCGACGACCCCCCAGACGGCGGTGCGTTTGTCTCGGTTCAAGGCCACGCCGCGTCCGGGACGGCGGACCCGCAGGTACTCGTCCAGATTGGTGATCCGCTTCGGCAGGATGACGGTGGCGTACTCGGCCTGGAAGAACGTCTCGTTGGCGATCTCAGGTGGAAGGGCCGCCATGGCCAGGTCGATCACGTCACCCCACGCGGTCTCGTTGGTTCGGCGTTGCACGTCGGTGTGTGGCTGCCCCAGCACGTCGGCCACAGCGGGTCCGATGGCGTCCCCGGCTTGCTTGAGGACGGCGGCGACCAGGGCGTCCACCCCGTAGACGCTCACACCCGGTTGCCCGAACTGGACCAGCGGGACGGTGCTGTCCAACTCGGCCAGGGATTCGCGAAGCGAGTCGGACAGGTTGCGGGTGAACGTGGTCATGACGATCCGCGATCCGGGATCGCGCCCAGCCAGCATCTTGGCCCGGTGGACGAGGACGACGGTCTTGCCAGTACCTGCCGCGCCGGTCAGCCGGAATGGGCCGTTGTAGCTGGTGCTGGCGTAGCGGCGCTGTTCGGGGTGGAGGAAGACTCGCCACTGACCGAAGTCGCCGTCCTCGATGACGTGACGTAACTCGTCCTGGCTGCCGATGAACGCGAACTGCGCCCGCGCCGCCGGAGTCTGAAGGGCCTGGATGAGGGTGTCGTCCTCATTGCCCTTCTGAGCGGGTTTGGTGTCGAGATCCAGTTTGGCGGCGATCTCACTGAGGGGCGTCTCGGCGGCGAGGTCGAGGAGCACGTCCGCGACCCAGCCTTCCTCTTGCTCGGCCAGCGTCATCAATCCGTCCTCGGTGGCGATGGCCATCGCCCGCGCCGCGACTTCCTCGGGCAGGCCGAGTTGCCGGACCAGTCCATCGGCGAAGAAGCCTCGTTGCTCCAGCCAGGATCGGCCCGAGACGGGCTGGCCGTAGTCAACAACGGGAGTCTGGATTGCGGCGGTCTCTTGGGCGGCTTGCCGGATCATGGCTTGGCCGTTGATCGGGTTGAGGGTCAGCGTCAGGGTGGAGGCTTTGGCGATGGCCTCGTCGTGGGGCCACACTCCATGGAACAGGTAGTGCGGGTCGCCTTCGCCGGTCAGCTTGAACAGCACGGCCCGCAAGTCTTGGTTGACGCGCCCGGTGCGGACGCGAGGATCGGCGGCCTGCTTGATCGGCTCGATGTGGAGGCCGGGCAGGGTGTCGTCCTCGTTGAGCTTTTCCAGGAAGCTCCACACGGCGGCCTTGACCGAGCCGTCCATCTTGGTGGCGAGCTTGTCGAAGATGATCGTCGGCACTGTTTCTCCCCTCTTGCCCCGCTAGCTCACGCCCACGAGGGCCAGTTTGTCGAGGAGTTGCTCCAGTTCGGCGTTCAGGACGATCCAGCCCTCGTCGGCTAAGTCCTGGCGTTCCTCGGCAGTCATGGGTTCGATCTCGATGACGACCTTGACCGAGGGCCACACGACATCCATGGGGATGCCTTTGGGGCCTTCCTCGCCCAGGACGGGGAGCATCTTGAGGCCGGACTCGGCCAGTCGGGTCAACAAGGCCAGTTCGGCGGGACTCGCCGCGCCCTTCATCAGTTGGACCCACACTTCCGGCAGGCCGCTACCGGCTGCGGTCAGCGTCTCGTCAAGACGGGCCTCGATGGTCACGCCGGACTGGACCAGCGACACGGTGGTGACAGTGGTGGGCCAGTCCCGCAACGCCATGGCGTTGGAGAACCGCAGCCATTCCCGCCAGGCTGCGGTGTCCGAGGCGGTCAGAGTGTCGGTGTCGTCATCGACTACCAGGCTGACCGCGAAGGTGGTGCCGAGGAACTCAATGGCGGCCGCCAGCCGTCCTTGTTGCCACACGAACACTTGCCGCTTCGGGTCAACGTCCGAGGGTGCGGGCTGGCCCAGTAAGGCCCTCGCTGCCGCCGCTGAGAGGTGTTCCTCTTTGGCGACGGTGGCCGGCTGTGCTCCTTGGAAGGCCAGGGGAACGGCGCGGGCGGCCTTGCGGAGGTTCTCCCGGTCGGGGTTGGTGACCCACTCGGTCAGCCAGTCGATGGGGTTGATGCCGAGGAGTTGATAGGCCTTCGGGGTGGCCTGAAGCTCGGGCTGCTGCATGGCCTGGCCGATCAACTCCGAGGTCAACACCGGCTGGCCCGGCTGGGCGGCCTGGGCCTTCTCCACGTCGGCGCCGGTGACCGACAAGACCACGTAGCCCTCCTGACGTAGCCCGGCACGTTTGGCGGCGTCGTCGGCCAGCCGGTTGTGGGCCGGGCTGGCGTGGTACAGCCACCCGTCGGTGTAGATCATCACCCACGGCACGTTGGTGTCCGACGACTCGAACACGAAGTCGGGCCGGGTGCTGCCGACGTACACCTGGGGGCGTAGCGTCCAACGTCTGGGGGAACCGGCCAGGGTGATCGAGGCGGTGTTGCCGAGTGGGCCAGGTGTCTCTTTGACGGTCGCGCCCATGGACTTGAGCCGGTCCAGCAGGGCGTGGCGGAAGTGCTGCTCAAGGACCGACTCGGTGTCGCCGCCGTGGTCCACGTCCAAGTCCTTGGTCAGCGCCCACCGGTCGAAGTCCGGTTCGGGATTGTCGTCATCAATGCCCAGCAGCTTGGCCAAGTGGCGTTCGGCGGTGGCGCGGGACACCAGGTTGACCCGCCCCGACGGGGCGAACGGCAGCAAGCACTTGTGGCAGGCCAGACGGCCCTCGGTCTGGCAGTCGCAGTCCTTGACCACCCGCCACGCCGAAACCAGCAGGTCGTGCAGCCGGGCCGGGATCGCCCAGTCGGTCAGGTAGCCCGTGCCGCCAGGCACCAGGTCGTGCAGGAGCAAGGCGTCGGAGGTGTCTTCGCCGTCGGGGGCCGGGGCCTTGATCGGAACGATGGCCAGATGGTCGGGCTCGCCGCCGATCTGCTCCCGCAAACCGAGTTGGATGGCGGCGGACAGGCTGGGCATGGAGAACTCGTCGGCCAACGTGATCGACCTCGGCAGGCGCAACACCAGCCCTTGGGTGTGCAGGGTGTGAGCCAGGGCGATAGTGCGGGTCTGCTCCTCATACTGGCTGCGGTAGGGGCACCAGGCTCGGTGCTCGTGGGGGTTGTTCAGCCCAGTGCTGGAGTCGAGCTTGCCGCACCCTTCGCAGACCCGGAACAGTTTGGCCGGCCTGGAGTCGCCGCCAGCCAGGAAAGTCGCCCCGTGCGGCGGCTTGCCCACGTTGATCCACCGGATCGTCAGCCCTTGGTAGTACGAGCAACTGAACCCGGAGCGCTCCTCGGCCCAGCGGCTGCCCATGTCCTCGGGGTTGAGATCGGCCACGGTGAACACCTCGAAGTGGGACCGCTCACGTTCATCGTCCCGGTCGGAGATCATCGCCTCGTCGCGGCGAATCTCGGCGGTCGAGTGCGTGAACTCCACGATCTCCAGCCGCTGGCCGGAGTCGGCGATCCCGGTGTCGCCGCAACGCGGACAGGACGAGGGCGCAGGAGAGCCTTCCACGAGGTCGAGTTGTTCGGCGTAGCCGCACGCCGCGCACAACGCCCACGGATGGATGGACTCGGCGTCCTGGCCCAAGTCCACGGCATCGACGGCGATCTGCAACCCGCGCGCGTAGAACTGCGCCCCCGGCGCGAACTCCCGCAACGCCAACGTCGCCCCACGGGTGAACTCCAGATGTTCGGTCTCGAACTGGTTGGTCTCCGGGTCGGTCCAACTCAGGCCCACGTCCAGCGTGGCGGTCTCGTCCAACAGCGTGTAGTTCGGCAGGACGCCGTACTCCTCCAGCACGGAAATCCAGTAGTCGTCCATGATGTGCTTGCGTCGTCCGGCGGCCAGCTTCCGGGCGGCCTGGGCGGAGTGCAGCGCCCGCTTGTCGTCCTCGGTCGCAGCCGGAGACTCGGCCTGTTTGAACAACTCCGGCAGGAGTTCGTCGACCTTCTGGATGCGGAAGGTCAACACCTCGACTAGCTTGTGCCACGCCTGGCTGGCCTTCATCAGGTGCTTTGCGAACCGGCTCGTGCCCGGCCCGTCGGCGGGGTCGAGCCAGGCGCGCAGCATGTCGATGGACTCGGAGTTCACGCCCTTGAACGCCTCGGCGAACACGTCGAACTCGGGACCGCATCGCTCGGCCACCTCGATCAGATCACCTAGGAACGACCCCTTGGCGGAGGTGCGGAACGCACCCGAGGCATTCTTCGGATGAAACCGGTCTGGCTGGCGGGCAAATGTGTCGATCAGGGCGGCTGTGTACTGACGGCGAAGAATCTCCTCGGCTGCCAGGTAGGTCGCTGGCGGGCGAACCTCGCCGTCGATGACGGACAGCGGATCGCCCAGCTTCGGCAGGTACTCACCGCGCCCGGTCACGTAGGTCATGGCCAGCGCGTTACCGGTTAAACGTCCGGCCCGGCCCACCCGCTGGGTGTAGGCGGCCACGGTCTTGGGCAGAGACGCCAGGAACACTGTCGACAGGTCACCGATGTCGATGCCCATCTCCAACGTCGGAGTGGCCACCAGCACGTTCGGGGCTTGCGGCTCCGCGTCGGCCTTCTTGAAGCCGTCCTCGTATTCCAGGCGAGTCTTGTCGTCCAGCAGACCGGTGTGCTCGCGAGCGACGATCCGCCGCATCGAGAACGACCCGTACATGCGCCGGTAGAACCCCTTGTCAGCAGCCTTGCGCTCCAGGTGTCCTTGGCAGCGCGCGGCCAAGCAGGGCGCTCCGACCAGTTGGTCCACGCTATCCCGGCTGCCCGGCGTCAAGGCTTTGCAGGTCGAGCACTCCAGCATGTGATGGCCCGCCGCCAAGTCCGCATCGGTGATCGGGCTCAACACGATGTTCGTGGCCGGAATGCCATAGACCTTCGCGCTGGACTCGCTGACGACCTCGGTCAGCACCTGTTCTCGGGCGAGTTGCCGCAACAAGTGCTGGGCGACCCGGCCTCCGTCGTGCGGGGTGATACCCAAGGCCTTGACCGTCCAGATGGCATACCACGACTGGGCATTGCCCACGCCGTCCAGCCCGTCGCCCGCCGGTCGGCTCAACAACAGCGACGAGACCCGAGGAAACGCCGGGGCCGGGCGGTCCTTCGGGAACGCGGGCATCCCCTCGTCACGGCGACGACCACCACAGATCAAGAATCGGCGGCCATCCTCCTGCTGGTAGCGCTCCAGCCACGGATGGTTGATCCCGCCTTGGGTGCGCACCCGGTCCAGGAGGCCCCGAACCCACGCGACAAGCTGAGAATCACTGACCTGGTGGGCGTCGTCATCGGCCAGCCTGCTCTGCCATCCGGCGGCGTAGATGGCCTCGCGAGCGATCTGCGCGATCCGGCTGGCGGAGCCTGCCTCCACTTCGGCGGCGACTGAACCGGTCAACTCCAACGTGCGGCCCAGCCGGGAGTTCAGACCAAACTCCAGCGCCGCGTCGAAGGCCATCCGGCGGGTCACCCGGCCCCGAACCCGCGCCGGAACCGCCCGCAGAGTGGGTCTCTCCCAGAACGGCCTGAACGCCTCACGCTCCGCACAGTCCGGCGGCAGCAACCGGTACCGGTCAGAACGGTCATCGCCCGCCTGACCAACCACCTGCTCAATTAGAGTGTCAAGCGTCAACTCACCGCCCTCCAAAGCCGTGCGAAGGATCGAGCGCAACGTGAAGACATGGGCGCGGGCCTGCACGAACCCCGCTCGATGGGCGGCGTCCTGCACGGAGTCAGTGAAGACCAGCGCCCTCTTCTCCCGCGCGTCCAGGGTCGGCGAGCCGAACAGGGTGGACAACGAGACCGACAGCAAGGTCGCAATCGCCGAGCCGAGGAACCGGATCGCGTCCACCGTCCCGCACGAAGGGCAGGTCTCCTTCGCCGCGTCGTCGTCAGCATGATCGCCCACCACCACAAGCACGGGCAGTACCCAGCCGCCCACGAAGTCAGGATCGTTCTCATCGGGAGCACAGTCAAGAATCTGGCGGTTCTTGACGGAGAACCAACGCAGTCCCTCGATCTCGATCCCGTCGTGGCGGGCGACCTCGGCCTCGCCTGGCGCATGAATCAGCGCTCGTACTCGGCCACTGCCCGTCATCTGGTCACGCCGGATCGTCGAATCGTCGGACGCCAGATCGTTGCCGACCGGGGCCAGCTTCACCGCCCAGCCCGAACGGCCACAACGGCGGCAGAACACCGACGGGAACGCCGGACGGGTCTGGGCCGTGGCTTCGTCGGCCAGTGCCGGGCCGTCATCCGACCAGCGGAACTCCGCCGCCGTGTCAGCCACTCGGTCGATCCGGGTCAACTCCCGCAACCAGTAGTGAACCTCCACCGATACCGCCGACCGCCCCACCTCAGCCCGCACATGCCCCAGCGCGGCCACAACAGCGCTCAACACCGTCGCCCAATCCGCGTCACGGCCCGTCGCCGCCAGCATCGGAGTGAACGTCTGACCCAACACCTCGCCAGGTAAGGCGTCCAAGGGCCGCGCCTCTCCGGTCAAACTCACAAGCTTCTGTACGAGGGGATGCGCCTTCAGCAGACGTTCCTGCCCGGTGGCGGTGGCGTCGGCATTGACCTCCTGGAACAAGGAGTCGATCACCAGGCGAGTCACTTCTCTGGCGTCCGGGTTGTCACCGAGCGTGTTGATCGCCTCGGCAACATCGCCCACGCGGACGGCGCTCGGACTGACTACCTGCCCACCCGCCCCGGCCAGGCGGGCCTCGGCATCGCCCACCCACTCCGTCAGGCTCAGGCGCGATTCGGTGACGACCGAATCGGCCGCGAACTCCTCGCCGAACACCGTCGTGGCGAACTCCAGCATCCGGGCCGGGTCCTCACCGCCCAGAGTCGCCGACGTGGCGACAGGAGTCACCCGTCCCAACGGGCGAACCAGGTCGTCCTCGGACAGCGACCCGGAGCCGAACGCCTTCAACGCCAGGCCTAAACGGCGCAGCAACATCGCCACGTCCGTTCCCTGGGCGCCGTCGTAGGTGTGGAACTCGTCCAACACCAGGTACTGGAGACTGTGCGCGCTCTCCCGCCAGATCGGCTGATCGGCGTCGCGGAGGAGAAGCTGGTCCAGCATCTTGTAGTTAGTCAACAGGATGTCCGGCGGATTCTCCCGCATCTCGTAGCGATCGGTGATGAGGCCTTCCTCGGTCACTTTCCGCCGTTGCGCCTGGTCTTGGCCGGTGTACAGCCCAGCCGTCACAGCCGCCAACTCTGGCCGCGACGTGATGAGCTTCGCCAACCGGTCGGCCTGGTCGTTGGCTAGCGCGTTCATCGGATACAGGATCAGTGCCTTCGTGCCGCCCACACCCTGCTTCCTGGACCGCAGCACATGATCCAGGATCGGGTACAGGAACGCCTCCGTCTTGCCCGATCCGGTGCCGGTGGTCACTAGAGTCGGCAACGGACGACGCGGCTGACCGTCCGCCTGCGAGGCCAGCCGGGCGAACGCCGCCGTCTGATGCCCATACGGAGTGAACCCACCGTCCCACTCCAGGGCCTTCGCTATCGCGGCATCCGCCGGACGGAAAGGCAACCGCAACCGTACATACGGCCCCTTGAACATGCCATGCTCGGGATGCGACAAGAAGTCGTCCAACGCGGACCGGGCACCTGCGTCCGTCAGCGCGAACGTGGTCGTCAGGTAGTCCGTCAACGAATGGCGGATCGCCCCGGCCTGGAGGGTCGGCAGGAGTTCACTCATCGGCGTCGTCCTCCCAGGCGGCGGGCAGCGCCCGTCGGGCCACCCTCTCCCGCGCCTCGCGCAGGATGATCCGGAGCCGGTCCTCCAACCGGCTGAGGTTGGTCGGATCGAAGCCCGAGCCGAACCGGCGGGTCAATTCTTGCGCCGCTGACGCAAATCTGTTTGCCGTAGTCAGCCCGGCGTCGCTGGAGTACTGCCGTGTCGATGAGGCGTCCGATGTGCCAGTTCATCAGCGTCAGAGTCGCGTTGGCCTGAGCGGCCACGACGGCCCGCGCCTGCTCGACCAGTGCGGAGATGCGCTCGACAACCTCATCCGCGTCCAGCAGGGGCGCGTCTTGAGGAATAAGCTCAGTCATGAGGCGGCACCTATCCAATCCTGGGGATGGGGGGTATTGCCTCTGCGCCGAAGCGACGGCGCTGAGACGGCCTGGACTGGCTTGCGTCCCCTTGCCTATGACCCCAATGCCCACCGAGTCATTGTCTCATCGAGACAGCCCCAACTGGCGGAACACGTGCTCCTGCTGAGGCGGTTCGTAAGCGGTCGCGCCGGTTGGATCGCCTGGTAGCTACGGGGACACGGCGGTTCACCGCTCTTTCCACTGGCGGGAACGGTTGGCAATCGCGTCTCTGACTGCGCAGTCCTCCACGGCGATGTACCGCTGCGTGGTTGACAATGATGCGTGCCCCAGCAACGTTTGGACGAGGCGCAGGTCGTGGGTCTGCGCGTGAACCTCGGTGGCGCACAGGTGCCGCAGCTGGTGCATGGTTGTCCCATCGCCAAGGGCGCGCGTGACCAGAGTCCCTATCCAGTGGGCGGACAGATGGCTGCCGCTTCGGCTGGGGAACAGGTAGCCTGAAGGGGCCTCCAATAGCGCCGACGCCAGGTCGTCCGGGAGGGGGAGGACCCGCTCGCGGGAGCCCTTCCCATGCACCACGAGCGCCCACCCGAGACTGTCGCGAACGAGATCCTCTTCCGGCCAGACCCGAGCCACCTCACCGCGCCGCATGCCCAGTTCGTTGGCCAGGCGCAGCATGACTGTGATCCGGGGATCGGCCTGACGCAGAGCTTCGGCGACGACCCTGGCCGAAGCTGGGCGCGGGGTTGGCTGCTCTGGCCGGATCATCGGGATGATGTCAGCGGTGTTCTCGCCGGTCCGCCCCGTGGCCATGCCCCAAGCCCAGAAGCGGCGGAACGATGAGCGGACAGCGCGGGCGGTCTCCCGTCGCCATTGGTGCTGGCCAGTCCATGCCAATAGTTGGGAGCGTGTGATGGTCCAAGGGGAGTCTGCCGGGAACGCCTTGGACAGCCGTCGGAGGTGGTACATCCTTAGCTCGATGGTCTGTGGGGACAGGCGCATCGCGGTCATGGCGATACCCCATGAATCAATCTCAGTTGCCCACGAGGGGCGTGTGTGGTCGTTGTTCATGGGATACAAGTCCAGGGCGCGGGTGCCCAAACCAACAAGTTCGGTCGGCCTGATCCACCCCGAGACCCACTTCACCGACGAGAAGGCCGGACTGCTGCGCCGGGCCGCCTACCGGCGGCTCCGCCGCCACTGGCAGTTCATCAACGAACTCAAGCTGTTCGAAGAAGTCCACGACCTGGTTCGTTATGGGGTCCACATCTACGGCGGCGCGGACGAGCCGTCGTTCCTGCAGGCGTCGTCTTTGTATCACCCGGACACGGTGGAGGCGTCGCTCAAACATGATGGTTCAGGCACTGAGCCCGGCCTGAAGGACGAGGACGGCCACTGGGATCTGCGCCCCCACGCCGGGCGCATCCAGTCCGTCGACCGAGGCATCCTGGCCGCCTG
>JAISAO010000073.1 GCA_031266665.1 Propionibacteriaceae bacterium | reverse complement strand
CTTCGACGGCGCCCGGGACTACGCCCGCCGACCGACCCGCCACCTGCCGCTGGTGGCGGCCGCCGCCGGACTGCTGCTGGCCGGCGGCGCCGTCGTCTCCCGCCGCCTGGAGATCGCCGCCGAGCTGCACACCGGCCTGCCCAAGGCCGCCGTCCTGGGCCACCTGGCACTGGAGGCCGCCGCCTGGATCACCCTGGCCCTGGCCCTGGCCGCCCCCACCGTCTGGGCCGCCGCCGCCGACCTCTCCTGGGACCTCCCCGGCGTCCTCCGGCTAGGACTACGCCCCCTGGCCGCCGGCGCCGGCGGCGCCGCCCTGGGCACCATCGCCGCCGCCGCCGCCATCCAAGAGAAACAACTCTTCACCCTGTTCAAAAACCGCTGACACCACCACCGACAGCAGACACCCAGGGCCGTCCCCAGTCGGACAGCTCCCGAGCCGACGGCTGTCGTGTCGGCCGCCGAACCATCAACGGTTTTCCCCGCCCAGACTTATTCACCGACCGACCCAAATCCCGCATCAAATCCCGCATCGAGTCCGAAATGACGCTGGATAACACCTCGGCCCCCGGGTCTCAGCCCTGTTGCGCCCGCATCAGCTCTTGGGCCTGGCGCTGGGATCGTTCCAAACGCTCGAGTTGGCGGTCCATGGCGGCCCGGCGGGCGACCAGGAAATATTTGCGCCTCGGGGTCAGGCCGACGAACCACAACAAGCAACCCAGGGCAATCAGCAGGGGCAGGCCGGACCAGACGTTGAAGGCCACGGCGGACCAGACGTCGGCCTGGTTGACCAACTCGGACGCCAGCACCACGCAGGGGATGGCGATCACAACGCTGACGCCGCCGCTCACCAACTCGGACATCCGGACGGTGACGCCGCCGATCACCAACTCGGGCGTCCGGGAGGCCGGCTGCAAGTCCAACCGTAAGTCCAAATTGGGGATTATCAAGGGCTGTAACAAGCCGATCAGCAGGCTCATACCGAGGGCGATCAGCGCCCCCCACCAGAACCGGATCGACTGGCCGGCCGCGACCAGCGAGGGGATAGCGGCGGCGACCAAGACGATCATCTCTCCTAGCAGCAGCCAAGCGCGCGATTGGACCAGGCGGCGCCACCAGGGCCAGGGGTGGGGCCAGTTTTGCTCGGCCGTTTGTAAGGCGACCCGCCGTTCGTTCAGTTTGACCAAAGCCTCCGAGATGACACCGCAAGAGGCGGCCGTGGTCCGATCCGTCATGGCCAGGGCGGCGGTGTGGGCGCACAGAATTTGCACCCCCAGCGGGCCGATCAGGCCCAGGAGGGGCGTGCTGTGTTGGATCAGGACGGGGATGAAGAACCAGCTCAGAACCGAGACCGCCCGCGACGACCAACGCAGCAGCCAAGCCGCCCTAGCACGGGTCTCCTGGGTCCAGCGGTTGTTTCCCAGGCCGCCCTCCCCCAGGGCGACGGCGATGAAGAAGGTCACTGGCAGCGCCACCAGATGGGCCATCAGGGCCAGCCCGTCGCCATAGTCCGCCGCCAGCCCGGTCAAGACCCGCCCCAGCTCGGCTACCCGCTCGACCAATGGCTGGCCGGCAGAGCGGACGAAAGCCAGCTGGAAAACCACCAACACGACCGCCGCGGCACCCGACAGGCCCCATTCGCGCCAAGCCTGGCGATTGCCGTCCCAGGAGTCGGAACGCCAGAAACGAGACCACGACCGGCCTTCGGACGGGCCGGAGGTTGACAAGGAAGCACTCACCAAGACAGGTTAGCGCGACCCGAAAGCCCAGTCCGACGTCACCCTTGAGTCAGATCCACGAACTGGCCGAGATCCCGGATCGAGTCCGGGATGACGCGGCCTGGCCGAGATGACGAGGGGGCGGCCTATCGGCCCCGGGACTAGATCAGGCCCGGGGTCTGCTGTTGGGCCCGCTGCCAACGGGCGGCCACGTCGGCCCAGTCGACCACGTTCCACCAGGCCTTGACGTAGTCGGCCTTGACGTTGCGATACTGCAGGTAGAAGGCGTGCTCCCACATGTCGAGTTGCAATAGCGGGATCTGGGCCGCCGGCAGGTTGGACTGTTGGTCGTAGAGCTGGTGGATATTGGGCCGCTGGCCCAAGACGTCCCAGGCCAAGATGGCCCAGCCGGACCCTTGGATGGACAGGGCGGTCTCGGCGAAGTGGCGCTGGAAGGGGACGAAGCCGCCGAAGGCCTCGTCCAAGGCGTCGGCCAGGGGGCCATCCGGCTGGCCGCCGCCGTCGGGCGACAAGTTGCGCCAGAAGATCGAGTGGTTGATGTGGCCGCCGAGGTTGAAGGCCAGGTCCTTCTCCAACTTGGAGACGGTGGCGAAATTGTCCGTCGCCCGGGCCTCGGCCAGCTTCTCCAAAGCGGTATTGGCGCCGGCGACGTAAGCGGCGTGGTGCTTGGAGTGGTGCAGCTCCATGATCTGAGCCGAGATGTGGGGGGCCAGGGCGGAATAGTCGTAGGCCAGATCGGGCAAGGTGTAAACACCCATGGGGAAACTCCTCTTCATCAGGTGGGCCGTCGGACGAGCGGTGCCTGAGCCGTACTCTAGTCGCCCCACGAAGTGTCCTCCCTCCGCTGCGCTCCGGTCCGGTACTTCGCGGGGACCCCGGGAGGTGATGCAGACTCGGTTCATTCGTCGGAGTTCTGACCACCTTGGTGCTCTAGTCGCCCCGGCTCAGCCGGCGGCCACCCCGGCGTGCAGTTCCAGCATCCGGGCCACCGTCTGGGACCAGGGGTAACGCTCGGCTCGCGCCCGGGCGGCGGCCTGGAGGCCGGCGGCGTTCTGCCGGCGGCGGTCGGCCAGACGCTCGACCGCGTCGGCCAATTGGACCGGATCGGGCGCCCCCCACTCGGCGCAACTGGCGTCGACCAATTCGCGGGCGCCGCCCCGGTCGGCCGTGACCACGACGGCGCCGCAGGCCAGCGCCTCCAGCACGGCCAGGCCGAAGGTCTCCCCCGGGCAGACCGACAGGGCCAGGTGGGCCTGGCGGTAGGCGTCGGCGATGGCGCAGCGGTCGTTGGAGTGGCCGTGGAAATAAACCGGCCAGCCCTGGGCCAGCTCCCGCAATTGGGCCAGTTGGGGGCCGACGCCGTGGACGTCGAGTCGGACCGCCCGGCCCCGCCGGCTCAACTCCAAGGCTGTGGCCACGGCCAGCCCGGGGCTCTTCTCACGCGACAGCCGCCCGACGTGGACCAGTCGCAGGGGCTCGTCCCCGGCCGGGTCCGAGGGCCGGTCGCCCGGTTGGAAGGTCGTCAGATCGACCCCCAGCGGCACCACCACCAGTTCTGCCCTGGCCCCGTCGCCGTGGCGGGTGGGGCGCGGGACGGACGGCTGGTCGTCGCCGCCGCCAGTCGGGCTCAGGCTGGGCGGCTGATCGTCGCCACCACGGCGCGGAACGAACGGCTGGTCGTCGTCCTGGTCAAGCCCGGTCACCCCCGTGCCGGCCCATTCCTGGGCCGAGTAGCGGGTCGTCACCACCACCTTGTCGTAACGCTTGGCCAGGGCGGCGTTCAGCCGGTGGACGGCGCTGGAGACGTCGTGGCGCAGGAACAAGGAGGCCATGTGGTCTAGGCGCTCGTGGCTCAGCAGCACCGCGCCGACGCCGCATCGCCGAGCCCAGCCGGCCGCCGCCGTCATGGTCCACTTGTCCGACACCTCGACGCTGGTGGGAGCGAAACGGCGCAACAAGTCGACCAGCTTGCCCCAATTGAGAGCCAGGCGGTAGCCGCCCGCCACCTGGGGCGAGCGGATGGCCACGGTCCAGCCAGCGTCATCCTCGAACACGGCGTCCGCCACCCCGGGCACGACCAATAGACGCTGGTGGCCGGCGGCGACATAGCCGCGCCCCAGTTGGTCGACCGCGCGCCGCAAGCCGCCCGATGTCGGGCTGATGAAGTTGGCCAACTGGACGATACGCATCGGATCTCCCTAGCGTCTCGACGACCGCGCCACGCTCAGTCTTTGGCCTCGGCCTCGTCAGCCTGGGGCTCGTCGGCCTGAGCCTCAGCCGTCACCTCCGGGGAAGCCGGAGAGGCCGGGGAAACCGGGGACTCGGCCGAGGGGGCGCTATCCGACGAGGCCGGGCTGTCGGCCGACTCCGCCGTGGCCTTGGTCTCGGCGGCCGGCTTGGCCTCAGCCTTGGTCTCGACGGCCGGCTTAGCCTCAGCCTTGGCCTTGGCGGCCGGCTTGGTCCCGGACTCAGGCTTGGCGGCCTTGGCCTTGGCGGCGGTCTTCTTCAACCGGGCCTGTCGCTCCTCCTCGGCCTTGCGCTTGGCGGCGCGGGCCTTGGCGGCGTCCTGCTTGGCCTGTTTCGACTCCTCCATCGTCTCGGCCACCACCTCGATCACGGCCATGGGCGCGTTGTCGCCGGGGCGGGGGCCGATCTTGGTGATCCGGGTGCAGCCGCCGGGGCGGTCCTTCAGCTTGGGGGCCAGTTCGGTGAACAGCAAATGGACCACCGAGCGGTCGGTGATCGTCCTCAAGACCAGGCGGCGGGCGTGCAGGTCGCCCCGCTTGGCCTTGCTGATGAGCTTCTCGGCCAGGGGTTGGAGGCGCTTGGCGCGGTGCTCGGTGGTCGTGATCCGGCCGTGCTCGAAGAGCTGGCTGGCCAAGTTGGCCAAGATGATCCGCTCGTGGGCCGGGCTGCCGCCGAGGCGGGGCCCCTTGCTGGGCTTAGGCATGGTGGTCGTCTTCCGGGATTAGAACTGTTCGGTTTCGGTGTAGTCGGTCTCGTCGTCGGCCGCCGGGCCGAAACGCTCGAAGGCGCCGTAGGGGTCCGCCCCCGGCTGGGCGTCTTTCAGAGACAACCCCAGTTCCGACAACTTGGCCGTCACCTCGTCGATCGACTTCTGGCCGAAGTTGCGGATGTCCATCAGGTCTTGCTCCGAGCGGGAGACCAGTTCGGAGACGGTGTGGATGCCCTCGCGCATCAGGCAGTTGTAGGACCGGACCGTCAGGTGCAGGTCCTCGATCGGCAGGGCCAGGTCCTCGGCCAGCTTCTCGTCCAGCGGCGACGGGCCCAGCTCGATGCCCTCGGCCTCGAGGTTCAGCTCGCGGGCCAGCGAGAACAATTCGACCAAGGTGTGTCCGGCCGAGGCCACGGCGTCACGGGGCAGGATCGAGGCCTTGGTCTCGACGTCGAGGATGAGACGGTCGAAGTCGGTCCGCTGCTCGACCCGGGTGGCCTCCACCTTGTAGGTCACCTTGAGCACGGGCGAGTAGATCGAGTCGACCGGGATGCGGCCGATCTCGGCCTCCAAGTCCTTATTCTGGGCGGCCGAGACGTAGCCCCGGCCGCGCTCGACCACGAACTCGATGTCGAGCGAGCCGTTCTCGTTCAAGGTGGCGATGTGGAGGTCGGGGTTGAAGATCGTGACCCCGGCCGGCGGCGCGATGTCGGCCGCCGTGACCGCCCCGGTGCCGGCCTTCTTGAGGTACATTGTCACCGGCTCGTCCTCGTCCGAGCCCAACACCAGGGTCTTGATGTTGAGGATGATCTCGGTCAGGTCCTCGACCACCCCGGGGATGGTCGAGAACTCGTGGGTGACGCCTTGGACCTTGATGCTGGTGACGGCGGCGCCGGGGATGGAGCTGAGCAGGGTGCGGCGCAACGAGTTGCCGATGGTGTAGCCGAAGCCCGGCTCCAGCGGCTCGATGATGAAGCGCGAGCGATAGTCGAAGACCGGCTCCTCGGTCAGGACCGGACGTTTGGTGATTTCCATATTGGCTCCTTTCGCCGCCCACTATTTGACGGCGTTGTGACTGTCGGTGGTGGCTGACCCGGCCCGGACCCCGCCGCCGACCGTCGGGGGAGGCGGCGGGAACACGGTCGTCGGATCAGCGCGAGTACAACTCCACGATCAATTGCTCTTGCAAGTTGATGACGATCTGCGCCCGGGTCGGCAACTGGTGGACCAGGATGCGCATCGGCTTGGTCGTGGCCGTCAACCAGGCCGGGACCTCGCGCGAGTCTTGCAGCTCACGGGCGATGACGAAGGGGTGGAGGTCGACCGACTTGGGCCTGACCTCGACGATGTCATGGGCGGCGACGCGGTAGCTGGGGATGTTGACCTTGTGGCCGTTGACCAAGAGGTGGCCGTGCGACACCAGCTGTCGCGCCTGGCGGCGGGTGTTGGCGAAACCGGCCCGGTAAACCACGTTGTCAAGACGGGACTCCAGGATTTGGAGCAGGATGTCGCCGGTCTTGGCGGTCGACCGGGTGGCCTCCTCGTAGTAGCCCCGGAACTGCTTCTCCAAGACGCCGTAGGCGAAACGGGCCTTCTGCTTCTCGCGCAACTGCTGGGAGTACTCCGAGTCCTTGGTGCGGCCCCGGCCGTGCATGCCGGGCGGGTAGGGGCGGCGCTCGAAAGCCTTGTCGCCGCCGACCAGGTCGGTCCCCAAACGGCGGGACTTCCGGGTCATGGGTCCGGTGTAACGGGCCATGTGAATGATGTCCTTTCTGAAAGACCGACTAGACGCGGCGACGCTTGGGCGGGCGGCAGCCGTTGTGGGGCACGGGGGTGACGTCTTGGATGGTTCCGACCTCGAGCCCGGCGGCGGTCAGGGAGCGGATGGCCGTCTCCCGGCCCGAGCCCGGACCCTTGACGAAGACGTCGACCCGCTTCATACCGTGCTCCATGGCCCGGCGGCCGGCGGCCTCGGCCGCCATCTGGGCGGCGTAGGGGGTGGACTTGCGCGAGCCCTTGAAACCGACCGTGCCGGCTGAGGCCCAGGCGATGACGGCCCCCTGGCCATCCGTGATCGAAATGATTGTGTTGTTGAAGGTGCTCTTGATGTGGGCCTGGCCCACAACGATGTTCTTCTTCTCCTTGCGCCGCACCTTGGTCTTTTGGGCGGTCGGCTTACGGCCTGCTGTAGCCATCAGTTCCTGTTCTCCAGTTCCTCAGTCAAGGGCGGCTCAGCGAGCCTTCTTCTTACCGGCGACGGCTTTCTTCTTGCCCTTGCGGGTGCGGGCGTTGGTCCGGGTGCGCTGGCCCCGGACGGGCAGGCCCTGGCGATGGCGGCGGCCCTGGTAGTTGCCGATCTCGATCTTGCGCCGGATGTCGGCCTGGACCGCGCGACGCAGATCGCCCTCGGTCTCGTAGTTGGCCTCGATGTGGTCGCGCAGGGCGACCAATTGCTCGTCCGTCAGTTCATGGACACGGATGTCGCCGCTGACGCCGGTAGCCTTGAGGGTGGCGGCGGCCCGGGTGCGGCCGATGCCGAAGATGTAGGTGAGTGCGACCTCGATGCGCTTGTCGCGCGGTAGGTCGACCCCGATGAGGCGTGCCATGTGGGCGCGTTACCTTTCCGGTGGTCAGGCGGATCCCCTCGGGTCCCCGCCAGTCGAAGGTGTCGGACATGACGCGCTCCCCGTGGTCCGGGGCCTCGGCCTTCGCCCGAGGGTGAGCCCGCCTTCAGGCGGGCTTGCGTGCATGCTGTTTAACAATATTCAGTTGTGTTGTCGCCTGGGGCTGCCGGGGCGTTCCGGCGGGCCTGCGGCGGACGCCGGGATCAACCCTGACGTTGCTTGTGGCGCGGATTCTCGCAGATCACCCTGACGCGGCCATGCCGACGGACGATCTTGCACTTGTCGCAGATCCGCTTAACGGACGGCTGGACCTTCATCCGGGTTCCTTCCTTAACGCTGTCGTGTCGGCCGGCTACTTGTGCCGGTAGACGATCCGACCCCGGGTGAGGTCGTAGGCGGAGAGTTCGACCACCACTCGGTCGCTGGGCAGGATACGAATGTAATGTTGTCGCATCTTACCGCTGATCGTGGCCAAGACCTTGTGGCCGCTGGCCAACTCGACCCGGAACATCGCGTTGGGCAGAGCCTCCACGACGGTCCCCTCGAGTTCAAGGGCGCCTTCCTTCTTCGCCATAACCTCCCAATCGGTCTGAACAGCCCGGCACAGTCCTGAGAATGAGAGCAGGCATGAGCCGAGGGGAGAGTATACGCTGATTCCCCCGGGGCGCCCAAATCGCCGATGGCCCCCAGGCCGGCCCCGCCGTCGCGCCCGCCGGCCGACCACTGTCCATCCGCCGTCGCGCCCACCCGTCGGCCACGCCCGCCGGACGCGCTCCTCCACTCGCGGCGCCTCGGGCCGGTCGGGGGCGAAAATAGTCCCGGCCGCACATTAGTTGTGCGGCCGGGACCGGGACAGGCGTTCTCGGGCGCAGGCGGCAAACGCCCAGAGGCCTGTACTCCCCCATGGGGGTGAATGGCAACGCCGTGCGAGGGACCTCCATACCTCGCACGACCCCGCCCAAGCGGCAACACGCCAGCCCCTTGTCGGGAGGCTTCTCTCCGTGAGGGGAAACCCGACTGGCGCTGTTCGGTGCTGGCGTTCGGTTTTATCGGACAGCTTGTCTGAAGAATGCGGCGGTCACGTTATTAGGAAGAAGCAGCCATCACCGGGAACCAATAGTACTCAACCCCAGATCACCCCCGACAGCAGGTCCCACAATTCCCATCCAACGCCGTCGTCGGGCCCGTCAGCCGGGCGGGTCGGGCAGCAGGCCAGCTCAGACCCGGCCGCGCGGTCAGACCCGGTTGCGCAGGGCGTCGACCAGTTTGAGCCCCTTGCCGGTGTGGAGGATGGAGCGGGAGTAGATCCGGGCCCCCAATAGGACGGCCCCGAGGGTGGCGGCGGTCAGAATGACCAGGGAGACCAGCGCCTCCCACCATTGCCCCTGGCCCAGGATCTGGCGCACCGGCATGGCCACCGTCGACATGATCGGGATGTAGGACAAGACGTTCATCACATCTTGGTTCTCGTTGAAGATCAGCACCACCATGTACGGGGCCATGATCAGCATCGTCACCGGCGTGACGGCGTTGCCGACGTCCTCCATGCGCGAGACCAGCGAGGCCAGGCCGGCGTAGAGCGAGGCCAAGAAGACGAAGCCGATGACGAAGAAGACGACGTACCAGGCGATGGGCGCGACCAGCAGGTCGAGGACCTGGTTCTGGCCGGTGGCCTGGAGGCAGGCCAGGGCGACCAGCCCGACCAGCAGGGTCTCGCCCAGGGCCAGGATCGAGTTGCCCAGCACCTTGCCCCCCAGCAGCGCCCGGTCGGGCACGGCGGCCAGCAGGATCTCGACCACCCGGGTCTGTTTCTCGACCACGGTGTTGACGGCGATGGTCTGGCCGAAGACCATCGCCACCATCATGAACAAGAGGCCGAAGACCAGCGACATGATGTAGCCCACCGGCATCTGGCCGAAGGGCGACTGGTCCAGCAGGGCCACCGGCGGCTGCAGGGCGGCGGTCAGCGCCGCCGGGGCCTCCTCCAGGGCCACCAGGCCGAGGCCGCCCGGGTCGTTGGGGGAGGCCACCAGGGCGGCGTCGACCGTCTGGTCGCGCACCAGTTGGACGGCCTGGTCGGCGCTGTCCGCCGTGGTCAGCTCGAACAGGGCCGGGTCGCTCAGGGCCGCCGGCGGGCTCACCTGGGGGTCCAGGGCCACCTTGACCGGGTCGCCCGAGGCCTGGTCGTCGTCGCCGCCCAACAGCGACGGCACCACGATGGCGGCGGCCACCACGACCAGCAAGATGACGGCCGAGACGATGAAGGCCCGGGAGCGCAGCTGGACGGTGATCTCGCGCCGGCCCACCAACCAGGCCAGCCGCAGCCAGCCCAGTTGGCGGCGGGAGCCCTCCGCCGGGGTCGGACGGGCGGGCGTCACATCTTGGGACGATGTCATGCCGACACCTCCTGCGGGGTCTCGTCCACGATGACTTCGCGGAAAACTTCCACCAGACTGGGCCGCCAGGGGGCGAATAGCCGCACCGCGCCGACGTCCAAGGCCGCTCGCAGAACCGCTTGGGCGCTCTGTTCGGCGGCGGCCGGGTCGGCGGCGGCGACGCTGAAACGCAGCCGCCGCCCGCCTTGGCCGGCTTGGCCGGGCTCCTCGACCGTCTCGACCTGGTCCGCCTGGGGCTGGGCGGCCAGCCAGTCGGGGGCCACGCCGTCGATCTCCCAGCGGTTGGAGGCGTGCAGCCGCAGCAGCTCGTCCCGGGAGCCGGTCGCCCGGATTTTGCCGGCGGCGATGATGACCACCCGGTCGCAGATCCGCTCCACCAGGTCCAGCTGGTGGCTGGAGAAGAGCAGCGGCGCCCCCCGGGAGACATAGTCGCGCAGGATCGCGGCCACCGTGTCGATGGCCATGGGGTCGAGGCCGGAGAAGGGCTCGTCCAAGACTAGGACGCTGGGGTCGCCGGCCAGGGCGGCGGCCACCTGGGCGCGCTGCTGGTTGCCCAGGGACAGTTTCTCCACCGTGTCGTCCAGCCGCGCCCCCAGCCCCAGGCCGGTCAGCAGTTGTCGCGCCCGGGCGGCGGCGGCCGCGCGGGACAGGCCGTGCAGGGTGGCCAGGTAGGCGATCTGTTCGGCCAGCTTCATCTTGGGGTAGAGCCCGCGCTCCTCCGGCATGTAGCCGAAATCGCGGCTCTGCTCCCGGGCCACCGGCCGGCCCTGGAAGACGACCTCCCCCCGGTCGGGGACGAGCACGCCCAAGATGATGCGCATGGTCGTGGTTTTACCGGCGCCGTTGCCGCCGATGAAACCGGTGACCTGTCCGGAGGGGACGGTGAAACTGACATCGTCGATGGCCCGGCGGGAGCCGAACGACCGGGTCAGGCCTGTGACTGCGAGCACGGCGGTCAGCCTAACGCACCGCCCATCGGCTGACTGGCTAGGGGCGATTGCTGGGCATATGCCCCTGAATCAGGCGGCCGAGGGCGGCGGGCGGCCTCAAACCTGGTCCAACGACCGGCCCTTGGTCTCGCTGGCGAACAGGTAGATCACGGCCCCGAGGGCGAAACAGATCGCGAACAGCGTGAAGGCCGGGGCGATGACCTCGGCGGAGATGTTCTGGGCGATGAAGGAGCCGCCGACCAGGACGCCCATCAGGGCGGGGCCGATGATCTTGGCCGTGGCGCCGAGGCCGTATCCCAGGCCCAGGCCGGTGGAACGGGCCGAGTTGGGGAACTGCTCCGAGCCGAAGGCGTTGAGAATGCCGAAGGCGCCGTCGCCGAAGCCCATGATGACCAAGATGGCGACGAAGAACAGCTCGGCCGAGTCGAGGGAGATGGCGTAGACCGCCAGCCCGCAGCCGGCCGCGCCCAGCAGGCCGAAGCCGAACAGGGTCCACCGCCGGCCCAGGCGGTCGGCCAGCCAGGCGGAGCCCAGACGGCCGATGAGATCGGCCAGGGAGACGAACATGAACATGATGGCGACCGTGGGGGCCGAGTAGGCGAAGACATCCTTCAACAGGGTCTGGCCCCAGGACTGGATGGCGAAGCCGCCCATGATGAAGCAGAACGAGCCCAAGGTGACGATCACCAGCGGTTTCAGGTAGCGCTTGAAGATGACGGCGTAGGAGTCGGACTGGGCGGTCACGATCTCGGGCAGGGCGCCCAGCTGGTCGACCGGGATGGCCATGGCCCAGGCCAGCGCCGACCGCGCCTGGGCCTCTTGGCCGTGGACTTGGTGGAAACGCGGGCTCTCCGGCACCAGGCGAAGCCAGATCAACAGCAGCACGGGCACGCAGCCGATGGCCAGCAGCAGCCGCCAGTTGTCGCCCACCGCCAATTGGGCCATCGAGCCGAGCCACAGGCCGAAGGGGATGAAGACGGAGGCCAGGCCGGAGAGGAAGCCGCGGTGCTTGGCCGGCACGAACTCTTGGACGTAGGGGATGGAGGTGATGTTGAGGCCGCCGACGCCGATGCCGACGAAGACCCGCAGCAGCGCCAGGAAACCCCACCAGCCGTCCGGCGTGAAGATCGACACGAAGGTGAAGACGACGAACAGCAGCACGCACCAGAAGAAGGCCCGTTTGCGGCCGTACTTGTCCGCCAGGCGGCCCCACAGGATCGCCCCCAGCACGGTGCCGAGCCCGGAGCAGGCCAAGATGGTGCCGGCGGCGAAACCGGTCAGGTTCCAGGGCTTGGTCAGCAAGGAGACCACGAAGCCGATCAGGAACATGTCGAAGAACTCGGAGATATTGCCCAGCACGGCTAGGGCGATGATGGATTTCTGGCGGCCGGTCAGCGGCCGGGAGTCGATTTGCTGGTAGGCGGTCGGGCCGCCGGTCGAGCTGTCTGGGCTCATCGTTGAGACCTTTCTCAGGGTGGATGGTTGGGAGCGGCGCCAGGCCGCAGTGGGAACGGATAGGGGCCGGCCCCCGGCCGGCCGGGAGCGGCGCCGGTCAGCGCACGATGTCGGTCGTCATCGGTATGTCCAGCTCTTCGGGACGGATGCGGGTCAGATCCCCGTAGTGCGTCAGGGCGTATTTGGAGACTCGTTGGCCGTAGCCGACGCCGGCGCGGATGTCGCCGTCGAGGAAGCCGTGGATGGTTCCGGCGACGAAGGAGTCGCCGGCGCCGGGCCGGTCGACGATCGGCACCGGCTCGACCGCATAGGTCTCGCAGCCGGCGGCGTCCGCCAGGTAGACGCCGACGCATTGGTCGGTGGAGACCACGCACTGGTTGCCGAAACGCTCGCGCAGGCCCCGGCAG
>JAISAO010000072.1 GCA_031266665.1 Propionibacteriaceae bacterium | reverse complement strand
ACGGCGGGCCGGCCAGGAAGAGGAGAGAGGCGATGTGTCGCATCGCCGACCGACGATGACGCCGCCGGCGCGTCGTCTGGGCGTGAGGACGAGCCCATGGCTTGGAATTAACCATCTAGCGGCTATGGGACAACGGCCAGCGCCAACCGGGCCGGCCAGACTCGCACCACGGTGGCCTGGTCCAGGGTCAGGATCTCGGCCCGCAGGCCCCAGCGGTCCAGCTGGGGGCGGGCGGCGGCCAGCTCGGCGGCGGCCCGCTCCCCCTTGAGCGCCAGCAATTGGCCGTGGGGAAAGAGATGTTTGGTCCAGCCGACCAGGCGGCCCAGCGGAGCCACCGCCCGGGCCGTCACCACCTCGGCGGCGCTGTCTAAATCTTCGGCCCGGCCGCGCCAGACCGTCACCTGGGGGGCCAGGCCCAGCTCGGCCACGACTGCCTCCAGGAAGCGGCTGCGCCGCAGCAGCGGCTCGACCAGGCGGACGGTCACCTCGGGCCGGGCCAGGGCCAAGGGCAGGCCTGGCAGGCCGGCCCCGGAGCCGATGTCGCAGACCACGGCCCCGTCCGGGACCAACGGCGCCAGGGCGGCCGAATTGGCCAGGTGGCGCCGCCACAGACGGTCGACCTCCTGGGGGCCGATCAGACCCCATTCCACCCCGGTCGTGGCCAAGCGCCGGGCGTAGGCCAAGCCGAGTTCGGCCCGCTCTCCGAAGAGCCGCCGACTGGCCCGCTCCGCCGGCTCGTCCGGCTCGCGCCCGACGTCGTCCGCTCCGTCCGCCGGGCGATCGCCCGGCGGGGGAGTCGGCTCGGGCGACAACGGATCAGCCCTGATCGACCGATTCTCGACTACCGAACGACCCCATCCGGGCGCGCTGACGGCGGCCCCGCCGCTCAACGGACGTCCAGTCCGCCTTCGCCTCGGCCCCACCCCCATCACACCCGCCTGAGGCCGCTCGCCACGCCGATCATCGGTGGATCAGGGCTCAGACTGGCTTGACGACGACGTGACGCTTGGGCTCCTCGCCCTCGGACTGGCTGACCAGACCGGCGGCGGCCACGGCGTCGTGGATGATCTTGCGCTCGAACGGGTTCATGGCCGCCAGGGCGTGGGGTTGGCCACTGGTCTTGACCTCGGCCACGATGGCGGCGGCCAACTGGGTCAGCTCCTGGCAGCGCTTCTCCCGGCGGCCGGCGATGTCGAGCATCAGGCGGGAGCGCCGGCCGGTCTTGGTCATGACGGCCAAGCGGGCCAACTCTTGTAGGGCCTCCAAGACCTCGCCCTCGCGGCCCACCAGCCGGTCGCTGGTGGTGACAATGGAGACGTGGGCCCGGTCGGCCTCGACGTAGGTCTCGATGTCGCCGTCCAGATCGGCGATGTCGAGCAACTCCTCCAGGTAGTCGGCGGCGACCTCGCCCTCCAGCACCAAGGGGTCGTCGATGACTTCGTCCTCGTCGGCCGAGTCGGCCGAGTCGGCGGTGGCCTGATCAGCCGGGTCGGCTTGATCGGCCGGATCGGCGGTGGCTTGATCGGCCGGGTCGGGTCGGTCGGCCGGGTCGGCGGTGGTGTCGGCGGTGGTCACAGTGGTCTCCCTTCGGTCGGACCGCTCGGACGGCGGCCCGGACGGCACTACTTCTTCGGGCTCTTGCGCTGGGCGCGGGTCTGTTTCTTGGGCGTCTGACGGGCCACCTGCTGGCGGTCGACGCCCGGGGCGGCGGGGGTGGTGGGCGGCGGTTTGACGGTCTGGCGTTGGACGCCGGAGGCGCCGGCGGTGGTCTTGGCCTGGGTGGGGGCGCGGGATATCTTGGCCCGGCGGGCCGCCTGCAACTGGTCGGGGTCCTTGCCCCGGGCGATCATGCGCTCCTCCCAGTCGATGTAGGCCGGGGTGCCGGGGCTGGGGTTGTTGCGGATCAGGATCCACTGTTGGCCCAGGTTCCACAGGTTCGAGGTCACCCAGTACAGCAGGACGCCGACCTGGATCAGGAAGCCCATGAACAGGTACATCAGCGGGAAGAGGTAGAGCATCATCTTCTGCTGCTGCGCCATCGGCCCCTGCATCGCCTCGGGGGTCATGTTCTTGCCCATCAGCTGTTTCTGGGTGACGAACATCAAGGCCGACATGGCGATGATCAAGACCAGGGACATGGTCTGGGTGGCCCCCCAGGGGCTGACGGGCCAGAACTTGCCGGCCAGGGAGGCCCCGAAGAGCTTGGCCTGCTGCAGGTAGCCGACGTAGTCCTGGAAGAGCTCGGCCCGGGCCACGCCGGCCGAGGCCCCGTACAAGACTTGGTAGAGGGAGAAGAAGATCGGCATCTGCAACAGCAGGGGCAGGCAGGAGCTGGCCGGGTTGACGCCCTCTTGGCGCATCAGCTTCTGGGTCTCCTGGCCCAGGCGCTCCCGGTCCGAGCCGTACTTGTCCTGCAATTCCTTCATCTTCGGCTGGATGGCCTGCATGCGTCGCGACGAGTTGATCTGGCGGACGAACAGCGGGATCAGCAGGATCCGCACCACCACCACCAGGCTGACGATGGCCAGGGTCCAGGTGACGCCGCTGGAGCCGGGGCCGGTGATATGGGACCACAGCTTGTAGGCCCAGACCAAGATGAAGGAGATGGCCACCCGCAACGGTTGGAGCAGGGCGGAGAACCAGTCGCCGACGCCCAGGGGAAGCAAAATCATGTCACGCCTTTCCCGCCGCCTCGCGCCCGACGCTCTGACAGCCGACGGTCTGACGCCAAACAGCCTCACCGGCCGACTCGGCCGGAGTCACGTCCGCCGGGTCGGCCGTCGTCGTCCGTTTGAACGACCAGACGGCGGGCACCGGGTCGTAGCCGCCCAAGGACCAGGGGTGGCAGCGGACCAGGCGCCTCACGATCAGCCAGGAGCCCTTGAGGGCGCCGTGGCGTTCGACGGCTTTGAGGCCGTACTCGGAGCAGGAGGGGAAAAACTTGCAGACATTGCCGTAGCTGGGGGAGATGACGGCCCGCCAGAACTTGATCAAAGCGATCAACCCGAATCTCATCGCCGCCCCGCTCCCGGTCCGCCAGGCGCCGTGTCACGGTGATCTAGTCTCGGTCCGGCGGGCGCCGCCTCCGGCCGGGCGACGGCCCAGCGCCAGGCGGACTCGAAGTCCGCCGCCAGCCGGTCGGGCCGCCGGGCGGCGGCCGGTAGCGCCCGGATGACGACATCGGCGGCCAGTTGGTCCAACCGGGGGGCCACCAGATGGCGCAGCCGACGCTTGACCCGGTTGCGGACCACGGCCGGACCGACGGCTTTGGAGACGACGAAACCGACCCGGGCGGACTGCCCGGTGGGTCGCAGGTGAAGGACCAGACTGACTCGTCCGGTCCTACGGCCAGCCCGGGTGGTGGACTGGAACTCGGCCGGTCGGCGCAGCCGAGCGGAGGCCGGCAGCATGGCCTGTCAGGCGCTCAGCTCGGCGCGGCCCTTGCGGCGGCGGGCGGACAAGATGGCGCGGCCGGCGCGGGTCCGCATCCGGGTCCGAAAACCATGGGTCCGGCTACGGCGCCGAAGGCTCGGCTGGAAGGTACGCTTGGTCACGCTCAAGCTCCCGAATTCGCTCGTGTTTCAATCTATCCCGTTGTCGGCCAACGGGGGAAGGGCCGGCGGTCCCGGCCAACGACGGCCTAACGATACGCCGCCCGCGCCGCTGGGGCAAAACCAGCCCCGGGCCCGCTCCGGTCTCAGCCCTCGGTCTCAGCCCTCGACGGCGTCCGCCGCCCCCGACCGCCAGTCCCCGGGTGTCCGCCGCCCGACCCCCGGCACGGGCGCCGCCCCAACCGCTAGCGTGTCGTCCGAGTCTTCCGGTACGGTCACGTCCGTTGACTCCACAGGCTGTGGAGAATCCTGTGCAGAACCCATGTTTGTCGGCCAGAAATATCCGCGGAAGGAGTGCCGTGGCTGAACCTGCGGTTGGCCAGCCCTGGTCCTTGGCCTTGCTGTGGGACGCTGTTTTAGCCCAACTCGACGCCCCCGTCCGGGCGCTGCTGGCCGCCTGCCGGCCGGTCGGGTTGGACGACCACCAGTTGCGGCTGCTGGTCCCCGACGAGTTCACCCGCCAACGCATCGAGCAACGCCTGCAGGGCCGGCTCGGGGAGTTGGCCTCGGACCGGGCCGGACAGGCCATCCGCCTCCAGGTGACGGTCGACCCGTCGCTGCACCAGGCCCGGCCCAGCCAGTTGGCCGCCGCCGAGCCCTGGGCCATCGGCCCGGCCCCGGGCGACGGCCCGGAGGCCGACCCGGCGCCGTCCGGGGGCGCCCGGGGCGGCGCGGCCGGCCCGGCCAGCCAGGGGGGCGACGACAGCCTGAACCGGAAGTATGTCTTCGACACCTTCGTCATCGGCCCGTCCAACCGTTTCGCCCACGCCGCCGCCACCGCCGTGGCCGAGGCGGCGGTCGAGAAGGGGCCGGGCAACACCTACAATCCGTTGTTCATCTACGGCGACTCCGGCTTGGGCAAGACCCACCTATTGCACGCTATCGGCAACTACGTCACCACCAACTCGACCGCCCTGCGTCTGAAATACGTCTCCACCGAAGAGTTGACCAACGACTTCATCAACGCCATCTCGGAGAACCGGATCGCCGAGTTCCGCCGCGTCTACCGCCAAGTCGACGTCCTGCTGATCGACGACATCCAGTTCTTGGAGTCCAAGGCCGGCACCCAGGAGGAGTTCTTCCACACCTTCGACGCCCTCTACAACGCCCAGAAACAAATCGTCATGACCTCGGACCGGCCGCCCCATCTGTTCAAGGAGATCGCGCCTCGGCTGCGCAGCCGTTTCGAGGGCGGGCTGCTGGTCGACGTCCACCCGGCCGACCTGGAAACCAGGTCCGCCATCTTGCGCAAGAAGGCCATGGCCGACGGTTTGACCCTCGACCCCGAGGTGTTGAGTTTCATCGCCACCCGTATCCAGAGCAATATCCGCGAGTTGGAGGGCGCCCTCACCCGGCTGACCGCCTTCGCCTCCCTCAACGGTTTAGAGATCAACCTCGACATGGCGGAGATCATCTTGCCGGAGTTGGTGGCCGCCGACCAGGGCCGGCCCATCACCACGGCCATGGTGATCGCCGAGACCGCCGCCCGCTTCGACTTGACGGTGGACGAGTTGCGCGGCCCCGGCCGTTCGGCCAATGTCGCCCTGGCCCGCCAGATCGCCATGTATCTCTCCCGGGAGTTGACCGACTTGTCCTTGCCCAAGATCGGCACCGAGTTCAGCCGCGACCACACCACCGTGATGCACGCCTGCCGCAAAATCCGTGACCTCATCGCCCACGACCGCGGCGTCTTCTCCACCGTCACCGATATCACCGACCGGGTGCGCCAACGGGCCCAAAAGGTCTGACCCCCCCGTCCGCCGCCCGCCGGGCCGAAGCCGTCGGCCCCGAGACCGTATTTTAAGCGCTAAATCGAATTTGTCACCAAATCGTGACCTAATCACGCCCGGGCTAGCTTGACGACACTCTATTTTTTCTCGAACAATGGGCGGGTTCGGCCGCCGTCGGGGCCGGGAGAGGGGGACGGCCATCACCACCGTCAGCACGGCCGCCGCGCCGCTGGCCGTCTTGGACTCGGTGTCGCGGGTCTTCAAGGTGGCTGAGCGCGAGAGCGGGCGCGGGGCCGTCTGGCGCAGCCTGTTCCACCGCCGCCACCGCTTCATCCAGGCCATCGACCAGGTCAGTTTCTCGCTCTACGCCGGGGAGATCGTCGGCCTGCTGGGGCCCAACGGCTGTGGCAAGACCACCACCTTGAAGTGCGTCGCCGGCCTGTTGACCCCGACCAGCGGCTCGCTCGACGTCCTCGGCTTCGTCCCCCAGCGCCGCCCGGTCGAGTTCTTGCGCCAGATCGGCTTCATCATGGGCCAGCGCAGCCAGCTCAACCCCGACGTCTCGGTCTTCGACTCCCTGGCCGCCCGGCGGGTGATCTACGGGCTGTCGCCGGCCCAGTTCGCCTCCTCCCAAGACGAATTGGTCGAGTTATTGGGCCTGGCCCAATTCGGCGACGCGCCGGTGCGCCAGCTCAGCCTGGGCCAACGCATGCGCTGCGAGCTGGCCGCCGCCCTGCTGCACCAGCCCAAACTGGTGTTATTGGACGAGCCGACCATCGGGCTCGACTTCGACGCCCAGGCCGCCATCCGGACCTTCGTCAAGGCCTACGCCGCCAGCCACCGGGCCGGCATCGTGCTGACCTCCCACTACCTGGCCGACATCGAGGCCCTGGCCCAACGGGTGCTGGTGCTGGCCGGCGGCCGGCTGGTCTTCTCCGGCCAATTGGACCAGTTGCGCCACCTGGACGACGGCCGCAAACTGGTCACCGTCCGCTGCCGGGAGGCCGTCGAGACGGTCGGCGGGACGGACGACCCGGATGACCCGGCCCAACTGGCGGCCACGCCCTGGGCCGGGTTGGTGACCGGGCGGCGCGAGTCCGAGATCGAGTTGACGGCCGACCGCGACGACCTGCCGGAGTTATTGCGCCACCTCAGCCGCCAGCCCGGCGTCAGCGACCTGCAGGTGGGCGACCCGCCGTTGGAGGTGGCCCTGGGCCAGCTCTACGCCGCCTCGGCCAGCCCGGACAACCCGGCTGACCTGGACGACCCGGGGTCTCAGCCGTGACCGTCGAGCCCGACCGGGCGGTGGCGGTGGCGGTGGCCGATCAACAACCCTCACGCTGGGCCGGTCTGGCCCGGACCGGGGCCGGTTTCACGGCCTGGTGGCGGCTCGAACTGTCGGCCGCCGTCATGTTCCGCCTGCAGCTGATGCTGGGCCTGTTCGGCTGGGTGGTGCCGTTGGCCTTCATGGCCTTGTGGAACACGGCCGCCGAACAGACCGACGGCACCGTCATGACCGCCGGCCAGACCACCACCTACTACCTGTCGCTGCTGGTGACCTCCAACCTGGCGGTCATGTTCCCCATCATCTTCGGCTTCGGCGAGCGGATTTACAGCGGCGAGCTGTCCGTCCTGCTGCTCCAACCGCTCCATCCCTTCTTCGCCCTGATGGCCCGGCCATTGGCCTCCGGCTTGTTCCGCTTCGCCCCCCTGGTGGTGGTGCTGCCCCTGCTGGCGGTCGGCCTGGGGGCGTCCTCGACCGCCGGGCCCGGGGACTGGGCGGCCGGGGTCGGCCTGTGGCTGCTGGGCTGGGGCGGGGCGACCGTGCTGGCCGCCTGCTGGAGCCTGGTGGTGCTCTGGTTCCAGCGCTGGGGCGGCGTGGTCGGCCTGTTGTCCGGCGTGGCGTGGGTCTTGGGCGGGCTGATCGCCCCCTCGCCCTACATGCCGGCCGGGCTGCGCTGGGCCATGCGCTGCTCGCCCTTCTGGTACGACCAGGGCGGGCCGGCCGAGATTCTGGCCGGCGTGACCGCGCCCCAGTGGTGGATGTGGCTGGCGGCGGCCGGCTGGCTGGTCGGCGGCCTGGCCCTGTACCGCCGGGTCTGGCGGGTGGCCCTGCGCCGCTACGAGGGGGTAGGGATATGAGCCGGTCGGAGTTGGCCCAGCGGGCGCCCCGGGTGGGCGGCGCGGCCCACGCCTGGCGCTGTGTCCGCGTCCAGTGGGGGCTGGACTTGAAGGCGGCGGCCCATTTCCGCGGCGACACCCTGATCGGGCTGGGCGTCTCCTTGGCCTGGCTGGGCTTCGCCATCGCCCCGGTGCTGGTGGCCGGCCGCTACCTGGCGGCCGAGGGCTGGAACCAGCCACGTCTGTTGTTCCTGCAGGCCATCTGGTATTGGTTGGACGCCGTCTACTGGGCCTTCCTGAGCCGTAACATAGAGTCTTTACAATCCGGTGTGGTCAACGGGCGGGTGGACGGCTTGTTAACCCTGCCGGCCGATTCTTTACTGATGGCTTCCTTGGGTCATCTCAACGTGGCCGACCTGCCCAAGTTCGGCATCGCCTTGGCCCTGGGGGGCTACGCCGTCTGGGCTGGGGCCGTGCCCGGCGGGGCTTGGGCGGTGATCGGCTTCGTGGTCGCCTTGACGGCGGCCTCGGTCCTGATGTGGGCGATCAACGTGCTCTGCGGCTTCAAGGTCTTGACCCAGTTCCGGTTCGAGGGCGGTTTCCTGGCCGATGCCGTCCACAACTTGAGCCGAGTCCCAACCGACCTCTACAGCGCCGGTATGCGTTTATTATTCTCCAGCGTCTTGCCGGTGGTGTTGTTAACCACGTTGCCGTCGCGGGTCTTCTTCGGCTGGGACTCGGTCTGGCTGGCCTCGGTGGCGGCAGCGGCGGCCGTCGCCTTGACGGTCTTGACCCGCTGGCTGTGGCAACGCGAGGTGTCCCGCTACGTCGGCCTCCAAGGCTGAGCCCGAAGCCGCCCAACGCCCGCCCGGCCGGGCGCAGACCACCACTTCGGTCCGACCGGGTGGCACCACCGCTTCGGGGACAACTGCCGTTGGAATCGTCCGATCAACTTGTCCACATTTGTCCACAAGTGCCTGTGTACAACATCGGGGTAACTAGGAAACGACTGTGCGCGACGACGGCCGGGCCGACAGTCGTCCCCGGGGCGTCCACCGCCGATGCACCGTCCATCCACCGAATCACAAGGCGGTGATTGAGAATCCGACCAGCCTTGACGCCGGCCGTCCCCAGTATCCCCAGAGGCTACGAAGACGACGACAGTCAGATCTAATGAGATCCTCCAACTTCGGCGGCGGCCGAACTGGGGACAAAGCCGACGAATCGGCCCGGCCGATCCCCGGACGGTCGCGCCGGACTCCACCGCCGAGCGGGCGAGCGGTGGGACCGGCGGCGGTTCCGGGCGCCGCTACAGTTAGGGTCGAAGCCCGGCGTCCGAAGGAGAAGCAGTATGAAGGTCCAACTCGACCGTGACATCCTGGCCGAGTCTGTCCAGTGGGCGGCCCGCAGCCTGCCGCTCCGTCCCAGCCAACCCATCTTGGCCGGTTTGTTGATCCGGGCTGAGCCAGGACAGTTGATCTTGTCCAGCTTCGACTACGAGACCTCGGCCCGTATCACCGTGCCGGCGACGGTCGAGGAGCCTGGTCTGGCCCTGGTGTCGGGTCGACTGCTGTCCGAGATCAGCCGTTCGCTGCCGGACAAACCGGTCTGGCTGGCGGCCGACGGCAACAGTTTGTCCTTGGACTGCGGCTCGTCCCATTTCGCCCTCCAACTGTTGACCGTGGCCGACTATCCCGAGTTGCCGGCCATGCCCCAGGCCTGCGGCTGGATCGACAGCGCCTCCCTGGCCGAGGCCGTGGGCCAGGTGGTGATCGCCGCCGGGAGAGACGAGTTGTTGCCGGTCTTCACCGGCGTCCGACTGGAGTTCAACCACGATCAATTGTCATTTTTAGCCACCGACCGCTACCGCATGGCCTTGAAGGAACTGGTCTGGTCGCCGGCCGGCCCCGGGCTGGACGCCGCCGTCCTGGTGCCGGGCAAGGTGTTGGCCGAGACCGCCAAGTCGATGACCGCCGGCGACAGTGTGACCTTGTCGCTGGCCAGCGTCGAGACGGGCGAGGGCCTGATCGGTTTCGAGGGCGAGGGCGGCGGCGGACGTCGCCAGATCACCACCCGGCTGCTGGACGGCGAGTTCCCCAAGGTGCGCCACCTGATGAATATCGCCGGCCAGTTGACGGTCAAATTGTCGACTAGCGAGTTGGCGGCGGCCGTCAAACGGGTCGCCCTGGTGGCCGAGCGCAACACCTCGCTGAAGATGGTCATCGGCCAGCAGTCCGTCACCTTGGAGGCCGCCACCGGCGACCAGGCCCAAGCCTTCGAGGAGGTGGCGGCCCAGGTCTGGGCGGCCGAGGCCGATGAGCCGGCCGTCGAACAAGTCGGCTTCAATCCGCACTATCTGTCGGACGTCTTGTCGGTCTTGAACGCGCCCTACGTCAAACTGGCCTTCTCCGGCCCAGGCAAACCATGTTTGTTGACGCCGTTGGCGGACCTGGACCAGGAGTCCGAGGTCGACTACCGCCACGTCATCATGTTGATGCGCCTGCCCGGCTGAGCCGTGAAACGGCCTCTTGGTTTGAAGTCACGACCTGACCCCCAGGTACGATCGCGGTGTGGCTGACGGCTCTGCGCCTGACCGATTTCCGCTCTTACGCCCGGGCCGAGCTGGCCCTGAGGCCTGGGGCGACCTTGTTCCTGGGGCCCAACGGCCAGGGCAAGACCAATCTGATCGAGGCAGTTCACTACTTGGCTTGTTTGGGCTCCCACCGGGTGGCCGGCGACCAGCCCTTGGTCCGCGCCGGCGCCGCCAGCGCCGTCGTCTCAGCCCGGGTCGCGGCCGGCGGCGACGACCGGCGACGCCTCGCCGTCGACTTGGAGATCAACTTGGGCCGGCCCAACAAGGCCCGTCTGAATCAGGCCCCGGTCCGGCCCCGGGACGTCGTCGGGGCTTTGCGGGTGGTCCTGTTCGCGCCCGAGGACCTGGTCCTGGCCCAGGGCGAGCCAGCCGCCCGCAGGGCTTTCATCGACGCCTTGATCACCAGCCGCTGGCCCCGCCTGGCCGGGGTGCGGGCCGATTACGACCGGGCGCTGCGCCAGCGCACCGCCCTGCTCAAGGCCCTCTCCGGGCGCGGCCCCAAAGCCGTCCCCGGCTGGGATGAGACCCTGGAGGTCTGGGACGAGCGCCTGGTCGGCCTGGGGGCGGAGATCACGGCCGCCCGCCTCAACACGGTGGCCGCCCTGCGGGACCGTTTCGCCGCCCGCTACGCCGCCATCGCCCCGGCCCGCGACCCGGCCGGCCTGGCCTACGCCAGCCACGTCGCCTTGGGGACGGAGCCGGCGGAAGCGGGCCAGTCGGGACCGGATCGGGTGGAGTCGGGCCGGGTGGAGTCGGGCCGGTCGGGGTCGGGACCGGTGGAGTCGGATCGGGTGGGACCAATCCGCCCGGCGGCCGGCGCCGCTCCGGTCATCGCCCAGCTCTACCGCGCCGCCATCGCCCGCCGCCGCCAAGACGAGATCGCCCGTGGCCAATCCCTGGTCGGCCCCCACCGCGACGACCTGGCCCTGGACCTGGGGGGGCTGCCGGTCCGGGGCTACGCCAGCCACGGCGAGGCCTGGTCCGTCGCCCTGGCCCTGCGCCTGGCCAGCTTCGACCTGCTGCGGGCCGACGGCCTGGAGCCGGTGCTGCTGTTGGACGACGTCTTCGCCCAGTTGGACGACCAGCGCCGCCACCGCCTGGGCGAGGTCGTGGCCGGGGCCGAGCAGGTATTGATCACCGCCGCCGTGGCCGCCGACGTGCCCCCGGGCCTGGCCGGCGCCGTCGTCGAGGTGGAGCACGGCGCCCTGACGCCACTGGCCGGCCCGCCGCCGAGCGCCGCTTCGGCCCCCGTCCCTGGCGACCGGCCGGGCCGCCAGAGCGACGGTCCCAGCGGGCTTCCCGGCGGGGCCCCGTCGGCGGTGGGATAGGGTTTGGAAAACATATCGTTGCCGTTGGAGAGGTGATGATGAGCGAACGGGATCAATCGCCGGACGGGTCGCTGCGAGTTTTTGTCCTAGTGGCCCAGAGCATCGTCGGCCTGGGCGCCGTGATCTCAGCGCTGCAGTTTCTGCTGGCGCGGCTCGGCCTGACGGTGGACCCCTCCGCCAGCCCGGCTCCGGTGTTGGCCTTGGCCCTGATCGCCGTGGGACTGTCGCTCGGCCACACGTCGGCCGCGAAGCGGCGGACGGTCCCACCACTGCCCGCCGCCGGTCGGCGGGAAGTCGCGGCCAAAGGCTTGCCGAGCGGGCTGATCGTCGCGGCTGCGGTGGTCGGCGCCGCCGCCGGATTGGTCGCCATAGCCAACGTTTGTGGACAGTGGGGCGCCGCCGCCGCCCGCAACGGCTGGTGACGTGACCGCTCCCGACGGGCGCGAGACCGAGCCGGCGGCGTCGGCCGCGCCCGACCCGACCGGGTTGGAGTTGGCCTCCCAGATCGCCCGGGCCGCCCGGGGGCAGAAGGTCTTCCCCCGCCGCCGTCAGCGACGGCCGGCGGAGGACGACGCCTGGTCGGGGGCCGGCCCCTCGGAGCGCGACCCCCAGCCGGTGGGGGCCTTGTTGGACCGGGTCATCGCCGAGCGGGGCTGGCGCCAGGACTTGGCCGTGGCCGCCCTGCTGGGCCACTGGGCCGATTTCGTCGGCCAGACCAACGCCAACCACTGCCGGCCGGTCGGCTTCAAGGACGGCCGCCTGCTGGTCCAAGCCGATTCGACCGCCTGGGCCAGCGCCATCCGTCTGCTGGCCCCCCAACTGGTGGCCAAGCTCAACGCCGCCCTGGGCGACCAGACGGTCAGCCTGGTCAAGGTCCTGGGCCCCCAGGCCAAGAGCTGGAAGAAGGGCCGCCGCTCCGTCCCCGGGCGCGGCCCCCGCGACACCTACGGCTGACCGTCCCGCCGGTCGCTGTGGTTCTATCGTTCAGCAGCGGAGCAAGATAAAGTTATCTTGTCGACGGGGTGTGGCGATGGTGCTGCTGAACGAATATGCAAGGGCGTGGGAAAATGTTCAGGGCGCAGAGTCGTGTCGCCTGTGGGCTTTCGCTACATTTCGGGTCACCGAATCGGTGTCTATCTTGGGGAAGTGGGGCGTCATGCGACGTTACGGGCGATTGGTGGCGGTGGCGACGGCTTTGGCGGTGGCGGTGTTCGGTTGGACGCCTTCCGGGAACGCGGCGGCGGCCCCGCGGGCGACGGTGGTGTTGGACCCGGATGATGACGTGGCCAACGTGAGCTGGCCGGGTTATGGGTTGGTGACGGAGTTGCCGCTGAATATCCGCCTGGCCAACGAGGTAAAGACTCGTTTGCAAGAGAATTGTCAAACCGAGGTGGTGTTGACGCGAGACGATCCCAGTGTGGCGACGGTGCCGTTGGCGGACCGGCGGGCGGCGGCCGACGCGGCCGACCCGGATTTGGCGGTGACGCTGGCTTTCAACACCTTGACGGGTTCTCCCTGGGGGGTGCAGAGCGACGGCGGGCCGAGGGCCTTCGCTCCGCCGGAGTACGCCGGGTTCGCGGCCCGCTTCTTGGACCAGGTGTCGGGGTTCACGGGGCGGCCGTCGACCTTGGGGGTGAGCACGGCCCCGGCGTCGCCGTGGTATCCGGGATTCGCGGGCACGTCTTATCCCTACGCCCACGTCGAGGCCTTGTTCTTGGACCACAATTACGACCACGAGGTTATCCTCGACCCGGAGAGTCGGGGGTTCGGTTATATCGCCGACGGGGTGACGGCGGCGATCGAGGACGAGTTGACGGCCCTCGGGATCGCTTGTTCCAAGCGGCCGGGCCGCCCGTCGGACGACGAGTTGGCTCGGCTGCGGAATCTGGGGTACCAGAATTTCTTGCGCTACGGGGCCGACCCGGTGTCGATGTCGACCGGCAACTTCGTCACCTCGGAGGCAGTGTTCGAGTTGTCGGGAGTGGGCTCGCAAACCATCGACACGACGTTGCACTACAACGCCCAGTCGGGTTTGGACTCACAGGTCGGGGTGGGCTGGTCGTTCGCCTATGGCGGTCATGTGCAGTTGTTCGACGACGACTCGGCCGGGGTGACGCTGGCCGACGGCCGGGCGTTCTTGTTCGAGCCGGACGGGGCGGGCGGTTTCGTCGGTCCGGGGGACGCTTACGCCTCGTTGCGGTGGGACGGCGCGACGGCGTTGGTGTGGGCGTCTGCGAGTGGCGACGAGTCGATGGGTTTCGCTTTGGACGAGGACACGGGGCGGGCGGCGCTGACCTGGTCGCGGGACCGTCAGGGCAACACCATCCGGCTGAGCTACTCGGGGGCGGGTGAGTTGTTCCCGAGGTTGTCAACGATCACGGATGAGGCCGGTCAGACGGTGACGGTGGCGACCGACGGCCTGGGCCGGATCGCTTCTTTCACCCGGCCGGACGGCGCGGTCTGGGAGTTGGGCTACTCGGACGGGGGTGATCTGGTGCGTTTGGTGTCGCCGGCCGGGCGGGTGCGGGGGTTCGGTTACGACGAGGCCCACCGGATGACGGCGGAGACCGGCGCGGACGGTGTGGTGTGGCTGCGCAACGTTTATGACGAGCAGTCGCGGGTGGTCGAGCAGACCACGTCGACGGGTCACAAACGGACGCTGGTGTTCGACGACACCGCCCGGACGACGACCTTCACCGACGCCACCGGCGCTGTGACCGTGTATTACTGGAACGACCTGAAACAGGTCACGAAGGTGGTCGACGCGCTCGGCGCTGTGACCTCGACCGAGTACACGGACACGGCCCTGACGGCCGCCCAAGTCACGCCGACCGGCGCGCGCACCGGCTACGAGTACGACCGGGCGGGCCTGGTGACCCGGATCACCGATTCGGCGGGCGCGGTCCAGACCTTGGAGTACAACGACTCCGGTGACCTGGTGAGCGCGACCGATCAGGGCGGCCTGGGCGGGGCGGAGCGGACGACCTGGTTCGAGGTCGACGCCCGGGGTTTGACGACACGGCTGACGAACCCGGACGGGTCGGCCGTCACAAATGTCTACGACGCGCACGGCGACAAGCTGTCGGCGACCGATGAGCTTGGTCGGACGACGATGTGGGCCTATGACGGCCGGGGCAATCTGACGGCTGTGACGGACCCGGCGGGGGCGACCTTCTCTTACGCCTACGATTTGGCCAACCGGTTGGTCTCGGCGGTGGACCCGTTGGGCGCGACGACCAGCTACGCCTACGACCCAGATGACAATCTGGTTTTGACGACTTACGCCGACGGCTCGTCCGAGGCTTGGGAGTACGACGCCAACGCCCAGGTGGTCCGGTGGACGGACCAGCGCGGGTCGGTCACTTTGTACGAGTACGACACGGAGTTGAACCCGGTCGCCGTGACGGCGCCCGACGGCGGGGTGACGCGCTACCGCTACGACGCCGAAAACCGCCTGGCCGAGGCGGTCGACCCGCTGGGCGGCGCCACCGTTTACGGCGTGGACGCGCTGGGCCGGGTGACGGCCGTGACCGATCCGCTGGGGAACACCAGGCGGACGGGCTATGACGCCGCCGGACTGGTGGCGGCGGAGACTGACGCGGCCGGTTTCACGACCTTTTACACCCGTGACGCCCGTGGCCTGGTCGTGCGGGTGGACAATCCCGATGGCGGGGCGGCCACGGCCGTCTACGACGCGGCCGGGCGGATCGTGTCTGTGACCGATCCGGTGGGCGCGACCACTAGTTATGGGTACGACTGGCGGGACCGGTTGGTGTCTGTGACCGACCCGCGGGGCGGGACGGTGACGGCCGTCTGGGACGCCGCCGGGCAGTTGACGGCCGCGACCGACCAGCTGGGCGCGACCACCGCTTACACGCTCGACCCGGCCGGCCGGGTGACGGCTATGACCGACGCCCTCGGCGGGACGACCGCCTATAGCTACGATCCGGCCGGCAATTTGACAGCTGTGACCGACCCGAACGGGCACACCACCACGACCGCCTATGACGCGCTGGGCCGGGTGACGGCCGCCACTGACGCTTTGGGCCGCACCACTGGTTACACGCTGGACGCGGGCGGCCTGGTGACGGCGGTGACCGATCCGCTAGGCCAGACGACCCGCACGGAATACGACACGGCCGGCCAGACCGTCGCGGTGACCGACCCGGCCGGGCGCACAACCCGGCTGGCCTATGACTTGGCCGGGAATCTAACAGCGGCCACCGCCCCGGGCGGCGTTGTGACCGGCTACGCCTACGACGCCAACGGCAACCTGGTGTCCGTGGTCGAGAACGCGGTGGCGGGCGCGGACAGCACCAACCAGCAGAACGTGACCACCGGTTACGCCTACGATCCGCGCGACCTGTTGGCCGCTATCACCGACGCCAACGGCGGGGTGACGGCCTTCGCTTATGGCGCCAACGGTTTGTTGGCCGAGGAGACCGATCAGATAGGCCGGACCACCGTCTACGCCTACGACTTGGCGGGGAACCTAGCCCTGGAGACGGCGGCCAGCGGGGCGACCACCAGTTACGCCTACGATCTGAGCGGCAATCTGACACGGCGAGTCTATTCGACCGGCGCGGTCGAGACCTTCGTCTACGACGCTGTCGGCAACCAGGTGGCGGCGGCCAACGCCACCGGTGTGGTGACGACTTTCTACGACTTGTTGGGGCGGGTCGAGCGGACCGTCGACGCCGCCGGACAGACCCTGGTCTACGGCTACGATCCGGCTGGCAACCGCACCAGTTTGACCCTACCCGGCGGCGAGAAGATCGTTTACAGCTTGGACGCCGCCGGCCAGACGACCGCCATCGACAGCCCGATGGGCCACGTCTCGGTCGTCTTGGACGCTTTGGGGCGGCCGACCGTCGTGACGCGGGGCGACGGCAGCACGGTCACCACCGCCTACACGTCGACCGGACAACTCGCCTCGCTGACCACGACCGGCGCCAAGCAGAAACAGCTGGCGTCCTTCGCCTACACCTACACCGACGCCGGCCTGGTGGCCTCCCGCACCAGCCAGCTCGACAAAGACAAACCAGTCGTCGCCACTTATACCTACGACCCGTTGGGCCGCCTGGTCGCCGACGAGGGCGGCACCCTGCCGTCGACCTACGCCTACGACGCGGTCGGCAACCGGGTTCAGTGGACGGCGCCCAACGACCCATCCACCATCAAGAAGAACGACTGGATCATCCAGGACAACACCTACGACGCCGCCGGTCAGCTGGTCCAGTCGGTCAAGACTAGGCGTTACTGTGGGCAGAAGACCAAGTTGTCCACCACTACTAACACTTGGGATTTGGCCGGGAATCTGGTCTTGTCGTCCACTCAGACCGGCAAGGCCAAGCCCGATCTGGTGGGCTACCAGTACGACGA
>JAISAO010000067.1 GCA_031266665.1 Propionibacteriaceae bacterium | reverse complement strand
GGCCACCTGGCGGACCGTGTCCAGGATCGACCCGTCGCGGTAGCGCACCACGCCCACCACCTTGTCGTCGAACTCCAACGGCCGGGGCCGGCCGGCGATCTTGAGGGAGCGCTCGTGCAGATCCTCCAGCGCCACCACCGGCAGGCGGGCCTGGCGCAGCCGCTCGGCCAGTTCCGGCCGATCAGGGTTGACGGCGATGCCGGCGTCGGTCACGAGCACGCCGACGTCGCGCCCCGGCGTCACCTTGGTCGTGACCCGCCGCACCACGGTGGGGATGCGCGAGCGCAGCAGCGGCGCCACCACGATGGCCAGCTTGGCCCCGGCGGCGGTGTCGCAGTGCCCGCCGGAGGCCCCCCGCATGACGCCGTCGGAGCCGGTCAGGACATTGACGTTGAAATCCAGGTCGACCTCCAGGGCCGACAAGATCACCAGGTCCAACTCGTCCACGCAGGCCCCCTTGCCGATGGGGTTGGCGTACTCGGCGGCGCTGATCTCGTGGTGGCGCGGGTTCGTCCGCAGATCCTCGGCCGCTTGGACGTCGAAGTCCTGGACGTCGACGATCCGGTCCAGCCAGCCGTCTTGGGCCAGCTCGACGATGTCGGCCGTGATTCCGCCCAGCGCCCAGGCGGCCTTGACCCGGCGGTGGGCCATCTTGCGGCGCAGGTGGCGGGTGGTGGCGATGGCCGCCGCGCCGGAGCCGGTCTGGAGCGAGAAGCCATCGACGAACAGCCCGGAGGCCGCCATCACCTCGGCCGCGTGGCGGGCGATCAGCAGTTCCCGGGGATCGGTCGTGACGCGGGCGGCGCCGCTGCTGATCTTGGCCGGGTCGCCCACGGCCGGCAGCTGGACGATCCAATCGACCTGGTCCTGGCGGATCGAGGCCGGCTGGTTGGGGTAGTCCACCAGCTGCTCGGTCACCAGCACGACGCCGCGGGCGTGCTGGGCGTCGACCTGGGCGTAGCCCAGCGAGCCGCAGGGCGACCGCCCGGTGACGCCGTTGGCGTTGCCCAGCCGGTCGCAGGCCGAGACCCCCAGGAAGGCCACGTCGATTTTGATCTCGCCCGACTGGATGAGGGCGCAGCGCCCGCCGTGAGAGTGGAGCTGGACCGGCCGGTCCATCAGCCCGTGGGAGACGGCCTCGGCCAGCTGGCCGCGCAGGCCGGAGGTGTAGATCTGGGTGATGACGCCTCGGCGGATGAACTCGATCAGCCCGGCGTGGCAGGCTCCCAGCGACGACGGGGCCAGGGTCAGGTCGCGCAGGCCGAGGCGGGCCAGCTCGGCGACCACGGCCAACATCACCTGGTCGCCCTCGCGGAAGTGGTGGTGGAAGCTGATGGTGCCGCCGTCGGCCAGGCCGGAGCGTTTGACCGCCTCCTCCAAGGATGAGCAGATCTTGGAGGCGGCGGGACGGGGCTGGTTCATCGGTCCTCCCTGACGCCGGAGGCTGCGGCATAGGCGATGGCGCGGCGGGCCGCTTGGACGATGGGGCCGTCGACCATCTTGCCGTCGACCGCGATGACGCCCAGGCCGCGGTCGCGGGCGGCCTCGGCGGCCCGGACGACGCGCTCGGCCCGGGCCAGCTCGGCGGCGGTGGGCGAGTAGGCCTCGTGCAACCAGGGGATTTGGCGCGGGTTGACCAGGGTCTTGCCGTCGAAGCCGAGGTGTTTGACCAGCTCGACCTCGGCCCGGAAGCCGGCCTCGTCGTCGACGTCGCCCCAGACCACGTCGTAGCACCAGACGCCCGCCGCCCGGGCGGCGTGGAGGACGGCGCAGCGGGCGTAGAACAGCTCCGAGCCGTCCTGGGTGGGCTCGGCCCCCATGTCCAACAGGTAGTCGAAGCCGGCCAGGGCGATGGCCACGACTCTGGGGCTGGCCAAGGCGATGGCGGAGGCGTTGACGACGCCGGCGGCCGACTCGATGGCGGCTATCACTTTGGTCGAGCCGACCGGCCTGGAGCAGGCCCGCTCGATGGCGGTCAGCTCGGCGTCCAGGCGGTGGACCAGCTCGGCGCTGTCGGTCATGGGCAGGCGCACCATGTCGGCCCCGGCCCGGACGACGGCTTGGAGGTCGTCGGCGAAGAAGGGCGTGTCGATGCCGTTGACCCTGACCGCCACCGCCATGTCGCGCCACGGGTAGCTGGTCAGGGCGTTGATCGCCAGCAGGCGGGCCGAGTCCTTCTCCCGCAGGGCGACGGCGTCCTCCAGGTCGAACATGTAGAGGTCGGCCCCGTAGACCCAGGCCGTCGCCAGCATGGCGGCGTTCGAGGCCGGCACGAACAGGGCCGAGCGGTGGGGCGGGGCCGCGGCCTGGTCGTACTTGCCCCAGGCCGGCTGGGCGGCGTCGAGCGTGGCCGCCGGCGGGTTGAGGACGTCGGTCATCGCTCCCCCCCGATCAGGACGTCCCAGTCGACCGGCTCGTCGCCGGCCCGCATCACGGCCGCCTCGACCCTGGCCCGCAGGGCGTAGTCGAGCGCCCCCTTGTCGGTCACCGTCACCAGGGCGCGGGCCACGCCGAGGCCTTCCAAGGTCTGTCGGACAACCCGGCGGACGGCATCGCCGTATTGCGCCTCGACGCTGCTGGTGACGACCACCTCCAAGCTGTCGTGGGGCGTGATCCGGACCGTGGCGTCGCCGGACTCCAGGGTCCCGGCCACGGCCGGGCGGCTGATTAGCATGGCGGCTCCTTGGCTGGTCGGTGGTCGCCGGTCGGCTGGCTTCGGCCGCTTAGCATGACAGCTCCTTGGCTTGTCGGTGGTCGTCGGGCGGCTGGCTTCGGCCGCCCTGCCGGCGGGGCGGGGCGGGCGGCCCCAAGGGCGCGGGCTCGGCCCGGGGCGGGCGGCGGACCAGGTAGTCCCAGGTGGTCGCCGGCACCAGCTCGGCCAACTGGTCGAACCGGCCGGCCGCCAGCGCCTGGCGGACGCGCGTGGCCGAGACGGGCCGCCCGCCCACCTCCAGCCGTTCCACCTGATGCACCTCGATGGTCGGCCAGTCCGCCTGGGGAGACTGCAGCCAGCGCCTCATCTCCTGGTTGTAGTGGGCCGTGATCCGGCTGGTCGGCTCGCTGCCGACGAAACGGTGGCGGATGCCCAGGACGGGGGCGACGCGCTGGCGGAACAGCTGCAGGTCGATGCCGGCGTGGGCGCGGGCGATGTCGGCCTGGTCTTTGAGGAAATATTGGGGGAAGGTCAGGCGGGAGACGATGTAGCGCGAGCCCGGGTGGAGCACGAAGCGGTCGTGCTCCGGCAGCGCCGCCAAGCCGTCCCGGACCAGGGCGAAACGCTCGGCCGGGCTGAACTGGGAGCGGTCCTCCCCCAGCACGAAGACGTGGACCAGGTCGCAGTCGCGGGCGGCTAGGCGCAGCAGGTGCTGGTGGCCCAGGGAGAAGGGGTTGGCGTTGAGCACCACCGCGGCGATGCGCTCCCCCTCCCGCCGGGAGGCGGCCAGGTCGGCCTGGTAGCGCTCGACGCCGCGGGGGTCGTCCTCCATCAGGACGGCCAGGCCGTCGGCCTGGGCCAGGGCGCGGAAGCCGAGGGAGGCGAAGACGGCGGCCAGGGACGGCCGGGTGTAGCAACTCAACCGGGTCCGGCCGCGGGCGACGGCCTGGTGGCGCAACTCGGTCAGCAGCCCGGCCATCAGATTGTGGCCGCGCAGCCCCTGGTCCACGACCACGTCCTTGACCAGGTCGCCGGCCAGGCCCATGCAGCCGACCAGCCGGCCGTCGCGGCGGGCCAGGGCCCAGACCTCGACGTCGGCCTCCAGGCCGAGCCCGGCCCGCTCCAGCAGCCCGGCCACGGCCGCCGGGACCGCCTGGTCCACCGGGTCCACCGGGTCCGACCCCGGGGCCCAGCTGGTGATGACGATGTCGTCCATATCGTTCTCGTGTCGCTCCCGACCGGGGGCCGGCGGGCGGCGGCCGCCGCTCACCGGCCCCCGGCTTGGGGACCGTCCCCGCGACTACGCCGGCACCCCCCCGAAGGTGAGAATGCTGAGCAGGAAGATGGCGAAGGTGCCCAGGGCCCACTTGGCCGTCTTGCGCTGCCAGGCGCCCATGTCGACGCCGGTCAGGTGGAGCAGCAGGTAGATGAAGCCGACCAGCGGGCTGAGCAGGTGGAAGGCCTGGCCGACGGTCGAGGCCACGGCCATGTCCATCGCCTCGAAACCGTTCTTCAGGCCGACCTCGTTCAGCACCGGCAGCACGCCGTAATAGAAGGCGTCGTTGCTCAGCAGGAAGGTCCCGGGGGCCGACACCACGGCGGTGACGATGGCCCAGTGGCTGCCCAGGAAGTCCGGCATCCAATCGGCCAGCGCCCGGCCCATGGCGTCGCTCATGCCGGTGCCGATCAGTATGCCCATGAAGATGCCGGCGCCCAAGACCATGATGACGACGTGCAGGGCCGACGAGCCGTATTTCTCGATGATCTCGCGCTGGTTTTTGAGCGAGCGGTAGTTGATCGTCATGGCGATGGCCAGGCCGACGGCGAAGATGACCGCCGCGTTGACCTTGGGGATGATCCAGATGTCGCCGAAGATCAAGATGACCAGCATGACCACGGTCAGCGCCAGGTTGAACCAAATCATCTTGGGGCGGCTCAACTCGGCGTCGGTGGCGTGCTGCTGGGCCCGGACCTCGGCGATGTCGGCCTCGGTCTGCGTCACCACGCCCAGGCGCTTGCGCTCGGCCCGGCCTCGGATGAAGGCCACGGCGATGACCCAGACGGAGGCGATCAACATGCCGGGGACGATCTTGCGCAGCAGCACGCCCTCGTCGACGCCGAGGGCGCTGATGATGCGGGCGGTCGGCCCGCCCCAGGGCAGCAGGTTCATGATCGAATTGCCCAAGATGATGATGACGGCCAAGTCCATCATCTTCATTTTAAGTTGTTTGTAGACCGGTATCAGGGCCGAGCAGACCACCAAGGTGGTGGTCGAGCCGTCGCCGTCGACCGACACGGCCAAGGCCAAGACGGCGGTGCCGACCATGACTTTGAGCGGGTCGCCCTTGACGATCCGCAAGATGAAGGCCACCACCGGGTCGAACAGGCCGGCCGTCAGCATCAGGCCGAAGTACAAGATGGCGAACAACAACATGATGGCCGTGCCGGCGATGCCGGAGACGGGGTGGTCGAGGCTGGAATTTCCGGTCAGGCCGGCCAGGGCGAATTTGGCTATGTCGCTGGCGCTGTACTCGGTTCGGCTTATCAGGCCGGTGATGATACCGACCAGCAGCGGCACCAGGGCCAAAGCGGTGAAGGGGGTGGCCTTTTTAGTCATGATCAGGGTCATGAACCCGACCACGATGATCAGGCCGAAGATAGCCAGCATGAGAACTCTTCTCCTTTGAAGACTGAGTCTGTCGGCCGCTGGCGGGGGGAGCCGGAGGCTGGCGCCCAGGCGCCCCGCCCCATCACCCGCACCAACTACCGACTGACGGTCAGTCAGCGACTGACCGTCAGTCATATTATCCCGGCGGCCGGGCGGGGGCAAGGCTCAAGGAGGCCCGATTTGGCCGACCGCCCGCCGCCCCGGCCCGGAGCGCCTCAGCCCTGATCCACCGATGGTCTCCGTGGCGAGCGGCCCTAGGCGGGTGTGATGGCGGTGGGGCCGAGGCGAAGACGGACTGGACGTCCGTTGAGCGTCGGCACCGCCGTCAGCGCGCCCGGATAGGGTCGCTCGGTAGTCGAAAATCGGTGGATCAGGGCTCAGCCCGTCGTCCGGGCGGCGACGGAGAGCATGGCGCCGGGGGGGGCGCCCAGGGTCCGCTCCATCATCATCAGCAGCGCCCGGTCCCGCTTCGAGGCGTGATGGGCCGGCCCGAAGGCGGCCTCGAAGGTGGCGGCGAACAGCAGCAGCTCGACCGCCCCGTCGGGATCGTCCACCTGGAAGCAGCCGTCGGCCAGGCCCTCCCGGACGACGTCCGCCAGCAGAGGGGTCAGGCTGACGACGGCCAGGCGGATGGCGCGGATGCCGATCTCGGGGTTGTTGATGGCCCGCAGCTGGGATTTGATGTGGCCCTCGGAGCGCACGAACAAGGCGCGGTGCTGGCGCACCATGTCGACCAGACGGTCCGGGGCGGGGGCCGGCCGGGCGGCGCAGACTTTGAGGGCGGCCACGTCCTCCTCGACCAACTGGTTGACGATCTCGTCTAAGATCTCCTCTTTCGATCCGAAATAGTAGTAGAACAGACCCTTGGAGATCTCGGCGTCCTCGATGATCTCGGTGATAGTGGTCTTGGCGTAGCCCCGCAGTCCGAACAGACGCTTGGCCGAGCCGACGATCTCAAGCTTGCGCTGCTCCGGCGGTTTGACCTTGCGCGCCATCGACCCACCGCCTCCTCGTCGCTCCGGTCGTCACTGACTAACGGTCAGTCTACCCGGGGGACGGCCCGGGCGCGACTGTCCGCCGCCCCGGTGGCCGGCGCGTCGGCGCTCCGGGGCCGCGATCCGGCCGTCCGACGGCCGTCCACAGCTGTTCGTCCCCAGGTGGCCGCCCGGGGACGAACGCGACCGGCTCACCAAGGCTTATCCGTGGCTGGCCCAGATTTTCAGCCCTGATACAGTCCGGGATGACGCGAGCTGACGCCCTCGCGGTCGTCTCAACACCGTCGTGGGAAGCCTCACCCCCGCTTGCTGTCGCGGCTGAAGGCCAGGGCCGCCAAGAAGGTGAAGATCAGAGTCCAGCCGACGACGTTGACCCAGACCTTCCAGTCGGTGGTGGCGATATCGGGGCCGAACAGGGATTGGGACCAGCGGACCAGGCCGCCCATCGGCACGATGTTCTGGATGATGTCCCAGATCCGCCCCGACACCGGCAGTTGGAAGGCGTCCGACAGGAACGAGCAGACCAGCGTGATCGGCACGATGACCGCCGCCGGCTCGCCCTTGCGCATCACCAGGCCGATGAACAGGCCCATGGCGGCGAAGCCCAGCGACCCGAGCCAGGCGATCCCCAGGGTGCCGAACCAGACGGAGGCCGGCATCTCGGCCTGGCGCAGGGCCAGCCCGACGCCGTAGAGGACGATCAGGCAGGCCAGGGACGACAGCACGGCCGCCGCCACCTTGCCGCCGACGTAGACCAGCGGCCGCAGCGGGGTGAGCCGGAGTTGGCGGTTCCAGCCGCTGACTCGCTCCGTGGGCAGGGTGTAGGCCGGCGCCGTGGCGGTCATGACGGCGCCGTAGATGCCCATCATGGCCAAGACGACGGCGTTCATGTTGCCGACGCCGGCCTGGTCCTTGCCGTAGGCCGCGCCGAACAAGAGGTAGAAGCCCAGGGGCATGGCGCAGCAGAAGACCAGGGTGGAGACGTTGGTCAGGACGCGGATGACCTCCAGCCGGAGGAAGTACCAGCCCGGGCGTCGCGGCCGGCCTGTCGCCGCCGTGCCAGACGCGGCCACTATCGGCGCGGTCATCGTTGGCCTCCCTCGGTCAGGGCGACGAAGACGTCTTCGACGCTCTGGCCCGCGACCAGGATGTCGCGGGCCCCGGCTCGTCGGACGATCAGCCGTTCCAAGACGGCGTCGGAGTCACGGCTGCGGACGATCAGCTGCGAGCCTTGGAGGCGGGACGAGTCCACCAGGTCTTGGACCAGGGCGGCGGCGGTGGAGGCCTGGTCCGGATTGGAGAACTCACAAGTCACGGTCCGCCCCGACACCAGGTTGCGGATCTCGCCGATGGAGCCGTCGGCCACGATCTGGCCGCCCACCAAGATGACCACCCGGTCGGCGTACTCGTCCGCCTCCTCCAGGTAGTGGGTGGCGAAGAGGACCGTCGTGCCCTGGTCGGCGGCCTCATGCACCCCGGCCCAGAAGTCGCGCCGGGCGTTGACGTCCATGCCCGTGGTGGGCTCGTCCAAGATCAGCAGGCGGGGGCGCGTCACCAGGGCCATGGCGAACTTGACCCGTTGGCGCTCGCCGCCCGAGCACAACTTGGTCTGGCGTTTGGCCAGCGGCTCCAACTTGGTCTGGGCCATGACCTCTCGCGCCCGCTCCACCGGATAGCCAAACAAGTCGGCCATCAGGCGGATATGCCGCCAGACGCTGACGTTGGGGATCAGCCCGCCGGACTGGGTGACGGCGGCCACCAGACCGGCGTCGACCGCCCGTCGCGGCGCCTGGCCGAAGACTTGGACCGTGCCCGCCGTCGGGTCGGACAAGGCCAGGACCATGTCCAAGGTGGTGGTCTTACCGGCGCCGTTGGGACCCAGGAAGGCCACCACCTGGCCGTCGCGCACGGTCAGGTCGACGCCGTCGACCGCCCGCACGGCGGCGAAGTGTTTGTGGACACCCCGCAAGACGATGGGGTCTAGGGCGCCAGGCGGGGCGGCCGTGGTCTGGGATCGCGACTGGGTGGGGGTGACGGGCATGGCGGCCTCCTGCGGCTTGGGCGACGGATGGCTCGGGCCTCAGTTCACGGTCGGTCCGTCAAGATGGCCCAAAGTTACCCCCCCCCCCCCCGCTAACGTCAATGTGGGTGGGATCTAGATGGTTAATTCCAAGCCATGGGCTCGTCCTCACGCCCAGACGACGCGCCGGCGGCGTTATCGTCGGTCGGCGATGCCACACATCGCCTCTCTCCTCTTCCTGGCCGGCCCGCCGTCTGAGCGCGAATCCATCGCCCAGCCCTTGGAATTAACCATCTAGTCAACGGGGCCTCGTCAACCAGGCGGCGGGGAGTCTCGTCCGGTCTTTCGGGGCGGGCGGTCCGTGGGGTAGAGACGGGCCGGGGGGCGAGCCCGGGGCAGGGATGTCGTGGCCGGCTCCAACCGCGCCGACGTCGGCCGGCGTCGTCCCGGGCGCGATCCGGGATCGCGGTCAGTCCGTGGGGGCCGGGCGACTGGCCGGGCCGGGTCGACGGCTCACTTCCACAGGGTCATCAAGAGGAAGGACAAGGCGATCAGGCCCATGCCGATGAGCATGTTCCAGTTGCCCAGTGAGTTCAGGAAGGCGATCGAGCCGCCGGCGACGCTGAAGACGATGATCCAGACGACGCCCAGCAGGGCGCAGGCGATGAACAGCGGCGGCACCCAGCGGCGCTCGTTGGGCGCCCCCTTGAGGGCTTTCTCGCGCTGGACCGACTGGACCTGCTCGTGTCGCTTGAGTTTGCGCTTGTCGTCGGCCGCGGCGCGGCTCTTGGACTCGGGCATGGCAACCACCTTTCGGACTGGACTAGCTTAGGCCAGACGGCCCGTCCGGGACTCCGCGCCGTCGATCAGGGCGGATTGGCCCCGGGACGGCCCCGGAGCCGCCCCCACGCCCCGCCGCGGCGCCCCGACCGTAGCCGCCCCCACGCCCCGCCGCCCATCCGGCCGATCAGCGGCGGATCTGGGCTCAGGGCGTGGCACCGTTTGTCGGTGACGCGGAATCGGATGGCGACGTCTCCGGGGGGGAGTCCGTCGGGACCGTCGGCGGGACCGCGATCCACAGCGTCACCTGGGTGTCACGCGGCAGTTGGGAGTTGGGGGCGGGGTCCATGCTGATGACTGTGCCGGCGGCGGCGTTGGACTCCTGCTCCTCGGTGCGGACGTTGGCGAAGCCGGCCCGGGTGAGGTCTTGGACGGCCCTGGTCCGGTCGTAGGAGGCCACATTGGGCAGGAGGCCGTCGCCCGAGTCGTAGTAGAGCTGGATCACCGTGTCGACCGTGACCTGCTGGCCGGGGGCAGGCTGGCAGTCGACGATGTGGTCTTTGACGTAGGACTGCTGATAGCCGTACTTGTCCAGCGGGGCCGGGTCGATACGGTACTTGGTCAGGCCGGCGTCTTTCAGAGCTTGCTCGGCCTCGGCCTTGTCCAGGCCGATCAAACCGGTCGGCAGGATGACCTTCTTGGGGCCGTCGTTGACCACGATGGTAATAGTCGTGTCCTTCTCGACCTTTTCCTTGGCCCGTGGGCTCTGGCGGATGACCTTGCCCACGCTGTCGTCGTTCGGCCCGTTCTCGTGCTCGACCTCAACCTTGAGGGCGGGCTCGCCGTTCAATTGGACCGCGGCGATAGTCTGCTCGGCGTTCTCCTGGGTCATGCCCTGGACGTAGGGCACCTCGACCGTGGTCTCGGCCGGCGGGTCCACCGGCCGGTTGATATACACCAACAAGCCGACGGCCAGGGCCACCAACACCACCGACAGCGAGACGATCAAGGCGATCAGACCCTTGTGCGAGCGTGTCTCCTCGGCCTCGTCCGCGTCGTCCGGCGGCAGGCCGCGCGAGCCGATGACCGGCTGGGGGACGCTGGACGAGGTCAGCAGCCGAGTCGGGTCGCCGGCCCCGGCGGCCTCCCCCGGGACCACCGCCGGCAGCGGGATGAGGGCGGTGACCTGTTGGCCGGCCAGCAGTCGGGCGATGTCGTCGGCCATCTCCTTGGCGGTCTGGTAGCGGTCGGCCGGGTCCTTCTGCAGCGCCTTCAAGACGATGGCGTCCATCTCCGGGGTGACCACGGGGTCGACCTGGCTGGGCGGGATAGGCCGCTCCCGGACGTGCTGGTAGGCCAAGGAGACGGGCTCGTCGCCCTGGAAGGGCGGCCTCCCGGCCAGCAACTCGTACAGCAGGCAGCCGGTGGCGTAGACATCGGCCCTGCGGTCGACCGTCTCGCCCCGGATCTGTTCCGGCGAGAGGTACTGCGGGGTGCCGATGACGGCGGCCGTCTGGGTCATCGAGGCGGCCGTGTCGGAGACCGCCCGGGCGATGCCGAAGTCCATCACCTTGACCTGGCCGTTGGTGGTCACCATGACGTTGGCCGGTTTGATGTCGCGGTGGATGATGCCGTGGCGGTGGGAGTAGTCGATGGCGTTGAGCACCGAGGTGGTCAGCTCGAGCGCCCGCTCGGGCTGGATCTTGCGGCCGTCGCGCAAAACGTCGCGCAGGGTGTGGCCGATCACCAGCTCCATCACGATGTAGGGGATGTCGAAGCCGACGCTGGAGTCGAATTGCTCGCCGGTGTCGTAGACGCTGACGATGTTGGGGTGGTTGAGCCCGGCGGCGGCCTGGGCCTCGCGCCGGAAGCGGGCCTGGAAGATGGCGTCGCCGGCCAAGTCGGGACGCAGCCGCTTGATGGCGACATCGCGCTCTAAACGGATGTCGCGGCCCCGTCGGACCTCGGCCATGCCGCCACGGCCCAGCAGGGGACCGACTATATAGCGATCACCCAGCAGGTTCTCGGTCATCCCCGTCCTTTCACGGGCAGGCGCCGGGCGCCTCCACCTCGATTCGGCCTGATCCCCGCCCCGCCTGGGGTCATCCCCCACAGCGGCGCCGGCATGAGCACATTCTTACCGTAAACCCTGAGAACAGCCTTAAGAACGGGCCCCACGCCCGGGCGACGGGGCGGACTAATGCTCGACACGGCCTTATCCCGGCCTGGTGGCGGCGATAATCTGACGCACCATCGGTCCGACCAGGGCGCCGGAGGCCATGTCGGTGGCGGCCACGTCGGCCGACTCGATGAAGACGGCCACCACCACCGCCGGGTCGAGGGCGTAGGCAACGTACCAGGAGTAGGGCGCCTGGCCGGCCTGCCACTCGGCCGTGCCGGTCTTGCCGCCCATCACCACGCCGGGCAGGGCGGCGGCCGTGCCGGTGCCCCACTGGACCACGCCGGTCATCATCTGGCGCAGGGTCTGGGCGTGCTCGACGGTCATCGCCTGGGTGGGCTGGGCGACGTGCTGGTAGAGCAACTGTTGGTCTGAGGCGGCGGTCACTTGGGAGACCACGTAGGGCTCCTGGCGGACGCCGTCGTTGACGATGGCGGCCACCACCATGGCCATCTGCAGGGGGCTGGCGGCGACATCCCACTGGCCCATGGCCGCCATCATCACCTGGGCGTCGTCGGGGTACTCCACCACCAGCTCGCCCTGGTCGTTCAAGCTGGTCAGGTAGCGGCTGGCGGCGTCGCCCAGGTCGTCCAGGTGGGTGCTGTTGAAGCCGAACAGCTCGGCCTGCTGGCGCAGCTTCTCAGCCCCCAGGTCGCGGCCGATGTTGGCGAAGGAGGTGTTGCAGCTCATGGCCAGGGCGAAGGAGAAGGACTGTTGGCCGTTGCCGCAGGCCGAGGCGTTGGGCAGCCAGTTGTTGGAGTTGGGCAGCTGGATCGAGCTGGGGGTGTCGATCATGGTCTCCGGGGTGTAGCCGGCGGCCAGGGCGGCGGCGGCGGTGATCAGTTTGGCGGTCGAGCCGGGCGGGTAGACCTCGCGGGCGGCCCGGTTCAGCATCGACTTGTCGGGGTCCGCCGTCAGGGCGGCCCACTCGGCCGCCATGGCCTCGAAGTCGTGGCCGGCCAGCCGGTTGGGGTCGTAGCTGGGCGTCGAGACCAGGGCCTTGATCGCCCCGGTGGCCGGATCCAAGACCACGGCCGCCCCCTTGCTCGAGCCCAGTTGTTGGGCGGCGACCTGTTGCAGCACCGGGTCGATGGTGGTTTGGACATTGGCCCCGGCCGGGACGCGGCCCTCCCAGAGGTCGCGCAGGGTCTGCATCCACTGGGCGTCGTCGCTCCCGGCCAGGTAGGAGTCGTAGGAGTTCTCCACCCCCCGGGTGCCGTAGACGAAGGAGTAGAAGCCGGTGATGTGGGCGTAGAGGGAGCCCTCCGGGTAGACCCGCTGGCGCTCGAACCGCTCGTCGCCGACGGCCGACGGCACGGTGTCGGCGATGACGGTCGTGCCGGCCAGGATCTGGCCGCGCTGGCGGTCGAACTCCTGGTAGACGGTGCGGGTGTTGGCCGGCTCGGCCTGGAGGGTCGGCTCGCGGGCGGCCGCGAAATAGGTCAGGTTGCCGAGCAGGGCGAAGATCATCAGCCCGGCCACCCAGGAGACCAACCGGACGCGCCGATTCACCTCCCACCCCCCGGGTCGGCGGGCGGGGCGGGGTCGGTCGACGGTGCGGTGTTGAGGGGTGGGGGTGTCACGGCCTGGATCGGACCGTCCCCGACCTCGGGCGCGGTCGGCTGGTCCCCGTTGGGGGACGGCACAAACCCGGTCGGCTGGTCCCCACCGGGAGGCGACACGTCCCCGGCCGGCGGCGTCACGGCCCGGGTCAGCTGGTCCGGCGCCCCCGGACCGGGCACGGCCCGGGTCAGCTCGTCCGGCGCCCCCGGACCGGGCACAGCCCGGGTCAGCTCGTCCGGCGGCCCCACGGGCTCTAGGTCGTCCTCTTTGACCTGGTCGGCGGCGAAGGCCAGCAACTCGCCGGCCCGGCCGGTGGCAACGCGGCGCAGCCGGCGGACGTCGATGGTCATGGTGCGCTCATCGGCTAGGTCGACCGGGCGCAGGGTGGCGGCCGGCCGGCGGACCTGGTTCGAGATCACGATCAGCAGGCCCAGCAACAGCCAGTTGGCGATCATGGAGGAGCCGCCCTGGCTGAGGAAGGGACAGGTCAGACCGGTCAGGGGCAGCAGCCGGGTGGAGCCGCCGACGATGGCGAAGACCTGGAGGATGAAACCGAAGCTCAGCCCGGTGGCGAACAGCTTGGTGAAGCCGTCCTCGGCCTTGAGGGCCAGGCTCAGGCCGCGGAAGCCGATGACGCCGTAGACCACCACCAGCGCCATCAGGCCGGCGACGCCGATCTCCTCGCCCAGGGAGGGGGCGATCATGTCGCTGAAGTAGAGCGGCGTCAGGTCGGGGCGGCCCTCCCCCCAGCCCGACCCGATCAGCCCGCCGGCCGCCAGGCCGTACTGGGCGGACAGGATCTGGGTGGCCTCCTGGGGGAAGTCCTCGGCCCGCAGCCAGAAGTCGACCCGGCGTTGGACGTGGTCGAACAGCCGCCAGGCCGCCAGGCCGCCGACCAGCCCCAACAGGGCGGCGATGACCAGCCAGCGGGCCTGGCCGGTGGCCACGAACAACATCAACACGATCAGGCCGAAGAACAACATCGATGTGCCGAGGTCGCGCTCCCACATCATGACGACCAGCGACACCCCCCACATCAGCACCAGTGGCCCGATGTCGCGCAGCCGGGTCAGCCGCAGCCCCAGCAGGCGGCGGCCGGCCTGGGCCAACAGGTCGCGTTTCTCGGCCAGGTAGGCGGCGAAGCCGGCCGCCAGGAGCAGCTTGGCGATCTCGGCCGGTTGGAGCGAGAACGGGCCCAGGTAGATCCAGATGCGCGAGCCGTTGATCTCGACCCCCAGCCCGGGGATCAGGGGCAGCAGGATGAGCCCCAGGGCGGCCAGGCAGAGCAGGTAGGGGTAGGACTTGAGGCGGCGGAAGTCGAACCCCCAGACGATCAGGCCGACACAGCCGGCCACCCCCAAGAACACGGCCACCAGTTGGGAGGCGACGGAGAAGTCGGGCGGGAAGGCCGGGTCGAAATCGAGCGAGTAGCGGTACAGGGCGGCCTGGCCGACCCCGACCAGGCAGAGGGCGGCCGGCAGCAGCAGCGGATCGGCCTGGGGAGCGCGCCAGCGGATGACCAGGTGGAGGGCCAGGCCGAGGCCGAACCAGACGATGGTGACCGGGATCCAGTGGACCGGCCAGGCGTTGTCACGGTTGAAACCGGTCAGGACGAAGCCCCCCCAACCGATGGCCTGGGCGACCAGCACCAGGGCCAGCTCGACATTGCGCCGCCGTCGGCCGGCCGCTGGGCCGGCGGCCGGGGGCCGAGAGCCGGCGGGGCCGGAAACGGGCGCGGGCGCCCGGGCGATGTCAACAGCCATCGTCGGGGTAGAGCGTGATGCTCGTCGTCGGGCTGGGGGTGGCTCTGGCGGGGCTGGCAGGGGCGGCGGCGGTCGTGACGGTGGTGGCGTTGGCGGTGGGACTGGCCACGGTGGTGGCGGTGGGTCTGGGAGTGGGGCTGGGGCTGGCGGACGCCGGGCTGGCGGCGGACGACCTCTGGCTGGTGGCGGCGGTGGACGACCCGGAGGTGGCGGCGGACGCCCCGGGGACGGTCGGGGTCGGGTCGGCCTGGCCGGCCTGGCGGGCGGCGCGGCGCTCCAGGCAGGCCAGCGACTCCAGGGCCAATTGGTCCACCAGGGCGTCGGCCGCCGCCCGGTCGTCGACCTCGACCCCACGGCGCAGCCGGTCGCGCTGACTGTAGGGCAGGTCGGCCAGAGCGATGTCGGAGCGGGACTGCTCCCAACTGGTCGCCCAGCCGGCGATGGACCCGGGGAAGCCCCGGAAGACGGCCACCCGGCCGTCCCCCTCGCCCACAAAGTATTGCTGGCTGGTGTAGATGGTCAGGCCGGCCAGGGCCACCACGATGACGGCCAGGACCAGGGCCACCCGGCCGAGCAGCCGGTGGCGGCCCGGCCGGCGGGGCCCGTCCTGGCCGCCGCCCGACTCGGCGGCGGCCTCCCCGTCCAGGCTCAGCGGCGCGGTGCTGGCTGCGGCCCCGATCAGTCGGCCGGCCCCGGCCGGCCGGCCCTCGCCCTGGACCGGCGGCGCGGCGATGATCTCGGCCCGCCGGGTGGCCCAGGGGCTGGCGGCGGACGACGGGCTGAACGCGGCCGGGGTGTCGACCGGAACGGTGCGGTCGTCCGGGGTGGTCACCGCCTCGTCCGGAGTGGTCGGACTGGTCGGGGCGGCCTCCTGGGACGACGGGCTGGCGGTGTTCAGGCCGAGGGTGTTCGCTCCGGGGGTGGTCGGGGCCTGGCCCGGCGCGGACGGCGCCGCCTCGGGAGGGGCTGTGGTCGGGTCGGCCTCCTGGGACGACTGCGCGGCGGCGGTCGGGGCCTGGCCCGAGCCGGCGGACGCCGCCACCAGGGGGACCAGGGCGGGCTGGGCCCCCGGCAACGTGATCGGGGCCACCGGCGGGGTGGTCGGGGCCGGCGTCGGCTCCGGCAGGGTCAGCGGAACGGTGTCGTTGCTGGTGGCCGCCGCCGGGTTGGGGTCGACCACATCGGCCAAGATGATGGTGATGTTGTCCGAGCCGCCGGCTTGGTGGGCGGCTTGGACGAGATCGTCCAGAGCGGCGGTCGGGTCGGGCAGGGACAGCCCGCCGGCGATGGCGGGGTCGTCCACCAAGCCGCACAGGCCGTCGGTGCAGAACAACAGCCGGTCGCCGTCCCGCAGCCGGACCAGGAGCAGGTCGGGGCGGGAGTAGGGCTGGCCGTTGAGGACGCGCAACAGCAGGGATCGATGCGGGTGGGTTAAGGCGGCCCTCTCCCCCAGGCGGCCCTCGTCGATCAGCGATTGGACCCAGGAGTGGTCGTGGGTCAGACGCAGCAGCCGGTCGCCCCGCAGCAGGTAGCCCCGGGAGTCGCCCAGGTGAACGATGCCGAGGTCTTGGCCGTCGAACAGGCCGCCGGAGACGGTGGTGCCCATGCCGTCGAGATCGGGGTCCTGGTCCACCAAGGCGGCCAGCCGGGTGTTGGCCCGGCGACAGGCGGCGTCCAAGACGTCGAGCATGTCCTCGCCTCGGCCTTGGCCGTCGACCCGGTGGAACTCATCGATGGCGATGCGGGAGGCCAGGTCGCCGGCCGCCGCGCCGCCCATGCCGTCGGCCACCATCACCATGGTGGGCGAGGCGAAGCCGGAGTCCTGATTGTCTTTGCGGATCAGACCGGTCTCGGAGTGGGCCCAGATTCTCAGCTCCAGCGCCATCAGGCCTCCAGCCTCAGCTGGGTGCGGCCGATCTGGATGACATCGGCCACGGTCACGACCTTGGGGCTGGTGATGCGGACGCCGTTGACGTAGGTGCCGTTGGTCGAGCCCAGATCGGTCAACAGCCAGCCGCCGTCCGCCTGGCGGTCCAGGGCGGCGTGGGGGTGCTTGCGGGTGACGTACTCGTCCTCCAGCAGCAACTCGCAGTCGGCCGAGCGGCCGACGCGGACGTGGTCCACCAGTTGGAAGCGCTGCCCGGCCAGGGGGCCGGAGTCGACGGCCAAGACCTTGGCCCCGGCGTCGGCGGCGGCCGAGGCGGGGCGGCGGGACGCGGACTCCCGGGGCGGGCGGCGGCCGGACCCGCCGGCGCCGGACCCGGTGGCGGCGGCCTTCCGGGGGGTCATGTCGGTGTGGATGACGACGGCCAGCAAGACGATGAACAGCCACAGTCCCGCCAGGAAGGCGATCCTGAGGGCCAGCGCGGCGAAACCACCCATGGCCGAGGCTCAGTCGGCTGACAGGGCGCGGACGAACAACTGGGTCTCGCCCAGCGTGATCCGGTCGCCCAGGCGCAACTCGTGCTCGACCTCGGGAGCGATGCGCTGGTCGTTGACGTAGACGCCATTGCGCGATCCCAGATCGAGGATGTGGACGGTCGGGCCGGCGGCGGCGGCCCGGACCATGATCTCGGCGTGGCTGCGGGAGATGCCGGCGTCGGAGATGGTGACGTTGGCGTCGTTGCCCCGGCCGATGATGAACGAGCCGGGCGCCAAGGGGTGGCGGATGCCGTTGACCTCCAGCACCAGGTCGCCCCGCCGGGCCGCGCGGTCGGCGGCCGGGTCGACCACCTGGGCCAGGCTGCGCGAGACGACCTTGAAGCGGCCGGTCGGCAGCTCAGGGCGCTCGTCGTAGCCGATGGCGATGGGGCCGGGGAAGGAATAGGAGCGCTCGTCGGCGTAATGGCGCAACTCTTGGGCGATTTCTTGGTTCATCGCCCCCGACAACGGGAACAGGCGGGCGTAATCGGCCTTGGAAAGGTGGACCCGAAAATCATTGGGCACCGTCCAGTGGTCGCGCCGGATCAACTGGGCCTTGGCGTCCAGCTCTTTTTGCAGGCTCTGGGCGATCTCTGGGATCTCGACCATGGCACCCCGCCGGAAAACCCAGTCGACCGCCGATTGGATGCCCTTCTCGATGGCACCGAAGACGCCCATGGGGCTCCTTCCTCTCCCGACAGCGGCTGGACGACGCCAACTCTAGCGAAGCCGCCCCAACGCCGCCCCTCGCCTGGGCCAAGGCGGCGCCCGAATGTCAGCCGAACAAGGTTGGTTGGTCTGGCGCTGGGGGCGGGCCGGACGGGGCCACGACGGCCGACCGGGCGGCCGTCCCGGGGCCGAAGCCGGGGCCGACATCCGGGGCGAGGCCCAATTGGAAGGCCTCGGCGGCGGCCCGGGCGTGGTAGTCGGCCTGCTCGTTGAGGGGGTGGCCGGCGTGGCCCTTGACCCATTCGAATTGGACCGTCCGGCCCTGGAGGGCCTGGTCGATGGCCTGGACCAACTCCAGGTTGAGGATCGGCTTGTTGTCGGCTTTGCGCCAGCCGCGCCGCTTCCAGGCCGCCATCCACTTGGTGCAGCTGTCGATGACGTAGCGCGAGTCGCAGACGATCCGCAGCGCCTCGCCCTGTCCGTGGGTCTGGCGCAGCAGGTCCAAGACCGCCATCAGCTCGCCCTGGTTGTTGGTCCCCCGGGGCCAGCCGCCGGCCGCCCAATGGGTCGGGTCGATGTACCAGGCCCAGCCGGCCGGGCCGGGATTGCGCAGCGAGGAGCCGTCGGCCGCCGCCACCAGCATGGGCTACTGGCCCTCGCGGCCGAAGGCCACGAGGTAGATCGCGCCGGTGTACAGCCGGCACTCGTAGTAGGTGCTCTGGGTGACGCAGGCGAAGCTGACCGTGGCTTCGAGGGGCGCGGCGTAGGCCTCGACCGTGAAATCACCCGTGGCGTCGGCCGGGATGGCTTGGGCGACGTTGACCGCCACCTCGCAGGAGTGGTTGAGGTTCATCACGCCCAGGCGGTTGTCCTCGCAGACTTTCACCGTGTCGGCCGGGATGGAGCCGGCGGGCCGGTTGGAAGACGGTTCCGCCGTCTCACTCGGCTCCGGCGTGGCGCTGGGCTCAGCGCTCGGCTCCGGCGTGGCGCTGGGTGTGACCGTGGCGCTGGCGCTGGCCGTGACATCGGGCTGGTCCGGCGGCACCGGCGCTTGCTGCCACTGACTGATGAGATACCACAACAAGACGGTCAACACGCCCAGTCCGGCGATGATGGCGATGACACCGACGACAAAACCGAATCCGCCCCGGCGCCGACCCCGGGTGGGCGGGCGGGCGGGGCCAGCGCCGTCGGCCGGCGTCTCGGCCGATCCGGCGGGCCTGGGCGAGACCAGGCCGGGCTGGGGGGCCAAGGTGGCCGCCCCCAGGCTGTCGCCGCCCAGTCCCGGGCCGGAGGCGAGGGCCGGCGACTGGCCGGAGGCGGGCGAGACCAGCGGTGCCGGCGGTCGCGGGCCACTGTCGCCCACCTGGGCCTGCCCGCCCTGGGCGGCGTTGGCGGCGGCGGCCATGTCGGCCGCCGAGGGGACGCGCCGCGACAAGAACAAGTCGTCTGTGACGGGCTGGAAATTACCCAGGGCCGAGGTCAAGGAGGTGGCGGACAGGCCGGTGGTGAGAGCGGCCCCCATGGGCTGCTGCCAAGCGGGCACCGTCGGCGCCACCGGTTGGTCCAGCGGCGCCCTCAGCCGGGAGGCGGAGTTCAACATCTCGGACGACAACTGGGCGGTGACGCCCTCCTGGATGCCGAACAGAGCCGCCCCCTGGTGCTGGGCGCCAGGCAGGATCTCCGACAACCGCAGCGTCGTCTCGAAACCCTCCGGCGGGGTCTCGGCCGGCGGAACCTCGGCGACCGGCGGAGCGGCGGGCGACGTGGGCGAAGCGGCCGCCGGCGGAACCTCAGCGGCCGACGGAGCGGCGGGCGACGTGGGCGAAGCGATCAGCACGGCCGGCGACGAAACCTCGGCCGGCGAGTCTCCGGCCGGAGGGGCCACGGCCACGGCCTGATCGCCCGGGGGCGCCAGCGCCGGCCCGGCCGTTTGGGGTGACTCCTCCAGGGGTGGCGGCGCGGCCGAAGACTCGACAGCGGGCGACGGCTTCAAGATGACGGCCGGCTCGGCCGTGGCGACGGCCGGAGACTCGGCGGCCAGTCCGACTGCGGCGGCGGCTGGTTCAACCGTGGCGGCCAGTCCGACTGCGGCGGCGGGCGGCTTAGCGTCGAAGGACGGGGGCTCGACCTCGACGGCCACGGTCGCGGACGACTCCGCCCCCAGGCCCGCCGGACCGGTGGGAGGTTTGATGATGAGGCTGGAGAGCCCTCCCGAGCCGGCGGCCAAGACGTCCGCCACCCCGGCGTGCGAGCCGAGACCCACCGCCCCCTCCCTGGAATCGTCGGCCTCGGAGATCGTCGGCTGAGGGGGCGGGGCGGCGGGTGTGACCGAGGCGGACGACGCGGGCGGCGCAGCGGGGGTGACGGGAGAGAACGAGGCGGACGACGCGGCGGGAGCGAACGGCGCGGCCGGCGTGGGCGGCGGCGGGAGCGACCCCGGAACCGGCGGTGACAACACCGTCGGCGGCAGCGCGGGCGGGGAGGCGGGAGCGAACGGCGTGGTGGCGGCGAAGGGCGCGGCCGGTTCGGTGGCGACGAAGGGCGCGGCCGGCGTGGGCGGCGGCGGGAGCGACCCCGGAACCGGCGGTGACAACACCGCCGGCGGCAGCGCGGGCGGGGCGGCGGGGGTGAATGGACCCGACAGTGGGAATGGTTGGGCCACAACTGGCGGGGCCGGCGGCGGGATCAAGGCCGGCTGGGCCGGCGGCGGAATCAAGGCCGGCTGGGCCGGCGGCGGAATCGGACCCGGCTGGGTCACAACCGGTCCCACCACTGGCGGCGGGGCGGCTGGCGGCTCGAGCGGAACCGTGGCGGGACTCGACGGTAGTGTGTCGCCGGGCCGGCCGAGGGCGGCCGACAACGGCGCCCAACTGTGCGCAGAACCGGTCTGAACCGCCTCAGAGCCCCCACCGACCCCGACCTGGGGCAAACCGAGGGCGGCCGACAACGGCGCCCACTCATGGGGCGAAGTGGTCTGAACCGCCTCAGAGCCCCCACCAGCCGCGCCCTGGGGCAAACCGGGGACGGCCGACAACGGCGCCCAGCCGTGGGGCGAGGTGGTCTCAGCGGTCGGGCTCGGGGCTGGCGGAGCGGCCGGCGGCGGGGGTTGGGAGACGGTGGCGGCGACGTCGTAGGCTGTCACGGGCGGCTGGCCGCCCAGCCCCGACCGGTTCCCGGAGTCGCGGAAGAGCCATTGGGGAATCCCGTTCACCGGGATATGGCACACCGGGCAAGCCACCAGAGCGGACGAGAACTCGTGTCCGCAATGCATGCAGGTGATCACTATTGTCCCTTTCCGCACGGGTTACCGCTCAGTGTGCACCCGGCCGCTTCTCCACTACCAGAGTCATCTGAACAGGCCCACACCGCTCTCCAGCCTAGACGATCAAATCCCAAAGCCACCGCCGGACGCGGCCACCGTGGCCCAACCCCGGTCGGACCGTCCTCGGACGGCGCTTCGGACGGGGCCGGCGGTTCACCTGAGACAGGCGGGGCGATATCTCTGGCCCGACTCGGCCCCCCCGGCGGTAGCCTGGGGACATGGCCGAATTGAAACTCAAACTCCGGGCGGACTTGACCGCCGCTATGAAAGCCCGCGCGCAGTTCGACACCCAGACCATTCGGATGGCGCTGGCCGCCATCGCCAACCAGGAGGTGGCCGGTCCGACAGCCCGCCAGCTGACCGAGGAGGAGGAGCGGCAGGTCTTGAGCCGCGAGGTCCGGCGGCGGCGCGAGTCCGCCAGCCTCTACCGCGAGGCCGGCCGCGACGACTTGGCCGATAAGGAGACGGCCGAGGCCGACTTGTTGGCGGCCTATCTCCCGGCCGCCCTGACCGAGGCCGAGCTCGACGCCATGGTGGCGGCCGGTCTGGCTGATTTCCCGGGGGCCACCCGCCGTCAGATGGGGGCGGTGGTCAAGGCCGTCCAGGCGCGGGTTCAAGGCCGGGCCGAGGGCGCGCTGGTGGCGGCCAAGGTGAAGGCGCTGCTGCCCCCGGCCTGAGCGAATGCGACGTTGCGAGCGACGTGACATTGAGGGCGACGTTGGGACTGGCCCGGGCTGACGGGCGGCGGGGGTGCGGGCGGCCGGGTCGTGATGACCCGACCGCCCGCCGGGAAGGACGGGCCGCGTTCCCCCCAGATCGCAGCCCGTCTTGGTCTTGTCCCAGGCCACCTCGGATCGGCGAAACTGGGCTGAGTGGTCGCCCTGGGGCGAGGCCACTCTAGCTTCTGAGCAGTCCCGGAGGACGGGGACTGTCAGCCGGTGGTGTCCGTTTCCGTCCTCCACCGGCCAAATCAACGCCGGCCTTCGGATAGTTATTCCCGGACAGTCGATCGGCCTCGAACAGACCTCCGGCCGGCGGCGGCGCGGACGCCCGACGGCGGGTGATGGGTCGGCTGGCCCAGGTGGATCTGGGTATAGTGGCCTGGCGGCCGGCCCGCCACCTTAGCTCAGTCGGTAGAGCGGCTCACTCGTAATGAGCAGGTCATCGGTTCGATTCCGATAGGTGGCTCTCAATCCCCCTCAGCGGCAGACGGTTCCGGCCTCGGGCAAGACACCCTGGTTGAAGTAGCGGTTGACCGCCGCGTCGATGCAGTCGTTGCGGCCGGAGTAGGTGGCGTGGCCGGGGCCGTCGTAGGTCAGCAAGACGGCGGACGGCATCTGTTGGACCATCCCCTGGGCGTACTGGTAGGGCGTGGCCGAGTCGCCGGTCGCGCCCACCACCAGGATCGGCGCCGCCCCCGCCGCTGTCAGCCTAGGCGCCGGGAGGGCGCCCAGCGGCCACACGGCGCAGGCCAGATCGGGGCCGGAGAGGCGGGCGAACCAGGAGGACCGGCCGGCCCACCGCTTGAGGGCGGCCGCCAGACCGTCGTCGGCCTCGTCCAGGCAGCGGATGGCCGTGAAAGCGGGCAGGAGGGTGGAGTAGGCGCCGTTGGCGTCGCGCTCCCAGAGGTCGTCGGCGGCCGTCAACAGGTCCTCCCCCCGGCCGTCCCAGGCGTCGGCCACGGCCTGGGCCAGGTAGGGGTAGACCGAGGCGTCGAAGTAGAGGAAGTAGGCGATGCCGTCGAGGGCCAGGGATTGGGTCAACTGACGCTCCCCCACCGGGACGGGGGCCTGGTCCAGGTCGTCCAGCCAAGCGATTGTGGCCGACGCCACGGCCTCGGCGGTCTGGCCCAGGCGGCAGGCCTGCTGGCCGCACCACTGGGCGAAATGGTCGAAGGCCTGCTCGAAGCCCATGGCCTGGTCGACGGTCTCGTCACCGGTGATGTCGACCGGCGAGTCCAAGACCATGCGGCCCACCAGTTCGGGGTGGGTGTCGGCGTAGAGCGCCCCGATGGCGGTGCCGTAGGAAAAACCTAGATAGTTGAGCTGGGAGGCCCCCAGGAGGGCGCGCATCAAATCCAGGTCGGCCACGGTGTCAGCCGTGGAGATAAATCCCAGCAGGCTGCCCGAGCCGGCGGCGCAGGACTGGTCGAAGTCTCGCCAGGCTTGGATCAGGGCCTGTTCCTCGGCCGCGTCGTCCGGGCTGACGTCGTGGCTCCGCAACTGGTCCAAGTCGGTGTCGCAGACCACCGGGGTGGAGTCGCCGGTGCCCCTGGGATCCCACCCCACCAGGTCGTAGCCGGGCAGGGCGGCGGCGTCGATCATGAACGGCATCGTCCGTCCGGGGGCGCCCGGGCCGCCGGGGTTGATGAACAGGGGGCCGAGGCCCGGGCTCTGGGCCGGGCGGACCACTAGGGCCAAGGTGATGGCCCGCCAGTCGGGGTAGTCGTAGTCGAGGGGCACGGCGATGTCGGCGCAGCGGGCCTCGACCTGGCCGACGGAGCAGGCCTGCCAATCGACGGTCTGCTGGAGGTAGCGCTCCAGCCCTTGGCCGGGCGGGGGGTCGACGAAACCGGGCACCCAGACATCTTGCAAGAGCGTGTTCGGCCGGTCGGGCATGGTAGTGGGATCGGCCGGGGCGTCCGGCGACGGACTGGCGACGGGCCCGGACAGGACGCCGGAGACCTCCGGTGAGGGCGAGTCCGCGCCCTCCGGCCGGCCAGGGCCGACGCTGCGCCAGAGATAGAGGCCGCCGACGATTAAGGCCAGGGCCAAGACGATGATCAAGGCCGCCCGGCGGGCGGGCGACGGCGGTGGTGGCGGCGGCACGGCCAAGTTCGTCCGCCGGGCGCCGGGCGGTGGCGGCCAGGGCGCGGTCAGCGACGGCAGGGCGGGCGGGACGGGGGGAACAGTCATGGTCGGACGCTGGGGCCGGGCGAGGCCGGACGGCGGTCGCCCAGGCGGAACGAGGGCACAAAGGTGGGCCGGGTGTCGCTGGCCTGACCCAAGCCGGGGAAGTGGTCGGCCATAGCGGCGGCGGAGTCGGCCGGGACGGCGGCGGGGTCGGCCGTCAGGCCGTGGGCCGGACCGGCGGGGGTCTCAATGCCGTGGCGGGCGGTGGCGTTGGCGGTGGTGAAATAGGCCGGGGCGGGGAGGGCGGTCAAGTGGGACAACAGCTTGGCCCACCGGCCCTCCAGTCGGTCGAGGTAATCGTCCAGGGCCGTGTTATAGGACTCCTGGGCGACGGCCAGGCGCTCGTCCGCCGTCTGGAGTTGTTCGACCAGGGCTTGGAAGTCGACGTCCGCGCTCAGCCCGGGCCGGACCAGGGCCAGGGCGCGCAACCGCTCCAGTCCACGCTCCAGCTCGGCCTCCAAGGCGGCCCGGCGGGCGACCGAGTCCAAGTCCCGTTGTCCGGCGGCGGCCTCGGCCCGGTCCAAGAGGTCTTCCAGGGCGGCCCGCTCCAAGCGGAGGTGGAGGATGACGACCCGGGCCAGGGGCGGGATCAGGGCGTGGCGGCGGGCTAATTCGCCCTCCAACTCGTCCCAGGCCGCCCGCACCCGGCGGCGCTCCTGGGCCAGGCCGCGATAACAACCGATCAGACCGAAAGCGATCAGGCCGACGCTCACGAGGACCAGCCCCGCAGCCATTAAGACCCAACCCATCGGCCGTCCTCCCACTACCGCCAGTCGCGAGCCAGCATAGCCGCCGCGGCGAGCGGTCGTTGGTGGATCGCACGCAGTCTCGGCCCCACTGCCGGCGACCCGGCGGCCGTCCGCAGACGTCGGTCAATGTGGGCTGCCGCTCGGCGACGGACTATTAGCCTTAGACCATGGGGTTGCTTCACCCGCGCCGGCTGGGCCAGATCCCGGATCAGGTCCTAGCTGACGCAGTTGACCCGGGGGCGTCCGGGACGACAGGCGGCCGCCGACTGGGCCGTGGTCGGGCGTCGCTCCCACCTCAGCCCAGCTCCGATCCTCGCCTGATAGCCGACCGGGAGCGGCCCGGGGCCTGGTTCGTGCGAGTGGCGGGGACGGACCAGTCGTTCGTCGATCCAGGGGACCCCACCTGGCTGGAGTTCGATTACGTGCGGCGCGTCGCCGCCGTCGTGGACCAGTTCGCGCCGGCCGGCCAGCGGTTGCGCTGTGTCCACGTCGGCGGCGCCGGGATGACCCTGGCCCGCTATGTGGCGGCCACTCGGCCGACCTCGGCCCAAATCGTCTTCGAGCCCGACGCCGGCTTGACGGCGGCGGTGCGGGCCGTCGCCCCGCTGCCACCTCGCTGCGGCGTCAAGGTGCGGGCCCGCGACGGCCGGGCCGGACTGGCCGAGTTGCCCGACGACTACGCCGACATCGTGATCGTGGACGCCTTCGCCGGGGCCAGTGTGCCTGGGGAGTTGGCCACCCAGGAGTGGTTCGCCGCTGTCGCCCGGGTCTTGGACGGCGACGGCGTGATGATCATGAATTTGACCGACCAGGCCCCCCTGACCTGGTCCCGCCGGACGATCGCCGGCATCGTCCCGGGCTTCGCCGCCGGTCGGGCGGGCCCACCCGACCGGGCCCGGCCAGCGACCCGCCTGGCCCTGGCGGTCGAGCCGTCCACCCTCACGGGCCGCCGTTTCGGCAACCTCGTGGTGGCCGCCGGGGGCCGCCTCGATCCCGCCGCCTGGCACCGGTCGTCCGCCCGGGAGGCCTTCCCCTACCGGGTCCTGGCCGGGGAGGAGTTGACCCGCTGGCTGGGCGGCGCCCGGCCGTTCGACGACAGTGACGCCACCGCCTCGCCCCCGCCGCCGGGCGGGCCGACCGTGTTCCGCTGACGGCTCGCGGGGCCTGTGGCAAGACCTGGCCCCAGTTGGCGCGGCGGCCGTGTCAGACCTGGCGGCGCCAGTGATTCCCCGCGCCCCCGAGCGATTCCCCGCGCCCTCGGGCGGCCGGTCTGCCGTCGGAGGAGCCCGCCGATCTCGGGTCGGCGCTTAGACTGGCTCCATGTCTGAGCCCAGGTATCAGCCGTTGTACCCGCCGCCGGGAGGCTACGCGGCGTACCCGGTGGTGCGCGAGCATCCCCGGTCCACGACCGTGTTGGTCATGGGCATCTTAGGGTTGGTGCTGTTCGCGCCCCTGTCCATCGTCGCCCTGGTCATGGGGAGCAAGGCCAAGACGGAGTTGGCGGCCAACCCCCAGGCTACCTGCCATCGCCCAGCCTGAACGTGGGCTATGTCTTGGGGATCATCGGCACCGTGATCTGGGGTCTAGCCATCCTGTTCCTGATAGCGATGATAGCGTTCACCGTCTTCATGGTCCTCGCCATCGGCGCCTACGTCTTCTGAGCGCCACCGCCCGGGCGTCGGGGGCTTAAGATTGAACTCCGGCGAGCAAGGGAGGGTTGTGGCCGAGAGCGCTGAGAGCGATGTCGTCGTCGTCGGCGCCGGTCCGGCCGGTTGCGCCGTCGCCTGCCACCTGCGGGCCGCCGGCCTGGCCGTGACCGTCTTGGAGAAAGCCGTCTTCCCTAGGGAGAAGGTCTGCGGCGACGGTCTGACGCCCCGGGCGGTGCGTGAATTAGACCTGCTGGGTCTTGATTTCAGCTCCTGGAAGCGCAACGTCGGCCTGCGCATCTGGGCCGGGCGGCCCTACCCCTACCTGCTGCCCTGGCCCGAGTTGAAGGACTTCCCGCCCCTGGGCCTGACCCGGCGGCGGGCCGACCTCGACCAGAGCCTGGCCGATCACGCCCTGGGCCTGGGCGCGACCGTGCTCCAGGGCGTGGCCGTGACCGGACCGATCCTGGACGCCTCCGGCCGGGTGATCGGCGTCCGGGCCAAGGACGGCCGCCGCTTCCTGGCGCCGGTGACGGTGGCGGCCGACGGCGGCTCGGCCCGGCTGGCCCTGGCCCTTGGCCTGGAGCGGCGCCCAGACCGGCCGCTGGGCGTGGCCGTGCGGGCCTATTTCCAATCCCCCCGCTCGGACGAGGACTGGATCGAGTCCTGGCTGGAGCTGTGGGACGGCCCGCCCGGACGCTCCCACCTCCTGCCCGGCTACGGCTGGGTCTTCCCGCTGGGCGACGGCCGTTGCAACGTCGGCCTCGGCCTGACGGACACCTCCCCGGCCTTCGGCCGCACCGACTACCGCCAACTGTTGCGCCGCTGGCTGGCCTCGACGCCACCGCAGTGGGGCTTCACCCCGGACGGCCAGGAGGGCGAGATCGGCTCCGGCGCCCTGCCCCTGGGCTTCAACCGCCCGCCCGAGTACAGCCGCGGCCTGGTACTGGTGGGCGACGCCGCCGGACTGGTCTCGCCCTTCAACGGCGAGGGCGTGTCCTACGCCTTGGAGTCCGGCCGCCTGGCCGCCGGCCACATCGCCGACGCCCTGGCCGCCGGAGCGGGGAGCGCCGCCGCCGAGCGCGCCCTGGCCGCCTACCCCCGGTCGCTGCGCGCCCGCTGGGGCCGCCACTTCCAACTCGGCAACGGCTTCCTCCGACTGATCGGCCGCCCCGAGATCATGCGCCTGTCCAGCCGCTGGCTGCTGCCCCTGCCGGGCGTGGCCACCTTGGTGCATCGCGCCCTGGCCAATCTGACCGACCAGCGCCCGGGCGACGTCTACGACTATCTGATCCACGCCCTGCGCCGCCTGACCCCCTCCGCCTGACCCACGGCCCGCGCCCAACCACGCCGCCCCGACCCCACGGCCTAGATGGTTAATTCCAAGCCATGGGCTCGTCCTCACGCCCAGACAACGCGCCGGCGGCGTCATCGTCGGTCGGCGATGCCACACATCGCCTCCCTCATCGTCCTTGCCGGCCCGCCGCCTGAGCGCGAATCCATCGCCCAGCCCTTGGAATCAACCATCTAGACTTGCCGGCCCCCGCTGGCGGCCGGATCGTCCTCGGTGATTGTCGTTATTGTCGATGATGTTATGATGAGCCCATGGTTGCCCACGCTCTCGCCACCCTTGATCCGAACGATCCCGCCGTTCGAGCCGAGGCGGGCCGGCTCGCCACCCGGCTGTCGGCCGACTCCGGCCGAGACACCACGGTCAGCCGAGTCGTGCGCGCCATGCTCGACAACATCACCCAAGGCGAACGGGTCACGGTGCTGCGCCAAGACCAAGAGTTGACCCCATCGCAGGCCGCAGCGATGATGGGGGTGACGCGCCAGTTCGTCGACCGGCTAATGGCCGACGGCGTGTTGGCCTTCCAGCGGCTCCCCGGCAGCAAGCACCGCCGGGTCAAGGCCGCCGACGTGCTCGCCCTGGCCGCCGAACGTGAGCGGCGCCAGGCCGGACACGCCGCCCTGCGCGACGCCTTCGCCGACGCGGGCCTGCTGGACAACGCCTGACACGGACGCGGCGCTGTGGACGATCATTTGGACCGAGTCTTCATCGATACATCTGAATTGTTCCCGTTCACAATCATGGACGTGATGCTCACCTTATCCGATGAACTGATCTTCACCTGGGTCTGGACCGATGAATTGCTGGACGAGTGGGAGGCGGTCATAGTGCGCGAAGGACGGCGCGGCCTGGAATCAGCCCGTTCGGTGGCGAACACGGCCCGGGCCCACTTCGCCTCCAGCCTCATCGGACCAGCGTTGTACCGCGACCAGATCACCGCCGATCTCTCGCCCGATCCCGGCGACCGAGCCCACGTCGCCGCCTGTCTCGGCGGACGTGCGACCGTGCTGATCACCCGCAACCTCAAGCATTACCAGTCCCCGAAGCTGGCCGAACACGGTGTCCGCGTAATGACCGCCGACGACTATCTGTGCGAGTTGCTACGCCAACGACCCGAGGCGGTGACGGACTCGTTCATAGCGACCGCGAACGCCCGCACCCGACCGCCAGTGACTCCGGACGAACTGGCTGATCGGATCGCCGGCGCCGGCGCCCCGACCTTCGCCGCCCGTGTCCGGCGACGACTAGATGGTTGATTCCAAGGGCTGGGCGATGGATTCGCGCTCAGACGGCGGGCCGGCCAGGAAGAGGGGGGAGGCGATGTGGGCATCGCCGACCGACGAGGACGCCGTCCGGCCTGTCGTCTGGGCGTGAGGACGAGCCCATGGCTTGGAATCAACCATCTAGCCCGCCCGGTGAAGTGACCGGCGCCCCCGACCCCCACTCCTCGGCCGCGCCGACCGGACCAGCGCCCCCAGAGTCCCTCCCCGGATCGCCCCCGCCGTTTTGACGAGGGGAGACCGGTTGGCGGCGGCCGGGTAGTCTCGTCCAACGTGCCGTCGTCCGCCCCGTCCGCCCCCCAGACCCGGTTGACGCCGCCGGGCGACTTGGCGGGCCTGCTGCGCCGCGACGACATCACGGCCTGCTGGCTGCGGCGGGGCGAGGGATTGGTCGGCCTGGGCGAGCGCTGGCGGCAGAGTTTCGCCACGCCGGAGGCCGCCGACGCCTGGTGGGCCGAGCGGGCGGCCGGCTGGCAGCGCCCCGCCGGAGCGGGGACGACAGCGTTGACGGGGGTCGAGGGCGCGGGGCCGGTGGCCTTCGTCTCCTTCCCCTTCGACCCCGGCCACACCCGGTCGCGCTGCCAGTTGATCGTCCCCCAGGTCGTGGTCGGGCGGCGGGGTCAGACCGGCTGGCTGACCAGTTGGGGCGACCCGCCGACCGGCCTCGGAGGCGGCCACCGCTTAGCCGCTGCGGAATCCGGCGCCACGTCGGGCGGCCCGGACCGCGACCGCTGGCCGAGCGGCTGGGACGGCCGGGCCGATAATTCCGATCCGGCGTCGCCGGGAGCGGTCAGCCTCACTCCCGGCGCCGTCGACCGGCCGCGCTGGCTGGCCGCCGTGGCCCAGGCCCTGGACCTGATCAAGGCCGGCCAGTTGGACAAGGTGGTTCTGGCCCGGGACGAGATCGGACGGGCCGAGCGGACCATCCGGCCGGGCTGGCTGCTGGACCGCCTCCAAGCCGCCTACCCCGACACCTGGACCTTCGCCGTGGCCGGCCTCATCGGCGCCACCCCGGAGCTGCTGGTCTCCCGCCACCGGGGCCGGATCGCCTGCCGCGTCCTGGCCGGCACCATCCAGCGCCCGTCCGGCGTCGACGCCGCCGACCTGGCCCAGGCCCTGTCCGCCTCGGCCAAGGACCTGGCCGAGCACCGTTTCGCCGTCGCCTCCGTGGCCCAGGCCCTGGCCGGCCTCGGCTGCCGGCCAGTGGTGTCCCCGGAGCCATATGTCCTCCGCCTGCCCAATGTCCTCCACCTGGCCAGCGACCTCGCCGCCACCGCCCCCGACACGGGCAGCGTCATCCGTCTGGCCGCCGCCATCCACCCCTCGGCCGCCGTCTGCGGCGCCCCGACCGACCGGGCCAGGGAGGCCATACGTCGGCTCGAGGGCCTGGACCGGGGCCGCTACGCCGGCCCGGTGGGCTGGGTCGGGGCCGACGGCGACGGCGACATCGGCTTGGCCCTGCGCACCGGCCAACTGCTGGACGACCGCCGCACCATCCGCCTCTACGCCGGCGGCGGCATCGTGGCCGGCTCCGACCCGGCCCAGGAGTGGGACGAGACCGAGGCCAAACTGCTCCCCCTACGCCAGGCCCTGCGCGGCTGACGGGCGGGATGAGACGGACCGAGGCCGCCCCCACACCGCCGCCCACTTGTGTGTGAAAATGACGTACAGTCAGTGTCATGACGATAAGCCCTTCGACGCGAGATCAGCGTCTGGCGATCCGAGTGACGACTTGGCAGAAGGCCGTCATCGAGCGGGCCGCCGCCGTCCGGGGCGGCACTGTGACCGACTTCGCGGTCCGCGCGCTGCTGGATCGAGCCGAAGACGTCTTGGCCGACCGGCCGCTGTTCGAGGTCGACCAAGCCAGCTGGGACGAGTTCAACCGGCTCCTGGACGAGCCGCCCGCGCCCGACCCGCGCCTGGTCGATCTGTTGTCCCGGCCGACCGTCCTCGACCGGTGACCGAGTTCGCCCGCCCGCAGCCGCTGGGGGAGGCGCACGACCTGACAGGGTTCGACTCCGGCCAGTCGCCGCTGGACGATTGGCTGGCGGACCGGGCGCCGCGGAATCAGCGGTCGGGGGCGCCGCGCACCTTCGTGGTGACGGCCGCGGGCCAGGCGACGGTGGTCGGGTTTTATTCGCTGGCCTCGTCGTCGGTCCACTTGGCCGCGGCGCCGGGCACGGTCCGACGGAATATGCCGGCCCCGATACCGGTGATCCTTCTGGGGCGGCTGGCCGTCGATCACTCGTGTCAAGGCCTAGGGCTGGGCCGGGCTCTTCTCCAGGACGCGGTCCGACGGGTTCTGGCGGCCGGACAGGTGGTGGGCGTCCGGGCTCTGCTGGTCCACGCCCTGGACGACGACGCGGCCGGCTTCTACCGCCACTTCGGCTTCATCGCCTCACCGCTGGACGACTGTGCCCTCTTCCTACCGCTGGACCGCCTCCGCGCGTCCGCCGCCGTGGTGGCCTGACCGCCGGGTCACGGGAAGTCAAGAGTTGATCTCGACCTTGATGTTGTCGTTGACGCCTGCGCCGTTCGTGTACGCCCACACCATGCCGTCCATACAATGCTGCTCGCGCGACTTGCTGGACGGGTGGTATCCGGCGCTGGGCGGTGTTCATCCGCGAAGCTGGCCTCGGGCGCAGGCCGTCAGGAGAGCCGGCCGCCGCGTCAGGCTGCCGCCAGAACCAGTTTGACGCCCTGCCGGACGAGTTCGGACTGGGACTGACCCGTCCGCTCGGCCAAGGCCTCCAAAGCGGCGAAGCCGGCCTCCTCCAACCTCGCCCGCACAACGGGCGACCGCCCCTCGCCCGGCGACAACCGGGGCCGCCCGCCCCGGGCGACGGCCAAGGCCTGGTCCAGATTGTCCGCCCCGGTCGCCCACATCAGATCGCGCGCCCCGGCCTCGGCCGCCGCCGCCCCACGCAAAGCCAGTCGGCCCGGCTCGGCCGGACGCAGCCCGCCCCGGGTGGCCTCGCGGTGAAGCTCCCAATACACGGCCTGGCCGTCGTAGTCATCCATGTCTCATCTCCTGCCCGTATCGCGACGTCTTGCGCCTGGCGTCCTGAGGACCTAGGCGTAGTCCGCGTACGAGTCCTCGTACAGGCCATCCTCTTGGGCCTGCCGGGTCATCTCGTCCAGCAGTGCTCGGCGCTCGCGGCTGCGGCGCTCCTTGAAGGCCAGCACGTCGGCCAGGCGCATCCGCCGGTGGACGTTGAGCTGCTCGAAAGGAATCTTCCCGTCGTCCAGCATTTTGGTCAGAGTGGGGCGCGAGACGCCGAGGACTGCGGCGGCCTGAGTGGTGGTGAGCCGCGCCGACAGCGGGGCCACCGTCACGGCAGAGCCGTCGGCCAGGGCGTCTACCGCCTGGGCGATGACTTCATAGACTTCCTCGGGCAGCTCCGCGCTGGCCCCGTCGGCGGCGGTCAGCACGGCCGCGCCGCGATGCCCGTCCAGAAAGGCCTTGAGCCGGCTGAGCCCGCCGCTGTCGCGGGGTGGGACGACACCTCTCAGCTCAACATTCGGATAGGTCGCTGTCACACGCCCAGACTTCCATATAAACGTAAATAACGCAAGAAACGTAATCGGTGAAAGGCCGATTGGTCAGCGGCGTAGGCGCAGGCCGTGGGGGCCGAGGATGAAACCGGCCGCCACCAGGGCTGGGACGAGGCCCGCCGCCGTGGCGGCCGAGGGGGCCAGGACCGACCGGCCGTCGATGGTTTTAACGGTCAGACGGTCGATTCGGCCGTCGTGGACGGCGGCGGCCATGGCCCGGGCCACGGCGGCCAGGCCGGCGCGGTCACGCCGCCAGGTCAAAACGGTGCGACCGCCCCGCTCCACGAAGGCCGCCAGTTCCCCGTTGATCAGGGCCACCAGGGCGCCGGCCTTGCGCGCCGGCTGGTGACCCCGGTCGGCCCCGGATAGGCCAACCGTTAGCGGGTCGGGCTCAGCGCCGACCGGCTGGGCTGAGAGGTCGGCCCCATCGCTGGCCGAGAGGGAGTCGAGCGGCGGTGCGGGCCAGGGTGGCCAGGGCACGGCGGCGCCGTAAGGGCTGGCCGGGTCGGTGGCGGCCAGCAACAGCGCCACCGCCGCAGGGGCCGTCGCGCCCGAGGCCGGCGGGTACGACGACGCCGGGGGCCGTGGAAACGGCGGGGACGACACCTCCGGTCCGGCGGGCGGCACGACTAACGGCGGGGACGTTGCCGGATCGGCGGACGGCGCAGGGTCGGTCGGGGGATCGTCGGGCTGGGCGCGGAGGCGGTCGGCCGCGCCCGGAGCGGCGAATTGGCTGGCGCCCAGACGTTCGACGTAATAACCCCGGCGCACCCGGCCCTGGTCCTCGGCCAGAGCCAGGAGGCGGTAGAGGGCGGCGAAGCCCCCAGGCACATTCTCAGCCCGCAAGCTGCCCCGGGTCAGGATGCCGTGACGGTCGAGCAGGACCTCGGCCCGGGTGACGGCGCGGCGGGCCTCGGCCTCGGCGGCGGCCGGGTCCACGGCGGCCGGGCGGAACAAGACCGCGGCCGACTGGCGGCCCGGGGCGGAAGTGGACGGACGGGTCGAGACCGGAGCGGCCGCGCGGGCCGAGTTTGAAGCGAACCGGTCCAACTCCGCGGCGGACTGGGTCGAGTCGGCCGAGCCAGCCGGCGGCCACCCCAGGGACGGGTCGGCGGCCGGCGGAGCCGGTTCGGGCGTCGGCAGTCGGAACCAGCGCCCGCCCAGTTGGCCGACGCCGGCTCCCAGCCCGACCGGCCCCAGGCTGAGGCGGGGCCGCCCGAAGCGCGCCCGGGGCGGCCGGGGGCGGGATTTGAGGGTCGGCCGGACCTGGGACAGGCGTTCGCGCAGCGGCGTCAGGGTGTCGCTGGTGATGAGCCCGGCCCAGGCCAGCCGCCAGCAGGCCTCCAACACCTCGGACCGGCGGTCGCGGAGCGGGGGCCCGTCGGCCACCGGGGCCGATCCAGCCCAGGCGCCGCCGCCATTCCACCCGCCCCGGACCCCGCCGTCCGCGCGCCCCGCGACAACCGCTCCACCATCGGCGCCAGCCGCGACGCCGGTCCTCCCACCAGACGGAGCGCCGCCTGGCGTCCCGCCCACAGCCTGGTCGAGGGACGACTGGCCGCCGTCTCGCCCCGCCCCGTCGCTCGGGGCGGTCGTTAGGGGCAGGGCGCGGACGATCTCATCCAGGCGGAAGGCGCCGCCGGCGGCCAGGACGTCAAGCACCTGCCGCTCCAACGCCGTCAGCGGGGGATCGGGCGGGGTGGGCGGGAAGACCTCGACCAATTCGGCCGGCAGTAGCGTCACCCAGCCGTCGCCGACGGCCAGCGGGCCGCGCCCGGCCCAGACCACCTCGCCGGCGGCCAACAACTGGTCCAGCAGCCCCGGTTGGTAGTCGGCCACCCGGGCGGGCAGGATGAAGCTCTCCCAGGCGCTGGCCGGCAGGGGCAGGCCGGCCAACTGCTCGACCGTTTGGCGCAGCCCGTCCAGGCCGCGCCGGGTCGGGTCGCCCACACCCTGCCAGGCCAGGAGGAAGCGGGCGTAGGCCGCCGCCCCCACCGGCTCGACGGCGGCCCGCAGTCGGGCCAGGGAACGGCCCTTGAGCCGGACCCAGACCGCCGGGTCGCAGAAACTCTCCCCAGCCGCCCCCGGGCGCAACCGCCCGCGCTCCAGGCGGCCGTCCGCCGCCAGCCGGGCCAAGACCGCCGCCACCTCGGTCGCCGGCCAGTCCAGCCAGGCCGCGCCCTCGACCGCCGTGAACGGCCCCCGATTACGGGCGTAGCGCCGGACCAGAGCCTCCAGGGGCAGGTCGGCGTCCAGGGAGGCGATCCAGCGCGGCGCGGGGGTCGCGCCGCCCCGCTCGACGCCGCCCCTCTCGGCGGCGCCGACCGCGACCTCTCTGTCCGGCGACTCGCCCAAGCCCATCGCCGCGACCGCCGAACCAACCGGGTCCGCCCCGCCAACCGGCCCGGCTAGGCCAATCGACTCGCCCAACCCCGCCGTCGAGGCGCCCGCGTCACACCGCGCCGCCCCGCCGCCACACTCCACCGTCCCCTCCCGCTCCACCACGCCGCCCCGGCCGGACGCGCCACCCCGGTCCACCACGCCGCCCCGCTCCACCGCCCCGCCCGCCCGGGGCACCCAGACGGTGATGGCCCCATGGGCGACCAGTTGGTCCAGCCAGACGTCCAACTGGCCGACCTTGCCCGGTTGCACCCTCTCGGCCAAGGCGGCGGTCGTGATCGGCCCCAGCCGCCGCACCAGATCGTGGACGTCCTCGGCGTCGCGGGCCTGGCGGGTGGGGGTCAGGCTTTGCAGCTCGCGCTCCAACTGGTTTGTCGCCGCCGGGTCGAGCAAGTCCGCCGGGGCCAATCCGCCCTGGGCCAGCAGATCGGCCAGCAGGGCCGGGTCGACCGCCAGCCCGGCCGCCCGCAACTCGGCCAGAGGCGTGTCGGCCAGATACATGAACAAACCGACATAGTTGAACAAGAGGTTGCGGGCGAAGGGGCTGGGGCGCGGCGTGACCACCTCGGCCAGGCGGATGCGGCGGCTGGCCAGGCCGGCCATCAGCGACTTCAGGGCCGCCAGGTCGAAGTCGTCTTGGAGGCATTCCCGGGCGGCCTCGGCCATGACCGGGAACTCGGGGTGGTCGGCGGCGATGCGCAGCAGTTGGGCCGAGCGGTGGCGCTGCTGCCACAGGGGTTGGCGGCGGCCGGGCTGGCGGCGGGGCAGCAACAAGGAGCGGGCGGCGGCCTCGCGGAAGCGGGCGGCGAAGTGGGGCGAGTCGGCCAAGGCGGCCCGCACCTGGTCCTCGACCTGGTCCGGGTCGGTCAATAACAGGTCGGCCAGACCGGCGCCCGCCCAGGAGGGTGGTGTCGAAGGCTGTTCTGTCGTCGGGGCCTCGGATCGGGCGGAGGGACATGGTTTGACGCCAGTCTCCCAGGCCGGGGCCTCCGGGTCGCCGGCGGCGGCCGTGTCGGGCAGGCGGAAGACGATGCCGTCGTCGGCCGCCATGGCCTGGGCGGCGATGCCGTGGACGGCTTGCAGGCGGGCGGCGATGAGCAAGGACCAGGGCAGGTGGACGCGCTGGCCCCAGGGCGACAACAAGACCACCCGCCAGTCGCCCAGCTCGTCGCGGAAGGACTCGACCACGATGGTGCGGTCGTCGGGCACCACCCCGGCGGCCCGCCGCTGGTCCTCCAGATAGGCCAACAGGTTGCCCGCCGCCCAGTCGTCCAGCCCCAAGTCGGACAGGCGGCGCCTGGCCCCGACGGCCCCCGCCGCCCCCTCAGCCCCGCAGTCCCCCTCGGCCTCAGCAGCCCCCTCGACTCCACCGTTCCCGTGGTCCCCCCCGGCCTCGGTATCCCCCTCGGTCACGTCGGCCCTGTCGGCCACGGCCTCGTCGGCCCAGTAGGCCACCCTGGCCTCAGCGGTCCCCTCGGCCCCGTTGTTCCCGTGGTCCCCCCCGGCCCCGCCGCCTCCCAGCTGGCGGACGAAGGCGCCGATGGCCTGACCCAGCTCGGCCGACCGGCCCGGGCCGTCGCCGCGCCAGAACGGCATCCGCCCGGCGGACCCCGGGGCCGGCACGACCTGGACCTGGTCGGCCGTGATGGCCGTGATCCGCCAGGGGGAGGAGCCCAACACAATGGTGTCGCCGACGCGCGACTCGAACACCATCTCCTCCTCCAACTCCCCCACCCGCCGCCCGCCCGGGCCGCCCTCGGACCAGAAGACCTTGAACATGCCCCGGTCGGGGATGGTGCCGCCGGAGGTGACGGCCAGCCGCTGGGCGCCGCGCCGGCCGCTGATCCGGCCCCGCGCCCGGTCCCAGTCGATCCGCGGCCGCAGCTCGGCGAAAGCCTCCGCCGGATAGCGGCCGGACAACATGTCGAGCACGGCCTCGAGCGCCCGCCGGGACAGTTGGGCGAAGGGGGCCGCCCGCTTGACCAAGGCCCACAATTGGTCCACCGACCAGTCGTCCAGGGCGGCCATGGCGACGATCTGCTGGGCCAAGACGTCGAGCGGGTGGCGCTCGATCCGGGTGATCTCCAACCAGCCTTGACGCATCCGCGAGACCACCACGGTCATGGCCACCAGGTCGCCCAGGTGTTGGGGGAAGAAACGGCCCTTGGAGACCGCCCCGACCTGATGGCCGGCCCGGCCGATGCGCTGCAGGCCGGAGGCCACGGAGCTGGGGGCCTGGACCTGGGCCACCAGTTCGACCGCCCCCATGTCGATGCCCAGCTCCAGCGAGCTGGTGGCCACGACGGCGCGCAACTGGCCGGCTTTCAGTGCCTCTTCGACCTGGCGGCGGCGCTCCGGCGACATCGAGCCGTGGTGGGCCATGACCACGGCCGGGGCGGCGGCGGCCACACTGGCGGCGGCGATGTAATTGGCCGGCAGCTCCCCGGAGCGCTCGATCTCTGGCTGGCGCCCCTCGGCGGCGGCCCGCCGCAGCTCCAAGACCTCGTTCAGCCGGGCGGCCAGCCGCTCGGCCGTCTGCCGGGCGTTGACGAAAACGATGGTCGAATGGTGCTGCTCGATCAGTTCGGCCAGCCGCGCGGTGACATGGGGCCAGATCGAGGCTGGCGGCGTCCCCTGGTCGGCCCGGTCGGCCTCATCACCAGCCCCCCGCCCGTCGGCCTGATCTAACGGGTCGGCCCGGCTCGCCCCCGGAACCCCCCGATCAGGCCGTCCGCCGGCCCGACCCACCCGATCACGTCCCTCGCCGGCCCGGCCCACCCGATCAGGCCGCCCGCCGGCCCGGCCCACCCGATCACGTCTGCCGCCGCCCGGACCAGGCCGCCCGCCGGGGCGGCTCGGCGGCGGGGCGTGTCCCAGGTCGGCCAGGTCCGGCACCGGTAATTCGACTTTTAGGTCCCAGCGCTTGGCCGTCGGCGGGGCGACGATGGTGACCGGCCTCCCACCGGCCAGGAACTCGGCCACGGCCTGGGGCGGGCGGACCGTGGCCGACAGGCCGACGCGCTGGGCGGGGGCGGCCAGCCGGGCGTCCAGCCGCTCCAGGGAGAGGGCCAGATGGGCGCCGCGCTTGGTCGCGGCCAGGGAGTGGATCTCGTCCACAATGACAGTTTCGATGGTGGTCAGTTGGCGGCGGGCGGCCGAGGTCAGGAGCAAGAACAAGGACTCGGGGGTCGTGATCAAGACGTCGGCCCCCCGGCGGGCGAAGCGGCGGCGCTCGTCGGTCGTGGTGTCGCCGGTCCGCAGCGCCACCTCGACCGTCGGCAGCCGCCGACCCCGGGCCGCCGCCAAGCGCCGGATCTCGGCCAACGGCTGGGACAGGTTGCGCTCGACATCGGCCGCCAGGGCCTTGAGGGGCGAGATGTAGAGCACTCGGCAGGCCCGCGGGGCGGTCTGGCCCGGGTCCGTCGAGTCGTCCCAGTCGTCCGGCCGGCAGGAGGCGGCCGGGAGGTCGCCGCGAGCGGCCGTCGGGCCGCCCCAGACGCCCGGCAGGAGGGGGGCGGCCGGCCAACCGGGGCCGCCGGGGGCGGCCAACAGGCGGTCCAGATGCCAGAGGAAGGCGGCCAGGGTCTTGCCCGAGCCGGTGGGGGCGATGACCAGGCTGTGGCGGCCCGAGCCGATGGCCGCCCAGGCCTCGACCTGGGCCGGCGTGGGCAGGCCGAAGCGTCGCTCGAACCAGTCCGCCGTGAAGGGCGAGAACCGCGCCAGCGCCTCAACCGTCATAGCGGCCATCATGCACCCCGCCACTGACAGTGGCCCGGGCCCGCCGCTCCCGGGGGAGAGGGAGGGAGAGGCGGTCGCTTGGGGTCAGCCCAGCTCCACCGCTGATCGGCCTGGCCAGCGACCCCGAGAGGGGCCGCTGGCGGCTCAGACGCCGTTGACGCTCACTCGACCCATTTGTGGGAGGCGGCGACCTCGGCGAAGGCTTGCCGCACGGCCAGGATCTGGTCGGCGGTCAAGGAGTCGCAGCGGGCCATCAGAGCCTCGGTCACCTGAGTCTTGAACTCCTCGACCGTCAGCACGTCGCAGACGTCGTCGTCGCCCAGCCCGGCCAAAGCCGAGGCCGAGGCCGAAACGGCGCCATCGGCCGCCTGGGACTGTTTCCAGGTCGTCTGCGGCAGCGGCGCCCCGCCCCGGTCGGGCAGGCGCACGGACAGGGCCTTCGGCCCCCGGTCTCCCCGGGTCATCTCGAACTCGACCGTCTGGCCGACCCGGAGATACTCCTCCGGGAACGTCAGATCGTTGACATGGAGGAAAACATCGTCCCCTCCCGCGCTCGGCTGGATGAAACCGAAACCGTGCGCCGCGTTGAATTTAACAACTCTCCCAACAGCCACTCGCCCACTCCATCGATCAAGGCGGTCGCAGTCGACCGCCAGCTCTTCCTCTTTTACCGCCCACCGCCAAGCTGTCGCCAGTCGCGGCCCAGGCCTGATGGCCATAGTACAGGCCTAGTCGAATAATAATGGCCGCCGTCGCGGCGCCCGAGCGGGGTCACCGTCTCCGGGGCCGGGCGACGAAGGGTGCCTCCGTCGTCCGGGGCCAAGTGGCGGCCTCGGCCAGGGCGTGGAGTTCGGGCCAGCGCCCGACGGCGGACTCGGTCGCCGTGTCAACGGGCCGACTAGACGAGGCTGGCGGCGACAATCGCCTGGTGGCCAAGACGAAGAGGTCCGCCGTGGCCAAAGCGTCGTCCAGGGCGGCGTGGGCCCCGGCGCGGTCGATCGCCAAGACCTGGCAGAGGTGGTCCAAGGTGTAACTCCGCGTCGGGCTCAACCTCAGCCGGCGGGCCAGGTTCAAGGTGTCGAGGCTGAAACCGGGGCCGAGAGGCTGGCCCAGGCCGAGCCGGCGGTACTCCTGGTTGAGCATCCGCCGGTCAAAAGCCAGGTTGTGTCCCACCAGGACGCGGCCGGCCAGTCGGGCGGCTAGCGGCCCGGCGGCCTGGGCGAAGAGGGGGGCGTCGGCCACATCGGCTTGGCGCAGTCGGTGGACATGGGTCGGCCCGACGCCGCGCTGCGGGTTGACCAGCGTCTCCCAGGTCCCCTGTCGGCTCAGATCGTCCCCCAGCAGCACCAGGCCGATCTCGATCACCCGGTCGTCCGCCGTGAAGCCAGTCGTCTCGGTGTCAAGCACGGCGTATCCACCCACGGCCCCAGACCCTACCGCCGCCGACCGACAAACCGACCCCCGAACCGGCCCCGAACCCGGACCGAGTCCGAGCTGACGCTGGGCGCTCGATGACGCTGGGCGCGGACGGGGCGGATCGCCGAGCCGTCCGGCGGTCGGTCCGGCGGCGGGCGAAAAAGGCGACGAAAAGGAGACGGATGGTCAATGGGACGAATCTCGCCGTGTGATTTCTGGATTTGATTAGGCCGGGTATAGTTCACATCGCGCTGGAAACACACCCCAGAGTGTGGCCGGCGCTTTGACCGGCGGCGGCCCAAGGTATTGGGCCGCGGGTCGGCGCGTCGTCACCCAGACGACCGGCCGGTCATGCCGGCGGAGCCTTGGCGCGACGTCATTGGCTCAACATCCTTGATTTAGCGTCTAGGTAAAATGGAAACAGGACACGCTCTAACGGCGCAATCATTATTGCCGCCCCGGCGCCCCCGGCGGCGCGCGGAAGCCATCCTCAGACCCCCTCTACCCCGACTCGACGGTGGCCGGAAGGCCGAACCGAGTCTGGGCCGAGGGTCATGAGCCGGGGGGACCAGCGCCTCCGCCCGCCCCACAGGAGGTTAAAAGTCTGGTCCCTCCGGTCCCCCCCCTCGCCGCCTGGCCGCCGGGCGGCGCTGAACGTCTCAGCGCCCCATCACGGCGCTGGACGATCCCCCCGAGCGGTGGTGGGTCCCTCTTCTAGTGAGGGACCCACCACCGTGTTCCCTCTCTCCTCCACCCGCCGAGCCCTCCGCCCGGGCGATTCATTCACGGCCGGCTCATGTTATTCACGGCCGGCTCGTGCCCGGACGGCGACGCCCGCCATAACATTAGGGCATCATCCCGGACTCCATCCGGGATTTTGACCAGCCCGTGAATAAAGTCCACGAATAAACCTCCACGAACCCGATTTATCTGATTCGACGTTTTAGCTGCAACTCAACGGGTGAAGCCGACGTCCTGCCAGCGCAGCGTGGCCAGGCCGCTGGGGCCGAAATTGGCCAGGGTCGAGTCCGTGGCCCAGGTCTCGGGCAAGACGTAGAGCGGGATGGCCGCCACATCGGCCGCCAGGGTCGCGGCCGCCGCCGCCAGCAGACGGGCGCGGGCGGCGCTGTTCTGGTTGCGGGCGGCCGACTCGAGGTCGGCGTCGACCACCGCGTTGGAGTAACCGCCGACGTTGCCGGCCGCGCCCGTGACGAAGCCTTGGGCCAGGCTCAGGGCCGGTTGCAACTGGTTGTTCCACCCCTGGCCGGCCAGGTCGAAGTCGCCCGCCGCCCAGGCCGCCGCGAAAGCCTCGTGGGACTGGGGCTCGGTCAGCGTCACGGCCACGCCCAAGTCGCGCAACTGGGCCGCCACCTGCAAAGCCTCGCTCTGGCTCAGCGGGTCGTCCGGGTCGACCAGGAAGACCAGTTCCAGAGGCTGGCCGTCCCGTTGGCGCCAGCCGTCCTCGCCCAGCCTCCAACCGGCGGCGTCGAGGGCGGCGGCGGCCGCCTGGGGGTCGTGCTCCAACCCGGCCGCCGCCACCTGATCGCTGTAGGAGACCTGCCCCGGTTGCCAAACCAAGTTGCCCAAGGTGGTGGGCCGCCAGCCGATCCCGGGGAGGTCGGCCTGGCCGATCAGCGCCCGGTCCAAGCCCAGGATGATCCCTCGGCGCGCCCGTCGGTCGGCCAGCGGGCCGGCTTGGCCGACGGCCAACAGGCGCCAGCGCGACCCCTCCGACCGTCGGATCTGGACCCCCTCCAATTGGGCGGCGGCGCTGTGGCGGGCGGGGTCGAGTTCCAGCGGCCAGGTGTCCAGCAGTCCGGCCGTGAACAACTCCGCCGCCACCGTCGGGTCGACCTGACTGACCGTCACCGTGTCCAGCAGGGCCGGCTGGCCCCACCACAGCCGGTTGGGGATCAGTTCCAGGCTGTGCCCACTGGCGTCGGCCGCGGCCACGACATAGGGGCCGGCGGTCCACTCCTGGTGGTCCGCCAACCTTGTCCAGGCGACCGTCGCCGAGCCGGCCCGGGCCGGGCCGTCGATGAAGGTGAAGGGCCAGTCGACATAGACGCCGTCATAGGTCACCACCACGTCATGGGCGCCCGCTCCCGCCGTCACCGCCCGCACCCGGTCGAAACCCCGGTCGGCGCAGTCTCCCCGCGCGGCGGCGCAGTCCCGCCAGGTGGCCTCGAAGTCCGCCGCCGTCACCGGCTGGCCGTCGCCCCAGCGGGCCTGGGGGTTGAGGTGGTAGGTCACAGCTGTGTCCGGCTGCCAGGCGACCTCCGGCGGGCCGTCCAGCCAATCCGGGTTGGGCGTCAGGGTGCCGCCGGCGTCGATCTCGAACAGCCGTGGCCGCAGCGCTGCCAACACCAGTTCAAGCTGGTCCGACAACTCTTGGGTCCAGGGGTTCCAGTCCTCGGTCCAAGTGGTCAGGCCGAGCCGGAAGTCGCCGCCCGTCGCCAATTCCGAGCGCTGGCGCTGGTTGATCCCGGCCACCGGCTCGGCCGAGGCGGGGCTGGTGGGGCTGACGGTCGGGTCGTTCACCGGAATCACGGGTTGGTCGCAGGCCGCCAGTCCGACGACCAGTGCGCCGCCGACGAGCAGCGCCCGAAGGCCCTGTCGGCCGTGACCCATGGCCCCGATCATCCCACACCCCGCCCTCTTGACGGCCGGCCGCGACCAGGGCGCCGTCAGCGGTCGTCATCCCGGACTCGATCTGGAATCTCGGTCAGCCCGTGACATCAACGCCGGCTGGACGGTGCGGCTCAGATGGCTTCCGAGACCTCGCCGGCGGTGTCGGTCGCGGCCTCGGCCGTGATGACGGCCGGCTGGACGGCGGGCGGCGCGGCCAGGTCGATGGTGCGGATGGTGCGCGGGGCCATCGGCCGGGAGACGTAGGTGGCGGCCGGCACCGGCAACGGGTCCCACAAGGAGAGTTCGGGCTGGGCGACGGCCTGGGAGAGGTCGACCGAGTCCTCGCGCTCGACCTCGACGCTGAGCGACGTCTCGATGTAGATGTCGACGGTGGTCTCGTCCTGGCACTGGTCGATGGCGCGGGCCAGGGCCTCGAGCTTGCGCCGGCCACGGACCGTGCTCCAACGCAGCAGTCCCAGGCCGACCAGCAGGACGCCGACGGTCGCGACCGGCGTGATCCAACTCGTCAGGCCGGCCAGCCACAACGTCAGCGCCACCACTTGGGCCGCCAGCCCGGCCATCAGGGAGTGGCGGCGGGCGGCGTCGGCGCGGCGGGCCAGCCGGGCCAGGGCGTGACGCTGGGCCCGGCGGGTCAGCTCGGTCGACACCGGCAGGTCGAACAACGAGTCGAGCCATTCGTCGGCGGTCGGCCCCTCGTTCTCGTCCTGGGCCGCCTCCGCCGGGGCGCCGTGATGCAGCGTCACGGTCAGCTCCGTCGGAGCCGGCAACACCAATTCGGGCGGCGCGGCCGGTGTCCGCCGGGCCAGGTGCCGGGGCACGAGATAGATCAGCCAGGCCACGATCAGGGCGACGAAAATCAGGCCAGTGGTGTCCACCCGGCCAAGCTACGGCGTCTCGGCCCGCCGATGGGCCAGGCACGCCGCTCCCGACGCGACTAGTGGTCGGTCCCGCCGCCGTCGCCGGCCCTCCCGACCCGATCCGGCCCGGCTCGGCCCGGCGGCACGGCCGCGAACTCGGCTACCCTGGTGCGGTGCTCTTTCCCGCCCTCGGCCCGATCCCGCTCGACCTGACGGACTGGCTCAACGCCGAATACCTGATCGATGCCATGGGCAATTGGGCGCTGTGGGGCGTGGCGCTGATCATTTTCGCCGAGTGCGGCATCTTCTCCATCCTGCCCGGCGACTCGCTGTTATTCGCCGTCGGCATGTTCACCGCCCTGGGCACGATCCGTTTCGGCTCCCCGCTCCAAACCGGCCTGATCGTGGCCGGCGTCTTGATCGTGGCCGCCGTTTTGGGCAATGTCTCCGGCTATTGGATCGGCCGGGCCGTCGGCCCGCCCCTGTTCAAACCCCGACCCGGCCTGTGGGGCAAGATCCTCGATCCCAAGCACGTCGACCGGACCCACGCCTTCTTCGACCGGCACGGCTCCAAAGCCTTGATCCTGGCCCGTTTCGTGCCCCTGGTGCGGACCTTCGTCACCTTGATCGCCGGCGTCGGCCGGATGCCGTGGCGGCGTTTCATCGCCTACACGGCGGTCGGGGGCGTGCTCTGGGTGATCTTGATCGTGACCGCCGGCTATCTGCTGGGCGACATCCCCGTGATCAAGAATAATTTCGAGGCCGCCGTCGTCTTGATCGTCTTGGTCTCGCTCTTGCCGATGGCCTGGGAATATCTCAAACACCGCCGGGCCAAGGCCCGGTCCGCCGCCGACGCGGCTTCTGGGGAGCCGTCCGGGCGATGACGGCCGAGCCGGGCGGGGAAGCCGTGACCAAGGAGGCCCCGGCGGGGGCGGACCAGGAGTGGCCGCAGGCGCCGGACGACCCCACAGCGCCGACGGTCGGCGTCGGCCCCTGGGTCGGGCCGCGGCCCCCCGATCCCCGCCTCGATCCCGCCCTGTTGGCGGCCGACGACCGGCGCAATGTCATCGACCGCTACCGCTATTGGACCGTCGCGGCCATCGTGGCCGACCTCGACTCGCGCCGCGCCGGCCTCCAGGTGGCGATCCAGAATTGGGAGCACGACTTCAACATCGGCTCGATCGTGCGCACCGCCAACGCCTTCAACGTCGCCGCCCTCCACATCCTGGGTCGGCGGCGCTGGAACCGGCGGGGCGCGATGGTGACCGACCGCTACCTCCACCTCCAGCACCACCTAGACGTCGCCTCCCTGCGGGCCGCCCTCGGATCGACGCCGCTGATCGGCGTTGACAACGTCCCCGGCGCCGACCACTTGGAGACCACCCGGCTGCCCTGGTCGTGCTGCCTGCTGTTCGGCTCCGAGGGGCCGGGGCTGACCGACGAGGCCTTGGCGGCCTGCGCCCAGGTCGTGGCCATCGGCCAATATGGCTCGACTCGTTCCCTCAACGCCGGGGCCGCCGCCGCCATCGCCATGTACCACTGGTCCCAGACCAACCGGGCCTCCGCCGGCCCGGATTCGCCCTCGGGAAACGGCCTCGCCCCGTGACGCGCGCGGTCGGGGGATGACGCTCACGGCGCTGTCCCGGGCGGCCCGCTTCGAGGCGGCGTCGAGGGTGGCCCGTGCCAGGCCCAGGCGTTGGGCCAGTGACCGGTAGGCGGCGTCGGGGGCGCTGAGGCCGTGGGGCCTGGGCTGTCGCCAGCAGAGCGGCGGCGTCGGCGGCGGCGGGTTGGGGGGAGGGTGATGAACCCCCCTCTGGCCCGGGCCGGTGGAGGAGTGCTTGAATGGGGGTTTAAGGGGCCGGCGGTCGGTCGGGCCAGAGGCGAAGGGGGTTGTCATGGCTGAGGCTGATGGGGGCGGGAACCGTCCCGAGGACGGCGCGGGCTGGGGCGAGCCTCGTCCCGCAGCTGGCACCGTGACCGAAGCTTCCGGGCCAGAGTCACAGACAGCGGACGTCGCCGGGCCTGCGCCGGTCGACGGTTCGGGCGCCGCCGGGACTGCGCCACAGACAGCGGGCGCCGCCGGGACTGCGCCGGTTGACAGCTCGGAGGCCGCCGGGGCTGCGCCGGGCGACGGTTCTGGCGGCACCGGGCCAGAGCCACGGACAGCGGGCGCCGCCGAGTCGACGCCGGTCGCCGGTTCGGGGGTCCCGCTGTTGGATCCGGCGATGCCAGCGGCCGCCTTGGCCCAGTGGGCTTATAGCCATCCCGAGTCGCGGGTGGCGGTGGCGGGGCATCCGGCGGCTTATCCGGGTTTATTGGACTGGTTGGCGGCTCTGGGCGATCCGGCGGTCGCGGCCGCCGTGGCCGAGCGGCGGGCCAGGCAGGTCGCCACGCCGCCACTGCCGCCCCCTCCGGCCGTTCCACCCCAGGCCGCCGGGCCGGTGTCACAGCCGGCCGCTGTGACAGCGCCCTGGCCGGCCGTCCCCGCAGGGTCGCCCGGTCCAGCGGCAGGGCCAGTCCCCGGGACGGCGCCAATCCCCGGGACGGCACCAGCCCCCGGGACGGCACCAATCCCCGGAGCGGCATCAATCCCCGAAGCGGGGCCGGTGCCGTGGGGCGGCGGCGGGCCGATGGTCTCGCCCGGTCCGGTCTCGCCCGCCGCCTCAGCGGCCGGGGGTGGGCGGGCGACGCCAGCCCTCCCGGTGGTGGTGGCGGTGGCCGGAGTCTTCGTCGGGGGGGTGTTCTTCGGACTGGCGCAGTCATTGATCGATTTCATCCTCTGGGACGTCATCGACGCTTATGGCGGCGTGGCGAATATCATCTATCGGATCCTGATAATTCTGGCCGATCTGCTTGGTTTGGCCATCGCTCTCGGCGGGGCCTGGCTGGTAGTGAGGGGTCGGGCGGCCTGGCGGGCCGCCGCCCCCTGGTTCATCGGCCTGATCGCCGCCTCCCTCTTGTCCGACCTGCCGTTCATATCGAGAATCATCTATGCCGGGCCGACGCTGGCGCAAACTGATGATTACTACAGCTACACCCTGCTGACGCTGGGCGGATGGCTGACACCGGCGGTGCTGGCCGCTTTGGCCTGCGCCGGCTGGTTCAAGCTGCGCGGCCGGCCGAACAAGGCCTTCGTCGCCCTGCCGGTCGTGTTGGCGACCGCTTTCATCGGACGACTGGCCATGGGGGAGATACTGGCGTCAGATCTGTTCTACGAATTAGCCTACTCGAACTGGTCCGCCTACTTTATACGTGGTCTTTTTATCGGCTTCTCGCTCGGCTTGTGCAACCTGATCGAGATCGTGCCGGTGGCGGCCCTGGGCGGAGTCATCGTCCGCCCGACGCCCGCTCCGACCGCTCCAACCGGGCCGGGAGGGGCGATGGCGCCCGGGCCGACCGGGTTCGTCGGGCCGGCCGGCGTGGCGCCGGGTCCCGCTCCCCAGTCCCCATACCAGCCGTCTCCGACTGTCACGGGCCCGATCCCCGGGCCGGGTCCCATTACCCAGTCCCCCTATCAGCCGCCCACTTATCAGCCGTCCGCCTATCAGCCCTCCCCGCCCCCGGGTGTGGGCGGCCCAAGCGGACCCGGGTAGTTTCGGCCGGGTCGTGGGTTAGCTCAGGTCGCCCATCGTTAGTTCTGGCGGGAACACTGTGGTCGCAGCCTGGGCCGCGCGGCTGCGCTCCCGGCCCCGAACCGTGTTCTGAATCCAGGCGGGATCACGACGAGTGTGGACGACGGCGAGCACCCTCACGACGTCGCCCTTGATCCGATAGACGGCCAGGTGGGGGAACCGGCGCAAAGTGATGTGCCGGTAGATCTCGAAGATCGTGCCGCCGAGATATGGGAAAGCCTCTACCAGATCGAGGGATTGTCTCAGGTCGGCGCGCAGCCGCCTCGGCAGATCAGGGTCCGCCTGGGCGTAATAATCCGCCGCCTCGGACAGGTCGCTCGCGACGGCGGGATGGAACCGGAGGCGCTGGCTCATCCCCAAATGGACTGCAGTCTGGCGTCGAGTTCCGCCCAGGTCAGGCCCAGGGACGGGTCGGCCTCCAATTCAGCGTCACGTTGGCGGACCAGCGCCTTCTCCGCCTCGGTCAGCCCGGTGTCACGGGCGACGAGAGAGCGCTGGAGGAAATCGATGACAGCCACGCGCTCGGCCGGCGTCAGCGCTTCGAGAGACTCTTGGAGGGCCAGGCTAACCATGGCTGGATCATACCGCCCACGCCTTGTCTCCCTCGGTTCCGCGAGCGCTGTGGATACGGACATGGGTTGAAGGGGGCTCCCTCGGGCGGGAGCCCCCTTCAATTTCAGCGCCGAGCCGGCCCTTGGGCTAGATGGTTAATTCCAAGCCATGGGCTCGTCCTCACGCCCAGCCCTTGGAATTAACCATCTAGGCCTGGTGCTGGGCGCGGGCCGCAGCCTGGTCGCGGTGGCGTCGGCGCCAGCCGACTGCGACCAGGGCGAGGCCGGCGGTTAACACCAGGCCGGCCGCGGCCGCCATTCCGAGGCCGACGGTGGCGCCGGTGGCCACCAGGGGCGGCTTGCCGGCCGGCGGCGGCTTCTGCGACGGCGGACCCGTCGGCGGCCCGGTGGTGTCGGGCGGGGTCGGCGTTTGTCGGACGACCTGGAAGGTGTCCTTGCCCGGACCGGAATGGTTGCCCGTCAGGATGACCGTGTGGCCGCCCAGGGACGAGTCGGCGTCGGCCACCGTCCAGGCGAAGACCACTTGGCCGTCGGCGTCGGCGGTCCGCCAGCCCAGGTCGGTCTCGACCCCCGCGGCTGAGACGGACCGGCCGTGGACAAGTTCGCCGGGCTGGAAGTAACGGCCCGTGGCCTGCTGGCTGGTCTCCTCCGGCAAGACGATCTCCTTGTCGGCCACCGTCACCGCTATGATGCGGACCACCTTGCTGGTGCTGTTGCCGGCGTCGTCGGTCACGATGACGGTGATCTGATCGCCCGGTTGGGGCGTCTTGCCCGGCTCCGGGACGCAGACGGCCTGGCCTTGGTCGTCGGCCGTGGTCTGGCAGATGATCTTGCCGTCGTCGTCGTGGATCACGACGTCGGCCCCCGGCTCGGTGTCGACTTTGATGTGGCCGGGGTCGGTCGTGTCGACGTT
>JAISAO010000003.1 GCA_031266665.1 Propionibacteriaceae bacterium | reverse complement strand
GCGTGCCGGCACCGGCGGCTAAGACGATGGCGGCGGCGACCCCTGGCGGCATCTCGACCAATGGCGTTCCTTACTCTGCGCTCGGCTGGTGGCTCAACGCGCTCCCCGGGTAGGAGTCGAACCTACTGCGCTAATCCTGATTCAAAGTCAGGCGGGCCCTGCCGGAAGACCAACCGGGGAGTAGGGCTTCACGCCCACGGCCCCACTCTACTTCCCCGGACGGCGGTCGGCACCTTCGGACTCGGCTCTGGCCGCCGAGCGCCGGCCGTCGAGCGCGGAATGGTCCGGCCGGTCGAACGCCGGCCGGCCGCCCCCTGTCGGATGGCCGCCGACTCCAGGCCGTTGAGCCCCGAGGTGGAACAAAGGCTCGGCCAGGGCCGGGCGGAGGGCCGCGCAGACGTCTTCCCCGCCCCCTGGGCGGCCGGCCGGTCGCGAGTGACTGATCCGCCGATGGTCACCGGGGCGAGCGGCCCAACCGTGGCCCGCCGCCGGTCCGCCGGCCGCTGAGACGGCCCGACGACAGCCCGGCCGGGGGTATTGGCCGATTCCGCCGGACTCGGCCCCGGTCGCGGTGCCGCCCGGAACGGGACGGCCCATATAAAAAAGGCCGTTTCTTATTAAAATGGGTGCGACACATATTAAATTAGGCGCCGGCCCGTCTGGAACGCTGCCGCGCCCGCTTGTATATTTTTAGAGGTAGTTCGCCTCTCCCGAGACCGTGGAGAGTCGAGGGATTGCCGATGGAGGCCACAATATGGCCTCGTCCGAGGTCGGTCTAACGCCCCCCGGCCGCTGGTCGGCAAAATCTCCCCCCGGCCCTCCCGCCGCGCTCGGGCGGCGAATCGCCGGCCGTAGCCCACGAGGCTATATCTATTGCTAGGAGTGGTAATGTCGCAGTCCCCCAACACTCTCCGTCGAGGCGATTCTGTCCCCCGGCGGGTCGTCCTCGGCCTGTTGGCCGCCCTGGTTTGCGTCGTCGGCCTGGCCGTCACGCCGCTGACAGCTCGGGCCGACAACCACCCGCCGGTGGTGGTGGACCCGGGCAGCCCGCTGTATATTTTCGCCCGCAGCGGCGGGTCGGTCACGTTCTCGCCCCTGGGCAAGGTCATCGATCCCGAGGGCGACGATATGACCGTCACGGTCGTCGCCGGACCGTCCAAGGGGGCGGTGCAATGTTCGGCCAAGGGCGATTGCGTCTACACCCCGGGCATCGACCTCCCCGGCTACGGCCCGCGAGTCAGTGAGGACGACCAGTTCACCTATCGGGTCAAGGACACGGGCGGCATGATGTCCGCCGACGCCACGGTCAAGATAAAGATCATAGGCCGCGACGAGCCCGACGGCAGCCAATACCACCCCAGCTTGGCCGGCTGCTACAACAGCGGCCAATATTTCTCCAACGTTTATCCGGAGGAGATCAGGAGCGGCGTGGCGTTCGTCCGGAAAAACGCGGGAACCGGACAGGTGCAGCGCTATTTCATCAAACCCTATTGGTCTTACGTGCGCGGCGATATAAGGTCGCTGTCCTTCGCCAACCACATCTCCGGGGTGAACGAGAACGGCCAGCTCGACAAAAAATTCACCGAGGGATACTCAGGCTGGCTCGGCAGCTCTGACAATAGCCGGATCTACGCCTCCTGGGCATCGAGTGACCTGACGGGCCAGGGCGCCACCGGCATCAGGAATGCCAGGCTTTTCACCTGCCCCCCGGGCGAGAACAACTTCCGCTTCGCGATGATCGGCCACATCACGGTCAGAAACCAGTCGAACGAGCCCTTCGACTTGCAGGTGGTGGAGCTCAACGAGGTGGTGGCCCCGGGGCGCATTCTGCACGAGTTGTACGTGACGAACACGAGCCTGACTAAAAACGTCACCGACTTGACCCTCTACGCCATCATGGACGCCTATCAGGACGACGGCAACTCCGGCCCCTCTCAGTTCTCCATCGTGAGCCTGGGTCGTTCCGACGCCGTGTACACGGACGAGAACGGCTACCGGCTTTACCTGATCAAGCACGAGGGCGACATCATGGGGGTCGGCTCGGGCGATTATCCGGGGGGGTCCGTCGGCGGGATCGAAGCGGGCCTTACCCTGGGCACGACCGGCAACGAGAACTCCACCTTGGCCGTCGGCTACGGCTCGCTCAAGCATAGTTTGATGGCCGGGCAAACCGTCAAGCTGGCCTACGAGGAGCGGCTGTACGGGCCCTGGGGAAATGACAAGCTCGAGCAGAAGGCCAAGCTGGTCTACATCGACGACGCCAGCGACCAGACGGTCCCACCTCGCCCCGGTGCCAAAGTCGAGTTCACAGGCGACAGCTACGCCCCGATCGGGCTGACCCAGGCGACGGTCGAGGCCGGCCTGCCGGAGGGCTACGAGCTCGTCTCCTGGGACCAGACCGTGACGCACTACGACGACGACGCCGCCACCGACCAGGAGATCAGGGCGCGGGTCAAACCGTCCGGCCCCGAGGCTTGCTCCGCCAGCCGGTCGACCATGACGGTGACACCGGCCGGGCCGCTGCGGGTCGACCAGTCCTACAACGTCACAGTGACGGCCAGGACGGCTGGCGGCGCGATCTGCCAGGCGCCG
>JAISAO010000009.1 GCA_031266665.1 Propionibacteriaceae bacterium | reverse complement strand
CCGTCGTCTCCACGCTCGTCGTCTCCACGCTCGTCGTCTCCACGCTCGTCGTCTCCACGCTCGTCGTCTCCACGCTCCTCGGCGGCTTGGTCCCCGGTCCCAGTCTGGCGCGGCCGATCCCCGCGCGACCGGTCTCCGGCGGCGCGGGGATCGGCCAGCGGGCCTGGGGCGAGGACGGCGCGTGGTGATGGCGCGGCGGGCCGGTCTGTCGGGACGGCGCGGGATGGCCTCACGGCCTCAGCCCCCCGGTGTGGCGTTGTCCCCCGACACCACCACCTGGTCGCCGGGGCCGAGGTGGCCGTCCTGGGGCGTGATGGCGGCGTAGCCGTTGCTGGTCACGCCCACTGTGACCGTGACATCGCTCTGGGCGCCGTCTCTCGCCACGGCCGTGACCTTGACACTGCCGTCGGCGGAGGCGAACAGGGCGCTCACCGGCACCACCAGGGCCTCCCCCTCGGTCGAGCCGCCGTCGATGGTCAGCCGGACGTTCTGGCCCCAGAACTGAGACGGCCACTGGCCCTCCGGGGTCACGACCAGGCGCGACGAGCCGGCGTCCGGATCGGCGCCGGTGATGACGCCGACCTCGGCCACCAGGCCGACGGCCCGCAGGTCGCTGATGTCCAGCCAGACGTCGACCGGTTGGCCCACCCGGATGAGCGCGGCCTGGCCGGCGTTGACCGTCCCCTGGGCCTGGAGGCCGCCGGCGGCGATGGTCAACAGGGCCGGCCCGGGGGCGGCGCCGGCGCTGGCGTCGACCGAGGCCACCCGGGCGGGGAAGGCCGGCACGAAGGCGTACTCGCCCAAGGGCACGATCGGGCCGGCCTTGGTCGTGACGTCTCGTTGGCCGGCCTGGGCCTCGGCCAGTTGTTGCCCGGCCCGGTCCAAGGCTTTCTGGGCGGCCCGTGCGGCGGTCTGGGCGGCCTCGACGGCCTGCTGGCCGGCCGACTGGACGGCCTGGTCACCGGGGTCGGCACCAACCAGGTCGGACTGCGCCTTGGCCAAAGCCGCATTGGCCTGGCCCAGGGCGTCCCGGGCGTCCTCGAGCGCCCATTGGGCCTGTTGGACGGCGGCGGCGGCGCTCCGGACCAGTTGTTCGTCCCCCTCGCTGGCGGGCAACGGGTCGTAGCCGATGGCGGCGTAGAAGGCCCGCACGGCCTGCTTGGTGGCCTCGCCGTAAACCCCGTCGATCACACCGGGGTCGAAACCCATGTCGGCCAAGTCTTGTTGCAACTGCCGCACATCATCGCCTTGGTAGCCGGGCTTGAGATCCCGATAGGCCGGCACCGAGCCGGCCAAGGCGTACACCGGCCGGCCGGAGACCTCCGCCAGGACCTCGCCCTGGGCGATCTCCTGGCCCGCGCCCACGGCCACCCGGGTGACGACGGCGGCCCCCGGCGTCGCCGGCCCGGTCAGGGTGGTCTGCGTCCCCGCCCCCACCGTGCCCCGCGTCACCACCTGGGCGGTCAAGACTCGTTGCTCCACGGCCACGGTCAACAGGGTCGGCCCCGGCCCGGCGGCGTCGGCCGCCTGCTGGGCCGGCGACCGCACCAGACGGCCGGCGGCGAAGCCGGCCCCCAAGACCACCACCGCCCCCACCACGACCAGGACCAGCCGTCGGCGGCGCGACGCTAGCGGCGAAGCCATGAACACCTCCTCGCTCTGGCGCGACCGGACGTTCAACCCGCCTGAATCACGGCGTTGGCCTTGTCAAGCATATCTTGATTGCCGTCAGCCAGAGTCTCCAAACCCGCCAGATCGGCGTCGATCAACCGCTGCTGGTAGTCGACAGTCACACCGTAGAGGACGCCGAAATAGTTGGTGTCGTACTTGCAGCGCACATCCGCCGTGGCCGTGGCGATCTCCAAGGCGGTGTCGTCCGACGAGCCTGCGGACGAGGCCTCATGGGGATTGGGCCAGTTGAAGCCGCTCGCCGCCATACAGTCGGACCAGTCCTTCGTCACCTGGATGACGCGCGGGTCCGCCTGCGTCCGACTGCGGCTCTCCACGTTGAGGTTGGCCACTGCCGCCGAGCCCATACCCACGCTCAACTCGGCTCCCCGCTCCAAAGCGATGCCGAGCTTCTCATGGGCGAATCTCAGACACGACTGCGGCGCGTAGGACACTCCCGAGTCTTGTTCGCCTCCGGCCACCTGTATCACCGGCTCCGCCAGACGATCCTGGACAGGCCCCAGCAGCGCGTCGATCATCGCCTCGGAGTATTGAACGGTGCCGGAATCGGCGGACGCTTTCTCGCCCAGATACTGAGGTGGTATTTGATAGCCGTATTCTTGGACTTCTGTCAGTATTCCAACGCCGAATTCTGAAACCAGCCGGTTCCGCTCCGGTAAAGTCTCCGATGTCTGTCGGGCAGGCAGTTGGAAACCCTGCTCGGTCATACACTGGCTGGTGAGCAGGTTGAGCGCTTGGCTTATCAGTGTGAGTTGGATGTCGGTCAAAGCGTAGGCGTCCAGCGGGAACGCCCGGCCGACCGCTATATCGGCCTCAGAGCGAATTTCGGGTATGACAGTGTCGGACTGGGCGTCCCCGTCGAGGGAAGAGGTCGGACCACTGGCGGCCGACGAATCAGGCGAGGCGCCGTCTCCCTGGCAAGCCGCGCAGGTCAGAGTCAAGATGAGCCCGAGCGTGGCGACCGCCACCGTGAGGGGCTGTCGCCGGGAAGGCTTTCGCCCCCACGTCGGCGGTGAGGCTGTTGGCCGCACGCGACTCAGGCTTACTGGCTTTCCCGGCCCAGAACGCTCTATCACGGCGACCTCTCAAATTCCAGCTAAGCCAGTTCGGCCCCCGGTAATGGGAGTCTACAACGCCGCCTGCTAGGCCGACAGGCGCGCGGCGGGGGTGTCAAGCCCGGCAGACGATGACGGCAGCCAACGCCTCAGCCTGCTGGACTGGCTGCTGGGCCTGACGCCGTAACAGCCGGCTGACCGGGTGGCCCTGCCTGGCCGATAGCGATAGCGATAGCATTTGGTCATGGATGTCCTGATCCGGGGGCTCAGCCCCGAGACGAAGGCGGCTTTGGTGGAGCGGGCTCGGCGGCGGGAGCGCTCGCTCCAAAGCGAGTTGCTCGACATCTTGGAGCGAGCCGCCGCCGAGCCGGTCACACCGTCGTCCGAGAAGAAGAGGCTGCGCCTGGTGGCCGGCCGTTCCCAGGGGGCCTCGCGCTGGAGCCGCGACGAGATCTACGGGGCCGGCCGGTGACGCCCGCCCCACGCCGGCTGTTGATCGACACCAACGTTTTCTTGTCGGCGGTCGATGCCGGCCGGCCGGAGAGGGGAAAGGCGATCCAAGCCCTTGAGGACTGGCCGGCTCAAGGCGTCGCGCTCTACACCACCACGCAGGTGCTCAGGGAATTCCTGGTCGTGGCGACGCGGCCGACGACCGCCAACGGGCTGGGCCTGGCCCCGCCCGACGCCCTTAGTGACGTGGCGGAGTTCGCCCAAGCGACGACCGTGCTGCCCGAGACCATCGACAGTTGGCGGAGGCTGCTGCAGCTCGTCCAGGAGTTCGGCCTCACCGGCGTGCGCGTCCACGACGCCAACATCGTGGCCTGCGCCCTCGTGAACGGCATCGGCGCCGTCGTGACCGGCAATGCGGCCGATTTCAACCGGCTGCCGGTGGAAGTGGTGGATCTGGGCTGAGCCCGGGTCACGGCTGGGCGAGAGGCGGTGTGATGGATATAGGACTGGTGCCGGAATTGTTGGTCACATCGTTGGGCGAGAGCCTGGACTTCTGGTGCGGCCTGTGTGGTTTCGAGATCGTCTACGAGCGTCCGGAGGACAAATTCGCCTGTGTCGGGTTGGGCCGGTCCCGGGTGATGCTGGACCAACGCGGCGCGGGCCGTGACTGGGAGACCGGCCCGCTTGAGCGTCCTTATGGGCGGGGTGTTAATTTCGAGGTCCACGTTCCCGCCGTCCAGCCGTTGGTGGAGCGGTTGCGGGCGGCGCGGTGGCCGCTGTTCCTGGCCCCCGAGGTGAGAACTTACCGCGTCGGAGCGGAGGCGGTGACGGTCGAGCAGTTCTTGGTGGCCGACCCGGACGGCTACCTGGTCCGCTTCCAGGCCGACATCGCGACCAGTCCCAGCGATATGGCCTGATAGAGCGCTACGGCCTGTCGGCCACCGAATCCGAGGTCGCCGCCATCAGGGCCGTGCTAGCGGACCTAATCAGGAGACCGGCGCGGCGGCTGACTCTGCGGTATAGTTGAAAACACGACGGGCCGGCTTCCCGGAACGTTGTCAGCGGGGGCCCTTCGGGGTCCCCAGCTTTTTCTAAGGCCTCCACTTCGCCAAGTGCTTCAAGGCGGGCGTCAGCGCGTTGCGCAGGCTCTTGGCCAGACGCCGGGCTTGGGGCGCGGCCCCGGTCTCCTCGATCTGGCGACGGACCACGTAGGCCACCAAGTCAGCGGCCTGCACACCGGAGCAGCCGGCCGAATCGACCAGGCTCACCGGATAGGCGATCCGGGACAGCCCGCCGGGATGCGCCGACGAGGCGGCCAGGGTCGTGCCGTCGATGATCCGCCGGAAAGCCGTCGCCGCCCGCTGATGGTCGGGTCCGATCTCGTCGGCGATCACGCTGTCCGGGCCGATCCCATCGGCTTCGCACCACAGGCCAAAGCGATGCGGAGACCAGTCCGACGCCGAATTATTCCACGAGCGTCCGGCCGGGAGTTGGTTCGCGCGCTTCTGGCAGAAAGTGGCTTCTGCGGCGCGCGGGTCAGGGCATGGCGCAGCATCTCGCCCTGATCAGGCGGGGGCGCGTCGGCTGGCGGCGGCGGCCAGGAGGGCGAAGACGACGCCGGCCCCGGCCAGCCAGGCGCCGGCCACCGCTGTGGCGGTCGGGTCGACCGCTCCCAGTTGGGCGGCCCGGAGGGCGTCGATCAGCGGCGTCATCGGCTGGTGGTCGGCGAAGGCCCGCAGCCCGGCGGGCATGGTGGCGGTCGGGGCGAAGCCGGATGAGACGAACAACAAGCCCATGACGAGGTACGAGAACAGGCCCGCGCCCTCGTTGGTCTTGGCCAGCAGGCCGCAGGCGACCCCCATCATGGTGAAGGCGACCAGCGCGGCCACCAGCAGGCCGACGGAGGCGGCCCAGCCGGTGGCGTCGGTGTGGGGGCGGTAGCCGACGAGCAGCGCCACCGCGTACATCAGGACCAGCGACACGGCGTTGACGAGGACGGATGAGAGGACGTGGCCCGCCGTCATGGACCAGCGGGCGATGGGCATGGTGCGGAGGCGATTCTGGATGCCGCTGGTCTTATCTTGGTTGACCCGCCAGGCGGTGTAGGCCACGCCGGAGGCGACGGCGAACAACAGCACCACCGGCACGACATAATCGACGTAGCGCCCGGCCGCCGGGCTCATCGCGCCCCCGAGGACGAACACGAAGGCCAGCAGGATCATGATCGGCATGACCAAGGTGGTCACTATCGTGTCGGCCGAGCGGACGTTGTGCTTGAGCATTCGCACCGTCAGGGTCCAGGTGTCACGCAGGCCGTTCATGCGGCTTCTCCTTGCCCGGTGAGTGTCAGGAAGGCCGATTCCAGGTCGGCCGCGCCGCCGGCGGCGGCCAGAATGGCCCGCTGGTCGCCGCTGACGCTGATCACCCCGTTGTGCAACAATCCGATCTGGTCTGCCAGTCTGGCGGCTTCGTCCATGTATTGCGTGGTCAGCACGATGGTGCGGCCAGCGGTTTTGAGCTCGTCGATGAAGGCCCAGACGCTGCGGCGGCCGGCCGGGTCTAGTCCGGTGGTCGGCTCGTCCAAGAACACCACCCGCGGTTGGCCGATCAGGCTCATGGCGATGTCGAGGCGGCGTTTCATGCCGCCCGAGTAGGTCGCGGCCGGTTTGGCGGCGGCCTCGGCCAGGCCGAATTGCTCGACCAATTCGGCGGCGACCCGCCGGGGCCGGGCGACGTGCCTGAGCCTGGCCATCAGCGCCAGGTTCTCCAGGCCGGTGAGCACGGGGTCGATGGCGACGTTCTGTCCCGTCACCGTGATGACCTGGCGCACGCGCGCGGCCTGTTTCACGACGTCCAGCCCGGCGATCCGGGCGGAGCCGGCGTCGGGTTTGATCAAGGTGGTCAGGATGGACACGGTGGTGGTTTTACCCGCCCCGTTCGTCCCCAGCAGGGCGAAGACCGAGCCGGACGCCACCGTCAGGTCGAGCCCTTTCAGCACCTCATGAGTGCCGAAGGCCTGGCTCAGCCCCTCGACCACGATCATGTCAGACGCCTGGCTTCCAGGTCGGCCGCGCGGCCGGTGTGAGCCTGGAAACCGTCCGCCAGGCCGGTAATTCTCATAGCGGATTCACCGGGCATTGGGGTCGCCCAATTGGTCGTGGAGTTGGGAGTTTAGTTGGTCGCCCTTTTTGCCCAGCCAGGTCGATGACCCGGAGGCCGCCAGGACCTCGTTGACGAAGGCGGCCACATCGTCGCCGATGACGTCGAGCACCGCATGGCCGTCGGCGGCGTGCTCCTCGAACAATTCGCGGATGCTGTACAGGGCCGGCAGCCCGCCGTCGAGGTAGCCCGAGTTCCAGATGTACTGCTCGATCGCCCGATAAGCCGTCTGGTAATCATACGGCAACGCCGCGACCAGGCGTTTGTGCTCCCGCCACCGGCGTTTCTCCCGTAATTGTCGCTTCAACCATTCAATCATTGTCTGTCTCCTTCATGATCGCCAGCCGCGACGAGACGAACTCCCACCGCCGCCAGAACGCCTCCAGGGCGGCGCGGCCCCGGGCGTTCAAGGTGTAGACCTTGCGCGGCGGGCCGGACTCCGACTTGACCCGCGCCACCTCAACCAGCCGCTTGTTCTCCAGCCGCAGCAGGATCGGGTAGACGGTGCCCTCGGCCACGGAGGCGAACCCCGCCCGGTTGAGGGAGCGGACGATCTCGTAGCCGTAGTTGCCGCCGCGCGACAAGATGTGCAGCACACAGCCCTCGAGCACGCCCTTCAGCAACTCGGTCAGGTCATCCACCGCCGGCCTCCATTACCGTGTGATACCAAGTACCGGTACATGGTATCACCACGTACCGGAGTTTGCGGATCGTCCTCCGAGTGTCTATAGTGTATATAACTGTTCATGCCGAAGTTGGGGGCGCGATGCGGGTCGTCTTGTCGAACCGTTCCGGGGTGCCGATCTATGAACAGATCAAGCAACAAGTTCGGCAAGCGATCTTGGAGGGGGAGTTGCGCGCGGACGACCTGCTGCCGTCGATCCGGGGGCTGGCCCAGGATCTGCGGGTGAGTGTGATCACGACGACGCGGGCCTACCGCGACCTTGAGGAGGAGGGTTTCGTGGTCAACGTCCAGGGCAAAGGCTGCTACGTCTTGCCGCGCGACGAGGCACTGGCCCGCGAGGACGCGCTCAGGAAGGTCGAGGACTGCTTGGCCGAGGCGATCAAGACGGCCCGCCGCTGCGGGATCACCCGGGCCGAGGTGGCCGAGACGCTCGACTTGTTGTGGAGCGAGGACATATGAAGGACAACTATGAAAGGGGCGGCGATGACTGAGGCGTTGGCGGTGGTGGGGCTGACGAAGCGCTACCCGGAGTTCCTGCTGGACGGTGTGAATATCACTATTCCGACGGGGTACGTGATGGGTTTCGTCGGACCGAACGGGGCGGGTAAAACCACCACGCTCAAGGCGATTCTGGGTATTGTCAAACCGGACGCGGGCGTGGTGCGGCTGTTCGGCGGCCCGGCCGGCGCCGCCGCCGTCAACCAGCGGGTCGGCGTGGTGATGGACAATCCGTATTACCCCGAGGGTTGGACGGCGCGGGACGTCGGGGAAATGGCCGGGTTGTTCTACGAGCGTTGGAGCGCGCCCGGTTTCGCCCGGCAACTCGATCAGTTCGGGATCAGCGCCACCAAGAAGATATCGGAGTTGTCACGGGGTATGAGGGTGAAGCTCCAGTTGGCGGTCGCTTTGTCGCATGGGGCCGATCTGTTGGTGTTGGACGAGCCGACCAGCGGCCTCGATCCGGTGGCCCGCGACGAATTGCGCAATATGCTGCACGACTTCGTGGCCGACGAGGCGCACACGGTGTTGTTCTCGACCCACATCACCCAAGATCTGGAGCGAACGGCCGATTACATCACACTGTTGTTCGACGGCCGGGTGGTGTTCAGCGGCGAGCTTGAGGCGTTGTCCAACAGCTACCTGCGGGTCAGTGGCGACGTGGACCGCCTGACGCCGGCCGACCGCGCCGACATCATCGGCTACCGCGCCCGTGGGGGCGTGTTCGAAGGCATGGTCCCCGCGGACAAGGCGGCCGCCCTGCCGCCCGACCTGTTGACGGAGGCCGTGACCATTGACGAGATCGTCGTTTATCTGAGCCAGGCGAAGGAGCCGAGCCATGTTTAGCCCGCGCCAGATTTGGCGGTTCGTCCGCCTCGACGGGCGGACCGTCCGGCCGTATCTGCAGACTCGGACTTTATTATTGTCCGCCGCCATGGCCCTGGGCATCGGCGTCGCCACGCGGGAGCCGGTGATCGCCGCGGCCATGCCGCTGTTCATGGCGACGACCTACCTGGGCTATCCCTTCCTGGCCGGCGAGCGCAGCGACATGGACGCGCTCTATGTCACCTGGTCCATCCCCGGGCGGACGGTGGTGCTGGGCCGCTACGGCTTCTCTTTCGGGCTGAACCTGGTCGCCTTGTTGGTGGCCGCGGTGTTCGCCACGCCCATCGCCTGGTGGCAGTGGGCCGTTCCGGCCGAGTTGGCGCCGGCCCTTCTGACGCTGTTCGGGATGGTGATCGTGGTGAATTGCCTGCAGCTGCCGGTTTATTTCAAACTCGGCTACACCAAAGCGAAGGGCCTGGTGTATGTGCCGCTCTTAGCCATCATGGCGATCATCGTTCTGGTCGTCGGCTTCGCGGACCGACTCCGATGGACGGCGGCCGTCGCCGCCCTCGGCCCGTGGTCGCTGGCCATTATAGGCGTCGTTGTCGTCTTAGCCGGCGCGGCCGGCTCGGTGATGCTGTCCATGCGCTTCTACCGCGCCCGAGAGTTCTGACCAGGCGCGGCCAGCGGCCCTCCAACAGGCCTTGCATCAATTCGGCCGCCCCAGGCTCTAGCCGCGCCCGCCCGGAGCTGGGATCAGTAGTCGAGAAGCGGTGGATCAGGGAGGGTTATTCACGGACTGGACCAGATCCCGGATCAAGTCCGGGATGACGAGGGGTAACGCCATTGCGGGCGTCGTAATCTCGTCGTGAATAATCCTCAGGTTTCAGGTCCAGTCGAACTCCTGGAGGACGGCTTGGGCGATTCCGGCGTGCTCCGCGGGTATGAGGCTGAGCCGGTCCTTGACGGTCTGCCAGTCGACCAGGCCGGCCTGGATCAGGGCGAACACGAATTCGCGGTCCTTCTCCCGGGAGGCGCACAGTTTCGCCACGCAGAGGTCGGCCGGGTCGAGGCACCAGCCGGTGTACTGGCGTCCGGTTGTGCTGTCTCGCGTCGACCCGTTCGACACCGGGACGAGGCGGCCACGCCAGCCGTCGGGCAGGATCGAAGTGGTCAGGTCGACACCGTCGAGGGCGAACCCGTGGGTTTCCTGGAAAGTCGACAACTCGCCGCCCACACCCTCGATCAGGTCCGAGAGTTCCACCAGCGTGGCCGCATCGGCGACGTCCGGCAGAACGTCCACCTCCAGCGACATGGTTGCCCGTCGAGGCAACTCTTCTTCATCAAAGGAGCCCAGGATGGATTGGGAGCCGACGATGATGACCGAGTCGATGCCGGCGATCGAGCAGGCGGCCCGGATGGCGTGCCAGAGTTGACGGCGGTTCATCGGCGGACCTGTGCGAGCACCTTCAGCCGTTCGTCGTCGGTCAGGAAGCCGGACATCGGGGACACCTCGCGCATCTCTATGCCGTCGGTGGACGGGTCGAGCAGGACGTGGCGCAGGGCGCGCAGATCGCGGCTGTCGATGATGCGTTGCCAGCGGTCGAGGTTGCGCTCGTGCGGTTGGCCTTGGGTGTGGGCGCGGACTTGGTCCAGGTTGCGGCGCATTCGTTCCCAGTCGGTTTCCCCCAGGCCGGCCGACAGTTTCCGGGAGATCGCGCGGTGCAGCAGCCAGTCGCGTAGTTTGGTCCGTTCCATCAGGATCGGGGCCAGGTCGAACGAGACCTGGAGGCCGAGGCCCGCCATCAGCCGGTCGAGTGTCGGCTCCGACGGTTCCAGGCGTCCGGTCGCGTAGCGGCTCACCTTGCTCTGCGGCACGCCAGTCAGCCGGGACAACTCGGACTGGCCGATGCCGGCGACGCTCAGGCCGCGCCTTAGAATCTCGCTCCGGTTCACACCGTTAACTTACCATTTAGTGGTATGGCTCAGTCTCCGTCTGGGGTGCCGGGCGCCAGGGCTGCCTTGATGACGGGCCTGTGATTCGGCGTGGTGCGATGATGTTAGAGTATGCGCATGAGTGAAGATGCTAAGTCGGGAATATGCGGCCCGGACGGCCAGTGCGTCGAGCTGGCCGCAGAGGTGTTCTCGTTGTTGTCGGACGTGACCCGGATCAAGATCATCTTGGCCCTGGGCGAGGGCGAGCTGGCGGTGGGCGAGTTGGCCGAACGGGTGGGGAAGCGGCCCACGACGGTGTCGCAACACCTGGCCAAATTGCGCTGGGCCAAGGTGGTGGCCGCCCGCCAGGACGGCGCCCGCGTCTACTACAGCCTGGTCGGCGAGCATGCCCTCCAACTGGTCACGCACGCCGTCTTCCAGGCCGAGCACGTCCTGGACGGCTCCTTGGCCCGGCACCATCTGGACGCCGTCGGCCGGCCGGCGAGCGCCGTGGAAAGCCTGGCGGGCGGGGAAAGCGGGGACGCGGGGTGAGCACGACGGGTGAGCCGCCAGCGGCGGTCGCGCCACAGTCCGGCCTGTGGCGGCGGATCGACCGGCTCGACTTGGCGCGCACGGCCTTGGTGGCGGCCTGCGTGATAGCCGTGGCCGGCGGGTTCGTCTGGCCGTCGGCCAAGCTGCCGCTGGTGGCCCTGACCGGCCTGGTGGTCGGCTGCTGGCCGATTCTGGTCGAGGCCTGGGAGGACCTGCGGCGCCGGCGGATGAGTATGGAGCTGTCCATGCTCATCGCCATCGTGGCGGCGGCGGCCATCGGGGAATGGGTCACCGCGCTGGTCATCACCGCCTTCGTGCTGGCGGCGGAGATCCTCGAGGACCTGTCGCTGAACCGGGGCCAAGACGCCCTGACCGATCTGATGGCCTTCCTGCCCGAGCAGGTGCGGCTGCGGGTCGGGGAAGAGACCCGGATGGTGGCGCTGGCCGAGGTGCGGCCGGGGCAGATCGTGGTGGTCGCGCCCGGCGGGCGCGTGCCGGTGGACGGGCGAGTGGTCGCGGGGCGGTCGAGCGTGGACCAGTCCCGGATCACCGGGGAGCCGCTGCCGGTCGACCTGGCCCTGGGCAGCGACGTCTACGCCGGGTCGATTAACCAGACCGGCGCGATCGAGCTGCGGGCCGAGCGGGTGGGCCAGGACTCCTCCTACGGGCGCATCGTCGAGGCGGTGCGGGAGGCCCAGTCCTCACAGCCGCCGGCGCAGCGCCTGGCGGACCGGTTGGCCGCCTGGCTGGTCGGCCTGGCGCTCGTGGGCGCGGCCCTGACCTACCTGTTGACCCGCGATCTGACCGCCACCATCGCCGTGGTGGTGGTGGCGGGCGCCTGCGGCATCGCGGCCGGCACACCGCTGGCGGTCCTGGCCGCCATCGCCCGAATCGCCCGCGCGGGCGCCTTCGTCAAGGACGGCGCCCACCTGGAGGCGCTGTCAGGCGTCGACACCGTGGTGTTCGACAAGACCGGCACCTTGACCAGCGGCCGGCCCACCGTGGTGGCGCTGCGGCCGGCGGACGGCTGGAGCGGCGAAGAGTTGTTGGCGCTGGCGGCGGCGGCCGAGTCCTACTCGGAGCACCCGCTGGGGCGGGCCATCGTCGCCCACGCCCGCGGTCTGGGGCTGCCGCTGGATCCCTGCCGGGGATTCTCCTACCAGCCAGGGCGGGGTGTGACGGCCGAGGTCGCCGGACGGATGGTGGCGGCGGGCACCCGCGCGCTAGTGGACGATCCCCCGGCGTCCGGCGACGAGCAAGCGGCCGAGGTCGACGGGCGGGTGATGGCGGCGATGCCCGCCCCGGCGACCGGCTCCCCGGCGGCCGACGACGATCAGGGCGCCGCCACGGCCGTCCGGGTCAGCGTCGACGGCGCCTACGCCGGAACGATCCTGTTGGCGGACACGATCCGCGACTCGGCCCGGCGGGCGGTGGCCGAGTTGCGTCGCCGTGGCCTGCGCACGCTCATGCTCACCGGCGACCAGTCGGCCACGGCCCGGGCGGTCGCCTCCCAGCTCGGGATTGACGAGGTGCGGGCGGGGCTGCTGCCAGATGAGAAAATGGCCGCCATCGAGGCCGAGCGGGCGGCCGGGCGCCGGTTGGCGATGGTCGGTGACGGCGTGAACGACGCCCCGGCCCTGGCCCGCGCCGACGTCGGGATCGCCATGGGCAGCGGCGTCGACATCGCCCGCGAGAGCGCCGACATTGTGCTTATCAGCTCTGACCTGGACGACCTCGTGACCACCGTCCAGGTCGCCCGCCGCGCCCGCCGCATCGTCATGTTCAATTTCTGCGGCACCATCGCCGTCGACCTGGTGGGGATGGTTCTGGCGGCGGTCGGGCTGCTCGGGCCGGTGGGCGCCGCCCTCGTCCATGTGGGCAGCGAGACCGCCTTCATCCTCAACTCCGCCCGCCTCATCCCCGGGCGGGGCGTCCGACGCTGAGCGGGTAGGCGGGAGAGACATGCGCGACCACAGCCACGGCGGCCATGATCACGATGGCCATGATCACGGCGGCTCTGATCACGGTGGCCACGAACAGGGTGGCCACGAACAGGGTGGCCACGGTCACGGTGGCCTCGGCCACGGCGGCCATGATCATGATGTCCCAGATCATGGTGGCTCCGGTCATGGTGGCCATGGGCGTGGCAGTCACGGCCACAATGACCACGGTCATGGTGCTCCCGATCACGGCGGCTCCGGACATAGCGTTTCCGATCACGGTGGCCCCGGTCGCGGCGTCTCTGATCACGGTGGCCCCGGTCGCGGTAGCTCTGATCACGGTGGACACGGCGGTCGCGGTCACAGTGGCCACGGGCATGGCGGCCACAGCCACGGTCCGGCGGCGGCCAACGCCGGGGGCGACTTCCGCCTCCGGCTGGCGGTCGCCCTGGGGTTGAACCTGGCCGTCGTGGTGGCGCAAGTCATCGGCGCCTGGATCACGGGCAGTCTGGCGCTGCTGACCGACACCGCCCACGCCGTGACGGACACCGCCGGGCTGGTCGTGGCGCTGATCGCCGGCAGGCTGATGCTGCGCCCCGCCTCCCCGGGGCGGACCTGGGGCTTCCGCCGGGTCGAGGTCATGGCCGCTCTGGGCCAAGCGACGCTGTTGCTCCTGGTCGGTTTGTACGCGGCGGCGGAGGGCGCGCGGCGGCTATTCGCGCCCCCCGATGTGCCTGGCGGCGAATTGCTCGTCTTCGGCCTGGTCGGCCTGGCCGCCAACAGCGCCGCCATCCTCGTGTTGTCCTCGGGGCGGGGCGTGAACTTCAATCTGCGGGCCGCCTTCTTGGAAGTGGTCAATGACGCCCTCGGCTCGCTCGGCGTCGTGGTCGCCGGCATCATCGTCGCCACCACCGGGTTCAGCCGGGCCGACGCCATCGCCGGCCTGCTGATCGTGGCCCTGATCGTCCCGCGGGCCATCAAGCTCATCCGTGAGACCAGCCGCGTCCTGATGGAGTTCGCCCCCGCCGGCCTCGACCTGGGCCAGGTGCGGGCCCACATCGCGGCCCTCGACCACGTCCAAGAGGTGCACGACCTCCACGCCTCGACCATCGCCACCGGACTGCCGGTCCTGACCGTCCACGTCGTGGTCGATGACGGTTGTTTCAACGACGGCCACGCCGCTGACCTGCTCAAGGACATCCGAGCCTGCGTGGCCGAGCACTTCCCGGTGGCGGTCCGCCACTCCACCATCCAACTCGAGCCCGCCAGCCGGCGCGACCGCACCGGCTGTGACGATTGACTCAAAGCCGCAGGCGAGGCCAGCCCCGGACAACGACTAACAGAAAGATTCCTTGCCGTGCGCCGAATGACAGCACGGTCTAAAACTGCTACAGCGCGTTCTTCTGTGACGGGCCGAGACGTCCGGCACAGCGGGGGGACGCGGGTGGCGGATGGGCGCAGGGTCACCTTTTCCGCCGCCGTGACACGCCCCGGGGCACATCGAAAACAATGTAGATTGCGCGGCGAGGGTGGGATTCGAACCCACGGGACCTCTCAGCCCGGCCGCTTTCAAGGCGGCTGCACTAGACCACTATGCGACCTCGCCCCAGGGCGCCCATGCTAGCGGTCGCCGCCGCCCCGCGCCCACCACGAGCCGGAAGGTTGCCACGGGGGCGATTTGTATTTGCTGGGGTCAGGCGGGCGGTGAGGGTCGTGGTCCGGGCGAGGGGGGGTCGAGGTAGAGGCTGATCTCGTGGCGCAGGCGCAGGAAGTCGTCGTCGCAGACGCCGGCCGGGTGGGTCACGATGGTGCGGCGGCGCTCGCCGTGATACAAAGCCAATTTGTCGCGATGGCGGGACAGGGCCACCCGGGTGACGTCCTTCCAAGCCCCGGTGCGCTCGCCCTCGGGGCCGTGGATGGCGTAGCCGTAGGCGTCGAGGTCGATCTGGACCCGGCGGTTCCTAAGGGCGGCCGCCGCCACCAGCAGGGCGATCAGGCCCAGGGCGGCCCAGACGGCGGCGGCGATCCACCAAGCCCAGCGCTGCGACCAGGCCCAGCCGATGCCGAAGAGGGCGGCGGCGACGGTCAGACAGAGGGCGGCCAGCCCCAACAGGCGGGGCGGCCGTGGTTTCAACACATAAGTGGACATGGCGACCTTCCTGGCCCCAACTCTACCGGCGCGGCCGGTCCCTGGCCCGGGGATCGGCGCCGGGGACCGATAGTCCGGAGGCTGATTCATGGGGCTGGCCCAGATCCCGGATCTCCGGGGCGGCGACCGGTGACGGCGGGGCGGTCTTGGCCCGTGATGGCGCCGTGAAACCGTGAATAGCCCGGGCGGCCTACCAGCCGGCGGCGGCGTCGAAGGCGCAGAACTGGTCCAGGGCTTGCGGCTGCCAGAACTCCTGGGGCGAGGCGGTGGTCGGCTGGTCGAAGCTGGCCAGGCCTTGCTCGACCAGTTGGCCCATCAACTCGAAGTTGGGCCGGGCGTTGGAGTAGCCTTGCTGGCCGCTGACGAACTGCATACCGATGATCTGGGCGTCCTGGGCCTTGACGGCCAAGGCGGCCAGGTCGCCCACTGTTGAGGCCGGGATGTCGCTGCGGAAACTGTCGGGCCGCAACGACTCCAGATCGGCGAATTGGCTGGCCGCCTGGGATCCGCTGGTCTGCTGTAAGAGGTCGTAGACCAGGCAGCGGGTGCGGGCCATGCGGTGGGCGTCGTCGTCGGCCTCCAGGCTGGAGACATAGGCCACCAACTGGTCGCCGTCCGGGAAACGGGTGTCGGCCCCGGCCGGGATGACGCCGCTGGCGGTGGGGATGTCCTTGTTGACGTTGACCGTGACGCCGCCCAGGCCGTCCACCAGATCGGCCAAGGCGTCGACGTCGAGGGCGATGTAGTAGTCGATGGACAGCCCGAGCATGTAGCCGACTGACAATTTCATGGCGTCGGCCCCGGGGTTGGCACTGACGTGAACGGCCAAATCGATGTACTTGGGCAGACTGGAGTACATCGCGCCGAGCTGGAACTCGGTCGTGCCCGGGTTGGAGCCGTCGTACCAGCCCTTGGGAAAAGCCAACCGGAGGTCGGAGCCCTCGGGGAACTGGGCGGCGCCGAGGGCGCGGGGCACGGACACCAGCAGGGTGTCGCCGGTCCGGGTGTCTAGACTGGCCACGATGATGGCTTCGACCATTGGATCGACCAGGCTCTGGTCGGTCGAGTCCAGGCCGAGCAACAAAATGTTGACCCGCGGGATGTCGGCCCAGGGGTCGATCAGAGGCAGGTCGCCGATGGTCGAGGGGGCGAAGCTGGCGGCCTGGCCGTCCGGGAAGGCCGCCTCCACGGCCCGGGCCTGGCCCAGCGCCGTGGCGGAGCCCCAGACGGCGCCGACGGCCAGCAACAGCACGAGGCCGCCGGGCAGCGCCCAGCCGGCCGGACTGGCCCGTTCGGGGCGCAGGCGGCGGTAGGTCAGGGCCAAGACGACGGCCCAGAGCAGGGCCAGCACGACGACCGCCGTGACGGTCAGACGCAACAACGTGGGTGTGAAGGCCAGCTGAGCGGTCCGGGCGCCGTCGCTCAGCAGCCAGACGGCGAACCCGGCCACCAACACGGTCACGGCGAGGGCCAGCACGCCCCCCAGACGCCGCTTGGCTTTGATCAGGCCGACGCCGGGCAAGATGGCGCTGAGCCCGGTCCACAGCAGGGCGGCGCGCTGCTGCGGGCCGGTCTGGTCGATGGGGAACAACTGGTCGAGCGGTTTGAGCTCGCGGGCGGGGATGGCACGGGCGGGCTTGGCGGCCCGGGCGGGTGGCTCGACGATGGGCGGCCCAGCAGTTTCGGCGGCCTCGGCGGTTTCGGTGGTGGCCGGCTCCGGCGTTGGGGTCTCGGCCCCACCGGCCCAGTCGGTCTCAGTGCCGTCGGTCCAGTCGGTCTCGGTCTGGTCGGCCTCGGTGTCGCTGGTCTGGTCGGTCTCGGGCCAGTCTTCGGCGGCGGCCCCGGCGGTGGTTGCGGTCTGGTCGGCTTCGGCTGGGCCGGTCCCGGGCCACGGCTCGGAGGCGCCGAACTCGACCTCGGCCCATTCGGCGGCGGCGGCCTCGGCTTGGTCGGCGGCGGCCGGCGCGGCGCTGTCGTCCCAGGCGAAGCCGGCCCAACGGTCGGCCCGGTCGTCTAGGTCCTCGTCGCCGGCTTGATCTGTCACAACCGTTTCCGCTTGGGGCGCGAGGTCGAACCCGGTCGCGCCGGCCGGGATGGCCTCAGTGTCGGGCGGCCAAGCTGATTCAGCCTCGCTGGTCTCAGTATCGGTCGGCCAAGCCGGTCCAACCGTGGCGGTCGCGGTGCCGCCGGTCAGCCAATCGGCCGATTCGGTCGCGCTGTCGGCCGGCCAAGCGGCGACGGCCGGTTCGGGCGTGTCGGTCGGCCAAGCCGTTTCGGCCGGTTCGGCCGTGGCGCCGCTGGTCAGCCAGTCGGCTGGTTCGGTCTCAGCGTCGGGCGGCCACCCGGTGGCGTCGGCCTCGGCCTCAGTCGCTTCGGCCAGATCCGGGGACCAGACGGCGGCCCACCCGCTCTCGACCGCCAGTTCGGTGGTGGCGCCGGCCTCGGTGGCGCGGACGGTCCAGTCGGTCTCGACGGCGCTGACGCTCCAGTCGTCGTCCGAGATCTCCGGTTGAGCGGTGGCGTCGGCGGGCGGCCGGGCCTCGGCCGAGTCCAACGGTGGCTCTGCGCTCTCAGCGGTGGCGAGGGCGGCCACCCAGTCGTCGTCCCAGGCCAGCGGCTGTTCCTCAGCCTGGGCGGCGCGGCCGGTGATCGAGGTCCAGTCGTCCGCGGCCTCCGGCGGTTCGGCCTCCGAGCCGGCCACCGGGGGGTGGGGCAGGAGCCAATCCTCAGCCTCGTCCGCGGCCTCGTCGGGGCGGGGTTGGGCGGTGTCCGTGGTTTCGGGGCCGAGCCAGTCCGTCGTCCAGTCGTCGTCGCGGGCCGGTTGCGCCGCCTCGGCGGTCTCCAGGAGTGATGAATCGGGCTCCGACGCGGCTGCCGACGAGGCGGGGGCGAGGTCCGATGGGGTCTGCGGCCCGTGGATCTCGGCCCGCGCCGCCGCCACCTGGGCCTCGGCTTCGGCCGCCGTCAGCTTGCCCTTGGCCACGAGCTTGTCCAGGCGGGTCTGGAGTCTCTGGAGTTGGCGCTCCTGACGCGACTGGCGGCGGGTCTTCTTCGGCTCGACCAAAGCCCGCTTGGCGACTGCGGCGGTCTCATCCGGGGAGGTTCCACCCACCTGCTCCCCATCGGCCCGGTCGTCGTCCGACGGTCCGGCCAAGGGGAACATCTGGGTGTCGACGGCCAGTTCGGCGGCCTCGGCCTCGGCCGTGTCCACCCACAGGTCCTCGTCGGCCGCAGCGTCAGTCCAGGGCTCGGGCTCGGTCTCGGGCGTGGCGTAGGGCTCGGCTTCGGCCGTGGCGTCAGTCCGAGGCTCGGTGTCGGGCGTGGCGTAGGGCTCGGTTTCAGCCGTGGCGTCAGTCCAGGTCTCGGCCGCCGTAGCGCTAGTCCACTGGCCGGTGTCGGGCGGGGGGCTGGCCTCGGCCCATTGGTCCGAGTCGCTGACAGCGCTGCTGGCGGCTTCTAGCTCCCAGCTAGCCGCCTCGGCCACGGCATCGCCCCAGGCGTCGGCCCAATCGATCTCGGCCTCGTCCGGGTGGGCCGGAGTCAGACCTGGCTCTGCGGCGGCTGCGGCTTCTCCGGGCCAGGCGTCGGCGACCGACTCGGCCGCTGTCTTCGGGTCGGCCCAGCCCGACGGTGCCCCGGCCTCGTCCGACGGCGCCCCGGCCTCTGCCTGGGCCTCAACCAGGGCGGGCCTGTCGGCTTCGCCCCCGGCGGCCTGGTTGGTGTCGTCAGCGGTCGTTCGGCGGGTTAGGTCGGGTTCGACCGGCCGGTGGTCCGCCGCCGCTTCGGCCACCGTCTCAGGCGTCCAACTGGCTGGCTCGACGGCCCAGTCGGGGGCCGCTGTCTCCCATTGGTCGGTTTCCCATTGGTCGGCCGCTGGCTCGGCGGTCCCGTCGGTGGTGACTGTCTCCCATTGGTCGGCTGTGGGTTCGGCGGCCCAGTCGGTGTCGGCGGTTTCCCATGGGTCGGCCACTGGCTCGGCGGCCCAAGTGACATCACCGGTTTCCCATTGGTCGGCCACGGGCTCCGGCGCCCAACCGACCGGGGTCGCTTCGACCTGGTCGGTCTCGGCCGGCTGTTCCGCCTCGGCCTCCGTCTCATCTGCGGGGGTTGGGATGTCGGCCGCCCCCCAGCGGTCGGCGCTCGAGTCGGCCACCGCTTCGTCCTCGACGCCCACGGCGCCTTCGGCCGTCCATTGGTCCTCTGCGCCTTCGGCTGGCGCCAATTCGGTCACGCTGCCTTCGGCGGCCCATTCGGCGGTGGTGCCTTCGGCGGCCCAGCTATCCTCGGCGTCTTCGGCCGTCCATTGGTCCTCTGCGTCTTCGGCTGGCGCCCATTCGGTCACGCTGCCTTCGGCGGCCCATTGGTTCTCGGCGTCTTCGGCTGACACCCATTCGGTTCCGTTGTCTTCGGCCGCCCAGTCGGTGGGCGGGGCGTCTGTGGCGGCGGGCTGTGGCGGGGTCCAGGGCTCGGCCTCGGTCTCGGCCCAGTCCGACTCCTCGGACGTCGCCGTCCAGCCGGTGCCCGGGGTCCATGCGGCGGGCGCGGCGGTGGCTTGGTCGGGGTTGTCGCTGGTGGGCGGCCAGTCTTCGGTCTCGTCCTCGGACCAGTCGGTGGGGGCTGGTTCTGCCGCCCGTGGGTAGATGATCCGGGCGCCTTCGGCCGCCCAGTCATTCACGACGTTCGCGGGCGCCCATTCGTCGCCGCCTTCGGTCGTGGCGCCTTCGGCCGCCCAGTCAGCCCTGGCGTCGGCTGGCGCCCAACTGGCCGGGGTGGGGGTGGTTTGGTCGGTGGTGGCGTCTGCGGTCGTCCAGAGGTCGGCGGTTGGGGTGCCGGTGGTTTCCCATTCGGCCTCTGGGTTTTCGGCCGGCCAGCCGATGGCGGCGTCGGTTGGCGCCCACTCGGTTCCGTCGCCTGCGGGTGTCCATTCGGTGGTGGCGGCGTCGGTTGGCGTCCATTCGGCTCTGTCGTCCTCGGCCGTCCAGTCGGCGGGTGGGGCGTCTGTGGCGGTGGGCTGTGGCGGTGCCCAGGGCTCGGCTTCGGTCTCGGCCCAGTCCGATTCCTCGGCCGCCGCCGTCCAACCGGCGTCCGGGGTCCATTCGGTCGGGGCGGCGGTGTCGCTGGTGGGCGGCCATTCTCGGGTTTCGGCGTCCCGGTCGGTGGGGGTTGGGGCGGTTGCCCAGGGGTCGATGGCTGGGCCGCTTTCGGGCGTCCACTCGGCCTCGGCCGGTTCTCCCGTCCATTCGGCTCCGCCGCCTGCGGGTGTCCATTCGGTGGTGGCGCCATCGGTTGGCGTCCATTCGGCTCTGTCGTCCTCGGCCGTCCAGCCGGTGGGTGGGGCGTCTGCGGCGGCGGGTTGTGGCGGGGTCCAGGGCTCGGCCCAGTCCGATTCTCCGGCGGCGGG
>JAISAO010000060.1 GCA_031266665.1 Propionibacteriaceae bacterium | reverse complement strand
GGACCATCCGACTATGGGACCCCACAACCGGACAACCCTGGAAACAACCCCTCGAAGGACACCAAGGCCCAGTGTGGGCCCTAGCCGCCGTCACCGTCAACGGCCGCACCCTCCTCGCCAGTGGCGGCTACGACCGGACCATCCGACTATGGGACCCCACAACCGGACAACCCTGGAAACAACCCCTCGAAGGACACCAAGGCGCGGTTGAGGCCTTGGCCGCCGTCAACGTTTACGGCCGCACTCTCCTCGCCAGCGGCGGCGACGACCGGACTATACGACTGTGGGACCCCGCCACCGGACAACCCCAAGGCCAACCCCTCGAAGGACACCAAGGCCCGGTGCGCACCTTGGCCGCCGTCACCGCCAACAGCCGCACCCTCATCGCCAGCAGCGGCGACAACCAGGCCATCCGACTATGGGACCCCACAACCGGACAACCCCAAGGCCAACTCCTCAAAGGACACCAACGCCCGGTGCAGGCTCTGACCACCATCACCACCGACGGACGAACCCTCCTCGCCAGCGGAGGCGACCAGACCATCCGACTATGGGACCCCGCCACCGGACAATTTTGGGGCCAACCCCTCGAAAGACACCAAGGCCCGGTGCGGGCCCTGACCGCCGTCACCGTTGACGAACGAACCCTCCTCGCCAGCAGCAGCGACGACCGGACTATACGACTGTGGGACCCCGCCACCGGACAACCCCAAGGCCAACCCCTCGAAGGACACCTAGGCCCGGTAAGCGCATTAACCACCATCACCGCCAACAACCGCACCCTCCTCGCCAGCGGCGGCTACGACCGGACCGTCCGACTATGGGACCCCGCCACCGGACAATTTTGGGGCCAACTCGAAGGACACCAAGGCCCGGTGGAGGCCTTGACCGCTGTCACCGCCAACGGCCGCACCCTGATCGCCAGCGGCGGCTACGACCGAACCATCCGACTATGGGACCCCGCCACCAGACAACTTTGGGACCAACTCGAAGGACACCAAGGCCCGGTGCGGGCCTTGACCGCCGTCACCGTTGGCGACCGCACCCTCCTCGCCAGCGGCAGCTACGACCGAACCATCCGACTATGGGACCCCACCACCAGACAACCATGGGGCCAACCCCTCAAAGGACACCAAGACTCGATGACGGCACTGGCCGCTATCACCGTTGGTGACCGCACCCTCCTCGCCAGCGGCAGCGACGACGGCGTTCTAGCGCTTTGGGACCTAGACGACCCACAGCAACACATCTCGCTGCCCCTAGGCAGTCCCATAGCCGGTCTGGTCCCGCTCTCCCCGGGACGTCTGGCGGTCAGGTTCGAGGACGGCTTCGCCGTCTACGCCCTGACCGGCGATTGGCCAAAGAGTCCGGTGGTGCGGCTGGTGATCGGTTGACCGCCGGCCGCCGAAAACGCCCTGTCACACCCTCCGGCTAGGCTGCCAAGATGCGACCGATCAGTGATGTCCGACGGCGGGTGGCGCCCTTCAAGGTGGTGGCCGACTTCGCCCCCTCGGGGGACCAACCGGAAGCCATCGCCGAGTTGGAGCGGCGGCTCAAGGGCCAGGAGACCGATGTCGTGCTCCTGGGGGCCACCGGCACCGGTAAGACGGCCACCGTGGCCTGGCTGGCCGAGCGGCTGCAGCGGCCCTTGTTGGTGATGCAGCCCAATAAAACCCTGGCCGCCCAGTTCGCCCAGGAGTTGCGCGACTTCTTCCCCGACAATGCGGTCGAGTACTTCGTCTCCTACTACGACTACTACCAACCCGAGGCCTATATCCCCCAGACCGACACCTACATCGAGAAGGACTCCTCGCTCAACCAGGAGGTCGAGCGGCTGCGCCACCGGGCCACCTACTCCCTGCTGACCCGTCGCGATGTCGTGGTGGTGGCCACGGTCTCGGCCATCTACGGCCTGGGCACGCCCCAGGAGTACATCGACCGGGCGATCCAGTTGGACGTCGGCCAAGCCTTCGGCCGGGACCAACTGTTGCGCCGGCTGGTCGACATCCAATACGTCCGCAACGACCTGGCCGGGACCAGGGGCACCTTCCGGGCCCGCGGCGACACAGTGGAGGTCTTCCCGATGTATGAGGAGCTGGCCTGGCGGGTGGAGTTCTTCGGCGACCAGATCGACCAGTTGTCGACCCTCAACCCGCTGACCGGCGAGGTCGTGTCCCAGGACCAGGCCATGCAAATCTTCCCGGCCACCCATTACAGCGCCGGGGCCGAGCGGATGGAGCGGGCCATCGCCGGTATCGAGATCGAGTTGGACCAGCGCCTGGAAGAGCTACGGAACCAGGACAAGTTGTTGGAGGCCCAGCGGCTGGAGCAGCGGACGCGCTACGACCTCGAGATGATGCGCCAGATCGGCACCTGCTCCGGGATCGAGAACTATTCCCGTCACATCGACGGCCGCGCCGCCGGCAGCCCGCCCAACTGCCTGTTGGACTATTTCCCCGAGGACTTCGTCTTGGTGATCGACGAGTCGCATGTCGCCGTGCCCCAGATCGGCGGTATGTACGAGGGCGACATGTCGCGCAAACGCACCCTGGTCGAGCACGGCTTCCGCCTGCCCTCGGCCCAGGACAACCGGCCGCTGCGCTGGGAGGAGTTCGTCCAGCGGATCGGCCAGACAATTTACCTGTCGGCCACCCCGGGCAACTATGAGCTGGCCAAGTCCGGCCCGCCGGTCGAATTGCTGATCCGGCCCACCGGCCTGGTCGACCCGGAGATCGTGGTCAAGCCCACCACCGGCCAGATCGACGACCTGATGGCCGAGGCCCGAAGCCGGACGGAGCGGGACGAGCGCGTCCTGGTGACCACCTTGACCAAGAAGATGGCCGAGGATTTGACCGCCTACTTGGTGGCCAACGACCTGCGCGCCCGCTACCTCCACTCCGACATCGACACCCTCACCCGGCTGGACCTGCTGCGCCAACTGCGGCTGGGCGATTACGACGTCCTGGTCGGCATCAACTTGTTGCGCGAGGGCCTGGACCTGCCGGAGGTGTCGCTGGTGGCCATCCTGGACGCCGACAAAGAGGGTTTCCTGCGGTCGGAGCGCTCGTTGATCCAGACCATCGGCCGGGCGGCCCGCAATGTCTCCGGCCAGGTCCACATGTACGCCGACACCATCACCGCCTCGATGGCCAAGGCCATTGACGAGACCAATCGCCGCCGGGCCAAGCAGGTGGCCTACAACCAGGCTCACGGCCTCGACCCCCAGCCGTTGCGCAAGAAGATCGCCGACATCACGGAGTTGCTGGCGCGCGAGGACGCCGACACGGACAAGCTCATATCGAGCGGGCGGCGCGGTCGCGGCTCGGCCGTCCTGGACCCGCTGGCGAAACGCTCGACGCCGCCGGCGCAGTCCGATCTGGCCGAATTGATCGACCAGTTGACGGCCCAGATGCACGCCCTGGCGGCCGAGCTCCAGTTCGAGGCGGCGGCCCGACTGCGGGACGAGATCGCCGAGTTGAAGAAGGAGCTGCGCGGCCTGATCGAGGGCATGCGTTGAGCCCCGCCACCGGGGCCGAGCGGCGGGCCGGGGCGCCGGGGACGACCGCCGGGCCGGATAGGGCCGGGCCGGATAGAGCCGAACTGGACGGGGCAGGGCCGGCGAGGACCGAACCGGAAGGCACCGGGGCGGAGAAGGCAGGGCCGGAAGGGGCAGGGCCGGAAGGCGCAGGGCCGGAAGGGGCCGAGCCGGAGAAGGTAGGGCCAGAGAAAACCGGGCCGGAAGGCGCAGGGCCGGCGGCCCAGGAGGACCAGTTGGCGTCCATCCACCGCCGCCTGGAGGCGCGCTACGGCGACCTGGGCTGGTGGCCGGCCGACACACCCTACGCGGTGATGGTGGGCGCGGTGCTGACCCAGAACACGGCCTGGCGCAACGTCGAGCGGGCGCTGGCCAACTTCGACGGCCCGCCCACCCCCGCCGTCGTCCGCGACCTGCCTCTGGACCAGTTGGCGGCCGTCATCCGCCCGGCCGGCTTCTGCAACCAGAAGGCGGTCTGCCTGAAGACCCTGACGGCCTGGTTCGAGGGCTACGGCGACGACCCCGCGGCCGTCCGCCGCCAGCCCTTGGCCCGGCTGCGGTCCGAACTGCTGGCCCTTAGGGGCATCGGCCCGGAGACGGCCGACTCGATCCTGCTCTACGCCTTCGGCCGGCCCAGTTTCGTGATCGACGCCTACACCCTGCGGTTGTGCCGCCGCCACCCCATCCCGGTCGGCCCCGGCTACGCCGGCGCCCAGGCCCATTTCCAGGACCGGCTGCCCCGCTCGGTCCGGCTCTACAACAACTTTCACGCCCCGATCGTCATCAACGCCAAGGAACATTGCCGCAAGCAACCCCTCTGTCAGGACTGCCCCCTGCACGACAGTTGCCGCCGCCTGGATGATTAACCCCACCCTCCTGGGAGGGGAAGGGCCGGCGGGGCGCTATGGTGGGCCGGTGAACAGGTCACGTCGTTGTGGCCGACCATCCGCGAAAGGGGTTTATACCGTGTTGAGAGTGGCGATTCAGCATGAGTTCTTGAGTGTCGACCCCGAGGGCCGGGTGTCCGGCCACGACGCCGGCGACACTTTGGTCCGACGCTTGCTGCGCCTGTTCCCCGGCGCCCAGCTGGTCGGCGACAGAACCCACCGTTACCCCGATTTCGACCTGGTGCCGCTGGAACTGCTGGACGCCGAGTCGACTCTGTTGATCAACATGGACGTGATCGACTCGGTGCCCGCCTGGCGGGTGATGCGCGGGGCGACGGCCAAGCCCAAGATCATGAACTTCGTCTGGTGGGACGCCACCCGCTACGACGAGTCGGTCGAGATGGCCGAGCTGGCCCTGTCCTGCGCCTTGTTCCCGACCTTCGCCAACTCCGAGCGAACCATTCGGGCGATCGCCGACTCGGTGCGGCGCTGGACGGTCAAACCGCTGGCCGAGCGGGCCAAAATCGGTGGCGTCAACCTCGGCATCCGCCTGGAGCACGTCCAGCCCCGGTCCGAGCCGGCCACACCGGTGGTCTTGTACCCCGCCATCTACGTCTCCCCGCGCAAACAGCCCAACCTGTTCATCGATGTCGTCTCCAGGGTGGTCAAGCGCACCCCGCTCCTGGTCGAGGCCCGCTTGTCGGAGGCCCATCTGGTGTCGGAGCCGGCCATGCGGCTGTCGCGCGAGCGCTGGGCCAAGGTCGGCCCGCTGATGCCGTCGCGGTCCGACTACTGGAAGGCCCTGGCCAAGACCACGGCCTTCCTGGCCACGGCCGATGAGGAGTCCTACGGCCTGGAGTACATTGAGGCCCTGGTCTCCGGGGCCATCGGCGTCTTCCCGAACAAGGACTGGGCCCGGGCCATCCTGCCCGAGGGCTACCCCTACCTCTACCAGACCCCGGCCCAGGCCGAGGAGCTGTTGTACAAGGTGGTGACCCAGACCGAGGCCTGCCGCCGGGAGTTGGACGCCGCCGCCGGCGGCGACTTCATCGGCTGGTTGCGCGACCACCACAACGACGACAACTTCGAGTCCGCCATCGCCGAGCACGTCACCCGCTGGTTCGGCCCGGTCGAGACGGCCAACTTGCAGTAGCCCTCCCGCCGGGAGGGCCGTCGGCCGGCCCCCGAGTCCCGCCGCCGACGGGCGCCCCGGCCGTCCCGGTCAGCCCAGAAGGCTGCGGTCGGACAAGGCGACTTTGGAGCTGACGAATAGGCCCAGCAGGTCGTCCACCGTCGCCCGGGACTTGTCCTGAGGTCCGAGTTGGTGCATGATCCGGCCCTCGTGCATCATCAGCAGACGATTGCCCAGGCGCAGGGCGTGGTCCATGTTGTGCGTCACCATCAGGGCGGTCAGGCCCGACTCGGCCACCACCTGCTGGGTCAGGCTCAGGACCAATTCGGCCCGCTCCGGGTCGAGGGCGGCGGTGTGCTCGTCCAGCAACAGGATGTCGGGGCGGGTGAAGGAGGCCATCAACAAGGACAGGGCCTGGCGCTGGCCGCCGGAGAGCAGGCCGACGCGGTGTTTCATGCGCCGCTCCAGGCCTAGGCCGAGGGTGGCCAACTGGTCGTGGAAGTGCTGTCGGCGCACCCGGCCGACGCCGGGGCGCAGCCAACGGCGATGGCCCCTGGACCAGGCCACGGCCAGGTTCTCCTCGATCGTCAGGTGGGGGCAGGTGCCGGCTTGGGGGTCTTGGAAGACGCGGGCGATACCGGCGGCCCGCTTGTGCTCGGCCAGCTTGGCCACCGACCGGCCACGGATGGCGATGACGCCGGAGTCGATCCCCAGGCTGCCGGCGATGACGTTGAGCAGGGTGGATTTGCCGGCCCCGTTGGAGCCGATGACGGTCACGAAGTCACCCTCGTCCAGGCTCAGATCGACCCCGTTGAGGGCCAGGCGCTGGTTGACCGTGCCGGGGAAGAAGGTCTTGTGAACATCGCTCAGGCGGAGCATCAGGCCTCATCTCCAGACTCTCCGGGCTCTCCAGACTCTCCGGGCTCGGCGGGCCGGACGACCGTCGCGGCGGGCGGGGCCGTCGCCGGCCGCTCCCAGCCGGTCGCGACCGTTCCCACCCTCCCGGCTGGCCCCACCGGGGCCGGCGTCGGCCGGGAGCGGCCCTCCAGGCGGCGCCGGGTGAGGTCGTCGGACCCCCGGGTCTCCGGCCCGGCCGAGACCTGGTCCGAGGTCGCCAGGGGCGAGAAGGCGTTCGGCACCACGGTCATGGGCTCGGGCAGGTCGGGTTTGACCCGCCAGGGCGACAGCCGGCCGAAGGCCGAGCGCAGCCGGCCGGACTGGGACAAGATCAAGGCGATGACGACGATGGCGGCGGAGATGATCTTCATATCCGTGGTCTGGAAGAAGGGCAGTTTCAAGGCCAGGAAGATGGCCAGACGGTAGAGGACCGAGCCCACGGCCACCCCGGCCAGGGCCAGGACCATGAAGCGGGTGCCCAGGATGGCGTTGCCCAAGATGACCGAGGCCAGTCCAGCCAGGATCAAACCGGTGCCGCCGCCGATGTCGGCGAAGCCCTGGTATTGGGCGATGACCGCGCCGGTCAGCCCGACCAGGCCGTTGGCCACCATCAGGGCGACGGTCTTGGTCAGATTGTTGGACACGCCGAAGCTGGCCGCCATGCCGGGGTTGTCGCCGGTCGAGCGGATGGCCAGGCCGAAGTCGGTGGCCAGGAACCAGTTCAGGGCCAACACCACCACGGCCACCGCCCCGGCCAACAGGGCGACCGAGGACCAGCTTCCCAGGGCGTCCTTGAAGGGGGTGAAGACGGTGTCCGACTTGAGCAAGGAGATATTGCCCCGTCCGCCCATGATGCGGAGGTTGACCGAGTACAGGCCGAGCATGGTCAAGATACTGGCCAGCAGGGGGTCGATCTTGCCCACGGTGTGGAGCAGGGCCGTCACCAAGCCGCCCAGGGCGCCGGCCCCGGCCCCGGCCAGCAGGGCCAACCAGGGCGAGCCGCCGTGGGTGATGATCATGGCGGCGGTGGCCGCCCCGGTGGTGAAGGAGGCGTCGACTGTCAGGTCGGCAAAGTTGAGGATGCGGAAGGTCAGGAAGACGCCCAGGGCCAAGACGGCGTAGATCAGACCCTGCTCGGCGGCCGACAGCGCGCCGCCGAACAACCAGGCCAGCATTCCCACGTCCGACCCCTCCTTCCTCGTCCGGCCCAGCCGGCCGCGTCCGGGGAGAGCCTAGTGGACTGTCGCGCTTAAAACGTCGGACGGGCGGTGTCGGACGACGCCGCTCATCACCCAACTTGTAGCTGCGACAGCCCACTAACCCCTGCCCCGCGTCATCCCGGACCCGACCCGGGATCCCGACCAGACCAACCCGCGTCATCCCGGACTCGATCCGGGATCTCGACCAGCCCCGAAGGCTAGCCCGTGGTGGCGACGATCTGGGCCTCGGCCAACAGGTTGGCCGGCAGGGTGACGCCGAAGGCGGTGGCGGCGTCCGGGTTGAGGTAGAGCTGGGTCTCGCGCGACACCACCGTCGGCACCTGGCCGGCCGGCGTGCCCTCCACCAGGATCTCCCAGGCCATCCGCCCGGCCTCGCGGCCGTGCTGGTAGTAGCTCAACCCCCGGCTGGCCAGGGCGCCCTTGCTCAGGGTCTCGGCGTCGATGGTGAAGACCGGGATGTGGTTGTTCTGGCCGAAGGCGATGACCGGTTCGATACCGGCCACGACTGTGTTGTCGGTCGGGATCAAGATGGCGTCGACGTCGGTCATGGTGGCGACGGCGGTGGCGATCTCATTGGTGTTGGTGACCGCCACCCGCTTGATGGTGATGCCGAGGTCCTCGGCCTCGGCCTCGAAGGACTCGACCTGGACCAGCGAGTTGGCCTCCGAGGAGGAGTAGAGGGCGCCGACGGTCTTGACCTCGGGCATGATCTCCTGGATCAGGGCCACCGGCTTGGCCTCCGGGTTGAGATCCGACACGCCGGTCACATTGGTGCCCGTGAGACCCTCGTTGTCCTGCACCAGACCGGCGTAGGCCGGGTCGGTCACCCCGGCGTAGACCACCGGGATGTCCGTCACCTGGGCGACGATGCCTTGGGCGATGGGCGTGGTGATGGCCAGGATCAAGTCCAGGTCGGCGTCGGCCGCCAAGGTGGTGGCGATGGTGGCGACATTGGCGGCGTCGGCCTGGGCGTTGCTGTCCTTGTAGGTCGCCCGCACCCCCTGCTCCTCCAGGTAGTCGGTGAAACCGTCACGGATCAGTTGGAGCGACGGGTGGGCGACGTAGACGGCCACGCCGATGACCACTTGGTCGCTCTGGCCGTCGCTGGCGCCGGCGGTCGGCTCGGTCGAAGCCTGGCCGCAGCCGGCCAGAGCGAGGGACGAGGCGGCCAAGACGAGAGCCAGGCCGGCTGACAGGGGACGGGGTTTCATGGGGATTCTCTCCTGGTGACGCGGTTGCGGGACGGGCCAAGGCGACGAGCTGGCCCGTCTAGGACCCGGGCGCCACCTTAACCGAGGGTTTAGGGGCGGTGGCGTCAAGGCGACCGATTCGGACCAACTGTGAGCAAACTGTTACGCGCCGCCCGTCCGGCCGCCACGCCGACAGCCCAGATCCCAGATCAAGTCCGGGACGATGGCTAGATGGTGGCCCCCGGCCGACCAGACCCGCGATAGCGCCGTGTCAGGCCTGGAAGTGGCTCCAGCCGGGTGGGCCGGGCCAGGGCTGACCGTCCACCAGCACCGCCGGGGTGGCCCCGCCGGTCTCCAGGACACGGCCGATGACGGCCCAGCCGTCCGGCACCTGGCC
>JAISAO010000083.1 GCA_031266665.1 Propionibacteriaceae bacterium | reverse complement strand
TCGTCTCCCTGGTCTCGGTGGTGGCCACCGTGGCCATGCGCTCGACCCGCCTGCGCACCCGCTTCGACATCGACGAGCCGGAGGCCGGCGAGGCGGCGGCGGAGTAGCCGGAGGCGCCGCTAGGCTCGGGTGTTGGCACCCACGGTCAGAGTGAGCATGTGAGTGAGCATGTGGGCTTCCGGGCCACTCCCCACACCGTCGCCATCCTCAGCACTGCCGCCGCCGCTCCGGCACGCCGCGAAGATCTGCTGTCAACGGTTGGTTTGACTAACGCATATGGCAACTACAAGCGAAACATCGGGCCGCTCGTGGAGGCTGGTTTCTTGGAGCGGACCGAACCGGAGAGTCTTCGCTCAACGGCCTAACGCTATCGGCTGACGAAGCGGGGACGGCAATACCTGGCGCGGGCTCGCCGCGACGATTAGGCGGACGGATGACGGCCCAGAAGGCTATCGCCTCTCATTTTCAATGGCGCCGGGCGCGTCGATGATCTCTGCCGCCACCGCCAGGGCCGCGTCGAAGTACTCCGACAAATCCCTCAAGATATCGCCTCGCCGCGCGTTCCAGCTCTCGCCGGCGACCGAGTCCTCGGTTCTGAAGAACTGATACAGATTGACTTGGCGGAATTGGCTCCAGGCCATCAACGCGCTAGCCTCCATGTCGACCACTCGCGCTCCCATCGCTCGTCGCCGCTCAATCTTGGCCGGCGTCTCCCGGTAGTAGGCGTCGGTCGTCCAGACACGTCCCTCGTCGTAGGCGATACCGTGGCGGTGGAACGCCCGGCGCATGGTCTCCAGGGCTAAGGGTTGGGCCTGGATGACGTCACTGGCCGGCGCGTAATGGTAGCTGGTGCCCTCGTCCCGGAGGGCGCTGGTGGGAATGAACAACAAATCCGCCGGATGGTCGGAGGCGAGCACCCCGCAACCGCCGCAGACCACGAAATGCCGCGCGCCCAGCTGGGCGATTTCCTCGCATTGCCCCACCGCGGCCGGCGCTCCCAGGAGCATCTGCGTCACGCCCACGGTCAGCCCCCGGCTGTCCAGCGCGTGGACCGGGATCGCTCCGGTGGTCGAATGGAACTCCGCCACTTGGCGCGTCCGGCCCGAGGCCACGAGCCCGGCCAGCATCCGGGCGTGGAAGACGCCCACGACGATCTCAGGAACAGTCCCGGGAGCCGTCGGCATCCCGTCGTTGGCGTTGATCACCGCGACCGGATTGGGGTCGAACTCGTCCAACAACATCTGGTCTCCCGGCACGACTTAGGCACCCCCGCCCGCTTCTTCGGAAGAGGGTCTGCCAGCCCCCATCCTCTCACGCGCCGTCGGTCTGGAGGGGGCCGTGGCGGTCGTCAACCATCTAGGGGCTCGTTCACATTGAGATGGCGAGTTCAGTCCGCCCTGGCCTGACCCGCCTCGTCCCGGGCTTGATCCTGGATCTAATCCAGTCCGTGAGTAAGTCATCTCTGATGACGTCAGCACTCTCAAAGATTTCGAGCTCACCACCAGGCTGTCCGGCCCGCACGGCCCCGAAACCGCCTCAGCGGCCATTGACGCCACTATCGTCCCCAACAGCCTACAGGCGGCCGCAGACACCGCCATCGGCGCGAAACGGGCGGGTGTCAAACAAACAGCCACCCCGACGGGCGGCGATAGATGGTCTGTGGAAACCCTGGGGGCCTGCAACCGGGCCGGGGGTTTTAGCGAGACTCACCTGGCGGAGGATACGAGATTCGAACTCGTGAGGGTGTGAACCCAACTCGCTTTCCAAGCGAGCGCCATAGGCCTCTAGGCGAATCCTCCGCCGCAGAGGATAGCAGCCTGGCGGCGGGTCCAGGAGTGGCGGCGGACGGGGCGGCTGAGATCGCCCGGGCCGGGGCCACCGCCGCGACTGGTCAGCGCTACTGGTCAGACCGACAGGGAGTCCATCAGCTCCAGCAGGCGGGCCAACTGGAACTCGGCCAGGCGGGGGTCGGGGGTGGTGGCCAGGGCTGTGGCCTGGCGGCCCAGGTGGGCGATCAGGCCTATGGCGGCCTCGGCGTCGGCCAGGCTTTGGGCGACCGTCGCCCCGGCCTCGGGCAAGTCGGCGGCCAAGCGGGAGACGACACCTTGGTGGTCGGTGATGAGGGCGTGGGCCAGGTCCAACTGTTGGACCGCGGTGGCGGCGTAGGACGAGTTCTGCTCCGACAGCTCGGAGACATGGGTGAGGTCGAGGTCCAGCGCCTGGCAGACCTGGACGACGGCCTCTTGGTCGTAGTCGTTCAGGCCGTCGTCCAGGATCTCGACCACGAACTGGCTCAGGGCGTCGGTGTGGATCTCGGCCAGGGCGACCCAGGCGCGGGTGTCCTGGCAGCTGCGGCGGAACTCGCTCAGAGGCTGGATCAGCTTTTGGATCAGACGCGACAACTGGGCCAGGCGTGAGATCAAGAACTCGACCTGGGGGTTGGCCGCCCCGCCGTTGCGGCCGGCCCGCAATTCGGTGGCGGCGGCTTTGGCGCTGACGGCGGTGTCGGCCAGATGGGGGATGGCCTCGGTCAGGGAGCGGGCCATGTGGGCGATGTCGGCTTGGTGGCCGGACCAGTGGCGCAGTTCGGCCGCCAGGGTGTGGCAGCAGATCAGCATCGTCGCCAGCGGCCCCGTGGCCTGGGGCCGGGTCTCCAGCCCGGCCGGCACCACCGCCCGGGCCTCGGCCTCGGCCACCAGGGCGTTCCACTGGAAGTCCTCGTAGGACGGCCAGCCGGCCTCGGCCAGCACCTCGGTCAATTTGTCCCCGCCGATGGCGGCGGCCCCGCGACGGTTGACGCCGTGCTCCCGGGCGGCCAGCTCGACTTGGCGGGCGACCCGGTAGAAGCCCATCGCCTGGTCCAACAGGTCGCGCCGCAGGGGCCGCACCCTGACCGACAGGAAGGAGTCGGGGCCGGCCGGCGTGATGGTGGCGAAGACGGTGTAGGTCGAGCCGTCGCGGGCCAGGTTGTTGATGTAACAGGCGAAGGGCCGCCCGGCCAGGATCTCGTCCCACATCAGTTTGAAACAGCCGCCCGGCATATTGGGATGGCGGATGATCGAGTGGGGCGAGCCCATCAACTCGGCCCGGCTGAAGCGGGCCCGGGCCACGAAGACCGAGTTGGCGGCCGTGATGACGCCGCGACGGTCGGTCATGGAGAAAAACAGTTGGCCCTCGTCGACCTCTCGGATCTCGCCGCTGGCCTCACGGATGGTGGGCATCGTTGGCCAGCTCATGTTAGAGACCATGACGACCTCCCGTTCTTCCGCCCGCAGCGACACATCGTACCTGGCCGCCCTATCCCACAACCCTTCGGGGGTGGACTCTTGGCCCCCGACGGTAGGTCCGTCCGCCCACGCTCCGGCGGAGCCCTTCGGGGCAGGTGCTAGGCTCGACCAGCGGTCAGGAACGTGTGGACTAGATCAGAGCCGCGTGTGGACTAGTCAGAGCCGCCTGGAACGCGCCCGGACGATCCGGGGCTGGTCAGGTTTGAGGAGAGGATAAAACTTACCATCGTGGTTAAGGAGGCGAAGTGAGCGGCCCGGCTTGGTTGGCGACACCTTGGACGACGGCTTCTGCGACACCGCGTCCCAGCGGCGCCCACGAGCCGTTGGCTTTCGTCGTGACCGACGAGAACGGCGTCATCGCCGATATGAACGACGTCTTCGTGGCCTGGACCCGGTTCGCCCGCGAGCGCGTCCTGGGCAGCCCCCATTCGATCGTGCGCCACCCCGGGATGCCGGCCGGTCTGTTCAAGCTGGTCTGGGACCGGCTTAAAACCGGTCAACCGGCCTGCGCCTACCTCCAGAACCTGCCGGCCGACGGCAATAGCCACACCGTCTTGGTGACGATGAGCCCGACCGTCGCGGGCTATCTAGCGGTCCAGCAGAAGCCTTGTCGGCCCGAGGCCGCCGAGGCCGTGCAGAAGCTTTACCAGTCGGTCCGCGAGGCCGAGTTCGAGGCCTTGGACGAGGGCGTTGCCCCGGAGACCGTGCCCACCCGGGGGGCCGACCTGCTGGTCGACCTGCTGCGTCAGCTTGGCTTCTCGTCCTACGACGATTTCATGTGGACGGCCCTGCCTCAGGAGGTGGACGAGTACCACCGCCGCACACCGGCCCAGCTCAGCCCGCTGACGGACGACGACGGCTCCCCGGCGGCGGCCATCATGGCGGCCAGCCAAGACCTGGCCCACGAGCTGGCCCCCTGGTCGCAACAGCAGGCCGAACTGCTGCGCACCTGGGGCACACTGTCGCGCACCCTGGTCTCCCTGTCCCCGATGATGGACGAGGCCAAACGTTCGGCCAACCAGATCAGCCAACAGATCGAGGCCGAGCCGGAGTTCAAGTCGATGTCCTTGTCGATCACGGTCTGGGCCTCGATGATCGCGGAGATCGAGAAGGTCATCACCGATTTGCCGGCCGATCTGCTGGGGTTGCGCCAGGCCTGCGCCCAGACCCGCTTCTGGATCGGCCTGGCCCAAATCCACACCCAGATGGTCCGTCAGTACGCCCTCGACTTCGCCGACCCCCAGACCATGGAGCGCTCCCGCGGGGCCGTCTCCCGGCTGTGCATCACGCTGGCCCGCGACTTCGACGACCTCAAATGGCGGATGGAGAAGAACGCCAGTTTCGCCGCCACCGTGGCCGAGCGCATCCAGTCCTTGCACGACCTGCTGGCCATGCCGGCCAATCTGATCGTCAACTGGAAGGCCATGGCCGATGGCTCGTCGGACGAGTTCGTCACCCGGCTGCTGCCCGAGGTCGACCGCCAACTCTCCCTGGCCTCCGAGACCCTGGGTCTGTTGCAGACCCTGGCCGACCAGTGCCAGACCATCGCCGTGGTCCAGCCGATGGACGTGGCCCAACAGTGCGTCCAACGCATCCAGCGGGTGCTGGCCGTCGCCCCCGAGCAACAGGTCTTACGGGTCGAGGCCTCGTTCTCGCACCTTCCGCCCTACGCCGATTTGTTCCGGTCCGAGCCGGCGGAGGTCCACCGGCGCGAGGCCGACCCGCCCTCCCCGCCGGTCGGCCGCGCCCAGGCCGGGCCGGTCTCGCCGGCCGGTCGCGGCTCCGTGATCGCGCCGCCGCCGGGTCGCCCGGCCCCGGCCTATGAGCCGGACGCCTACCCGGTGCCGACCGCCCAGCGTCCGGCCGCGCCCACCGTTGTGCCGCCGGCCGTCACCCCGCCCGTCCCGGGCGGCGACGGCCGGGACGACCAGCGGATGGACGTCCAGTCCACCTTGTCGATGCCTCGGCCATCGGTCTACGCCTCGCTGCAGAATCTCGACCCGCCGACCAGGGGTTGAGCGACCGGATGGACACGGACAAGCTCACCGCCATGAGCCGGGACGCCTATAGCGGCGCCGTCCGGCTGGCCCTCACCCACGGCAACGCCAGCGCCCTGCCGGTCCACCTGTTGGCCGCCCTGCTGC
>JAISAO010000050.1 GCA_031266665.1 Propionibacteriaceae bacterium | reverse complement strand
CGGCGGGCCGGCAAGGAAGAGGAGGGAGGCGATGTGTCGCATCGCCGACCGACGATGACGCCGCCGGCGCGTCGTCTGGGCGTGAGGACGAGCCCATGGCTTGGAATTAACCATCTAGGGGGACGCCCATGTCGACCGGGACGGTGTGGAAGCGGCGCGGCTGTTCGGGCGGTTGGGGGCGGGAGGCGTCGGCCAGACCGTCGATGACGTGGCGCAACGCGATCAACTCACCGGGGTCGAGGCCTCGGATCTGGTCGATGATCTGTGCCACTGTCATGGTCTCAGTCTACCGAGCCCATATCTTCATCCGAGCGTCAGCCGCCGTGAGTGGGCCGCTCGCTCTTGGATCGGGGCTCAGCGTTCTTGGAAGTGGCGCCAGAGGTCTTTCTGGCGGGTGCGGACGGCGCCGATGACGGCCCCCGCCAAGGCGGCGGCCCCGCCCGCGGCGACCGAGCGGGCGCCGATCAGCCAGACGGCCCAGCCGGGGTCGGGGTTGCCGGCCGCCGCCCCCCAGAGCAGCCCGGCGGCGGCCACCACCATCCCGGCGCCGGCCCACAGGCCGGTCTCCAACAGGTGTTGCCAGACCAGATGGGCGCGCGGCACCCGGGCCTGCAGGGCGGCGGCCAACTCCAGGCGGCGGCCACGGGTGGCGGCGTAGCCCAGGACCAAGCCGACGCCGGCCGCCGCCCACGGCGCCCAGGCGGTCGGCCGGGCGGCCAGCCGGGCCGAGGCCTGGTGGGCGCGGCCGAGGCTGGGGTTGAGCTGGCCGGACGACAACTGGGCCGGATCGACCGCCCCGTCGAGGCTCAGACGGGGCAGGGCGTCCAGGCTCGGGTCGCCGGGCCACAGCTGGGCCCAGCACTGGGCGAAGGCCGTGGTGGCCGGGACGGGGACGACCATGGCGTAGCCCAACTCCCGGGAGCGGCCGTCGTCGGGCCAGCTATAGACACCGGCCACGACAGCCGGCCCGGCCGCCGTCCGCATCACCTGGCCCGGCGCCAGGCCCAAGACCTGGGCCAGGTCCGAGGACAGCCAGACGCCGCCGACCAGGCTGGCGTCCTGGTCGACCGACTGCCCGACCTGGGCCAGCAGGGCGATGAAGCCGGGGGTGGCCTCAAGGCTGGTGACGGGCGAGGAGGGCAGGCTCCACAACCGTGTCGCCGGGGCGGGGCGGATGGCCCCGGCGGCGGTCACGCCGGCCGTCTGGGCCAGGGCGTCGCAGCGCCGGCCGTCGATCAACCCGTCGGCCTTGAGCACCTGGACCGCGCCGCCCCCCGCCCGGAAGGCGGCGGCGTCGCGCAGGATGGAGACGACCGAGCGGACATCCGCCCAGGCCACCAGGCTGACGGCGGCGGCCAGGACCGCCGCCCACCAGACCGCCCGACTGGCGCCGCCAACGGTGTCCCGCCAAACCTCGCCCAGCACCGCCGAGGCGCGCATGGTGGGCCTCATGTCCGGCTCCCCGCGCCCCACCCGGGCGGGTCCCACGGTCGGGTGGCAGTGGTCGGCGCGGTGGCTTGGCTTTCCGTGTCCCACGGGGGTGAGTCCGGCGGCTGGGTAGCAGCGTCCGGCGCCACGCTCCCGGACGGCTCCCACAGTCGGGCGGTTGTCGGCGCGGTGGCCCGGTCCGTGGTCGGCGTCGCGGCCCGCCCCGACGTCGGCTGGTGGTCGGCCAGGTCGACCACCCGGTCGCAGGCCGCCCGGGTGTGGGGGTCGTGCGTGGCCACCACCACGATGGCGTCGGCCTGGGCCAACTGGGCCAGGACGGCGTTGACGGTCGCCGCCGTGCCCAGGTCCAACTGGGCGGTGGGCTCGTCCACCAGCAACAGGTCGAAGGCCGTGGCCACCGCCCGGGCCAGCATCAGCCGTTGGGCCTCGCCGCCGGACAAGGTCTTGAACAGCCGGTCCGCCGCCTCGCCCAGGTCGAAGCGGGCGAGGATGTCACGCGCCTCGCCGGCCGCCTGGCGGCGCGACCGGCCCCGCGCCAGCAGGGGCAGGGCGACATGGTCCAGGGCCGTCCGCCGGGGGACGCCGTGGGGGTTCTGCATCACCCAGCCGGTGTGGCTGACACCCTGACGGGTGACCGTGCCGGCGGCGGGCGCCGTCCAGCCGGCCAGGATCGACAACAAAGTTGATTTGCCGGCCCCGGACGGCCCGGTGACGGCCACCAGCTCGCCGGCCCGCAACTCCAACTCCAAACCCTCGAACAGCCGCCGGCCGCCGGCGAACTGATGTCCCAGGCCGTGGGCGGTGACCCGTTTCAGGGGCGGCGTGTCTCCGGGATGGGTCGGATCTCGGCCTGGGGCGGGTTCTCCCCGGCCTCGGGACAGGTCACGTTTCCCGAGCGGCACGTCCTGGCTCACGGGCGGCGCCCCTCCGGGTCGGGTCGGGCCGGTCGGGGACGGGTTCCCCCGGCCTTGGGCCAGGTCTCGTCTCAGGGGCGGCGTGTCTCGGCTCACGGGCAGTGCGTCCCCGGATCGGGACGGACCTCGACCTGGGACGGCTCGTCCCCGCCCGTCGGCGCCACCATCGTCTGGCCCAGGGACGAGGCCACGATGGTGACGGCCAGCGCCCGCCCCTCGGACACGACACAACCAGTATTGGCCGAGGTGGGGATGATGGCGCTGGCCGGCACCACCAGGACGCTCAACGGCTGGGCCAATTCGAGCCGCAGGCTGAGACTGGTCATCCCGGCGGCCCGGGCGGCGGCCCAGGTCGGGTCGGCCGCCAGCGCCGCCAAGAACACCGGGTCTTCGACCCGTCCGGCGGCCGTCACCGCCGCCGTCGCCTCACCCAGCCGGACCACCCAGCCGTCCGCGCCCGGCGGATTGGCCAAAGACAGGCCCAACAACTGGCCCGACAACTGGGCCAGCTCTTGTCCCGGGGCCACCACATCGCCCAGCTGGGCCGCGCAGGCCGCCACCGTCGCCTGGTCCGTCGGCAGCCACAGCACGGCCGCCAGCGGCAGGTCGTCGCGGTCTGTCACCTGGACCGCCCGCCAGAGTGCCGCCACGGCCTGGGCGGTGGCCCAGTCGTAGCGCCCGCTGGCCTCCAGCGGCTGCCCCAGGCGGGCCAACTCGACTTGGAGGGCGGCCACATCCGCCCCCTGCGCGCCCGACTCCAAGTCGCGCCACAACGGCGTAGCCGTGGCCAGGGCCAAGATCGGCTGGTCGCCGATCGTCCAAGGAGCGGCGCCGGAGGCGATAGTCTCGCCTTGACGGCAGGCCGAGGCGGTGACGACCCCGGCCGTGGGCGCGACCAAGGCCCGCCCTGGCGCCGCCACCGCCTCGGCGCTGACATCGCGCCCCCCGTCGTACCACTCGGCCGCCACCGCTGCTGTCACGGGGCCGGGCGGCGGCTGCAGCAGCGTCGGCGTCGGCGTCGGCAGCCAGCAGGCGGCGGCCAAGGCCCCCAGGGCCACCAGCACCACGCCGGCCAGCCCCAGCACGGCCGGGCTCAGGGGCGACTGGCCGGTGCTCTGGCGGTCGCGGGTGGAATGCCCCGGCCGCCGCTCAGCCATAGCTGACCATCCTTTGGGAGCAACGGGTCCTTAGGCCCAAGTGGCTGAGACGTAGAGGTTTATTCACGAACTGGTTCAGCTCCCGGACCAGGTCCGGTATTACGACCGGTGACGTTATGGCGAAGTGGACCAGTAATCTCATGGCGAATAAGCCTCGTGCTGTCGCTCAGCGGCCCGTCTCAACCATCGACCAGCACCGGGGTGACGGTCATATTGCTGCCGTCGCGGTACTCCACCGTGATAGTGCCGTCCTCATTGATGGTGCCTCGGGCCACATTGTTGTTCGCGTCCATCGCCTCAGCTTGTTCGACGGTCATACCCTCGGAGCCGGTTGGGTCAAACAGACACAATTTTCCTTGAGGCGTGCTGGGATGGTAATTGATGTCATACAGCATTTCGGCGAACTGGTCGTCCGACAAGCCGGCCCCGTCTGGCACATCGTGGGCTTGGAAGCAGGCTCGGATCTGTTGAACGCGAGTCTCTCCCGACGGGTTGTCCCGAGGTCCCAGATAGAGCGGTTCGATCCAGGCGGTGGAACCAGTCATGCAGCCATTGTGGACCTGGGGCGGCGGGGGCGGGTCCTGCGTGTTCCCGGGGGCACTCACTATCGAGTAACCCCCGTCCGACTGGTCCGTCACTAGCCACCCCTGGTCGGCCATACAACTCCGGTAACGGTCGCGCGCCTCTTGGTACTCGGCCTCGGTGACCTGGTAGTCGGACAGGACTTGGCGCTCGAAATCGCTCAGGCCGTCATCCGCCAAGGCCTGGTCGAATTGCTCCTGCCAGATCGGGGCCAAGCTGGGGCCGCTCTCCGACGGGCCGGCGGCGCAGCCGGCCAGCCCGAGCGCCAGCGTCACAGCCAACGCCTCAACTCGACGGCGAGTCTTAGCCGGGAAAGCCTTGTCCCTCATCGCCTTCTCCCGAGCCCGTCGCACGAAACGCCGTGCCTAGGCCAGCGAGGCCTCTAGCGGCCGTCTCCACTGGCAGCCTATTCACGGCCAGTCGGCCGGTCAAGCCCTCCAAAGGCGTTGTCTCTCGTCATCTCGTACGCCCTTCGCCGCCGGACGTGATCCGGGGTCTGGGCCGGTCCGTGGGGGTATTCGCGGCCGGTTGGCGGGTTCCGGGTCTCGCGTCGTCCCGGACGCGATCCAGGGTCTGAGCCGGTTTGTGAGGCTATTCGTGGTCAGTCGACTGGTCCCGGGCCTAGCGTCGTCCCGGATTTTATCCGGGATCTCGGCCAATCCGTGAACAGGATTGGTCAATGGCCAAACGGTCGTCAAGGGGCGGGTCGTCAAGGGGCGGGTCGTCCAGGTCCGGCCCGTCCAGTTCCGGCCCGTCCAGGGCGGCGAAGGTCTGGGCGATGGGCTCGGTGATGACCAGGGAAGGTTGTCGTCGCAACCCGGCGCCGGCGCCGTCGCGGTTGACCACCACCAGTTGGTCGCCGGGGAAATAGTCGATCAGGTTGGCGGCCGGGTAGACGCTCAGGGAGGTGCCGCCGATGATCAGCAGATCGGCCGCCGCCAGGGCCTGGGCGGCCGCCGCCCAGACCGCCGGGTCGAGCGGGTCCTGGTACAACACCACATCGGGCTCGATCACCTGGCCGCAGTCGCAGCGCGGCACCCCGTCCGTGGCCAGCACCCGGGCCAGGGGGTGGGACCGGCCGCAGTCGCGGCAGTGGTTGCGCCAGACGGAGCCGTGCAACTCGTGGACCGTTTGAGAGCCGGCCGCCTGGTGCAGGCCGTCGATGTTCTGGGTGATGACGGCGGTCAGTTTCCCGGCTTGCTCCCACTGGGCCAGCCGCCGATGGGCGGCGTTGGGCCGGGCTTCGAGATGCACCATCCGCGCCCGGTGGAAGCGGAAGAACTCCTCCGGGTGGCGGGAGCAGAAGTCACGCGACAAGATGACTTCCGGCGGCCAGCGGTAGGTCTGGCGGTAGAGGCCGTCCTGCCCCCGGAAGTCGGGGATGCCGGACTCGGTCGAGACCCCCGCCCCGCCGAAGAAGACGATCCGCCGGGCGGCGTCGACCAGTGGTTGGAGCGCGACCGCCGCCCGGACGGCGGCGGGACTGGGCGCAGGATCGGCCATGGGGCCATTATGATCCGCCCGGCACGGTCTGTGGCCCGCCGGGCTTGGGCGATCGCGCCGAGGCGGCTCGAATGGCTGCACTTTTTCTCAAAACAGTGATGGTTGTCGGAGGCTCGACCGGATCTGGGTAGAATGCCCGCCCGTGGCTCAACCGCATCTGATCGAGCCCGCCTACCTCACGGCCTTGGCGGACGGCACTATTAAACAAGTCAATCCTTTCACGGGAACCAGGGTTTGGACTGTGCCCGGGCGGGGCAACCGGCCGATCACGCCGCCGGCCGTCGACGCCCGGCCCCTCGACCCGGCCCAGGCGGGGCGGGCCTGCGCCTTCTGCGAGCGGCGCTACCTGGAGACGCCGCCGGAGAAGACCCGTTTGGTCCACACCGACCAGGGCTGGTCCCAACTCGACCACCTACCGGTGGAGCGGCTGTTCGAGACCGAGGCCGAGTTCCGAGTCATCCCCAACCTGTTCGAGATTCTGTCCTACGACTATTGGCACGCCAACTACGGTTACGAGTTGCCGCCGGCCGTGGCCGAGCGCCGCCGCGCCTACCTGGCCACCAAGGCCGGCCGGGACCACGTCGTGGCCGTCTGCTTGAACAAGCTGCGGGCCGCCGGGCGCAACGAGGGCGAGATCAAGTCGCTGGGCCAAGACCAGATCATCGCCTTGGCCACCGGTTTCTTCGGCGGCGGTCACGATGTCGTGATCGCGCGGCGCCATTTCACCGACGGCGCCGCCGACAGCTCCGACCTGGCCGGCTCGGGCACCCTCAGCCGGGAGGAGCACGCCCAGTACATCCGTTTGACGGTCGACAGTCTGCGCCGTCTCTACGACTCCAACCGTTACGCCCGCTACGTGGCCGTGTTCCAGAACTGGCTCAAGCCGGCCGGGGCCAGCTTCGACCACTTGCACAAGCAACTGGTCGCCATTGACGAGCACGGCAACAACCTCGACCTGTCTTTGACCCGGGCCAGGGACAACGCCAATATCTTCAACGAGGCCGGCGTCAACTACGCCAGCTACCGCAACCTGTTGATCGCCGAGAACGACTGCGCCGTGGCCTTCGCCGGTTTCGGCCACCGCTATCCGACGGTCGAGATCTATTCCAAGTCGGTCGAGCCCGAGCCCTGGGAGCAGGCGCCGCACGAGGTCGAGCAGATGAGCGACCTGATCCAC
>JAISAO010000094.1 GCA_031266665.1 Propionibacteriaceae bacterium | reverse complement strand
TCAGCCGCCCGCCCGTCGTCCTGGCCGACCAACAAGGCGATTGCTCCATCCAAATCAGTATCGGCAAGCTCCAGTCCAATTCGACCAACTTCCACATCACCATGTGATCCTTTGGACCGGCGACCCGTCGTCGGCCGTCGATTCCACTGGCTGAAACTGATTGACAGCCCCGCCCCGACTTGGCAGAGTTGTCCCCATGGCTCCCGTAGCACTCGTGGTCGTCGCCTAGCGCGTCTTCGTCCGAAGACGCGCGCCCTCGTCTGCCAGATGGCAACGAGGGTTTTTTATTGGGAGCCTGGGCGACCGCGGGCCGGAGCGAGGAGGACCGGATGGCATCGTCGGAGAACCGTTTCATCGCCACCATGACGGGCGCTCGAGCGCTGGTCGAAACCTTGGAGCGCCTCGGCGTCGAGGTCGCCTTCGGGCTGCCCGGGGGGGCCATCCTGCCCCTCTTCGACCCCCTGTTCGACTCCTCCATCCGCCACATCCTGTGCCGCCACGAGCAGGGCGCGGCCCACGCCGCCGAGGGCTACGCCACCGCCACCGGGCGGGTCGGGGTCTGCATCGCCACCTCCGGCCCCGGCGCCACCAACCTGGTCACGGGGCTGGCCGACGCCTATATGGACTCGGTGCCGATCGTCGCCATCACCGGCCAGGTGTCCTCGGCCGCCATCGGCACGGACGCCTTCCAGGAGGCCGACATCCGGGGTATCACCTTCCCCATCACCAAACACAGCTTCTTGGTCAAGGAGGCCGCCGCCATCCCCCAGGCGGTGGCCGAGGCCTTCCACATCGCCGCCACCGGGCGGCCCGGCCCGGTCTTGGTCGACGTCGCCAAGGACGCCCTCAACGCCTCGATCGCCTTCGACTGGCCGGTGGCGGTCGAGCTGCCCGGCTACCGCCCGACCGTGGCCCCCCACTACCGCCAGGTCAAGCAGGCCGCCAACCTCATCGCCCAGGCCGCCCGCCCCGTCGTCCTGGCCGGCGGCGGGGTGGTCAAGGCCGACGCCGCCGACGCCCTGCGGGCCTTGGTGGACCAGACCGGCCTGCCCGTCGTCACCACCTTGATGGCCCGGGGCGCGCTGCCCGACAGCCACCGCCTGAACTTCGGCATGCCCGGCATGCACGGCGCCGTGGCCGCCGTCGGGGCCTTGCAGCGCTGCGACCTGATGATCACGGTGGGGGCCCGCTTCGACGACCGGGTGACCGGTCAGTTGTCCAGCTTCGCCCCCGCGGCCAAGGTCATCCACTGCGACATCGACCCGGCCGAGATCTCCAAGAACCGGCTGGCCGACCTGCCCGTGGTGGGCGACGCCGGCCTGTTCCTGGAGGCCCTGGGGCAACGCCTGGCCGAGGTCGAGCTGCCCGACTGGCAACCCTGGCTGGACTACCTAGACGGTCTGCGTCGGAAATATCCCACCTGGGACGGCGGCGATGACGACGCCGCCGTCATTCAGCCCCAGGCGGTCATCCGGCGGCTGTCCGAGCTGGCCGGCCCCGAGGCCGTCTTCGTCACCGGCGTGGGCCAGCACCAGATGTGGGCGGCCCACTTCGTGGCCCTGGAGAAGCCGCGCCACTGGCTGACCTCGGGCGGCGCCGGCACCATGGGCTACTGCGTGCCGGCCGCCATGGGGGCCAAGGTCGGCCGCCCGGAGGCCTTGGTCTGGGGGATCGACGGCGACGGCTGCTTCCAGATGACCAACCAGGAGCTGGCCACCTGCGCCCTCAACGGCATCCCGGTCAAGATCGCCGTCATCAACAACCAGGCTCTGGGCATGGTGCGCCAGTGGCAGACCCTGTTCTACGGCCAGCGCTACTCCAACACCGACCTCCACACCGACCGGGTGCCCGACTTCGTCAAACTGGCCGAGGCCCTGGGCTGCGTCGGCCTGCGGGCCACCCGCCCGGACCAGGTCGACGCCGTCATCGCCCAGGCCATGGCGGTCGAGGACCGGCCGGTGGTGGTCGAGTTCGTGGTCCCGAAGGACGCCATGGTCTGGCCCATGGTGGCCGCCGGGGCCAGCAACGACGACATCAAGATCGCCAGAGATCTGGCGCCGATCTGGGAGGAGGACGACCTGTGAGCACGGTCCAAACCCTGTCCGTCCTGGTGCAGGACAAGCCGGGCGTCTTGGCCCGGATCGCCGGGCTATTCGCCCGCCGCGACTTCAACATCGAGTCCTTGGCCGTCGGGCCGACCGAGCGGCCGGGCTACTCCCGCATCACGCTGGTGGCCGTGGTCGACAGCCCCCTCCAGGCCGAGCAACTGGTCAAACAGTTGAACAAGCTGATCGAGGTGATCAAGGTCACCCAGATGGAGAAGGGCCTGTCGGTCCGTCGCGAGCTGGTCCTGATCAAGGTCAGGGCCGACTCCGCCACCCGGGGCGAGATCCTGCAGATCGCGGAGATGTTCCGCGGCCGGGTGGTCGACGTCGCCCCCGCCGCCTTGACCATCGAGGCCACGGGCGGCTACGGCAAGCTGCGCGCCCTGCGCGACATGCTTGAGCCCTATGGCATCCGCGAGTTGGTCCAGTCCGGCTCCGTCGCCCTGGGCCGGGGGTCCCGCAGCATCACCGACCGGACCAAGTCGGACAAGGCGCCCCCGGCGGCTGGCTGAGCCGGTCCGAGCTAGTCTGAGCCAGGCCGAGCCGGTCCGGGGCGCGAGCCGGTCCGGGGCGACTGTCCGGCCCCGGCGGCGGGGCGGGGATGACCAAGGACAACCAGAACAACCACAATCAAACACCCAACCAAGGAGGAATTACCAGCCATGGCCCACCTGTTCTACGACGTCGACGCCTCGTTGGACGTCATCCAAGCCCGTCGGGCCGCCGTCATCGGCTTCGGCTCTCAGGGACACGCCCACGCCCTCAGCCTGCGCGACTCCGGCGTCGACGTCCGGGTCGGCCTCAAGCCCGGCTCCAAGTCGCGGGCCAAGGCCGAGGCCGAGGGCCTGACCGTCCTGCCGGTGGCGGCGGCCGTCCAAGAGGCCGACCTGATCATGATCCTGGCCCCGGACCAGGTCCAGCGCGGCCTCTACGCGGCCGAGATCGCGCCCCATCTGAAGCCCGGGTCGGCCCTGTTCTTCGCCCACGGCTTCAATATCCGTTTCGGCTACATCCAGCCGCCGGCCGGGATCGACGTCTGCATGGTGGCGCCCAAAGGGCCGGGGCACCTGGTGCGGCGCGAGTACGAGGCCGGCCGGGGCGTGCCCGTGGTGGTGGCGGTGGAGAAGGACGAGACCGGCGGCGCCTGGCCCCTGACCCTGGCCTACGCCAAGGCCATCGGCGGGCTGCGGGCCGGCGGTATCGAGACCACCTTCACCGAGGAGACCGAGACCGACCTGTTCGGCGAGCAGGCGGTGCTCTGCGGCGGTGTCTCCCACCTGGTCCAGGCCGGCTGGGAGACCTTGGTCCAGGCCGGCTACCAGCCCGAGGTGGCCTACTTCGAGTGCCTGCACGAGCTCAAGCTGATCGTCGATCTGATGTACGAGGGCGGCCTGGCCAAGATGCGCTGGTCGGTCTCGGACACGGCCGAGTACGGCGACTACGTCTCCGGTCCCCGGGTGATCGACGCCCAGGTCAAACAGCACATGGGCCAGGTGCTGGCCGACATCCAATCCGGAGCCTTCGCCGCCCGTTTCATCGCCGACCAGGACGCCGGGGCGCCCCAGTTCCAGGCCTTGCGAGCCGCCGCCGAGGCCCATCCGATCGAGGCCGTCGGCCGTCAGTTGCGCCAGTTGATGAGCTGGGTCAAGACCGACGACGACTACACCGAGGGCACGGCGGCCCGCTGACCCTGGCCCCGGCGGCCCGCGTCCGGGGGCGCCCGCCGATCACTCCGGCCCGCCCGGGGCGGCGGTCGGCGGACTCCGGCTGAGACGGTCGCCCGGGTAGGCTGACCGCCCATGAGCGGGACGGCGGTGTGTTTGACAGCTTTGGGCTGCGCCCGCAACGACGTCGACGCCGAGGAGCTGGCCGCCCGGCTGGACCGGGCCGGCTTCGAATTGGTGGACGACCCGGCGGCGGCCGAGGTCGTGGTGGTCAACACCTGCGGCTTCATCGACCAGGCCAAAGAGGAGTCGATCGACTGTCTGTTGGCGGCGGCCGAGCTGAAGGCCGCCGGCCGGCTGAAGGCCGTTGTGGCCACCGGCTGCCTGGCCGAGCGCTACGGCCGCGACCTGGCCCAGGCGCTGCCCGAGGCCGACGCCATTGTCGGCTTCGACGGCTACGCCGACCTCGCCACCACCTTGCGGGGGCTATTGGAGGGTCGTCCGGCCCCGGCCGCCCACCGGCCTCGCGACCGCCGCCGGCTGCCGCTGACCCCGGTCGCCCGGCCGGCGACGGGGGAGCCCCTGGAGTTCGGGCCGGCGCCGGCCGCGCAGTCGACCGGGCTGGCCGGGCCGTCTTCGGTCGCACCCGGCGCGGTAGCGTCGTCGGCCGGACCGTCGTCCACCGGATCGGCGTCATCGGTCGCCGAGTCCGCGTTGCTCGGACTGGCCGAGCCGTCGGCGGTGGGACTGACGGTCAGAAGCCCGGCCTGTGGCCCGCCGCCGCTGCGGTGGCGCTTGGACGACGCGCCGACGGCGCCGCTCAAGATCGCCTCCGGCTGTGACCGGCGCTGCGCCTTCTGCGCCATCCCCGCCATCCGGGGAGGCCTGGTCTCCCGTCCGGCGGACCAGGTGCTGGCCGAGGCCGGCTGGCTGGCGGGCCAAGGTGTCAAAGAGATTTTCTTGGTGTCGGAGAACACCACCGCCTACGGCAAAGATTGGGGCGACCGGTCGGCCCTGGCCCGGCTGTTGCCCCGTCTGGGGGCGGTCGAGGGGGTTGAGTGGCTGCGTCTGTCCTACCTCCAGCCGGCCGAGTTGGGCCCCGAGCTGATCGCCGCCATGGCCGCTGTGCCCCAGGTCGTGCCCTACTTCGACCTGCCCTTCCAACACGCCGCCCGCCCCGTGCTACGCCGGATGCGCCGCTTGGGGGAGGCCGACAGCTTCCTCGAATTGCTGGCCCGGGTGCGGGCCGGAGTCCCCGAGGCCGGGATCAGGAGCAACTTCATCGTCGGCTTCCCGGGCGAGACCGCCGCCGACCTGCAAATCCTGCGCGACTTCCTGGCCGCCGGCCAGTTCGACGCCATCGGCCTATTCCCCTACTCGGACGAGGAGGGCACCGCCGCCGCCGACCTGGACGGCCACCTGGACGCGGCCGAGATCGCGGCCCGCCTGGCCGAGTTGGCCGACGTGGCCGAGGTGGTGATGGCGGAACGGGCCCGACGCTGGCTCGACCGGCCGGTCGAGGTCTTGATCGAGGCCCGCGAGGACGACCACTGGCGCGGCCGCATCCCCCAACAGGGGCCGGACGACGGCGAGACCTGGATCCGCCCGGGCGCGGCGGGTCAGCCCCAGGCCGTGGGCCGATTGGTCCCGGCCCAGGTGGAGCGCACGGACGGGGTCGACCTGGTGGCGACGGGACTGAACGGATGAACCAGAGGCGTGGACGGATGACCCGCAGACAATCATCCTCAAGATGGTCGCCCGGGACCCCGGAATGTGACAAGCTGGTGCGTGATCAAACTGGGGATTTAAGCGCGGCGGGATGGTGGGCCGAGCCCGCAATGACGTTATCCTGCGTCAGCTTGGACTTGATCCGAGATCTCGGCCGATCCGTGAATAGACCTCCTGAAAGGAGCGGGCTTTGACGACCGATAGTCCCAGGGCCGTGCCCGTGGTCAACCTGCCCAACGCCTTGACGTTGCTGCGCCTGCTCCTGGTGCCCCTGTTCGGCTGGCTGCTGCTGGCCCAACCGGTCGCCATCGACTGGCGCTGGCTGGCCACCGCAGTGTTCCTGTTGGCCCTGCTGACCGATTTGCTGGACGGCAAGATCGCCCGGCGCTACAACCTGGTGACGGATTTCGGCAAGCTGTGGGATCCGATCGCGGACAAGGCCATCACCGGCATGGCCTGGGTCGGCCTGTCAATCATCGGCGAACTGCCCTGGTGGGTGACGATCATCGTGCTGGTGCGCGAGTGGGGTATCACGCTGCTGCGCTTCGTCATCATCAAGTGGGGAGTGATGGGGGCCAACCGGGGGGGCAAGGCTAAAACCATGGCCCAAACCTGGACCCTCGGCCTGTGGGTCATGCCGCTGCACCTCTACTTCGCCGTCGCGCCCGTCCCCAGCGGCGAGCTGGCCTGGCTGAGCTACACGCCCTGGTGGCTGACCTGGCCCAAGCTGGTGCTGATGGCCGCCACCGTCCTGCTCACGGTCGTGACCGGCTTGGACTATCTGCGCCAGGCCAAGCGTCTGCACGACCAATACGTCGCCACCGCGGGCCAACGGTGACCCCGGCCCCGGCCCCGGGGGTGGCCGGGCCGATGGCCGAGGGTGTTGCCGGGCCGCCGGCCATCGGGCCGACCGGACTCCTGGCCGCAGGCTCCGCCCAGCCGACGGCCGCAGGCGTGGCCGGGTTGATCGATCCGACCGAAGTGATCGGGCCGTGCGGGCTCCCGGCCGACGTGGTGGCGGCCCTCATCCGAGGGGGCCAGACCGTGGCCACCGCCGAGTCGCTGACCGGCGGTTTGATCACGGCCTGTCTGACCGCTGTGCCCGGGGCCTCCCAGGTGGTGCGCGGCGGCCTGGTGGTCTACAGCGCCGACCTCAAAACCGCTCTGGCCGGCGTCCCGGCCGAGTTGATCGAGGCCGCCGGGGTGGTCTCCGCCCCGGTCGCCCGCCGCCTGGCGGTCGGGGCCAGCCGGCGCTGCCGGGCGGACTGGGGGATCGGCGTCACCGGTGTGGCCGGGCCGGGCCCCAGCGCCGGGGTGGCGGCGGGGGTGGTCTGGCTGGCCCTGGCCGGCCCCGACGGCTTGACGGCCGAACGTCTGGCCCTGCCCGGCGACCGGGCGACGGTGCGGGCCGGCGTCGTGGTCGCCGCCTGCCGGGCCTTGGCCGACCGCCTGGAAGCAATCAGCTAACCGCCCCACGAAGTGTCCTCCCTCCGCTCCGTTCCGGTTCGGTACCTCGCGGGGATCCTGGGAGGTGATGAAAACCCGACTCATTCGTCGGAGTTCTGATCGCCAAGGTGCTCTAGGAGTGGCGCCGCCCGTCGCCGCGTCGGCTTGAGCGGGCGACAATCCGCCGGTTGACGGTTCCGCCGCGACGGCGCCGCTGGATCAGGCTTGAGGGCGGCCTGACAACCGCCACCGTCGCCGAGGTGTTCAGCGGTTGGCCCGCCCACCCGGGCGGCGGAGGCGGGCGGGTAGACTGCGGGCATGGTCCCAGTCGGTTTCGCCCGCCCCGCGTTGATGCGTCAGGCCCTGGGCGAGACCATCCGCGCCAGCCGGGTGGCCCAGGGGCGGACCCTGCGCGACGTCTCCCGGGCGGCCCGCATCTCGCTGGGCTATCTGTCCGAGATCGAGCGGGGGGTCAAAGAGGCCTCGTCCGAATTGTTGGCCGCCATCGCCTTGGCCTTGGAGGTGCCGCTGTCCCGCCTGCTGGCCGACGCCAGCGACCGGTTGGCGGCCGGCGAGGACTGGGACGGGCTGCGCCGGGCCGCCTGATGCGGGAGCAGGAACTGTGGGCCGGCCTCAACCGGGCGCTCGGCCCGAGCTACGCCCCCGCCTGGTCGGAACAAGTCGTCTTGGCCGAATTGGGCGGCCGGACGGTGCTGGAGGCGCTGGCCGCCGGAGTGCCCTGCAAGACCATCTGGCGGGCGGCCTGCGCCCAACTCGAACTCGACGCCTGATGTGGAACAAACGCCTGACCGCAGTCGGGCCGACAGCCCAGGGGCCGTGTTCCCCGCCCCACGGGCGGCCGACCGGTCGCGGGTAGCTGACTCAGGCACAGATGTCCCGGCGGGGCGGGGAAATCGCCGGGCGACACGCCGGCCCGATTAGACTAATCGAACGCTCGTTCGCATATGATTCTGGGGTGTGATCGCCTCGGTCCCAACCGTCGGGCCGCAGCGGTCGCCGTTATGCACAAGCGGCCGCCCGGGCGGCACACTGTCACAGTCTCGGCCTACGGTCTAACCGATGGTTGAGCGCAGAAAGGACTCATCATGGCAACAGCCGACCGTGGCAAGGCGTTGGAAGCGGCCCTGGCCCAAATCGAGAAACAACACGGCAAGGGCTCGGTCATGCGACTGGGGGAGCGGCCCCTGGAGCCGATGGAGGTCATCCCCACGGGTTCCATCGCCCTCGACATCGCCCTCGGTATTGGCGGGCTGCCCCGGGGGCGGATCGTCGAGATCTACGGCCCCGAGTCCAGCGGCAAGACCACGGTGGCGCTGCACGTCATCGCCAACGCCCAGGCGGCCGGCGGCGTCTGTGCCTTCATCGACGCCGAACACGCCCTCGACCCGGAGTACGCCCAACATCTCGGCGTCGACACCGACCAATTGCTGGTCTCCCAGCCGGACAACGGCGAACAGGCCTTAGAGATCGCCGACACCCTCACCCGCTCCGGCGCCCTGGCCCTGATCGTCATCGACTCGGTGGCGGCCTTGACGCCTAGGGCCGAGATCGAGGGTGAGATGGGCGACTCCCATGTCGGCCTCCAAGCCCGCCTGATGAGCCAGGCCCTGCGCAAGATGGCCGGGGCCCTGGCCGGGGCCAAGACCACGGCCATCTTCATCAACCAGTTGCGAGAGAAGATCGGCGTCATGTTCGGCTCGCCCGAGACCACCACGGGCGGCCGGGCGCTCAAGTTCTACTCCTCCATCCGCCTCGACGTCCGCCGGATCGACACCTTGAAAGACGGCTCCGAGTCGGTCGGCAACCGCACCCGCGTCAAGGTGGTCAAGAACAAGGTGGCGCCGCCCTTCAAGCAGGCCGAGTTCGACATCATCTACGGCGAGGGCATCTCGGCCGAGGGCAGCCTGCTGGACTTGGGGGTCGAGTTCGGCTTCATCCGCAAGGCCGGCGCCTGGTTCACCTACGACAGCGAGCAACTGGGCCAGGGCAAGGAGAACGCCCGCCAGTACCTGCGCCAGAACCCGGCCACGGCCCGCCAGATCGAGTCCCAGATCCTGGCCCAGGTGGGGTTGGCCCCGGCCGCCGCGCCAGCCGGGATAGACCCCGAGACCGGCGAGATCGTCTCCAAATGACCGCCCCGCCGGCCGGTCGGGCGGCCTTGTCCCCCGAGACTGCCGTCCCGTCGGCCGCGCCCGGGCCGACGGCCGCCCAGGTGGCCCAGGCCCACGAGTTGGCGCTGCGCCGACTGGAGGCCAGCGCCCGCAGTCGGGCCGACCTGGTGGCCCACCTGGCCCGTCAGGGCGTCGGCCGGGAGGCCATCGACCAAGTGGTCGAACGTCTGCAAGCCGTCGGCCTGATCGATGATCGGGAGTTCGCCCGCCAATGGGTCGAGGGCCGCCGCCGCTCCAAGGGCCTGTCCCGCGCCCGCCTGCGTCAGGAGTTGCGCGACCGGGGGGTGGAGGACGACATCATCCAGTCGGTTCTGAGCCCGGAGAGCCCAGACCGGTCCGGGGCCACCCCGCCGTGGGCCGGCCCAGTTGGTGACGATCCCTCGGGGGGCGGCCCGGCCGAAGGCGGACGGTCGTGGGGCGGCCGAGCCGGGGACGATCCCCCTTGGGATGACTCCCCGGGGGACGGCCCGTCTGAGGGCAGTCGGATCGGGGCCGGGCGGGCGAGGGCCGCCCGGGTGTCCGACGACGACCGCCCCGACGACGACCGGTCGGTGGCGCTGGACTTCGCCCGTCGCCGGGCGCGCGCCATGACCGCCCTCGACCGGGAGGTCTTCAGCCGTCGCCTGGCCGGACAGTTGGCCCGCCGTGGCTTCTCCCCGGCGGTGGTCTACGCGGTGGTGCGCCAAGTGGCCGACGAGCGGGAGTCAACCATTTAGCCGCCCCAGGCGCTGTCCTCCCCGGGCCGCGCCCCGGTCCGACCGGTTTGGTTCTGGCGGCGGCCATTGGGTCCGGGGCGCGGCGGGCGACAGCCGGGGGTCGGATGGGGGTCGGGTTCTCGGGCGGTGGGCTAGCATCGGGGCCGATGAACGCCCAGCAGACTTACGCCATCGTGACCTACGGCTGTCAGATGAACGTCCACGACTCCGAGCGCATCGCCGGGGTGTTGGAGGCCGCCGGCTACGTCCGGGCGTCGGCCGACCGTCCGGGTGACGGGGCCGACGTGGTGGTCTTCAACACCTGCGCCGTGCGCCAGAACGCCGACAACCGACTGTACGGCAACCTGGGGCGCATGGCGCCGGTCAAGGCGGCCCGGCCGGGGATGCGGATCGCGGTCGGCGGCTGCATGGCCCAGAAAGACCGGGAGTTGGTGGTGGCGCGGGCGCCGTGGGTCGACGTGGTTTTCGGGCCGCACAATCTTCGTTCTTTACCGGTGTTGTTGGAGCGAGCCCGGGTGTCGGGCCAGGCCCAGGTCGAAATCAGGGAGGCCCTGGTCGACTTCCCCTCGTCCCTGCCCACCAGCCGCGATTCGGCCTACGCCGCCTGGGTCGCCATCTCGGTCGGTTGCAACAACACTTGCACCTTCTGCATCGTGCCGGCGCTGCGCGGCGTCCAACTGGACCGGCCGCCGGCTGACATCTTGGCCGAGATCCGGACACTGGTGGACCAAGGAGTGCAGGAGGTCACTCTGCTGGGCCAGAACGTCAACTCCTACGGCGCCGCCCTGGGGGAGGGCGACGCCTTCGCCGACCTGCTGCGGGCCTGCGGGCGGGTGGACGGGCTGCGGCGGGTGCGTTTCACCTCGCCCCACCCCAAAGACTTCACCGATGCGGTCATCGCGGCCATGGCCGAGACGGCCAATGTCATGCCCAGCCTGCATCTGCCGCTGCAGTCCGGCTCCGACACGGTGCTGCGGCGGATGCGGCGGAGCTACCGCTGTGAGCGCTTCCAGCAGATCTTGGAGCGCCTGCGGGCGGCCCTGCCCCAGGCCGGGGTCACCACCGACATCATCGTCGGCTTCCCGGGCGAGACCGAGGCCGAGTTCCAAGACACCCTCGATCTGGTGCGGCGCAGCCGTTTCGCCCAGGCCTTCACCTTCCTCTACTCTGTCCGCCCCGGCACCCCGGCGGCGACCATGCCGGACCAGGTGCCGGCGCCGGTCAAGCAGGAGCGCTACGAGCGCCTGGTCGAGTTGGTGGGCCAGATCGCCTGGGAGGAGAACCTGGCCCAGGTGGGACAAACCGTCGAGGTCATGTTCGCCGTCGGGGAGGGACGCAAGGACGCCGCCACCCACCGCCTGTCGGGCCGTGCCCGAGACAACCGCCTGGTCCATGTGGCGGTGCCCGACGACCCGGCGGACCGTCCCCGTCCGGGCGACATCGCCCAGGCGGTGGTGACCCGGGCCGCGCCCCACCACCTGGTGGCCGACGGCGGTCTCTCCGGGCTGGAGCGGACCCTGGGGGGTGACGCCTGGGCCGGCGCCCCAGACCGCGGGACGGCGCCGACGGCTGGGCCGCTGCCGCTGACCCGGCCGTGGTTGCCCACCTGGCCGGACGCCAGCGCCGAGTGACGGCAACGGCCGCCGCCGACGTCGTCCGGCGATGCCAGTACGAGGTTTTATAAGCGACAGCCCACCAAGACGGTCGGCGCCAGAATGGGGGGGTGCTTCCGCCCGGCGTACTCGTCATCCTCGGTCCGACGGCCTCAGGCAAATCCGCTTTGGCCTTGCGGCTGGCCCGCTGGTGGCGCGGCCGGGGCCGGGCGGCCGAGATCATCAACGCTGACGCCATGCTGGTGTATCGCGGCCTGGATATCGGCACGGCCAAGCCGACCGTCGCCGAACGCCGACAGATCCCCCACCATCTGATTGACTGCTGCGACCTCGACCAGCCTTTCAGCGTGGCCCAGTTCCAAGCCCTGGCCCGCCAAGCCATCGCCGGTTGTCGGCGGCGGGGGGTGCAGCCGATCGTGGTCGGCGGCTCGGCCCTCTACCTGCGGGCCATTGTCGACCGTTTTGACTTCCCGCCCCTCAATCCCGGGCTGCGGGCCTCGCTGGAGGCCGAGTTGGCCACCGTCGGCCCCGGACCCCTGCACGACCGGCTGCGCGCCATCGACCCGGCGGCGGCGGCCGGCATCCTGCCCGGCAACGGCCGTCGCACCGTCCGGGCCCTTGAGGTCATCGCCACCACCGGCTGCTTCCGCTCTCGCCTGCCGGCACCCGAGTACGCCCTGGAGCCGGTGGTCCAAATCGGCCTCGACCTGTCCCGCGACCGTCTGGACCAGCGCATCGGCCAGCGGGTCGAGGCGATGTGGGCGGCCGGCTTGGTGGGCGAGGTGGCCGGGTTGATGAGACACGGTTTGCGGGAGGCGCCGACGGCCTCGCGGGCCATCGGTTACCGCCAAGTGATGGACTTCCTCGATGCCAAGGCCGACGAGGCCGCGACCAAGGAGTTGATCGCCCTGCGCACCCGCCAATTCGTCCGTAAACAACTGGCTTGGTGGCGGCGCGACCGCCGTATCCGCTGGTGGTCGGCCGAACCCGCCCCCGACCCGGGCGAAATGGCGGCCAGCTTGCCCTGGCAGGTTTGAGCCCGCTCACCGGTTCGAGTCCTGTTCCACCGATGGTCGCTCGGTGGTCGAGCAGCGGTGGATCAGGGCTGAGGTGGTCCACCCCGGGGCCGCGCCCGCTCCGGCGTTCGATAAGGTGGCCGACGATGCGCACCTGGACCTTCTTCAAGGGGCACGGCACGGCGAATGACTTTGTCATCGTCCGGGACCGTCACGCCCTGCTCAGCCCCACACCTGAAGACATCCGTTTCATCTGCGACCGCCGTCGCGGTATCGGCGGCGACGGCTTCCTGAGGGTCACCAAAGCCGGTCATTTCCCGGAATGGGACGGCGACCCCGACCTCTGGTTCATGGATTTCCGCAACGCCGACGGCTCGATCGCGGAGATGTGCGGCAACGGCGCCCGGGTCTTCGCCCGCTATCTGATCCAGGAGAACCTGGCCAGCGGCGACCAGCTCGACATCGCCACCCGGGCCGGCTTGGTCCACGCCGTCTTGGAACGGGACGGGCGCATCACCGTCACCCTGGGCCAGCCCACCCGCCGCTCCCGGCCCACCCTCATCCACGCCTGTGGCCGCGACTGGCCGGCCCATGTGGTCGCCGTCGGCAACCCCCACGCCGTGGTTTGGCTGTCCAGCCAGGCGGAACTGGAGGCCATCGACCTGCGCCAGCCCGAACTGCCAGTGGCGGACTACCCCGAGGGCGGCAACACGGAGTTCGTCTGCCTCTTCGACGAGACCCACCTCGGCCTGCGGGTGTGGGAGCGTGGCGTGGGCGAGACCCAGTCCTGCGGCACCGGCATGGTGGCGGCGGCCTTCGACCATCTCAGCCTGACCGGCGACGGCGCCGGTTCGGTCCGGGTGACGGCCCCCGGCGGCTCGCTCGACGTCCGGGTGGACCAGGCCGGCGTGGCCCATTTGACCGGCCCCGCCGTCATCGTCGGCCGGGGCAACGTCTTCCTGCCCTGCGAGTAGGTGGCGCGGACGCGGCGGCGCAGAGGGCTGGTTCATGGGCTGGTTGAGATCCCGGGTCGAGTCCGCGATATCGAGTCCGGGATGACGTGGGCGCGGACTTACTGGCGTCGCGATCTGGGCTGTCAGGGTGGATCAGGGCTCAGGCCGGCGACGGGCTCCAGCGGGCGGTGAAATCGCCCGGGCGGTTTGAGGACTGTTCCAACCAGAACTCCAACTCGTAGCCCGGGACGGTCAAGGCCTGGCGCATGACCTCGGCGGTGTCGGCGAGCGGCGCCACCCGGCCCTGGGCGGTGTAGGCCACCACTTGGCCGTCCAGGCGGTAGATGTCGATGGCGTCGATCCGCTCCAACTCGACGCCGGCCGGCAGTCGGAGCAACTGGAGTTCTATCGGGTAGTCCTGGGGGTAGACGATCTGTCGCGGGTCGATCAGCGGCTGGTAGGCGGTCCGGGCCACGGTCTGGTCGTCTAGGACCAGGTTCTCGGGCCGGCCTCGGCTACCGGTGTCGAAGACCAGGGTGCCCAGGAAGGCCGCCGTCACCACCACGGTCACGACCGCCACCGTCACCAGTTGGACCAGGCCGGCCGGCGCCGGGGCGGGCCGGGGTGGCGGGGCGGGCTGAGACAGCGGGGCGGTGGCGGACGGTGACGGGGCGGTGGGCTGAGACGCGGCGACCGGCTGGGGAGGGGGAGGGGGTTGGGGTGTGGGGGCGGGTTGAGACTCGGCGCTGGGCCTGGACTCGGCGGGCTTGGGCGCGGGGCCTGGGACGACGGCCACCTCAGCCGCCGACCGTGCTGTCGACCAAGTCGTCCCAGGCCGGCCGCCCGGCCGTTGGATCGCCCTCGACCGGGTTCGCCCGCCGGCCGTCCGTCGCCACACCGTCCCAGACCAGGCCCGTCCGCTGGCCCGCCGTCTGGACCGGGCGGTCGGGGCGTCCCGCCAGGTGGGCGGTGGTCAGCATCAGCTTGATCCGGTTGAGCTGGTTGACCTCCGAGGCGCCGGGGTCGTAGTCGATGCTGACCAAATTGGCGTCCGGGTGCTGGCGGCGGATCTCCTTGAACATGCCCTTGCCGACGACGTGGTTGGGCAGGCAGGCGAAGGGTTGGACGCAGATCACATTGGGCACCCCGTCGTGGATCAGCTCCAGGATCTCGGCCGTCAGCAGCCAGCCCTCGCCGGCCTGGTTGCCCAGCGAGGTGACGGCCTGGGCCCGCCGGGCCATCACCGCCAGGTCGCCCGGGATGGTGAACTTCGGCTGTCGGTGGCGGCGGTTGGCCCGCTCCAGGGCGGCGATGACGGGTCGGCGGTAGCCCTCGACCCAGCGCCGTAGCAGCTTCTTGAGGTTGCGCCCCTTACCGTCGATGCCCAGGTTGGCCCAGTTCCACTCGGTCGTGTAGAGGCCGCTGATCATGAACTCCAGCAGTCCCGGCAGGGCCGCCTCGCAGCCCTCGGACTCGATCACGTCGATGACGTGGTTGTTGGCGTCGGGCTGGAACTTGACCAGGATCTCGCCCACCACGCCGACCCGGGGGCGCCTGGGCGAGCCGTCCAGGGCCAAGGCGTCGAACTCGGCCACCATGGTGTTGATCAGCCGCTTGTAGGTCAGGCGGCGGAAGCCGTCCGCGGATCCGGACTGGAAATAGTCCCGGGCGATGGCGTCCCAGCGGTGGTACAAGGCGGTGGCCGAGCCCCGGACGGCCTCGTAGGGCCGCACCCGCAGCAACAAGTCCTGCAACAGGTCGCCGGCGGTGATGGCCCGCATCGCCTGGTGGGCCAGCGGCAGAGTCAGTTTCAGCCCCGGATTCCGCTCGATGCCGGAGGTCGAGATGGCGATCACCGGCACCTGGGGGTAGCCGGCATCGCGCAGCGCCCGCCGCAGCAGCCCGGTGTAATTGGTCGCCCGGCACATGCCGCCGGTCTGGGTGATCATGACCGAGGTCTGGTCGGGGTCGTATTGGCCCTGGCGGAAGGCGTTGACCAGCTGTCCCACCACCATGACGGCCGGGTAGCAGGCGTCATTGTTGACCGTGGTCAGGCCGGCCTCGACGTCGCCGGGCGAGGCGTGCTTCAGGATGTGGACGTCGTAGCCGGCCTTGCGCAGCACCGGCTCGATCAGGCGGAACTGCACCGGGGCCATCTGGGGGGCCAGGATGGTGTGGCGCTGGCGCATCTCCTGGGTGAAGACGACCCGGCGCAGGGCGTGGCTGCGGTTCGGCGGAGGGCTGGCGGCCAGGCGTTGGGAGCGCTCGGCGGCGGCCGCCGCCAGGGAGCGCAGGCGGATGCGGGCCGCCCCCAGGGAGGACACCTCGTCGATCTTGAGCAAGGTGTAGACCCGGTTCTTGGCCTCCAGGATCTCCTGCACCTGCTCCGAGGTGATGGCGTCCAGGCCGCAGCCGAAGCTGTTCAGCTGGACCAGTTCCAGGCCGGGGTCCGCCGCCACCAGGGCCGCCGCCTCGTACAGTCGGCTGTGGTAGGACCACTGGTCGCGCACCCTCAGCGGGCGCTCCAGCTGGGACTCCCCCAGGATCGAGTCCTCGGTGAAACAGGCCATCCCCAGGCTGTTGACCAGCTCCGGGATGCCGTGGTGGACCTCCGGGTCGACGTGGTAGGGCCGTCCGGCCAAGACGATGCCGCGCACCCCCTGCTGGCGGCACAGCTGCCGCGCCCTGGCCCCCTCGGCCCGGATGTCGGCCCGGACCTTGGCGTCCTCGGCATAGCCGGCGGCCACGGCCTGGCGGGCCTCGTCCAGGGTCACCCCCCAGTCGGCCAGAACCTCGGTCAGCCGCTGGGCCAGCTTGGCCTCGTCGGCCAGGTTGAGATAGGGGTTGAGCAGCCGGACGCCCGGCTGGCGGACGCCCTCCAGGTTGTTCTGGATCACCTGGGGGTAGGAGGCCACCACCGGGCAGTTGTAGTTCTTGTCCGACCCGTCCACCAGTTTCTGCTCGAACTGGACCGCCGGGTAGAAGATGGTTTTGACCCCCTTGTCCAGCAGGGCCTCGATGTGGCCGTGGACCAACTTGGCCGGGTAGCAGACGTTCTCCGAGGCGATTGAGTCCATGCCCCGCTCGAACAACTGGTGCGTGCTGCGGGGCGACAACACCACTCGGAACTTGAGCTGGGTCAAGATGGTGAACCAGAAAGGATAATTCTCGTACAGGTTGAGCGCCCGCGGGAGGCCGATCTCGCCCCGCACACCCTCCTTGGCCGTCAGCCGGCGGTAGCCGAAGATCCGTTTGTAGGTGTAGTCGAATAGGTTGGGCAGGGCGCTCTTGGCCTTGGTCGGGTCGCCTCCCCGCTCACAGCGGTTGCCCGAGACGTGGCGCTCGCCGTTGCCGAAGATCGAGATGGTGCATTGGCAATGGTTCTGGCACAACTGACATTGGCTCATCTGGGTGTCAACGGTGACCTGGCCCAGCTTGGGGATGGACAACAGTTGGCCCGGCAGGCCGGGAGTGAAACCGGCCTTGGCGGTCAGGGCCGCCCCGTAGGCCCCCATCAGGCCGGCGATGTCGGGCCGGACCACCTGGCGGCCGGTCAACAGCTCGAAGGCCCGCAGCACGGCGTCGTTCAAGAAGGTGCCGCCCTGGACCACCACGACCTCGCCCAGCTGGTCCGGGTCGCGCAGCTTGACCACCTTGTACAAGGCGTTGCGGACCACGGCGTAGGCCAGCCCGGCGGCGATCTCGCCCACGCTGGCCCCCTCCTTCTGGGACTGTTTGACCGACGAGTTCATGAAAACGGTGCAACGCGAGCCCAGATCGACCGGCGCCACCCCCTCCAGGGCGGCGGCGGTGAACTGCTCGATGGTCAGCCCCAGCGACTCGGCGAAGGTTTGGAGGAAGGAGCCGCAGCCCGAGGAGCAGGCCTCGTTGACGGCGATGGAGTCGATCACACCGTCGTGGACGCGCAGATACTTCATGTCCTGGCCGCCGATGTCGATGACGGCGCTGACCCCGGGCGCGATCTTGTCGGCCGCCCGGAAATGGGCCATGGTCTCGACCTCGCCCTGGTCGATGTGGAGGGCGGCCTTGATCAGGCCCTCGCCGTAGCCGGTGACGCAGGAGCGGGCGATGATGGCCGGGCCGGGCAGGGCGCGGCGGACGGCGGTCGCGATCTGGACCGCCGCCGTCACCGGGTCGCCGCCGTTGGAGCCGTACCAAGTCCACAGGATGCGCTCGTCCTGGTCGATCAGAACGGCCTTGATGGTGGTCGAGCCGGCGTCCAGGCCGAGGAAGCAGGCCCCCCGGGCCTCAGACAATTCGCCTTTAGGCACGACGGCGGCCCCGTGGCGGCGGTCGAACGCGGCCCGCTCGGCGGCGTCGGCGAATAGCGGCGCCATCCGGCCCGACTGGGGCACCAGATGGCGGCGGTGGCTTAGCCGGTCGGCCAGCTCGGCCAATTCGACCGGGGCGCCGCCGACGCTCAGGGCGGCCCCCAGGGCGACGTAGAGCTGGGCCTGGTCGGGGCAGACGAAGCCGGTCGCCCGGCCCTCCAGGGAGCGCTCGAAGGCCACCCGCAGCTGGGGCAGGAAGAACAACGGCCCGCCCAGGAAGACGACCTGGCCCCGGATGGGCCGGCCCTGGGCCAGCCCGGAGATGGTCTGGGTGGCCACGGCCTGGAAGATCGAGGCTGCCAGGTCCTCGTGGCGGGCGCCGTCGTTGATCAGGGGTTGCAGATCCGACTTGGCGAAGACGCCGCAGCGCGAGGCGATGGGGTAGAGGTGGAGGTGCTCGGCGGCCAGGCGGTCCAGGCCGGCGGCGTCGGTCCTAAGCAGGGTGGCCATCTGGTCGATGAAGGCCCCGGTGCCACCGGCGCAAGTGCCGTTCATGCGCTGCTCGGGGGTGGGCTTGAGGTAGGTGATCTTGGCGTCCTCGCCGCCCAACTCGATCACGACGTCGGCGACCGGGTGGTGGCGCTGGACGGCGTTGGTGGCGGCGATGACCTCTTGGACGAACTCGATCTCGAGGGCGCGGGCGATGCCCAGGCCGCCCGAGCCGGTCATGGCCACCTGGGCGCGGGCGGTGGGGAAGCGCTGGGCCAGGTCTTGGACCAGCTTGGTCAGCTCGGCGTGGACGTCGGCGTTGTGGCGGCGGTAATCCTGGAACAAGACGGTGTCGCCGTCCAGCAAGACTGCTTTGATGGTGGTCGAGCCAACGTCCAACCCCAGGGCCAGGGTCTGGGGGGCGTTGTCTGCGAGCCTTGCTCCCATACGTCGGTTCCTTCGCTCAACCAGTGAGGCCTATCCACCGTTCCGACGCCACGGCGAGTCTCGCCCGTCACGCCGCCCTGACGACGCCGCGGGTCCCGCCCGCGATGCCGTCACCGGTCCGTCATCCCGGGCTCGACCCGGGATCTGGGCCAGTTGGTGAATCAGCCACAGTGTTTGTCGTCCGGCCAGCGTCCGATCGGGCGGACAAGCCGGGTGACTTGGCCCACCTTACCTCTTGCCCGGTCCGGGGCGGGGTGTCTGGCGGACTGGTGGCGTGGTGTGGCCGGCGGTCGGGCGGTCAGCCGTTGACCTGGTCCGGGTCGCCGCCCAGGCGATGGCCGGTGTCGAGCGCCCGGATGGCCGTCAGCTCGGCGGCGCTGAGCTCGAAGTCGAATAGGTCGAGGTTGGCGGCGGCGTGCTCCGGCTGGACGGCCTTGGGGATGGCGATGAAGCCCTCTTGGACATGCCAGCGGAGGATGACCTGGGCCGGCGACTTGGCGTGGGCCTGGGCCGCCTGGGCGATGGCCGGGAACTGGTCCAGTGGCCAGCGACCCTGGCCCAGCGGCCCCCAGGACTCGACGGCGATGCCCTTGGTCGCCAGATAGGTCCGCAACTCGGTCTGCTGGAACAAGGGGTGCAGCTCGACCTGGTCCACCGCCGGCACAACCTCGCTCTGGGACAAGAGGTTCTCCAGGTGGGGGACGGTGAAGTTGGACACGCCGATGGCCTTGGCCCGGCCGTCGCGCCAGAAGCCCTCCAACTGGCGCCAGACCTCGACGTAGCGGCCGACGGCCGGCAGCGGCCAGTGGATCAGGTAGAGGTCGACGTAGTCCAGGCCGAGATAGTCCAGGCTGCGCTGGAAGGCGCCGGCCACGTCGCCGGCCCGGTGATGGTCGTTGCGCAGCTTGGTGGTGACGAAGATCTGGTCCCGGGGCAGTCCGGAGGCCTTGAGGGCGGCGCCGACGGCGGCCTCGTTGTTGTAGCCGGTGGCGGTGTCGATGTGGCGGTAGCCCAGCTCCAGGGCCTGTTCCACCACCTGCTGGGCGGCCTCGGGAGCGACCTTGAAGACGCCACAGCCCAATTGCGGGATGGTGGTGCCGGAGTTGAGGGTCAGACGGGGAGTCAAATCAGACGGGTCAGTCATGTGGGGCATTATAACACCGTTTTGGAAGCGCTCCCACAAGTCGTCCCCGGTCCGCCTCCGGTCCGCCCACAAGTCGTCCCAGGTCCGCCCACCAGCCGTCCTCGGGCCGCCGCCGAGCCGGCCCGGGGGCGGGTTCTGGCGCCTCCTCGGCTCCGCGCCCGGCCTCGCCCCGGCCAGCGCCGTCGAGGCGACCCGGTAAAGTCGGACGGGAGATTCCGGCTGACGAGGGAGACGAGATGAAGCGGTTGCGAGTGGTTGTGGCGCTGGCGCTGGTGGCGGCGCTGGCCTGGGCGCTGGCCAGTTGCTCCGGGGGGGACCGGATGCAGCAGTTGAAGGACGCCACCGGTCGGGTCGACCTGACGGCGGCCGAGGCCCAACAGCTGCTGGCCCAAGACGACGTCCGAGGCGTGGTCATTTTCGACGTCCGCGACCAGCCCGAGTTCGCCCAGGGCCACATCGTCAACGCCTACAGCGTCGAGGTCAACTCGCCCGGCTTCGGCGCCGCCCTGGAGGGCTTCTCCAAGAAGGCCACCTATCTGGTCTACGGCGACGGCCCGGACGACGGCCGGCCCGGCTCGGCGGCCGACCAGATGGTGGCCTACGGCATCGGCAAGGTCTACGTCATCACCGACGGCTACAGCCACTGGAAGGGCGACACCGCCACCTCGTAGCCGGTTGGCGCCGACGTCCGGCCGACCGCCAGCGGTCGGTCTGGAGGTGCCGTGGCCGGGCCAGGGGAAGGACGCCGTGTCAGGGGACGGATGAGGTTTAGCGGTGTCCCCGATGGGTGTAGCGTCGCTTCTGAGAAAGCCTCAATCGCCCGGATTCGGCCTCGGCCGCCGGGAGTCTTCGTGTCAGGGGTGCCATGCCTTTGTTGTTCCCTTTTCGCTCGTCCAACCCTTCCCCCCGGTCCGGTTGGTTCTCCCGGCTGGTGTCCAGGGGCCGCCCTCGGGCCACCAGTCGTCTGGGGGGCGGGTTGGTCGCTGTCGCCGCAGTGGTCGCCTTGGCCGGGCTGATCGTCTCGGCTGCGCCCGTGGCGCCGGCCCGGGCCGACGCGGACCAGAACCAGGCCCCGCTGGCGGTGGACGACGCCTTCACCGTGGGTAACGGTCTGATCATCTCGTTCAATCCCTTGGCGAACGACCACGACCCGGACGGCGACGAGTTGACCTTCGCCTTGATCTCCCAGCCGGCCCACGGCGAGTTGGTCTGCGACCAGTCTGGGTCTTGCTCCCACCGGCCGGCGGCCGACTACACGGGCGCGGACGCTTTCGTCTACCGAATCGCTGACCCGGCCGGTTTGACGGCCGAGGCGACGGTCAGCCTCGAGGTCGTGCCCTCGGGCGGAGTGTCTTTGTTCGACGATTTGGTCGAGGTGACCCCGGGGGAGACGGTCGGCTTCGACGTGTTGGCCAATGATTATTTGCCTTATGGCGGTCATTTGAGCGTTTGGAGGAAGCCGGCCAACGGCACGGCCACCTGTGACGGCGCGGGGCGGTGCTCTTACACGGCCGGTCCGGGTTTCGTCGCGGATAGTTTCACTTACACGGTCACCGGCTTTGATCCGGTGACGGGGGACTCGTTCACGGCTGACGCCACCGTCCGTTTGACGGCCGGCGGGGGTCTCGCCGGGCTCGGTTTGGCGCCGTTGGGCGCTCTGCGGGGGGCGGCGTCCGATCCGGTGGTGGAGGCCGGGCCTGATTTGACGGTCGGGGTGGACACTGGGGCCGGGGAGGACTATGTGGATGTCGCCGTCTTCGATTTCTCCGCCTCGACGCCCACTAGCGACTTGACGGCCTATAGCGACTGGGCGACCTATAGCGGTTTGGCGACCTATAAAGTCGATTTCGGCGACGGCCAGTCGAGCTATGTGTATGGGAATTTCATATCGCGGCACGCCTACGCGGCGGTGGGCACGTACACGGTCACGCTGACCCTTAGCAGTTTAGACTCCGGCGGCAGGATACAGACGCTGTCCGACACGACCGTCGTCACGGTCGTCCAGTCTGTGAGTTATTTACGGGTCGAGCCGGTGGCGGGGTCGCAGTCGGGCGGCGAGGTGACCCTGCGGATCAAGCTGTGGCAGCGGGCGGGCTGGGTCGAGTTGGCCGGCCAACCGGTGACGGTCACCGTCGGCGGGCATAGCGCCACGGTGACGACTGACGCGCGGGGTGAGGGCCTGGTCCGTCTGCCCTGGTCCAGCGGCCAATCCGCCACGGCCGAGTTCGCCGGCGACAGCGACCATGGCGCCGTCAGCAGCGGCAACGATTTCGCTTTGTTCGGGTTGCCCCAAGGCGATGTCATATTCTTGATGGACGATTCAGGGTCGACGTCCTCATACCAGAATGCCGTGTGGCAGAACATCGACTCTCTGGCCACCCAGCTCGGGGGAAGCATCGACTATCAGTTCGGCGTGGTGGCGTTCGGCGGCGCCGCCAGCACCCCTGTGCCATTATTGTTGCAGGTGGCGGACGACGATCTCAACGCGTTCTCCCAGGCGGTTAATTATTTTAAGCGCGATGGGGCCACTGAAATGGGCCTGAACGCCGTCGCGACAGCTTTGGAGTCACGGGTCGGACTGCGGCCGGAGGCTGGTAAATGCTTAGTCCTGGTGACCGACGAGGGCGGCGATCAGGGGGATGTCACGGAGGCCGACGCCGAGGCGGCCCTGCAAGGCGCCGGGGCCACTCTTTTCGGTATAATGCCCGACCCCGCAACGTTATACCGTGAGTTGTATAGTGATTTGATAGCCGACAGCGGCGGCACGATCTTCGACCTCGATGATTTCGTCAACGGCGGCGAGGCGGGGACGCAGGCTGTTTTAACCGCCTTGGCCAGCGCTTGCACGCAGACGGTCTTGTCCCGTCCAGACATCTCCGTCACGGTGACCGACCAAGCGACCGTGACCACCCCCTCAGCGGCGCGGACCTACACCGTCACGGTGCGCAACGACGGCGCGGTCGGTGTGACCGGTGTCGCGTTGTCGCTCGAACTGGCTGGCTCGCAAACCATCGTGTCTGTTGGCCAGTCCGGCGCCAGCCCTGCCGGCACTGTCACCTGGCCCACCTTCGACCTGGCTCTGGGGGCTTCGGCGGTCTTCACCGTGAACGTCCGGACCGCGGCGACGGCGGTTGACCAGTCCGAGTTGACGGCCACGGCCACGGCGGCCGACGACGGCAGTCAAGGGGCCGATCTGACGCCGATCAACAACACTGCCACAGACACCACTGTGGTTGTTGTGACTGGGCCGGTCGAGCAGACGGTCCGGGTGGTCTATGTCGATGACGACGCCGACGGCGCCGAGGTGGCTCCGGCGATCGGCACTAGGACGGTTCTGATCGGCCCGTCTGGTTCGGCGGTCGGTTTCAGCGCGGCGATGGCCCAGGCCGGGACGCCCGCCAGCTATGACTACGTCAGCCTCGATAACGTGGACGCCTACGACGACGATCCAGCGGTCGACCAGACCATCACCGTCCACTTGCGCCAGCATCGCGAACCGACGCCGACCCCGACGCCGACTCCGCAGCCACTGTCCGGGACCGGCGCGCGAGTGCCTTGGCCGCTGGGCCTGATGGGGGCTCTGCTGCTGGTCTGCGGCGGCGTCGTGCTGGTGGCTCGGGACCGCCGCCTGGCCTGAGCCCCTGTCCACCGATAATCGGCCTGGCCAGCGCGAGCGCCGCCAGACGATGGTCGGTGCCGCCGCTCAGCACGGGCCGCCGCCCGCTCGCCATCGGGTCGTCGGCCTCGGCGGCGGCCTGTCGGGGGAGTCGCGGCCGAATCGAGAGTGTGACAGCATCAGGTACGATCAGTCCACGGTTGATATGATTTCTTCAGCACAAACAGCGCTAAGGAGCACACCAATGTCAACATCAGCGGTCACAGTGCGGATCGAAGACTCCGTCAAGCAGGACGCCCAGGAGGTCCTGGAGGACATCGGCTTGTCGATGACCGCCGCCGTGACCGTGTTCCTCAAAGCGGTCGCCCGCACGGGGACCATCCCCTTCCCGTTGGAGGCCGACCCGTTCCACAGCCAACCCCATCAAGCTCGCCTGGCCCAGTCGGTGGCGAGGGCCGAGCGGGGAGAGTTCGCCCAGGTTACGACACTGGAGGCGCTGGAGGCGGCCTCCCGATGAAGGTGGCGTTTACTGAGGAAGGGTGGGAAGACTACATCGCCTGTTCCTCGGACAAGCGCTTGCTCAAGCGGGTGCATCGCTTGATCGCCGACATCCAGCGCGGCGAGGGCACCGGCTTAGGTCAACCTGAATTGCTTCGGGGCGATTTGGCGGGATGGCGATCACGGCGTATCGACGGTTGGAACAGGCTCGTCTACCGGGTGGTCGGGGACACCGTCCAGGTCGCGCAGTGCGGCGGCCACTACGGGGACAAGTAGGTCCCCTGAACCGGCTAGCCCGAGTCGCGCCCGAGGCCGCCAGCCCCACCTCGCCCGCCCGTCGTCAGACGGGTTCGCCCGCACGGCCATGGCTACACGCTCTGCTAATAGTCCAGCAGTCGGGCTTCGACTCCGGGGAGTTGGTCGAAGCGGGCTCGTCCGTCCAGGGTGAGAAGGGTTCGGCCGGTGGCGGCGGTCGTGGCGGCGATCACCAGATCGAGGCCGCCGCGAGGGACGCCGTGGCGGTGAGTCCAGGCCAGCAGGCGGGCGTGGTGGGCTATCACCTGCTCGTCGTAGGGGAGGACTTCGACAAGCCGGAGCAATTCGGCCAGGAAGCGCTCGGCCCGGGGTCGGCGGTCGGCCTGGCTCAAGGCGACGCCGGCCCTCAGCTCGGCCAATGACACGACGGATAGGCCGAGGTCGTCGTCGGGCTCCAGGATCAAATCCCAGGCCAGGCGGCGGCGCTCCCAGGCGGCCACAACGCCGGTGTCGAATATCAGGCGTCGGCCCATGCCAGGCGCTCCCGGTCGCTCGGGGCGGGGTCGCGGAAGGACCGCAGGGCGGCCTCGGACTGGTCGTCGAACCCGCCTCCCTCCCAGGCGTCGAGGAAAGCCAGGACGACGCCGCCGTTGGGCCGGGACTCGGGCGGCAGGACCCGGGCCACCGGCCGGCCGTTCTTGGTGATGGTGAAACGCTCGCCCCGGCGGGCGCGCTCGATGACATCCGCGAACCGACGACTGGCCTCGGTGGCGGACACGGTGACGGGAGTCGTGGTAGCCGCAGCCATAGAATCAGATTATCAGATATTGACCCGAGGTTCCTCGGCCGGCACCGGTCGTTCCGGGGCGCGGCGGCCGGAGGGTGGCTTCTAGCGCCATCAGCGCCCGACGCGCATCTGCCGCATTACTCTCTGGTATGCTTGCTGAAGTTTGCTGAAGTTTGCGCCTTCGGCGAACAGATCATCGTCGTCGACCAAAGTCCCAGTAGAGTTAATTCCGAAGTGCTCCGCAACACCAACCTCAAGATCGCCCATCGCGTTGTTCACCCCGACGACCAAGACGCCATCGCCGGGGCACTCGGCATCAAGACCGAAGACTCCGATATCACTCCACGGATCATCTCGCTCCAAGCCGCTGCGAACCCCTGCCCTGCCACTGTCCCAGCGAGACGGACCACTTCCGAGCCCGACTCGCGTCGGTGGAGGCGTCGCGCCCCATGTCCTTGTTTGTTTTCGGGGTCAAGGCGGGGGATCAAGGCGGCGCATTCCTGGCGGCCAGCGTCCGAGATGAATTGGAAGAACTCTCGATTCGAGCGCAATCCGCGCCCGACTGTCTCGCTTGGTCTGGCCTGCGACGATTGGCTATTGTCGAGCGGCGGCTCCGCGCGACTGCGAGCAAAGACTATGAGGATCAGACACTGGTTGGCTTCTTCGAGTCATGGCGGCGACCTGATAGCGTCACAGCCTCAGTTCTCACGCCACTGGAAACGCAAGCCATCCTCGACTGTCGTTATCCGAAAGGCCTGCGGACACCGCTTGATTACATGGCACAGTTCGGCTGAAACAGTCATTTTACGGATATGCGAGACTGGCTGATGGGGCAGATGGCTCAGCTTCAAGGAGTCTCCAACATTTCCTCTGCCTTTGCGCTCGTCGAAGCCTTGGTCCGACGCGAGGCTCAGCGCTATGACCGTGGGATTCAGACGGCTGATGCCATTATGAGAAGAATCAGGTGACTCAAGTGAGGCTATCACATGATCGACGATACAGCCCGCGATCCCAAAGGGGGCACTGTTGATGGCGGATGATAAACCTCTCTATTGCGAGGCGAATGTATTTAAGGGCACTCATTCTGCGCGCGATCCCGCATGGTTCACATCACTACTGGTCGAGGTCACGCCTGAACTGATCGGGCGCACACTCGCCGCCTTGAGTGTTAGCTTCTCAACCACCGAGAAGACGGTCACGGCGAGATTTGACAACTACACCATCATGGTGAAGACCATCACCTACCAGAACGAACCGTTGAAGCCGGCGGTTCTGTACATTAAGGCAGACATCGCGAGGGTTTTCCCGGAGGTCGATCTCATATCCCTCAAAGAGTTTGCCCAGCGAGAATGCGCACGGCTCCCGATGAAAGCGACCGCAAACCAGGTTGTGATCTCTGCTGGTTCCGGTGAGTCAGCAGCACAGGTTGAATCCGAAAGGGTCCAGTCGGGCTGCAAACTCACGCTCGCGTATGAGTTGCCTGTTGGGGCTGGCTTAGCGCCGGTTCAGTTGCAGGAGATTCTGTCGAGGTCGATCCTCTGGACGGAATGGGTGGTTGCCGACATGAGCACCCGCTTCCCGACGAGCTGACTAAGAATCGCCTATCGGTAGTAGTGAATCGGAGACGTCACCATGTTGGTACTTGTTATGGTGCAGCGCGTGATCGCAGCTATTACACGACTCTTCTCGAATGATGACGTGCCTAAGCGACTGCGCATGCTGATCAGCTCCTACGAGAGTCAATCGGACGCTGAACTCGTGCGGTCATACTCTGAGTTGAGCGTCGACGCGTCAAGCGGACACGGAATCATTGGCGCAGTGCGTCGACGCCTCGCCCGAGCGCGCGGTGACATGGAAGACCAGCATACATTGGCGGTGGCAGTAGCGGCGTTCAATCGACACCCGTGTGATCTACCCCCGGGATCGAGCGCTTATGACACGCAGATTATCGCAGCCGACTGCCTATCAACCGGGATGAACGTCCAGATGGACACAGGGGAAGGCAAGACATACGCAGTGGCAATGGCTTGTGTGGTCCTCCTCAAGCAGTACAGGCAAGTACTAGTTCTTACCGTGAATCAGTATCTCGCGGAGCGGGATCGTGAACGAGTGGAACCCTATCTGTCGTTCTTGGGCATCAAGGTTGTAAATGGCCTGCCTCCCGCAGAGTTCGTCGGCGTGAGCTACCTAACTTCTGATGAATTGCTTTCTGGGTACCTAAACAGGACGCGTAGAGCCCCCAGGTCGAGTCTGGGAGAATACCCTCACGAGGCGGCGATGATCATAGACGAAATCGATTCTGCTCTGATAGACGCAGACCCTCTCTGTGCATTGGTCACCTACGTCCAGTTCAAGGACTCTCGGTGGGGCGACATCTTTGAAATCACTGCGGACTGGGGTCCTGCCGAGTTCGAACGAAATCCAATAAACAATCGGATTACACTGCAACCGGAGGCGGTGCGCCAACTGCACTCGCTAGCGACAGGTCTGGCATTGCCCGGCGACCGTCTTGTGAATATGACAGTGGCTTCTCTATGGGCGCGAAACGCCATGGCAGGACGAGAGTACGAGGTGTCGGGGAACCACATCCGCTTAATCAACCAGACCACTGGAAGCAGTTACACTTCCTACACAGACGACAGAGCGCGGGCGCTACACCACCTAGTCTTTTCCGAAGCGCCTCCCGTGGCTCGTATCACTGCCAGAGTGTCACTTCTGAGCCTCCTCGGCAGCCACCCCGTGGTTGTTGGCTGTTCGGGCACGGCGTCGTACGATCTTCTATATTACGCTCAGCTGTTCCGGACGCCTACGGTCACAGTCCCGCCGAAGTTTCCTCGGTTCCAGAGCGATCCGCCGACATGGCTCTCGCTTTCTCGCGCTGACACGTTCAACTTCATCGCGGAGTGGGCGAAAAGCAACCCGGAGCGTCCCTTGATCGTCGCGGCGCATTCGCAAGCGGAAGCAATTGCCGCGACGCAGGCGCTTCGTGAGCGGGTAGAGGGGCGCAGGATCAATGCGCTCACGGTCTTCGACCATGAGCGGACGGCCGCGGCCATTGAATACGCCGGTGACTGTGGAGTCATTACCATCATGAACCAAGGTGCGGCGCGAGGTGTCGATATCCGCTCCGCGAACAACCCGATGCTAATGGTGCTCGGACACACTCGGGAACCCCGGCTAGATAGACAGATACTCGGGCGCGTCGGGCGACACGGAGAGCGTTTCGAGGCGGCTTTCATCGTTGATCCTATCGACCCATTAGTTCTCATCTTTAACGCCACGAGTCAAAAAATTTTCCGATGGGCGGTTAATTCCGCCGCTGGAGAGGAGCTTCCCAGCAGTCGTCAGATGAGCAGAAACCTAGACAAGGCTCAGCGTCAATGCTGGGAAGCCGACTCTGCTCGGCGACAGTTGTCATCGGCTCTCGATGATGCCAAATGGAACCTGGAGGAAAGCATCTCCGAAGTGTACGCCGAGTTCCGTTCCATGGTCGAGGCCTCTGGTATCGGCGAATATGTGAGTAAGATCGGGGTCAACCCGTCTGACAAAGCCGTCAAGTATGCAGAGGAAGCATTAGCGCGGCGCGACCAGATGGATGACCCTGTTCGAGCGTTCCTAGAGGCCGTAGAAGTGATGCCCACAGACATTCGCGGGAGATCATCCTGGCAGCTAGTAGCCGCAGGCCGTTCAACCGATGCGGATGAACTCGCCAGTCTGGCCGCTTGGCTTCGCGACGTCGCGGGATGGCTCGATCAGGCGGACGGGGGAGTCATAAGCGGCCCAACAGCATACCAGGTTCATTTAGCGACGGATCGCCGGTTCTGGGTTGAGAGTATGCCAACCTGGCGTAGCGCGGAAGACTGCATCGCAAAGGTTTTGGGATTGGCGAACGCGGCGGTGATCGAACAGCTCAACTATGAGTTGGTGTCTCTAGAGACTCAGGAATCTCCGGCAACATATTGGCGCAAGGCGGCGTTGGTTTGCGAGGGAATAGAGAGCGGATGGTCCCGGGACGCCAAAGGGAGAGTGCTGGATCAGCTATCAAGAATTGACCGACTTGGAGAACTGGATGGCCTGTTCCCCAAGGAATTTAAGCTCTCCGCAGAATCAGTGAGGACCTATGCGGCGCAAGCCTCTAAACCGGTTACAAGTCTCTCGCTTGATGCTGAACTCGACGCCGATATCAACGCGCGGATATGTGCAGCAGTCGCTAACCTGAGGTCATCCGGTTTCCCGATGGATGAACGAACAGCCATCTTGTACGCGACTAGACTAGTGAAGCCCATGCGCTCGAGCCTCATGTCGCAGGACGAGCGCCATCTGCGAATGAGAATTAACTCCGAACTCACCAAGTTCGCGATGGCCGGTGTGTCGCGGCGCGACTGTCGTGTGTTCGAAGATCTGGCGGTGGCGGTCATTAATGATTTGGCGCTCCACGGCCTCTGCCGCTCATCAGTCCCCCGTCAACATGGACTTGGGCCCCGAGTGCGCCAGGTGGCCTCATATGTGCGCACCATTCCCTTGCAGGCCCTGTTCGGATTGGTGGTCACCGCTGTGCTCCTGCTGATTGGAATCGCTATTCCAGGAGCCGCGCCGCCGCAGTGGGTCTCGTCATTGGTTGCCGTCACGGGGTACGGCTGGATCACCACCAACACGGGAGGAACGATAGTCACAGCTCTGACCCTCCTATGGTTCTTGGTGAACCTCCTTCCCAACGTGGACGAGCGAATAATGCTTACCACAGTGGGACCGCTGGTCAGCTACGGGGTCGCCACTGCCGTGGCTTTCCCCCAGCTAGGTGCGCTAGCGTTGCTGACCGGGCTTGGATGGTGGCTATGGGCAGCTCTGCTGATGGCCGCCCGACGACTAGTCAAGGACTCGCTGGGAGCCGACACGCTGGCTTTTGCCGTGTCGGTGTCAGCGGTAGGGTATGTGATATCACATGTTGCGGGCCTAAATTGGCCCAGTATAGTGGTTGGCCTATGGTTCCTGCTGGCATCTGCGGCGGTTATAACACGAATACGAATCCCAATCCTGCGAAGCGCAAAGAAGACGCAAACGTCTGGGGCCGAGGCCTTCGACTTTCTCTCCACGGAACTGGTGCTGTCGGTCGACCCCCGATTGACTTCCGCTGTCTTCGCAGTGCCCGTAGCTGCCTTCCTCGCCGTGGACTCAATACCGGTGGTGCAAGTCTTTGTCATTGTGCAATGCGTCGCGTTCGCAACCCTCGTGCGCTTCCGCTTCGACCCCCGGAGGGTCGAGACCATTCTGGCGAGGAGGAACCTAATTGCGGCAGAGCCTGACAAGCTCCGATCGTCACTCACCTTGCAGACGCGATGGGCGACTCTACTGCCGGTCTCCCTGGGGATCGTCATTTCTGTGTGCGTGTCGCTGTGGCCGGCGGCTCGACCGACGCTAGAATTACTCCTTATAGCTGAACTGGTGGCTTTAGTGGCACGGTACGGCTGGAATAGTTTCGAACTGCTTGTGAGCGCTCGGTCGCAACCTATTACAGTAATTGTGGATACAGGACGATCTGGTCAAAAGATGTGGTCTGAGTTTATGGATCTCTGCCGGAGCCTTCGACGGCGATACTGGTGGTTTGGCGCGCTTGTGATTGTTGTGGGGCTTCTGGATAGAGTCTCGGCGGCCCTCGACATGGGGAATCTGCTCGGCATGGCGTGGGATTTCTTGATACGCCTTGTCGGGATTCGTTAAGCCGGAGGGTTAGGGGTGCGCGGTTGGCGGGTGCCGAGGGTGGCGAGTACGCTAAGGCTCTGATGACTACTGCATGGTTCGGCGCTTGGGGCAAGACGGCGGGGGAGCCGTTGTCCGGCGGCGCCAGTTCTTTCAGCGCCTGGCTGGCCCAGGCCCGGCCCGATCTGTTGCCGACGGCCGATCGGGGCGCCCCGCCGGCCCCGGAGTTGGCCCCCCGCGCCACCACCATCGTGGCCCTGACCGTGGCCGACGGTGTGATCATCGCCGGCGACCGGCGGGCCACCATGGGGTCGATGATCGCCCAGCGCGATATTCAGAAGGTCTTCGCCGCCGACGAGTTCTCGGCCATCGGCGTGGCCGGGTCGGCCGGGCTGGCGGTCGATCTGGTGAAGCTGTTTCGGGTCGAGTTGGAGCACTACGAGAAGATCGAGGGCGCCCCACTGTCGCTGGACGGCAAGGCCAACCGGTTGGCCGCCATGATCCGGGGACAGCTGCCGATGGCCCTGCAAGGCTTCGTGGTGGTGCCGCTGTTGGTCGGCTGGGACCAGTCCTCCGCCCGGGGGCGGATCTTCTCCTACGACGCCACCGGCGGCTGCTACGAGGAGACCGGCCACCACTCCATCGGCTCTGGCTCGGTCTTCGCCCGGGGGGCGTTGAAGAAGCTCTACCGGCCCGGCCTGACGACCGCCAAAGGCGTCACCGTGGCCGTCCAGGCGCTATTCGACGCCGCCGACGACGACTCGGCCACGGGCGGACCGGACCTGGCCCGGCAGATCTTCCCAGTGGTTATGGCGGTCTCGGAGCACGGCGTCTGCCCGGTGGAGGAGGCTGCTGTGGCCAAGATCACCAATCAGGTGGTGGCGGGACGCCAGCGCCGCCCGGACGGGCCGGAGGCCAAGCTGTGAGCCAACCGATGTTCTATGTCTCGCCCGAGCAACAGGTCAAGGACCGGGCCGACTTCGCCCGCGCCGGCATCGCCCGGGGCCGCTCCGTGGTGGTGTCGCGCCACCGCGACGGCATCCTGTTCGTGGCCGAGAACCCGTCCCGCTCGCTGCACAAGGTGGCCGAGCTGTACGACCGCATCGGCTTCGCCGCCGTCGGGCGCTACAACGAGTTCGAGAGCCTGCGCATCGCCGGCGTCCGCCACGCCGACCTGCGGGGCTACGCCTACGACCGGCGCGACGTCACCGGCCGCATGTTGGCCAACGCCTACGCCCAAGTCCTGGGCACCATCTTCTCGGCCGTGTCCGAGAAGCCCTACGAGGTCGAATTGGCTGTGGCCGAGGTGGGGGAGGAGCCCCAGGGCGACCAGATCTTCCGCCTGGCCTTCGACGGCTCGGTGGCCGATGAGGCCGACTTCTGCGTCATGGGCGGCTCGGCCGAGGCCATCGCCGCCGCCCTGGGCCAGGGCCACGACCCCGGCCTGCCCCTGGCCAAGGCCCTCCGCCTGGCCTGGACGGCGCTGTCGGCCGACCGCCCGCAGCCGATCGGCTTCGACGCCTTGGAGGTAGCCCTGCTGGACCGGCAACGCCGCCAGCCGCGCAAGTTCCGCCGGCTGACCGCCGCCGCCGTGGCCGACCTGCTGCAGCCGGCGGCCGAGCCCAGCCGCCCCAAGGCGGCCCGCCCCCGCCCCCAGCCGCCCCAGTGACCGCCCCGCGGCCGGACGGCCGGACGGCGCCGGGCGCCGGACGGACGGAGCCCCCGGCCGCCTTACCCCCAGCCGACGTCCCGCCCGGACCCGTGATCGCCGGCCCGACCTCTGACGGCGCCCGGCCCAAGTCCCCGGCCGGCGTCGCGACGTTGGACGATGCCCGGACGGAGCCCTCGACCGACCATCCCCAATTCGACCGGCCACCGTCCGACGGAGCACGGCCCCAGTCCGCCGCCGACCGCCCAGAGGCTGAGGCCGACCGGCCCCAGTCCGACTGTCTGATCGTCGGCGCCGGCCTCATCGGCGCCTCCATCGGCTTGGCCCTGACCCAGGCCGGCCGCGCCGTCCATCTGCTGGACGCCGACCCCGAGCTGGCCGCCGCCGCCGCCGCCCTGGGGGCCGGACGGCCCTGGCGGCCCCAGGACGGGGCCGACATCGGCTTGGTGGTGGTGGCCGTGCCGCCGATTCTCCTGGCCCCGGTGGCGGCCGAGCAGCTAGACCGTTTCCCCCGGGCCACCGTGACCGATGTCGGCTCGGTCAAGGGGCCGGTGCTGGCCGAGCTGGTGGCGCTGGGGGCGGACATCGGCCGCTACGTCGGCTCGCACCCGATGGCCGGCTCCCACCGCTCCGGCCCCCTGGGCGCCCGGGCGGATCTGTTCGCCGGCCGCGTCTGGGTGGTGGCGCCGCCCCAGCCGGAGGACTACGCCCGCACGGCCGCCGTCGAGGCCCTGGCCCGGGCCTGCGGCGCCCGGCCTGTGATCATGTCCGCCGCCGAGCACGACGTGGCCGTGGCCCAGGTCTCCCACCTGCCCCAGCTGATCAGCTCGCTGCTGGCCGGCCGGCTCAACGCCGTGCCCCACCAACACCTGGCCCTGGCCGGCCCGGGGATGCGCGACGTCACCCGGATCGCCCAGTCCGACCCGGAGCTGTGGGGCCAGATCGTCAGCCTCAACCAGGCGGCGGTGCGATCCGAGCTGGAGGCCGTCCAGGCCGACCTGGCCGCCCTGATCGCCCAGCTCGACCAGCCCACGGCCGTCCGCCGGGTGGTCGAGCGGGGCCGCGCCGGGGTGATGGCCCTGCCGGGCAAACACGGCCACCGTCTGGGCCAGGCCTGGGAGCCGGTGGTGGTCGAGATCCCCGACCGGCCGGGCGCTCTGGCCGACATCTTCGCCACCGTCGCTTTGGCCCAGGCCAATGTCGAGGACGTCGCCATCGAGCACGACCCCAAACGCGAGGTCGGCTATCTGACACTGCTGGTGGACGGCCCGACGGCCGCCGCCCGCCTGGGGGCGGCCATGGTCACGGCCGGCTGGCGACTGCGGCCCTGACCCGGGCCGGACTGAGCCCAGATCCGCCGATCCTCGACTACCGAGCGACCCCATCCGGGCGCGCTGACGGCACCGTTCCGTCGCACCCGTGGGGGCGCCGCTCGTAGTGGAGACCGGCGCTGGATCGGGCCCGGGGGTGGCTACACTCGGCCGACGGGCGGCGCGGCCCACACGAGAATCTGAGAGGCGGGATGGAATGGGACGGATCATCGCCATCGACGGACCCTCCGGGTCCGGCAAATCGACGGCGGCCCGTGGCGTCGCCCGCCGCTTGGGCTACCACTATCTCGACACCGGCGCGATGTACCGGGCGGCGGCCGTGGCCTGTCTGCGGGCCGGCCTGGCGGCCGACGATCGGGCCGCCATCGTCCAGACCTGCCGCGACCTCGACCTGGACCTCGGCGCCGACCCCGACGACCCCTTCGTCCGTCTGGCCGGCGACGACATCACGGCCGCCATCCGCCAGCCGGCCGTCTCCGCCTGGGTCAGCGCCGTCGCCGTCATCCCTGAGGCCCGGGCTGAGCTGGTGCGCCGCCAACAGGCCATCATCGCCCGGGGCGATTTCGTGCTGGAGGGCCGCGACACCACCACGGTGGTCGCCCCCCAGGCCCAGTTGCGGCTGCTGCTGGCGGCCGACCCGGCCGAGCGGCTGCGCCGCCGGGGCCTGGAGCTGGGGCGGGCGGGGCAGACGCTGAACCAAGATCAGTTGCGCGACCAGGTGATCCGGCGGGACCGCGACGACTCCACCTTGGTCGACTTCCAACAGGCCGCCCCCGGGGTGCGTTGGTTGGACTCGACCAATCTGACGGCCCAGGCCGTCCAAGACCAGATCATCGCCTGGGCCGGTCAGGCCGACCTGACCGCTGGTCGGGCCTGGCGACCCGCGCCCGACCGCCTCTTTGACCCCTCTGTCCCAGACGGGTAGAGTGTGCCCCCGTTGCGCCCCGCCGCCGTGTCCTAGCGACGCCGGATCGAGTCCCGGGGGCAGCGCCAGAGTCAACAGACGTCGAAATGTCAGGAAGATGGTCACTAGCGTGTCTACCTATAGCCCCAAACCAGGCGAGGTCGCCCGGCGCTGGCATGTCATCGACGCCGACAACGTCGTCCTGGGGCGTCTGGCCGTGACCTGCGCCACCCTGCTGCGCGGCAAGCACAAGGCCACTTTCACCCCCCACGTCGACACGGGCGATTTCGTGGTGGTGGTCAACGCCTCCAAGATCGCTCTCAGCGGCCAGAAGCGGACCGACAAAATGGCCACCCGCCACTCCGGCTATCCGGGCGGTCTGCGCCAGGTGTCCTACGGCTCGCTGCTGGCCAGCGACCCCCGGCGGGCGGTCGAGCGGGCGGTCTGGGGGATGTTGCCCAAGAACCGGCTGTCGCGCCAACTGCTGGGCAAGCTCAAGGTCTACGCCGGCCCGGAACACCCCCACCAGGCGCAACAGCCCCAGCCCTACACCATCGTCCAGGTCGCCCAGTAGAGATTTGTGAGGTAATGCCGGTGTCCCCAACTGAGCCCGAGACCGTCACCGCCGAGGAGACGACCGATAGCTTCGTCTTCACCGACGAGCAGGAGCGTGAGATCGCCTACCGCTCCGAGGCCCAGCGCGGCGTCGTCCAGCCGGGCGGACGCCCGGCCGTGGTCCAGCGCTCCTACGGCACGGGCCGGCGCAAGCAGGCCATCGCCCGGGTGCGCCTGGCCCCCGGCAACGGCCAATGGTCGGTCAACGGCCGCTCCTTGGACGACTACTTCCCCAACAAGCTGCACCAGCAAGAGATCCGCGAGCCGCTGGAGACGGCGGCCGTGCTGGGCTCCTATGACATCGTGGCCCGAATCGTCGGCGGCGGCGTCACCGGCCAGGCCGGGGCGCTGCGTCTGGGCATCGCCCGGGCGCTCAACGCGGCTGACCCGGAGACCTCTCGGGCCGCCCTCAAGAAGGCTGGCCTGCTGACCCGGGACTCGCGCGTCAAAGAGCGCAAGAAGGCCGGCCTGAAGAAGGCCCGGAAAGCCCCGCAGTACTCCAAGCGTTGACCCGATGGCCCGCCTCTTCGGCACCGACGGCGTCCGGGGGTTGGCCAACGGTCCGGTCCTGACCGCCGGGCTGGCCCTCGACCTGGCGATGGCCGCCGCCCATGTCCTGGGCCGGGGGGCGCGAGGCCGTTTGACCGCCCTGGTGGGGCGCGACACCCGGGCCTCGGGCGAGTTCCTGGAGGCCGCCGTGACGGCCGGCCTGGCCGCCGCCGGGGTCGACGTGGTCCTGGTCGGCGTCCTGCCGACGCCGGGGCTGGCCTGGCTGGTGGCGGACCGGGGGGCCGACCTGGGTGTGATGCTGTCGGCCTCGCACAACCCCATGCCCGACAACGGCGTCAAGTTCTTGTCCCGGGGCGGCGTCAAACTGCCGGACGAGGTCGAGGACCTGATCGAACAGGAGTTGGGGGCCGACTGGGAACTGCCCCGAGGCGACCGGGTGGGGCGGGTGCGCCAAGACCCCCAGGCGATCGAGGACTACATCGCCCACCTCATCGCCTCCCTGCCCAACGGACGGCTGAACGGCCTGCGGGTCGTCCTGGACGCCGCCAACGGGGCCGCCAGCCGGACGGCGGTGGCGGCCTTCGAGGGGGTGGGGGCCGAGGTCGTCGGCATCAGCCTGGACCCCGACGGCTACAACATCAACCAGAATTGCGGCTCGACCGATTTGACGGCCCTGCGGGCGACGGCGGTGTCCCAGGGCTGCGACCTGGGGCTGGCCTTCGACGGCGACGCCGACCGCTGCCTGGCGGTCGACCATCTCGGCCAGGTGGTCGACGGCGACCAGATCCTGGCCATCTTGGCCCTGGCCCTGAAAGACGAGGGCCGCCTCCACCTCGACACCGTGGTGGCCACGGTCATGAGCAATCTCGGCTTCCATCAGGCGATGCGGGCGCACGGCATCGCCGTCGACACCACCAAGGTGGGCGACCGTTACGTCCTGGAGGCGATGAACGCCAATAACTTCACCTTAGGCGGCGAGCAATCCGGCCATGTCATCTTGTCCGAGTACGCCACCACCGGGGACGGCGTTCTGACCGGCCTGCACCTGGCCTCCCGGGTGGTCCAGGCCAAACAGCCCCTGGCCCAACTGGCCCAGGTGATGCGGGCGGTGCCCCAGGTGATGATCAACGTGGCCGGCGTCGACCGCGCCCGGGCCAACCTCGACCCCCAGGTCAACCGGGCCGTCCGCCGGGCCGGTGAGCGGCTGGACGGTCGGGGCCGCATCCTGCTGCGCCCCTCCGGCACCGAGCCGGTCGTCCGGGTGATGGTCGAGGCCCCGACCACGCAGGAGGCCGAGGCGGTGGCGCTGGAGCTGGTGGCAACGCTGCGGGAACGGTTGTCGCTCTGAGCGGCCGGCCAGCCGCGTCGACCCGGGGCCGACCCGCGACCCCCACCCCGACCCGCAGTTTCCACCCCATTCCGGGACGTGGCCGTCGTTCCGAGCCGGATCGTCGCCCCACCGCCTGGGGGCCGAGTTCCGCCCCGTCCGAGCCGCGGCCGCGGTTCCCGGGCCGCGCCGTCGGCCGCCATCGGCGCCCGGCGGCGCTGTGTCAGACTGGTCCCCGGCTGGCGCCCGACAGCTTGAGGAGGTGACGGTGGTGGACAACGCGGCCTTGGAGGACTCTCCCTTCGGCCCTTTCTTGACCCTGCGGGCCGATCACTGGTCCGAGCTGGCCCGCACCCGGCGGCTGAAGTTGGACGTTGAGACCCTGGACGGTATCCGGGCTCTGGGCGACCCGATCGACCTGGAGACGGTGCGCCAGATCTACCTGCCGCTGACCGAGCTGATCAACCTCTACATCGACCACACCACCGCCCTCTACCGCCACTCCAACTGGTTCCTCGGCCTGTCGGAGCGTCCGACTCCGTTCGTCATCGGTCTGGCCGGGTCGGTGGCGGTCGGCAAATCGACGGTCGCCCGCCTGCTGGCCGAGCTGTTGACCCGGGACCAGCCCCGCCGCCGGGTCGACCTGGTGACGACGGACGGCTTCCTGCTGCCCAACGCCGAGCTGGAGCGGCTGGGGCTGATGGAGCGCAAAGGCTTCCCCGAGTCCTACGACCAGGCCCGACTGTTGCGTTTCGTCATGGACGTCAAATCGGGCGCCCCCCAGGTGACCGCGCCGGTCTACTCGCACATGCTCTATGACATCGTGGACGGCCAGGAATTGGTCGTGGAACAGCCCGACGTCCTGATCTTGGAGGGGTTGAACGTCCTCCAGCCGGCCCGGCGGCGGGCCAACGGCCGGGTCGGACTGGCGATCGACGACTTCTTCGACTTCTCGGTCTACCTCGACGCCCCCGAGGCCGCCGTCAAACAGTGGTTCACGGAACGTTTCATGGCCCTGCGCCAGACCGCCTTCACCGACCCGACGAGCTATTTCCGCCGCTTCGCCACCGTGCCGGAGGCGGAGGCCCTGGCCATGGCCGAGCAGACCTGGGAGACGACCAACGGCCCCAACCTGCGCGACAACATCAAGCCGACCCGGGGCCGGGCCACGGTCGTGATCGGCAAGCTGGCGGACCACTCGATCGACTGCGTCCGCCTGCGCCGCGTCTGACCGCCCGCCCCCGCCCCAGGCATCCCGGACTTGATGCCACGTCAGCTTGGACTTGATCCGGGATCTCGGCCCGCCCGCCACCCCGGCCCGGCCAGCGGCGCCGGGTACCATGGCCCCCGTGTGCGGAATAGTGGGGTATGTCGGCGCCCGCCAGGCCCAGCCGATCATCATCGGCGGTCTCAAACGGATGGAATATCGGGGTTATGACTCGGCCGGGATCGCCCTCTGGACTCCGGACGGGCTGGAGACGCGCAAGCGGGCCGGCAAACTGGTCCGCCTGGAGGCCGAGCTGGCAGACCGGCCCCTGCCCGAGTCCCGCCAGGGCATCGGCCACACCCGCTGGGCCACCCACGGCGGCCCGACCGACCAGAACGCCCACCCCCACCTGTCGGGCGACGGCCGAGTGGCGGTGGTCCACAACGGCATCATCGAGAACGCCGCCATCCTGCGGCGCGAGCTGGAGGCCGAGGGTGTGGTCTTCCGCTCCCAGACCGACACCGAGGCGGTGGCCCACCTACTGCGCCGCGCCCTGGATCAGGAGCCGGGTTTGGCCGCCGCCCTGCGGGCGGTCTGCCGCCGGTTGGAGGGGACCTTCACCCTGGTGGTCTTGGACGCCGCCCAGCCGGGCCGGATCGCGGCCGCCCGGCGCAGCTCCCCCCTGGTGGTGGGGGTGGGCCAGGACGAGAACTTCCTGGCCTCCGACGTGGCCAGCTTCATCGAGCACACCCGCCACGCCATCGAGCTGGGCCAAGACCAGGTGGTCGAGATCACGGCCGACACGGTCACGGTCACGACCTTCGACGGCGATCCGGCCCCGGTCAAGCCCTATGACATCGAGTGGGACCTGGCGGCGGCCGAGAAAGGCGGCTTCGACTGGTTCATGCGCAAGGAGATCTTCGAGCAGCCCCAGGCGGCCTCCGACACCTTGCTGGGGCGGATCGACCAGTCCGGGCGGTTGTGCCTGGACGAGTTGCGGATCGACCGCGCCCAACTGCGGGCGGCGGACAAGATCGTCATCGTGGCCTGCGGCACCGCCTACCACGCCGGGCTGATCGCCAAATACGCCATCGAGCATTGGACCCGGGTGCCCTGCGAGGTCGAGCTGGCCTCGGAGTTCCGCTACCGCGACCCCATCGTCACCCCCACCACCTTGGTGGTGGCCATCTCCCAGTCGGGCGAGACCATGGACACGCTGATGGCGCTGCGCCACGCCCGCGAGCAGCACGCCCAAGTGGTGGCCATCTGCAACACCAACGGGGCCACCATCCCTAGAGAGTCCGACGCCGTCATCTACACCCACGCCGGCCCGGAGATCGGGGTGGCCTCGACCAAGTGCTTCACCGCCCAGATCATCGCCTGCTACCTGCTGGGCCTGTTCTTGGCCCAGGAGCGGGGGACCAAGTTCGGCGACGAGATCGCCGAACTGGTGGCCGACCTGACGGCCGTGCCGGCCCAGATGGCGGCCCTGCTGGCCGACTTGGGGCCGATCGACGCCTTGGCCCAGGAGTTGGTCGGCGTCGAATCGGTCTTGTTCATCGGCCGCCACGTCGGCTACCCGGTGGCCCTGGAGGGCGCTCTCAAGCTGAAGGAGATCAGCTACCTCCACGCCGAGGGCTTCGCCGCCGGCGAGCTCAAACACGGCCCCATCGCCTTGGTCGAGCCGGGCCTGCCGGTCTTCGTGGTGGTGCCGCCGACCGGCCGCGACCACCTGCACGACAAGGTGGTCTCCAATATCCAGGAGATCCGGGCCCGCGGGGCCAAGACCATCGTCTTGGCCGAGCGGAACGACGCCGAGGCCTGGGCCCAGGCCGACCACGCCATCCCCCTGCCGCTGGCGCCGACCCTGTTCCAACCCCTGCTGGCCATCATCCCGCTGCAATATTTCAGCTGTCAGATGGCCACCTTGAAGGGCCTCGACGTCGACCAGCCGCGCAACCTGGCCAAGTCGGTGACGGTGGAGTGAGCCGCCGCTGTCAGTTCTGACCCCCGGCGGCGCGGCGGCCGGCGAAGGCCCGTCCCAAGGTGATCTCGTCGGCGTACTCCAGGTCGCCGCCGACCGGCAGGCCGGAGGCCAGGCGGGAGACGATCAGGCCGAGGGGGGCCAGCAGGCGGCCGAGGTAGGTGGCGGTGACCTCGCCCTCGGTGTTGGGGTTGGTGGCCAAGATGATCTCGGTGACGGCCCCGTCGTCCAGCCGTTGGACCAGCTCACGGATGTGGAGGTCGCCCGGGCCACGGTTGTCGATTGGGCTGATCGACCCGCCGAGGACGTGGTACAGGCCCTGGTACTCGCGGGTGCGCTCGATCGCCACCACGTCCTTCGACTCCTCGACCACACAGATTTGGCTGCGGTCGCGGCGCTGGTCGCGGCAGTAGCGGCAGACCTCGTCCTCGGTCAGGTTGAAGCAGACGCGGCAGAAATGGACCGTCCGTTTGGCCGTGGCGATGGCCTCGACCAGGGCGGCGACATCCTCGGGCGGGGCGTCGAGCAGGTGGAAGGCGATGCGCTGGGCGCCCTTCGGACCGATGCCGGGCAGGCGCGACAACTGGCCGATGAGCTGTTGGATCGCATCCTCGAACACATTTCCCCCTGTTGGCCGCTGTCGGGTCCGAGACTAGAGCATCCGGATGGTCATAACCTCGACCTATGAGCTGAGTTCCGTCTCCCGGGGTCCCCGCGAAGTACCGGACTGGAGCGTAGCGTAGGGAGGACACTTTGTGGGGTGAGGTGCGATCCCCGACTGGTCTACGACGCGATCCAGTAGGTCTGGAGGTGTTGGCGCTGGCGCGACAGGCCCCAGACCTGGCGGGCCTGGTGGCGGACGGCCTTGACCAGTTGGCGCTCGCCGGCCGCCCAGAGCCAGTCCCGCTCGGGGTCGACGGCGATCCCCGCCCAGGCGTCGGCGGTCAACGCGGACAGGCGTTGGACCGCCCCGGTCGGCGGCAGACGGTCCAGGCCGGGGTGGGGATCGACCAACAACGTGGTGCCGCTGATGTCGGCGGCCAGCGCCTGGCGGACCGAGGCCATGGCGCTGGCGGCGCTGGCGTCGCCGATCAACACCGCCCGGCGGATGTCAGTCGGTATGACTAGTTGTTGCGGCGGGTCGGACAGCCGCAGGACCGCTCCCGGCCGGGCCGCCGCCGCCCACTTAGAGGCCGGCCCGGCCGGCTGGTGGAGGACGAAATCGAGGCTGAAGCGGTCGGCCGCCGGGTCGGGGTCCACCAGGCTATAGGCCCGGTCCACCTGGCCGGCCGGGCCGGTCAGGTGGAGCCAGAGGTGATGGGCCGGCTGGGGCTGGAGGCGGGCCAGCAGGCCGTGGCCGGCGAACTCGATCCGACGGTACCAAGCGGTCAAGTCGGTCACGGCCACGACCTCGACCGGCCAGCGGCTGGCGCGGGCCGGTTCAACCGTCAGGCCGGGACCGAGGACGACTGCGGGCTCGTTGTCGAGGTTCAAGGCCGGGCTCAATCAGCCAGGATCTCGGCGATGCGCTGGCGGGCCGCCGCCACGGTGGTCTCGTCCGGCACCATGACGTAGAGGTTCTGGGAGCCGTAGGTGTAGGTCGGCGACATGGCGCCGTCGCCGTCAACGCTGGTCCGCTCCACGGTCCAGGCCTGGCCGCTGCTCAACTGCTGGTTGACCAGACTCATCATGGCCTCGCGCGGCATCGAGGTCTCCATGCCACCGCCCATGGCGTCGAGGATGGAGCCGAAGTGGACCAACTGGCTGGGCTGGACCATCTTTTGGATCAGCGCCTCGATCACCCGCTCCTGGTTCTGGCCCCGCACCCGGTCGCCGCCGGCGAAGGAGTAACGCTCGCGCGAGAAGACCAGGGCCTTGGCCCCGTCCATCGAGTTCCAGCCCACCTGGAAGCTGTAGCCCTGTGATCTGAAGGCGTTGTCGGAGTAGACCTCGATCCCGCCCACCAGGTTGACCAGTTGGGTGACGGAGTCGAAGTTGACCCTGAGGTAGTAGTCGATGTCGACGCCGTAGAGGTCTTCCAAGGTGCCGACTGAGACGTCGATGCCGTAAACCCCGGCGTGGGTCAGCTTGTCCCTCAGACCGGTGGTGCCGCGCAACTGGACGTAGAAGTCGCGCGGCGTGTTGACCAATAGAATCTGGCCCTTGTCCGGGTTGACGACGGCCAGAATATTGACGTCGGAGCGGCCCTTGACGCCGATGGAGCCGTACTGGTCGATGCCGGAGATGTAGACGATAAAAGAATTATTGTCGACTGTGGGGCTGGGCGTGGCCGACGGCGTCGCACTGGGCGTGACACCGGGTTTGACCACGACGGTGAAGGAGTAAAGCACCTTGTACTGGGCCTCGAAATCGGGTCGGGAGTCGTCGTAGACCGACAGGTAGGCGTGGTCCAGCAACAAGGCGTTGACCTGCTGGTCGATCAAGGCGTCGGCCAGTGTGCCCAGATTGGTGAAGTCTTGGTAGGTCACGACCACGACCTGGTTCAAGGCGGCGTCGGCCAAGGCCCGGTTGGGGTCGATCGACAGTTGGCCGACGGTCTGGCCGGCCACCGAGGCGATGCCGTCGGCGTGGGCCTTGAGGGCGATGACGTCGTAGGTCGCGACCTGTTCGGTCGGCGGCTCGATCCGGTCCAAGAAATGGTCCACGTCGCCGACGGCGAGGTAGCCCAGCAGACAGCCCACCAGTCCGAGCACGGTCAAGCCGGACAAGACGGTGTAACGGACACGTTGTTGGGGTAGTCGGCTGCGCCACAGGGGTATGGCGATGGCCGCGACCACGGCCAAGCCGATGACGCCGCCGCCGGCCATCCACATGGCGGGGATGGCGCCGAGGCGGAGGAGGTAGACGAACAAGGCCACGAAGGCCACCAGCAACAACCCGGCCAAAGCTTGGCCGACGCGCCGCAGGACCGCCGCCGTCCGCCCCGGGGGCGTCGGCCGGTCATCCTCCGGGGTGGCGGCGGGACCGCCGCCCGCGCTCGTCTCCAGGTTCATGGCCCTCCCTTTTACGCCCTTCACCGGCCGTCACCATGATAGTTGGGCCACCGCCCTGGCGTCGTGGGAGCGACGAGACTGACAGTTGCCGCCCGCCAGTCTGGGACTACGCGAGGCCCAGTTAATGGACCGCGAGAGTGGACCCATCGTGGCGGTATATCTCACACCAGGCCCCGTCCGGGCGGGAGCGCTAGACTCGCGACGACGGGCCCGGAGGCTGCGCCGCATCCCCCAAGGGTCGGACGGACTGTCGATCAAGGGGGCTGGCGGTGAGCGATCCGAGGCAAACCTCACGGTTGGGATTGAGGCCGTGACGGCCTTCCGGGAGGCGCTGGGGGAGCGCTTCGAATGTGTCGAACAGATCGGCCACGGTCCGGCGGGCGAGATTTGGCGCGTCTGGGACTGGCAAGACTCCGATTACGCCGTGGCCCTGCTGGTGAGCCCGGCGTTGCGGGCGGCTGTCGCCGCCGGGCCGGGTCTGGACGAGCGCTTGGCCGGTCTGACGGCCGGCTGGCCCCTGCGCCAGGTGGTCGAGGCCGAGCATTGGGCCGTGGTCTTGGACCAGGACGAGGACGGCGGCGCCGCCGTCTACCTGCCGCTGGGGGAGACCCTGCGCCGACGATTGGCCCCGCCGGCCGAACCGCTGGTCGAGTCTCCGGCGGCTGAGCCTCCGTTAGCCGAGCCGCCGGCCGAGCCGCTGGTCGGGTCTCTGGCGGCTGGGCCTCTGCCGGCCGAGCCGCTGGTCGAGTCTCCGTTGGCTGAGCCTCCGTTAGCCGAACCGCCGGCCGAGCCCCCAGCGGCCCGTTCCAGCGCTGAGGCGGACCATCCCCGAGCCTGGTCCCCGGCGGCGGCCGTTGTGGTGGCGGCCGAGGCGGGGGCGGGGGTTGAGACGATCATCCCGCCGGCGGTCGAGGGCGCGGCCGAAGTGGAGGTCGAGGTCGAGGTTGAGGTCGACCCCCCGGCGGCGGGCGGGGGCGGGACCGACGCCCCGGTTCGGGAGGGCGGTTTTCGAGCCGGTCAGGCCGAACCCCTCCAGTCGGGGTTACGACAAGTTATATTGCGTGCCTGGTCGCTGCCGCCGGAGGCTTTGGACGTGACCGTGCCGGTGATCCCGCAGTTGGCCGACTGGTCCAGGCCGCGGTCGCCGGCGGAGACATCGTCCGACAACCCTTGGACCGCCTCACCGCCGGCCTCGCCAGTCCCGTTCTCTGATCTCGACCGGTCGGCCCCGCCGCCCCCCGACGACTTCGATGGCTCCACCGGCCTCGACCAGTCGGGGCTGGCCCGGCCCGCCCGGTCGTCGCCGGACTCGGTCCCGACCGCCTCCGAGGCCGCCCGGCCGTCGTCGTCCCGGTCTGACCCGCCGCCGTCGGCCCGAGCCGGCTCGCTGGACCAGTCTCAGGCGGGGGCCAGTGGTTTCGCGGACGCCGCCGAGTTCGCCCGCTCCGATGCGACGGGCGACACCACCACCGGCTTGACCCGGCTGGAGATGTTGCTTCAACTCCAGTCGGCGGACGAGCCCACCACCCGCCTGCCCCGCCTGGGCCGGAACGGCTCTCGGCCGGCCACCACCCCGAAGCCACGGCCGGGCGCAGCCGGAACCTCGGAACCCCAGGCGCGCCCCCGGAACGCCACCACCCTGGGAGCGACACCGGACAAGGTACCCGCCCCACTGTCCCGGGCCCGCCGCAGAATCGGGCCGGCCACCGCCCGCCCGACGGCCGTCACCGCCGACCAAGGGTTGTCGTCCCCGGCGGCCAAGGGGCCGCAGACGCCCCCGTCCCCCGACTCGGTCATCCGGGTGGCCGGGCAGCCCCTCTGGCGCAGTCCCTTGGTCTGGATCGGGCTGATCGCGGTCGTGCTCCTGGTCTTAGTGGGCCTGCTCTGGCGGTTCGGCTCCTCCGAGGTGGTGGCGGCCGAGTTGCCGGGCGAGCCCGCGGCCAGTGGTCTGCGGGTCGATTTGGCCGTCTCCGAGCATCGCGCCGGCCAACCGGCCGACCTGACCGTCAACCTAGTCGCCCCGGACCAGACCGGCTTGGCGGGCGAGGCCCTGGTGGTGGTGCCGGACCAGCCCTGTCCGGACCAGGCCGAGGCCGGGACACGCCTGGTCGAAGTGGCGAACGGCTGCGGCCACGCCATCGCCTTCGACCTCAAGCCGGGGGAGACCCAATCCCAGCGGCTCAGGCTCGCCACCTCCCCCGGCGACAACGTGGCTTGGCTGGAGGCCATCGTGGCCGCCACCGCCCAGGCGTTGGCGGACATGACCGGCCAGGACTTCGCCCCGCAGCGCGTCACCGCCTTGGTGGTCGTCCCCCAAGACATCGACCTGACGGTCTCGCCGCTGGGCCGCTACATCGTCTTGGCGGACTGGTCCGGGACCTACCAGGGCGTCCAACCGCTGCTCAACGTCGACCGGAGCGAGATCCAGACCAGCTCGGCGGTGGACGACCTGACCGGCGGGGCCGGAATCGCGACGGTGCGGCTGACGACCTGTCCCCAGGCCCACATCGAGGGGGTCGAGTTGGTGGCCGACGAGGCCACCAACAGCTGTGTCTTAAAGGTCGGTATCGGCTTGTTGGAGTCAGGCCCGGCCCGTTTCGCCATCAGTGGGGGCTAGACCGGCCCTGCCGGCACATCAGCGGTGGCTATACCGGCCCTGCTGTACCATCAGCGGGGGTTAGGGTTAGACCGGTTCTGCCGGCCCCTCCAGCTCTGCCGGCCCCTCCAGCACGGCGCCGTCCGGCACCAGGCCGCCCGCCTGGTCCAACTCGACCCGGCCCCGGACGCTGACCCCACGGCCGAAACGCCAGTCGCCGGCCACGCTCAAGGCGTCGGCCTGGCGCAGGCCCAGGCCGTGGCTCAGCCGGGCCTCGTAGCCAGCGATCAGGCGGTAGGCCACCCCCAGAGTCACGACCGGGGCGGTCCGCCCCTGGGAGTGGGGGACCCAATCCTGGTCCCAGTCGTAGAAGTCCGACCGCAGCAAGGTGAGTTCGTTAGTGGTCTTGACCGGCAGGAAACGGTCGCGGGGCACGGCGATGACGTTGGCGCCGGGGAAGACCTCGATGGCCGCGCCCATGGCGGACTCGAGTTGGATCACCGGGGGCGTCGTCGGGTCGGTCGGGTCGACCGTCTTGGCGTTGCGGATCAGGGGCAGGCCCAAGACCCCGCCGGTGGCCGTCAGGCGCTCCCCGACGGCCCGCAGGTCGAACCAGAGGTTGTTGGTGTGGGTGTAGGGGTGGCGGGCCGAGTCGGTGAAGAAAGCCATTTCCTCAGGGGCCGTCTGGGCGGTCTCGCGCAGGATCAGACGGCCGTCGCGCCGCCGCCGGACAATGTGGCCGCCTTTCAGGTCCATCGGGGTGCGGCGGGTGATCTCGGCCGCGTAAGGCGCCTGGGAGCGGGCGAACCAGCCCGCCAGTCGGGCCGACGGCACACAGCCCAGATTGTCCGAGTTGGAGACCGAGGCGTAGCGGTAGCCGGCCGCCAGCCAAGCGTCCACCAGGCCGGAGTCGAATAGCGCGGGGTAGAGGTCGCCGTGGCCCGGGGGACACCATTCCAGGGCCGGGTCAGCCGGCCAGGCCACTGGGCCGAGGTCGGAGGCCAGCAGTTTCGGCTCCTGGCTTTGGACCAGGTCGAGGGGCAGCCCGGCCACTGGCAGGTCGGGGTAGGCGGCCAGGGCGGCCAGACAGTCGGCCCGGGTGCTGAAAGAGTGGAGCAAGACCAGGGGCAAGGTGACGCCGTGGCGGCGCCGGGCGGCTAACACCTGACGCACGATCAGGTCGAGGAAGGTCAGCCCCTGGCGCACCGGCAGCAGGGTCTTGGCCCGGTGCAGGCCCATCGATGTGCCCAGGCCGCCGTTCAGGCGGATGATGACGGTTCGGGCCAGGGCCGCCCGGTCGGCCTCAGCGGCCTCGACCCCGGGGTCGTCCAGCGCCTCCAGTCGCTCGGGCCGGTCCACCGCTTCGACCTCCGCCTCCCGCACCAGGCCGGTGGCGCCGGCGGCCAGTTGCCGCCAGTGGTGGGCGAAGATGGCCTGGGCGGCGGGATTGACCTGGGCGGCGGCCATTTTCTGCAGGGCGGCTTCCAATCCTGGGGTCACGTCTGGGAGTATATGGCTCCAAGACAGAGCCGTCTCAGGCCCCGCGCGGCCGAGGCGGCCGGGCGACGGACAGCGGGGAGACGACGGTGGGCGACAACGGCCGGGCCGAGGCGGTGAGCGACGGCCGGACGGCGCCGGACGGCGGCGGCCAAGCGGCGGAGTTGTTCCGACAGACCTTCGACCACTGGCCGACCGGCCTCTGGGCGGCCCCGGGAAGGGTCAACCTGATCGGCGAGCACACCGACTACAACCGTGGCCTAGTGCTGCCGATAGCCCTGCCCCGGCGCACCTGGGCCGCCGCCGCCGGCCGCTCGGACGGATTGGTCCGGCTGGTCTCGGACCAAGGCGGGGCCGTGGTCGAGGTCGAGGCCGCGACCATCGCCCCGGGGCGCCCGGCCGATTGGGCGCGCTACCCGGCCGGGGTGGTCTGGGCCCTGGAACGGGTCGGCTGGACGGTCGGCGGCCTAGACGTGGCCTTCGCCTCCGACCTGCCGATCGGCGCCGGCCTGTCCAGCTCGGCCGCCATCGAGGGGGCCATGGCGGCGGCCTGCTCCGACCTGTGCGGCCTCGGGCTGCTGGCCGACGACACCGGCCGCCAACAGTTGGCCCAGATCTGCCAACAAGCCGAGAACGACATCGCCCTGGCCCCGACCGGCGGCATGGACCAGGCCGCCAGCCTGCGGGCGCTGCCCGGCCACGCCCTGGGACTGGACTGCGCCGACCAGTCGGTCGAACACGTCCCCTTCGACCTCGACCCGGCCCAGTTGGTGCTGTTGATCATCGACACCAAGGTGCATCACGCCCTGGGCGACGGCCAATACGGCGCCCGGCGGGCCGATTGCGAGCGGGCCGTGCGCGAACTCGGCCTGGACAGTCTGCGCGACCTCGCCTTGGCCGACCTCGATCAGACCCTGCCCCGGCTGTCGAGCCAGCGGCTGCGACGGCGGACACGCCACGTCGTGACCGAGATCGAGCGCGTCCGCCAGGCCAAGGCGGCCCTGGCGGCGGCCGACTTCACCGGCTTGGGCCGGCTGTTCAACGCCTCCCACCAGTCGATGCGCCACGATTACGAGATCTCCTGCCCGGAGCTGGACCAGGCCCAGGAACAGGCCTTGGCGGCCGGTGCCCTGGGGGCGCGGATGACCGGCGGCGGTTTCGGCGGCTCGGCCATCGCCTTGATCGCGGCCCAGCGGGCGCAGGCGGCGGCCGAGGCCGTGACGGCCGCCTTCGCCGCCCGGGGCTGGGTCGCCCCCGGGTTCATCACCGCCCGGGCCGCCGGGCCGGCCGAACGGGTGGGCTGATCCGCCGCCCGGCCCGCCGGGTCGGCTTCAGAACGGGTCCGGCGGGCCGGGCGGCGGGGCCGCTGGAGCCCCGGGGCGACTCTCTACCCCGGCCTGAGCAAGTGGACCGGACCGGGCGCGGGATGTAAAACTCGGCCCGACACCGTGGCGCCCGTCGGCGGGCGTCCCGTTTCCCCTGCCCAGTGAGGATATTCGTGTTTCGTCTGGCCGTGTTGTCGCCGGGTGGTCGCGCCGTCGTCGCCCTGGCCGCCGTCGGCGTCATGGCGGCCGGCCTGCTGGCGGCCGGCGGCTGGCGGCGAGACGTGGACTACAGCTGGGAGAGGCCCACCGTGGTCGTCTCCGTGGCCTACCCCGGGGCCGGGCCCGAAGCTGTCCACGACCAGGTGACAACACTGGTCGAGGCTCGCGGGCGGGACCTGCCCGGCGTCGTCTCCTGGACCAGCTCGGCGACAGTCGGCTTGTCCTTGACGGTTTTCGAGCTGAGCCCGGACCTGGACCTGGACCAGGCCGCCGCCCAGCTCGAGACCAGATTGGGCCAAGCCGGCCTGCCGGCCACGACCACGGTCACGGCCGTCCCCGGCGACCTCGGCCGCCAGCCCCTGCGCCTGACCGTGTCCGGCCGGGGCGGACTGGTGGTCGACCCCGACTCGACCAGCCGACTGGCCGCCAGCGCCGTGGTCGCCCCGCTGTCCGCCCTGCCCCAGGTGGCCGACGTCGAGCTGAGCGGTTTCTACCGCAGCGTCGTCACCTTGCGCCCCAACGCCGAGGCGATGGCCCTCTACGGGCTCACCAACCAACAGATCATGTCCGTTCTGAGCCACAACGGCCTGATCGTGCCGACCACCGCCGTGACTGCGGACGACCAGTCCTGGCCGGTCCAGCTGGGCGCCCCGGTGACCACCTTGGACCAGCTCAAGGCCCTGGTGGTGGGCTATATCCCGCCCCAGGCCCAGCCGCCTCCGGAGCCCACCCGGAACGACCCCTCGCCCGCTCCGCAGCCGGACACGCCGGCCATCGTGGTGACGCTGGAGATGGTGGCCGAGACGACCTACGCCCCCGAGCCGACGGCCGCCCAGGCCCGCCTGTGCCTGTCCTCCCAGGTCCCGATCTGCTCCTGGGCCGTCATCATCGCCGTCGACGGGAGCGCCGCGACCGACCCGCGCGACCTTTCCCAGGCCGTGGCCACAGTCTTGGCCAAGGCCCAGCAGAGACTGGCCGACTATGACCTGGAGGCCGAGATCGTCTTCGACCCGGCCACCTTCATCACCCAGGAGACCGACCGGCTGGTCCTGATCGGCGGCCTGACGCTGGTGGCCGCCCTGGTCATGGTCGGCCTCGGCCTGCGCTCCGGGCGCCTGGCCCTGGTGGCCCTGGCGGCCCTGCCGGCGATCCCCCTGGCCGCCGTGGCCGGTCTCAGGCTGAGCGGCGCCAGCGCCACGCTGATCACCTTGGGGGCCCTGGTGGTGGGCCTGGCCCGAGGGATCGACGACGTCATCGTGGTGCTGGACAGTGTTAAACGCCAATTGGTGGCCGGCGGCGACCGCCGGGAGGCTGTCAGCCGGGCTGTCCGCCAGGTCGCCGGGCCGCTGATCACGGCCACCGTCGCCACCTGGGCCGCCCTCGTCGCCCTCGGCCTAGCCCTGTCCGGGACGCCGGCCCAGGCCCTGCGCCAGTTCGCCTGGACCGTCGCCGGGACGATGGTCCTGTCCTTGGTCGTGGCCTTGGTGGTGACACCGGTCTGGGCCCACTGGTTCCTGCCCGCGTTGCCGGCCGGCCGGCCCCAGTCCGAGTCCCAGTCCGAGTCGGCCCGGTCTGATCAGTCCGAGTCGGCCCAATCTGAGTCGGCCCAGTCCGACCGCTCCCGGCCTCAGCGGACCGGTTCCGGCCAGCCCTTCGCCGGCTGGCGCAAGACCTATCTCAAGTTGCTCCGCAGTCCCGCCGGGCGCCGGGCCGTGGTCGTCTTGACCGTTGTGGCGGCGGCGGCCACGATCTGGCTGGGCCGAGGTATCGCCCCCAGCGCGACGCTGCCGAGCGACCCGGCGACGCAGACCGTCTCCCTGGTCTTCCCGCCCAACACCACTCGGGCCGTTCAAGTCGAAGAGGCCGAGCGGGCGGGGGAGGCCCTGGCCGCGCTTGAGGGCGTCGACTGGGTCCAGGTCGTGGCCGGCGGCGACGACGCGGCCTCCCGTAGCGCCACCGGCTGGGCCACGGCCCGCCTGACCCTGACCGTGGAGCCGGCCGCCGACTGGTCCGAGCGGATCGTCGCCGCCTTGGACGGGGTGGTCCGGCTGGGCGCCCCGGTTGTGCCCGGCGGCTCCCTGGCGGACCAGCCGACCACGGTCGACGTGGTCGTCTCGGCCGAGGACCAGACACTGCTGGACGAGGTCGCGCGCCAGCTCGAGACGACCTTGAAGAGCCTGTCCGAGGCCGGGAGCGTGACCAACTCCTTGGACCCGTCCTTGTCCGTGGTCGAGGTCAAGGTGGACCGGGCCAAAGCCGCCGCCGTCGGCCTGACGGAGAGTCAGATCTCCCAGTTGGTGGCCTCGGCCGGCGGCGCCGCCACCATCGGTCAGATCGACCGGGGCGGCGACCCGATCACGGTCAAGGTCGCCTGGGGGGTTCCGCCCACCACCTTGGACGACCTGCTGGCCTGGCCCCTGGGAGTCGGCCCGGAGGGGGTGGTGACGCTGGGCGCGGTGGCTGAGGTCATCACCGTCCAGTCGCCGGCCGTCATCACCAGCTCCGCCGTCGGCCGGGTCGGCGTCATCGCTTTGACCCCGCTGAGCCCGGACGGGGAGGCCTTGGCCCGCCAAGTGGTCGAGGTGCTGGCGCAGTCGGAGTTCCCGGCCGGGGTCGAGGTGGGGCTGGCCGGTTTGGGCCGTCTGCCCGGGTCTGGCCTGAGCGGTCTGGGCTGGGCGGCGGCCTTGGCCCTGGGCCTGGTCTACCTGGTCTGGGCCGGCGCCGCCCGCTCCTGGCGGCGGCCATTGCTATTGCTGGCGACCAGCCCGGCCGCCGGCCTGGGGGCGGTGCTGGGGCTGCGGCTGAGCGGTCAGCCGCTCGGCCCGGCCGCCGGGGTCGGGTGTCTGCTGCTGGCCTTGATCGTGGTGGCCGAGGCCATCGTCTGGACCGGTCTGGCGGATCGGGACCGGGTTGGCTCGGGGCGGACCTCGCCCCGAGCGGTCGAGGCCGGAATCGCCCATCGGCGCCCCTTCCGGTTGACGGCCCTCAGTCTGGTCCTGGTTCTGGCGCCCCTGGCCGGGGGCGCCTTCGGCCCCCAGACGTTGTGGCTTAGGCCGACGGCCCTGGTGCTGCTGGCCGGCCTGGTGTCGGCCACGTTGTGGCTCGGGCTGACCGTGCCCGTGCTCCACCGGCTGGACGAGCGTTGGACCCGGCGCCGGGGGGCGGACCAAGGCCGCTCGCCGGGCTCGGCCGAGGTGGAGCTGTCGCCGGTCCAGGCAGGGGCGGAGCAGTGGTCGGACCGAGACGAGGCGGAGCGGTGGCCAGGTCAGGCCGGGGCGGAGCGGTGGCCGCAGGGCCCAGCCGAGTGGGGCCAACCGGTCTCGGCCAAGGAGGCCGGCCGGCGGTCCGGGGACGGGGCGGTCGGGGACGGCGCCCGGACCCCGGGCGAGGCGGCCCGGTGGCCGGCTGGCCCTCTGGGCGCCACCGCTGGCGGGTGGTCGGGCGGCGACTTTGACGAGGTGGCTGGCGAGTGGTCGGACGAGGCCGGCGATTGGTGGACGGAGATCGCCCCCGCTCCGACCGCCACCGCTTTGGCCGGCGCGGCCCTGGCCGATGTGGCCCCGGACGACTGGTCCCAGGAGCTGGCTGATTGGCCCGGCGCCGTCGGAGGGGGAGAGGGGCGAGACGTCGAGACGACCCGGCCGGGCGGCCTGGGGGGAGTCTCGGCCGCGTCTGAGACCGCTTCGGCCACGCCGGCGGCCTGGCCGGGCGAGGCCGGCGGCCGTTTCCGGCCACCCCTATTCCCGCCCGACGAGCCGGCCGGGGTGTCGACCGCCGAGCGTCTGGTGGCCGAGTGGCAGCGGGTGCGAGCGGTCGAACAGACGGCCGACCACACCGGCCGCCTGCGGCCGCCCCTATTCGCCCCCGAAGACATCACCCCGCCCCCCCTCCGTCGGGACGACTGGCAGCGACTGTCGGCGGCGCCCGAGGCCGAGGCGACCCCGCCCGGAGGCGGGGCGGCCAGGCCGGTCGAAGGGATGGCGGCGGCCGAGACTGGGGCTGTGGGCTCGTCGGGCGGATCGATGGCCGATGGCGGGGCGGCCGCGCCGGTCGAGGATGGGCTTGGGGCTGGGACTGGCGTCACCGCTGTGGGCGCGTCGGGCGGGGCGGCCAGAGGTGGCGGGGTCTCGCCCCCAGGCGAGGCGGAGGCGGTCAGGGCGGGCGGGGGTGTGTCTGAGGCCGGGGCGGCTTGGCTGGCCGGGTCCGACGCCGCCCGGCGGGACGACTCCCAACCCGCGACTCGACCAGTCCGGTCGCGGCCGGCCGCTCCCCGGCCCGGCCCGTCGGGCCGGACCAAGGCCACGCCCGGGCGCACCCTCTGGCCCGAGCCAGGCCCGACCGCCGACAGTCTCCGGGACGTCGAGTCCGATCCCGCCGGGGCCGCGCCAGCGCCCGTGGCCGTGCCCTTCGACCCCTTCAGCCAAGCCTCGCCCCGGGGCCTGAGTCCGGCCGACCGTCAGGCGCTGGCGCTGTCCGCCGCCATCCCGGTGGCGGCCGCCGTCGCCCCCGCGACTGAGGTGGAGCCGCCGGCCGCCAGGACGGGCGGGCCGGCCAGCGTGGAGACGGTTCCGGCAGAGCCTCCGGCCGCCGAGACGGAGCCGCCGGCCGCCGCTGAAGCGGTCAGCCCCCCCACCGCCCCGCCGTTCCCGGGGCAAAGCGATGTCGGGAGTCCAGGCCCATTCTCGGGCGATGTCGATGAGCCCGGCCCGGCCACCAGCTGGCCGACCTGGAGTTCGCTCGACTGACCGCTGGTCAACGGCCGGGCGTCATCTTGGACCGAGTCCGGGATGACGCGGTGTGGGGTCCGGGATGACGTGGGCTGGGGTCCGGGGTTTGGCCCTTCTGGTTAGTCCACTTGGCGGCCGACGACACCGATGAGTTCGGCCAGGCCTAACCACCATTGTTGGCTGGGGCGTTGGTGCGAGCGGTCGACCGACTTCCAGGCGTCGGCCAGGTCGGTCACGATGATGCCCTCGGTGTCAACGCCGACACAGCGGTAGCCGCAGCCCCCCTGATCCCAGTCCTCGGTCACCGTTCGCAGGGCGAACTCGGTCAGCTCGGTGGCCAGGATGCGGTCGGCCGGGGTCGGTGTGCCGCCTTGCTGGATGTGGCCGATGACCATCGTCCGAGTGTCGTAACGGCCCTGGCTGGCCTCGTCCAGCAGGTGGGCCAGGACCGCGCTGGTGTAGTTGGCATTGGCGTTCTCGTTGCGCACCAACAAGAAGAAATCACGGTCCGCCTCATCAAAACTCTGGTTGATCCAGGCCAGGTCGCGCTGGATCTGGGCCAGGGTGACGCCGGTCTCGTTCAGGTAGACCTGCTCGGCGCCGCCGGCCAGGGCCCCCATCAGGGCCAGGTAGCCGCAGTCGCGGCCCATGGTCTCGGCCACGAAGGCCCGTGACGAGGCCGTGGCCGACATCTTGATCTTGTCGATGACATCGACCACCACATTCAGCGCCGTGTCCGCCCCGATGGCCACCTGGGTGGCCGGCAGGTTGTTGTCGATGGTGGCCGGGACACAGACCACCGGCAGGCGGAGCGAGGGGTAGCGGTCCCGCTCGGCCAGCATCAGGGCCGCCCCCTCGTAAGCCGACCAGCCGCCGATGATGACGAGGGCGTCGAGCCTGGCCTGCTCAACCGCCCGGCCGATGGCGTAGAGGTCCTCCACCCGGGGCGACAGCCGTCGGGTGCCCAAGGTGGCCCCGCCCTCCTGGTTCCAGCCGTCGACGCCACGCCACGACAGCGGTCGGGTGTGCCCGGCGATCAGGCCGGCGAAGCCGTTCTCGATCCCGACCATGTCCAGGCCTCGGGCGATACCCAGTCGAACCAGGGCCTTGGCGGCCGTGTTCATCCCCGGGGCCAGGCCGCCGCTGTGCATCAGGCCGACCCGGCGGCGCGACTCGTCGGCCGCCCGGGGGGCCGTCTCCCGGGCCTGGGCCTCGGGCGATGACAACTCGTCGAAGAAACGCAGGGCGTCCTCGAACTCCGAGCCGCGCAGCTTCAAGACGGCCTCATAGTCGCCGGCCCGGATCAGGGCCGGCACCCGGCGGGTGTCGGCCACGGCCTCGACCAGCGGCAGCTTGATCACCTGATAGCCGTGGAAGCCGAAGACCGGCCCGGGTTCGTCGCCGTCGGCGGTCAAGACGTGGGCCGCCGCCGAGTAGCCCAGCCAGGTCGAGGCCCAACGGTCGTAGGCGCTGGGGGTGCCGCCGCGCTGGACGTGGCCCAAGATGGTCACCCGGGCGTCCTCGCCCAAGCCCTCATCGATGGTCTGGCGGATGTACTCGGAGGTGATCGGGTTGCCCGCCCGGTCGATCGCGCCCTCGGCCAAGATGACGATGGAGTCCTTCCGCCCGGCCGCCCGGCCCCGGCGCAACTGGTCGCACATGGCCTGCTCCCAGTCCGGCGCCGGCGGCCGCTCGGGGATGAGGACGTAGTCGCAGCCGCCCGAGATGGCGGCCATCAGGGCCAGATAGCCGCAGTGGCGTCCCATCACCTCGACCACGAAGGTCCGCTGGTGGGAGGCGGCGGTCGAGGCCACGGCGTCGACCGCGTCCTGGATGCGGTGCAGGGCCGAGTCGGCCCCGATGGTCTGGTCCGTGCCACAAAGGTCATTGTCGATCGAGCCGACCAGGCCGGCGAAGACCAACCGGGGGTGGCGCCGCAGGGCCTCCGGCGGGACCTGGCCCAGCCGGACCAACTCGTCCAGCAGGTCGGGCCACTCCCGGGCGAAGGCGTCGAGGCCGCTGAGGGAGCCGTCGCCGCCGATGACGACAAGGCGGTCGATGCCGCGCTCGACCAGGTTGCGGCAGGCCTTGAGACGGCCCCAGCGCTCCCGGAAGTCGGCCGAGCGGAAGGTGCCGATGACGGTGCCGCCACGGTTGAGGATGCCGGCCACGGAGTCCCAGCGCAGCCGGCTGATGCCTTCGCCGCCGTCGATCATCCCCTGGTAACCCTCGTGGATGGCGTAAGCCTCGGCTCCGGCGCTGATAGCTGTTCGGACGACGGCGCGCAGGGCCGCGTTCATACCCTGGGCGTCGCCGCCGCTGGTCATAACCGCCATCCGGCGGCCGGCCGCCGCTTTCAACTGCTCCGGCGGAATCAGGAGTGGGCGCATGGCCTCAGCCTAATCGACTGCCATCCGACCGGCGGCGGCGGGCACCGGGTTTGGACCGGGCTGTTGGCCGGGGTCGGGCGGCGGTCGAGCAGCGGTCGATCTGGGCTTAGACGGCCACGACCTGGTAGTCGCCGGCCTCGGCCACCGCCCGGGCCACCAGGGCGAAGTCGAGGGCGGCGGCGCTGGTGAGCTTCAGTCGCCCGTCGGCCAGGGCCAGGCTGGCGGCGGTGACTGTGGGGATGGCCTCGACCTCGGCCAGGACGTGGCGGACGCAGTGGTCGCAGGTCAGGCCGCTGACTTGGTAGCTGGACTCCATGGTGGTCTCCTTCGGATCAGGCCGGTCGGCCGGCGGCCGGGACACCGTCCAGGCTACCCCGGCCGGTCCGTCCGGCGGCCGGGAGCGGGCCGAAGTGGGGGCCGGTCGCCCGGTGGTCGAGCAGCGGTGGATCAGGGGCTCAGTACCAGCCGGAGGACTGGAAGTGGCTCCAGGCGCCGCAGGGGGTGGAGTAACGGCCGACGATGTAGCCCAGGCCCCAGATGATCTGAGTCCGGGGGTTGGTCTGCCAGTCGGCCCCGGCCGAAGCCATCTTGGAGCCCGGCAGGGCTTGGGGGATGCCATAGGCGCCGGAGGGGTTGGCGGCGTAGGGGTTCCAGCCCGACTCGCGCTGGTAGAGATTGTCCAAGCAGTTGAACTGGGAGTCGTCCCAGCCGCGCTCCAGCACCAGGTTGTAGGCGATCTGTTTGACCTCGGAGTTGACCACCACCGGGAGGGGCTTGGCGCCAAGACGCTGAACCTGGGCCACGGGCTGGCTGACGATCGTGGTGGCCGTGATCTGCTCGTCCACTAGTTGGCCGTCATGGGTGGTTTGGACGACGGTCTCGTGGCGGAGGCCCGCCTGGCCGGCCTGGTCGACGGTCGTCCGGCCCTGGTAAAGGCTCTCGTCCGGGGTCTCGGTGGTCTCGAAGGGGATCTCGACCTCCCGTTCGACGGTTGTGATCTCGACCCGGACCAGACTGATGGCGAGGCCTTGATTGAGCCAGGTGGTGGGCTCCGGGGTGATGATGTCGTCCTCGTCGTAGCTCAGGCCGGCGGCCTCCAAGGCGTCCGCCACCCGGCCGGGGGAGTGCAGGGCGAAGTTTTGGCCGTCGGCCGTGACGGTGACGTCCTTGCCGGTGTCGATGCTCAGGGACAGGCCGTCCAGGCCGATCGGAGTCTCCGGGTCGTGGGACAAGATCACCTGGCGGTCGTCCAGGCCCAGCTCGGCCACGACCGCGGCCACCGAGGTGGCGGTGGTCCAGTAGAGGCCCTGGCGGCCGTCCAGGTCGAGGGCGATGGGGCGGGCGTGGCGGACGATGATGGGGCTGTCGGCCCGCGCGGTGGAGGCGAGGTCGGGGGATACCTGGTCGCGGGCGCCGAGGGGGATGTTCTGCTGGGCCAAGACCTCGGCCACGGAGGCGTGGACGACGCTGACCGGACGCTCCTGGCCGTCGATCGACAAGGTGACGGTCTGGGCGAAGGCCAGGTTGACACCCGCCGTCAGCAGCGTCAAACCGGCCAGCAGACTGGCGACGGCCAAGGCGACGAACTTGCGCAAGCTTCTGTCTTCCGTCAGGGGTTGGGGCATGACTGTGACAGTCTACCCATAGCCTGGGAAAAGCCAAAGAGGACCCTGAGAATCGCCTGAGAGGCGACCGCCGCCCGGCCCCGGACCGCTGGGGGGATGGCGGCCCGGGCGAAGCCCGGGATGGGACCGCCGAACCAGCCATGGCGAGGCCCGGTATGGGCCCGCCGAACCGGCCTTGGTATCGGCCGTAATCAAGAAAACTTGTTATCTACCCTGTGTACAACTTGCTTCCAGAAGTGTGATATAAGGCCCCCCACGGCCTCTGGGGGCCGTCTCGGAAGCGGCAAGTCGAAGGGTCGACAAATCCCGCGAATTCTTCGCCCCGACTCGCTGTTGATCGCGTTTGACCTAGTGAATCGCATATTGGAGCGTCTGCGGGGAGGATTTCGGGGGAACTGTCCACACCCTCTGTGAACAACTTTACGAGTCGATCCCCAGCCCCTGGCGGCTTGTCCACCGGTTGTCCACAGGCCCCTGTGGACGGTGGAGTTGGCGGCGGCTCCGCCGGGCCGTAGTTTCAAGGTCGCGCGGGGGCGCTGTGGTCCCGAGACGATGTCACAGGCTCGCCCTAGCCTTACCCCCGACAGCATTTGTTCGAGTATCGGGAGTCACCTTGACCGTCGCGCCAGAGCTGGCCGAGTACCGTGGCGAGTCCGTCGACCGGACGCCCCCCCAGGACCTGGCGGCCGAGCGCTCGGTCTTGGGGGCCATGCTGATGAGCAAGGACGCCATCGCCAATGTGCTCGAGCTGGTCCGGGGGCGCGACTTCTACCGCCCGGCCCACGAGTTGATCTTCGAGGCCGTCCTCCAGCTCTACGGCCAAGGCGAGCCGGCCGACCCGATCACGACAGCGGCCGAGCTGACCCGGCGGGGCGAGATCAGCCGGGTGGGCGGCCCGCTCTACCTGCACGACCTGCTCGGCTCGGTCACCATCGCGGCCAACGCCTCTTACTACGCCGAGATCGTCCGCGAGAAAGCTATCTTGCGTCGGCTGGTCCAGGCCTCGATCAAGATCGCCCAGTTGGGCTACCAGGCCCAGGGTCAGGTGGACGACATCGTGGACATGGCCCAGCAGGCCGTCTACGAGGTCAACGACAACCCCTTGGCGGAGGATTACAAGCCGGTGGGGGAGTTGCTGCAGCCGGCCTGGGACGAGATGGAGGCCCTGGCCAGCCACGGCGGCCGCCTGGCCGGGGTGCCGACCGGGTTCACCGAGTTGGACCGCTTGACCAATGGTTTCCACAACGGCCAGATGATCATCGTGGCCGCCCGCCCGGCCGTCGGCAAGTCGACCTTGGCCATGGACTTCGCCCGCTCGGCCGCCGTCGAGCACGGCCTGCCGACGGTCATCTTCTCGCTGGAGATGAGTTCGATGGAGATCATGATGCGGCTGCTGTCGGCCGAGTCGGCCGTCAACCTGCAGCGCATCCGCACCGGCGCCTTGGAGGACGACTGGGACCGGCTGTCGGCGGTGTCGTCCCAGCTCTCCGGGGCGCCGCTGTTCATCGACGACTCGCCCAATCTGACGATGATGGAGATCCGGGCCAAGGCCCGGCGGCTGCGCCAGCGCCACGACCTCAGATTCGTCATCATCGACTACATCCAGCTGATGAGCTCGGGCAAGAAGGTCGAGTCGCGCCAGGTCGAGGTGTCGGAGTTCTCGCGCCAGATCAAGTTGCTGGCCAAGGAGTTGGGCATCCCCATCATCGCCATCTCCCAGCTCAACCGGGCGGTCGACGGCCGGGCCGATAAGAAGCCGATCTTGTCCGACCTGCGCGAGTCGGGCTCACTCGAACAAGACGCCGACCTGGTCTTGTTGCTGCATCGGGACGACGTCTACAAGCCCAACCCGTCCGAGCGCGACCACCTGGCCGATCTGATCGTGGCCAAACACCGCAACGGCGCCACGCGCAACATCAAGTTGATCTTCCAGGGACATCTGTCCTGCTTCGCCAACAACCCGGAGGCCCAGTTCGGCCCGGCGGGCGAGCCGGAGTCCTAACTCCGGGGTCGTCGGGATCGTTGGGGGCGGACTGGGCTGTCGGGGCGGGCGGGATCAGTCGGCGCTGAGTTCGTCGGCCTCGTTGGGGCAGAGTTGCCCCACCAGGGGCACGACCTCGGCGATCGACGGCAGCACTCGGCTGGGGCGGTAGGGGAAGGTCTTGACCTCCTCGGCCTGGGTCGAGCCGGTCAGCACCAGGATGGTCCTAAGCCCCGCCTCCAAACCGGAGATGACGTCGGTGTCCATCCGGTCGCCTATCATGACGGTGGTCTCCGAGTGGGCCTCGATCCGGTTCAGCGCCGTCCGCATCATCAAGGGGTTGGGCTTGCCCACGAAGTAGGGCTGGCGGCCGGTGGCCGAGGTGATCAGGGCGGCCACCGCCCCGGTGGCCGGCAGGGGGCCATCGGTCGAGGGCCCGGTCGGGTCGGGGTTGGTGGCGATGAAACGGGCGCCGCCGTCGATGAAGCGGATGGCCTTGGCGATGGACTCGAAGGAGTAGGTCCGGGTCTCGCCCAAGACGACGATGTCCGGATCATGGTCGTTGAGGACGAAGCCGCGCTCGTGCAGGGCCGAGGTCAAGCCGGCCTCGCCGATGACGTACATCGTCTGGCCCTCCACCTGGTCGGCCAGGAATTCGGCCGTGGCCAGGGCGCTGGTCCAGATCCGCTCCTCGGGCACGTCGATGCCGCTGCGTTGGAGGCGGGCCCGCAGGTCCCGGGCGGTGAAGATCGAGTTATTCGTCAAGACGATGTAAGGGCGGCCGTAGCGCTCCAGGGCGGCGATGAAATCGGCCGCCCCCGGCAGGGCCTCGCCCTCGTGGACCAGGACCCCATCCATGTCGGTCAGCCAGCAGGCGACCGGTCTGTGCCATGTCATGGCCCGTAGCCTATCGGCGGAGGCTTCCTCGCCGTCGCGCCCACCGGTGGCTGAAACGCCCGCCCCGCCCGGCGGCGACGGTGGGATGGGCCGAGCGGTCGGCGGCACGCCGGGCGGACAATCCCCGATTCGGGCGGAGGGGCCGTTAAAATGACCCCGGTTGTGCGTCCGCCTACTTCCCCGGGAGACTCATGCTGGTATCGAAGTACCTGGCCACCCTGGTCGCCAGTTCGGCCCTCGGCTTGGCCGCCCTGGGCGGCGTCTCCGTCGCCCAGACAGCGGTCAAACACGTCACCATCATCGACTCCGGCGATGTCGTCAGCCTGTCGATCTGGCGCGGCTCGGTCCAAGACGCCCTCCACAACGCCAATATCGATCTGACGGGCAAGGTGGTGGTCTCCCCGGCGGCCGACGACCCGGTGCGCGACGGCCTGGTCATCGTCGTCCTGCCGGCGGACCGTCCGGCGCTGGCCGCCCCGGCGGTCCCGACCGACTCCCCGACCAGAGCCGCGCCGACCACGCCGGCCCGCTCCGCGACGGCTTCGTCCGGTGCCGCGACGACCGCCGAGCCGACCCAGACGGCGGCCGCGTCGGAGCCGCCGCGGGTCCAGCCCTCGACCAAGCCGACGCTGGCGGCGCCGCCGGCCGTCGACTGGCGGCCGACCATCGGCCCGCCGCCCACGGCGGCGGGGGAGGCCCAGTCCGACCAGCCGGCCCCCGACACGACCGCCGCCACCACCACGCCTCAGCCCTCGGCCACGGCCACGCCTCAGCCGTCGGCCACCGCCACGCCCCAGCCTTCGGCCACCGCCACGCCTCAGCCGTCGGGTGCCGCCACGCCCCAGCCTTCGGACGCCGCGTCTCAGCCGTCGGACGCAGCCCCGGAGCAGTCCGCGGGCGACCAGCCGTCGGGGGCCGCCAGCTCTCAGCCGGCCGCCGCCCCGGTCCCCTCCGCCGCCGGGCCGACCACTCGGCCGACCGCCGCCGCTCCCGCCAGCCCGTCGCAGGCCCCAGTCGTGGTCGCCTCACCGACTCCCGTCCGGCCGGAGACCGACCGGCCGACGATCTCGCTCCTCCCGGCCCCGGCGCTGGTCCCGCAGGCGGCGCTCCCGACCGCCGCCGCCCAGCCGTCGCCGCCGCCGGCCGACAGTTGTGTGGCCCGTCTCTACAACCAGGGCCTGCCCTCGGCCGACGGCCCGATCACGGCCGCCGGCGAGCCGTTCGCGGCCTCGGGGCTGACCGCCGCCCACCGCGACCTGCCCTTCGGCACCATCGTCCAGATCACCAACTTGGCCAACGGCCAATCGGTTGAGGTCCGGGTCAACGACCGGGGGGCCTACAGCGGTGGCCAGTGTTTCAACCTGACGGTCATGGCCTACTCCCTGATCGCCCCGCTGGGCACGCCGGAGATCAACGTCGTCTGGTCGATCGTGTGACCGATTGACCGGCCTGTGGCGGTCGGCTGCCACCCCCGCCCGTCGGCCCCGGCCAGAGCGGTTCTGGGCGGTTTGGACGGTGCTGGGCTCAGCCCAGATCCACCGCTGATCGGGGGTGTTCTCCGACCACGCCAGGGGCCGGACCCGATGATCGCTGATTGGTCTGGAAGATTGTCTGATCAAGTTGTCGGCCAAAGCCTGAATCTGGTTGTCCGGCTCTGGCGCGGGCCAGATCTTTTGGCGGTCTGATCTAAGCTGACACGGCGCCTCGGCTAGGGGCGACAAATTAACCGGAGGAGAAATCTGATATGGCTCACCGCTTGATCCGACTGGCTGTTGTGGCCGTCGTCGGCCTGGCCGCCACCGCCCTGGGCGGCTGCGGCTTTGACCAAGACTTCTGTGGCGACTACGACAACTTGACGGCGGCTGGTGAGAGTTACGTCGGCGGCGCCACGGACGGCCGCTTCACCGCCGCCGACGGGAGCGTCGACTGGCAAGCCATGGCCGATGGCGTCGCCCCGGTGGTGGAGGCGCTGGAGCGGCTCAAAGACGACCAGCTGGGGGGCGACGACGGTGCCGCCGTCGCCACCATGCTGCAGGCCTACAGTCAGATGCGACAGTCCTTCGCCGACCAAGACAGCGCCGTTTTGGAGCAGATGTCCCAATTCGAGGGCGCGGTCGAAGCCGGCCAACGCCTGGCTCAGCTTTACGCGGAACGCTGCCAAAGCTGAGCCCAGAGGCACTGATGCTCGACTATCGAGCGGCCCCAGGCGGGCGTGCCGACGGCGGCGCCGGCGCTCAACGGACGTTCGGCCCTGGCGCCGGCCGCCCCCCGTGGGGCGGCGGCCGATCAGCGGTGTGTCGGCTCAGTACCAGCCGTGGCCTTGGAAGAACTGCCAAGCGCCGCAAGGGCTCTGGTAGCTGCCGGCGATGTAGCCCAGGCCCCAGCTGATCTGGGTGGCGGCGTTGGTCCGCCAGTCGGACCCGGCCGAGGCCATCTTCTCGGCCGGCAAGGCCTGGGGGATGCCATAGGCCCCGGACGAGGGGTTCTCGGCGTTCATGCGCCAACTCGACTCGCGCTCCCACAGGCTGACCAGGCACTGGAACTGGTCGTCGCCCCAGCCTCTGGCCGCCACCTGGCCCCGGGCCAGCTCCTTGGCCTGGGCCGGGGTGGTGGTCAGGCTGGGCGGCGCGACGACGACCGGCGGCGTGGTCGCCAGGTAGTCGCTGGAGGCCCAGCGGACAGCCCCTTGGTAGATGATCTCTTGCCAAAGGCCGTTTTTGGCCCCGGTGATGGTCACGGCCGTGCCCTTGGGCAGGACGGTCACGACCGCACCCTGCAGGCTGGGCAGGCTGCGCAAATTGAGGTAGTCGGTGGTGTAGAGCTGGCCGTTGGCGGCGGGGGCCGCCGGCGCCGGGGGATCGGCCGCCGCGATGGCCACCAGGTATTGCTGCGACACCCAGCCGGTCCGGTTCTGGCGCACGATCTGGCGGAAGCCGTTCTGGCTGACATCGGTGATGTCGACCGTCGTGCCCCGGGGGATGACATGGATGACAGTCTGGTCCAGCCCGGGGCCGGAGCGGAAGTTGAGGTCGGCGGCGGTCTGCATCTGCCCGCTAACGGTCGCGGTCTCGGCCGGAGCCGGGGCCGCCGGGGCCGGGGCCGCCGGGCTGGTGGTGCTCAACCAGGCGGTCGAGACCCAGGCGGTGCCGGATTGGAACACGATCTGGGCGAAGCCGTCGCTGGTCGTGCCGGTCAACTGAACCGTGCTGCCGTAGGCCAGGGTGGTCAGCCGGCTGTAGCCGGTGCTGGGGCCGGAGCGGACGTTGAGGGCGGCCGTGGTGGTGGCCGTGCCGGCCGCGCCCGTGGTGGTGGTCGTGGTGGCGCTGGTGGACCCGCCGGTGAAGTATTGGCTGGCGACGTAGCCGGTCCGCCCGTTCAGATTGACCGGGGTCCAGCCGTCGCTGGACGGGCCGACAGCCTCAATGGTGTGGCCCCAGTAGACCAGGCCGATGACGCTGTGGCCGGTGCTGGGGCCGGAGCGGACGTTGACCGTGGTGGTGGCCTGGATGACCTGGTTGGCCCAGGCCTGGTGGCTGACAGCCAGGGGGGCGGCCCCCAGCAAAAGGCCCGCCAACGCGGCCCCGGCCAACTTTCTCGCCCAATACTTCACTGGCCCTCTCCTTCTTGGTCGGGGGGCTGGTGTCGAGGAGACCCGGCCCTGGCCTGCCCCGAACCTAGGCTCGGGCCCAGGAGAAGACCAAGAATTTCTAAGGTATTGGGGTCAAGCCCAACCTGAGGGTTATCCCCGCCAGGCGTCGGGGCCGGCCCGGGCGGCGACCATCAGACCGGGCGGTCGATCCGGGCGGCCGACGTCCGACCGACGGGCGTCGCTGTCGGCCGAACGTCCAGGGCTCGGTCTCGGCCGGCGCTCGACCGGCGGGCGGTCAGGCCGGGCGGCGCCAGGACTGGTAGCGCCGGATCAGCCCCTGGGTGGAGGCGTCCTGGGCTTGAAGGGCGGCCTGGTCGCCGGCCAGGGCGGGGGCGATCTGGAGGGCCAGTTGCTTGCCCAGCTCGACCCCCCACTGGTCGAAGGAGTCGATGCCCCAGACGGCCCCCTGGACGAAGACGATGTGCTCGTACAGGGCGATCAACTGGCCCAGGACCGAGGGGGTGAGGTCGGGGGCCAAGATGGTGCTGGTGGGGCGGTTGCCGGGGAAGATCCGGGCGGCCAGCACGGCCGGGTCCGTCGTGCCCTCGGCCGCCACCTCGGCCGCGGTCTTGCCGAAGGCCAGGGCCTTGGTCTGGGCGAAGCAATTGGCCAGCAATAGTTCGTGGACGTCCTGATCGCCGTCGCGCAGCGGGAAGATCGGGTTGGCCAAGGCGATGAAATCGGCCGGCGCCAACTCGGTGCCCTGGTGGATCAACTGGTAGAAGGCGTGTTGTCCGTTGGTGCCGGGCTCGCCCCAGAAGACCTCCCCGGTGGCGGTCTGGACCGGCGAGCCGTCCAGGCGCGTCCGCTTGCCGTTCGACTCCATGGTCAACTGCTGCAGGTAGGCGGTGAAGCGGCGCAGGTACTGCGAGTAGGGCAGGACCGCGTGGGTGGCGGCCCCCAGGAAGTCGCGGTACCACAGGTTGATCAGCCCCATCAGGACGGGCAGGTTGCGCTCCAGCGGGCTGGAGGCGAAGTGGCGGTCGATGATGTGGAAGCCGTCCAGGAACTGGCGGAAGGCCTCCGGGCCCAGGACCACGGCCAGAATCGTGCCGACGGCCGAGTCGACCGAGTAGCGCCCGCCCACCCAGTCCCAGAAGCCGAAGGCGTTGGCCGGGTCGATGCCGAACCGGGCCACCTTGTCCAGAGCCGTCGAGACGGCCACGAAGTGGCGGCTGACGGCCTGATCACGGGCCTGGTCGTCGTCGGCCAGCGCCCCCTGGTCGGCCAGGCCGCGCCATAGCCAGGCGCGGGCCAGGCGGGCGTTGGTCAGGGTCTCCAAGGTGGTGAAGGTCTTGGAGACGACAATGAACAGAGTCGTCTCCGGGTCCAGGTCCAATAGTTGTTGGCCCAGGTCGGAGGGGTCGACGTTGGAGATGAAACGGGCCTTCAAACCGGGCTGGGCCTGGTGTTGGAGGGCGTCGTAGACCATGGCCGGTCCCAGGTCGGAGCCGCCGATGCCGATGTTGACCACGGTCTCGATGGCTCGGCCGGTGACCCCGGTCCAGGCCCCGGAGCGCACCTGATGGGCGAAGGCGAAGACCCGCTCCAAGACGGCGTGGACTGCTGGCACCACGTCCACGCCCTCGACCGGCAAGGTGTCCTCCTGGGGCCGGCGCAGGGCGGTGTGCAGGACCGAGCGGTTCTCCGTCCGGTTGATCCGCTCCCCGGCCAGCATGGCGTCGCGCCGGGCCTCCACCCCGGTCTGGCGGGCCAGGTCGAGCAGATCGGCCAGGACGGGATCGGTGATCAGGTTCTTGGACAAGTCGACCATCAGGTCGCCGGCCTCCAGGGTCCAGCGGCCGGCCCGGTCGGGGTCGTCGGCGAACCATTGGCGCAGGTCGGGGACGAAGGCTTGGCGATGGGCCTGGAGGGCGGCCCAGGCGGCGGTGGAGGTGCAGTCAACGGTGTCCATGGAACGACTCTACTAGCGCTCTGAGACTCCTAAAGGTCGCGTCAAGACTCATCTGATGTGATCGCGAACGGTGGCGCTTGCCTCAGGTGGGGATGATCGCGAAACGGGGCGTGTCCGCGTGTCGTCGGGTCGGGTGCCCGGGTTCGCTGGCTGGGCA
>JAISAO010000092.1 GCA_031266665.1 Propionibacteriaceae bacterium | reverse complement strand
CGGGCCAGGCGGATGACCGGGGTGCCGCTCATCACCGCGCCCTCGTATTCGAAATGGACGCCGTGGGCGGCGGCCAGGGCCTTCAACTCGGCCCCGGCGAAGGCCACCGGACCCTTGTTGGTGGTGCAGACCGATTTGCCCGACTCCAGCGCCCAGCGGATATGTGACAGGGCCGGTTGGCCGTCCGCCGGATTGGTGAAGGTGGCCTCGGCCACGATGTCGGCGGCGGCGTCACGGATGACGGCCTGGTTGGAGCAGTCCATGGAGCCGCCGGGGAATCCGGCGAAGGTCTCGTCTGGCGCCATGGCCAAGACGGCCGCCAGATCGACGCCGCCGTCGGCCAGCAGGGAGCCGAAACGCAGGTCGGTGATGGCTGTCACCCGCAGCCGGAAACCGAGTTCGCGGGCCAGTTCGGCCCCGTCGTGGTGGATGATTTCTGCCAGGGCGCGGTTGACGCCCCCGAATCCGATTAGAGCAACACCGTAGTCACGCATGAGCCAATTGTTCCAATCAGGGCGGTCGGAGCCAGATTGGAATAACGCCAGTTCTACTGGGCATTGTGGCCAAACGGTGGCCGTTCTGAACGGTGGCCGTTCTGGCGGACGGGCGACCCCGGCCCGGCCGGGGCGGTCCGGCGGGCTCGGGCCGCCCGCCGGGGTGCCCTCGGTCGTCATCCCGGACTTGATCCGGGATCTGGGCCAGTTTGTGAAGCCACCTTTTTGTGGGCCTGGCGCCGTGGGCGTGGGGATGGCGTGGGAGTGGCGCCGTGGACGTGGGGGGCGGTGTGGCCCGGCGCCGGGGCGCTCAGGCCGGATCCGGGTCGTTGTCGGCGGCGGCCATTAGGCTGGGGTCCATGACACGAGGCGACGGGCGCCAGCCCGATCAACTGCGGCCGATCAGTTTGAGCCGCGGCTGGGCCGACCAGGCCGAGGGCTCGGTCCTGGTCGAGTTCGGGCGGACCAGGGTGATGGTGACGGCCAGCGTGACCGAGGGTGTGCCCCGGTGGCGCAAGGGCTCGGGGCTGGGCTGGGTGACGAGCGAGTACGCCATGCTGCCGAGGGCGACCAACGAGCGCAACGACCGGGAGTCGGTCCGGGGGCGCCTCGGCGGCCGCACCCATGAGATCTCGCGCTTGATCGGGCGCTCCCTGCGGGCGGTGATCGACTATCGGGCGCTGGGCGAGAACACCATCGTGTTGGACTGCGACGTCCTGCGGGCCGACGGCGGCACCCGGACGGCCTCGATCACGGGGGCCTACGTCGCCTTGGCCGACGCCGTGGACTGGCTGCGCCAGCGCCGGAAACTGGCCGGCGAGCCGTTGACCGGTTCGGTGGCGGCCGTCAGCGTCGGCCTGATCGACGGCCAGCCCAGGCTCGACTTGGACTACGCCGAGGACTCCAGCGCCCAGGTCGACCTCAACCTGGTGGCGACCGGCGACGGCCGGCTGGTCGAGATCCAGGGGACGGCCGAGGGCGAGCCCTTCGACCGCGCCCAACTCGACCTCTTGTTGGACCTGGGCCTGGCCGGCTGCGCCGAGCTGACCCGGCTGCAGCGCCAGGCCCTGGCGTGAGCCGCCCCCTGCTGCTGGCCAGCGGCAACGCCCACAAGCTGGCCGAATTGCGCCGCCTGGTTCAGGCGGCCGGGCTCGGCTTGACGGTGCTGGGGTTGGACGACGCCCCGGCCTACGCCCAGCCGGCCGAAACCGGGGCGAGCTTCGAGGACAACGCCATCATCAAGGCCTGGGCCGGGGCCGAGTCCACCGGCTGGGCGACCCTGGCCGACGACTCGGGTTTGGAGGTCGACGTCTTGAACCGGATGCCGGGGGTGCGCTCGGCCCGCTGGGCCGGGGTGGGGGCCAGCGACGCCGACAACCTCGAATTGTTGCTGCGCCAGTTGGACGACGTGGCCGACGACCGCCGCCGCGCCCGCTTCGTCTGCGCCGTCGCCCTGGCCCGCCCCGGGACTGAGCCGGTGGTGCTGCGGCGGACGGTCGAGGGCCGGCTGTTGACTGGGCCGAGAGGCCATAACGGTTTCGGCTACGACCCGATCTTCCTGCCCGACGGCTATAGCCGCACCACGGCCGAACTCGACCCGGCCGCCAAAGACGCCATCTCGCATCGCGGCCAGGCCCTGCGCGCCATCTGGCCGGAGCTGGCCGCCCTGGCCCGGGAGGCCTGATGCTGCTCTATCGGCGCCCCGGCGCCCTCTCTGCCCCGGGAGGCCTGATGGTGTCCCGTCGGCGCCTCGGCGCCCGCCTGGCCGGCCCCGCCGGTCGGACGCCTCACCCCGGCTCGCGGCCCGCCGGACCGAATCCCGCCAGACCGGACCGGGAGGCCTGATGCTGCCCTACCTCGAACTGCTGGACCAGGTGTTAACCAGCGGGACGCCCAAAGCCGACCGCACTGGCACCGGCACCCTGTCCCTCTTCGGCCACCAAATGCGCTTCGACCTAGGCCAGGGCTTCCCCCTGTTGACCACTAAGCGGCTGCACACTCGCTCGATCTTCGGGGAACTGCTGTGGTTCCTGCGCGGCGACACTAATATTGCTTGGCTGCATGATAACGGCATCACCATCTGGGACGAGTGGGCCGACCAGAACGGCGACCTGGGGCCGGTCTACGGCCACCAGTGGCGCCACTGGCCGACCCCGGACGGCCGCCAGATCGACCAGCTGGCCCGTGTCGTGGCCGCCCTCCAGGCTGATCCGGATTCCCGCCGCCACCTGGTGACGGCTTGGAATGTGGCCGATGTCGACCGCATGGCCCTGCCGCCGTGCCATGTTCTATTCCAGTTCTACGTGGCTGACGGCCGCTTGTCCTGCCAGCTCTACCAGCGCTCGGCCGACCTCTTCTTGGGCGTTCCCTTCAACATCGCCTCCTACGCCCTGCTGACCCACTTGGTGGCCCAGGCCACAGACTTGGCGGTGGGCGACTTCGTCCACAGCTTCGGCGACGTCCACCTCTACCTGAACCACCTCGACCAGGCCCGCCTGCAGTTGACCCGCCAGCCGAGGGCGCTGCCGACCCTGTGGCTCAACCCGGCGGTGACCCAGATCGACGCCTTCACCCTGGACGACATCCGAGTCGACGGCTACGACCCCCACCCCGCCATCAAGGCTCCGGTGGCGGTGTGAGAGCGGCGGTCTGAGATGGGCCCGGCCGGGCCGGCCGCCCCGGGGGACGGGCGGCGTCTGACCGCCATCGCCGCCGTGGCCGCCAACGGCGTCATCGGCGACGGGCGGAAGCTGCTGTGGCGACTGCCGGCAGACCTGGCCCGTTTCCAGCGGCTGACGACCGGCGGCGTCCTGGTCATGGGCCGGCGCACCTTCGACTCCCTGGGCGGCCTGTTACCGGGCCGGGTGTCGATCGTCTTGACCCGCGCCGCCCCGGCGGCCGTCAGGGCGGGCCTGGCGGCCGGCGGGCGCGAAGCGGATCGGGCGACCGACGTGACCGCTTCCCGTGCGGCCGGCGTTGAGCCGAGCGGGACCGTCGGCGGCGGGCCTGGTCCAAGGGTCGGCGGCGGAGACGCTCCGGGCGGCGGACCGGCGGCCGGCGCGGTCGTGTTCTGGGACGGTGGCGGCCAGGACGGGGCGACCGGCTTGATCGTGGTGGGATCGGTGGCCCAGGCCCTGGCCGCCCTGGCCGGCTTCCCCCAGCGGCGCTGGTGGTCGGCCGGCGGCGGCCAGGTTTACCGCGCCCTGTGGGACCACACCACCGACCTGGACCTGACCGAGGTCCACCAGCGGCCGGCCGGCGCGGTCCGCTTCCCCGAGGTTGACCCGGCCGAATGGCGGCAGACCTGGCGCCAGCCCGGCCCCGAGTTCGACTTCGTCACCTACAGCCGTCGGACGCCGGCCGCCCGGGCGCGGCTGGCCGCTGTTTCGACTGGTTGAGCGGTCCGCCCGATGCGCCCGCGCGCCTTCGTCCTCCACCTCGACCTGGACGCCTTCTTCGCCGCCGTCGAGCAACGCGACAAGCCTTCTCTGCGCGGCAAACCGGTCGTGGTCGGCGGCCTGGGGCCCCGGGGCGTGGTCTCCACCGCCTCCTACGAGGCCCGGGTCTTCGGCCTGCGCTCGGCCATGCCGATGCACCAGGCCCGCCGGCTGTGCCCCAACGCGGCTTTCCTGGCCGGCCGGTTCGGGGCCTATCGGACGGCCTCCCGGGCCGTCATGCGGGTCCTGGGCGGGCTCTCGCCCCTGGTCGAGCCGCTCAGCCTGGACGAGGCCTACGTCGATTTGGAGGCCGGGGGCCAGACCGATTTCAGCCACCAAGCCCTGATCGAGCTGGCCCAAGCGGTCCGGGCCCAGGTCAAGGCGGCCACCAACGGGCTGACCGCCTCGGTCGGCGTCGGCTCGTCCAAGTTCATGGCCAAGCTGGCCAGCGAGCAGGCCAAGCCGGACGGCGTGGTCGTGATCGACCCCGGCCAGGAGGTCGACCGCATCGCCTCCCTGCCGGTCCGGGCCGTCCCCGGGGTCGGCCCGATGACGGCCGAGCGGCTGCAACGCCTCGGCGTCAAGACGGTGGCCGACCTGCGCCAAGCCCTGCCGGGGGAGTTGCGGCGCGAGCTGGGGCCGGCGGTGGCCAAGATGTTGGCCCGGCTGGCCTGGGCCGAGGACGACCGCCCGGTCAGCGCCGAGCGGGTGGTCAAGTCGATCTCGGTCGAGGACACCTTCGCCCAGGACCATTTCGACCCGGCCGCCCTGGAGCCGGTGGTGGCGCGCGACGCCGCCCTGATCGGCGCCCGGCTGCGCCGCTCGGGCCATTTCGCCCGCACCATCACGCTTAAACTCAAGTTGGCCGACTTCGCCTCCCACAGCCGTTCCCGCACCCTGTTGGGGGCGGTCGACTCGGACGAGACCATCGCCCAGGTGGCCCTGGACCTGTTGCGCGACCAGGCCCATCTGGTGGCCCGGGGGGTGCGCCTGCTGGGCGTCGGCCTGTCCGGTTTCACCGCCGCCGCCCAGGAGGCCCTGTTCGAGGTGGCGTCGGCCCGCTCGGACGAGACCCGGGTCGAGTTCCCGGCCACGGTGGCCCGGGGCCGGTCCGAGCACTACCGCCCCGGCGACGACGTGACACACCAGGATTTCGGCCCCGGCTGGGTCTGGGGATCGGGCCTGGGCCGGGTGACGGTGCGTTTCGAGACCGCCGCCAGCGGCCCCGGCCCCATCCGCACCCTGCCGGCGGACGACCCCAAACTGCGCCCCAACCCAGTCCTCCCACCCCCCGACGAGGAAGAGGACGAAGCCGAAGTCGAGGCCGGCTGAGCCGACAGCCGACGGCGGGGCCAGGCCGACCGGCGCCGCACGCGGTCGGTTGGCGGTTTCGTAAAATTGGCGTCCTCATCGCCATTACCGCCGCCTTGCGGGTTACGGAAGAGTTCCGTACAGTGACAGGGTGACTAAAACTTCACCGCTTCGCACCCGCCGCTTGGAGGCGCGTCTCGATCCCGAGACCGACGACCTCATCGCCGAGGCGGCGCGTCTGGTGGGCCAGTCGCGGTCGTCGTTCGTGGTGGCCTCGGCCAAGGAGAGGGCCGAGACCGTCGTCGCCCGGGGCGACCGCACTCCCATGCCCGCCCGGCAGTTCGACGCCCTGATCGCGTCGCTCGACCAAGCCGATCCGGCGCCGCGCCTGGCTGCCGCCTTCGCTCAGGAGCGGGTGTTCGAGCGGGTATGACCGTTCCCAGCTTCGCGGCCTCCCGTTTGGCCTCCTGGCACGACCTGGCCGGGTTCGATTGCGGCCTGGAGGCGTTGGACCGCTGGCTGGTGGACATGGCTCGGCGGTTCGACGCGCAGGGGGTGGCGCGGACCTATGTCTGGACGGAGCCCGGCCGCTCGCGGGTGGTGGCGTACTACGCCGTGGCGCCGACTCAGTTGACGCGGGCTGAACTGCCCCGAGGGGCCGCTGGAGGGCACTCGGTCGTGCCGGGCTTCCTGCTGGCGCGGCTGGCGCTTGACCGGTCGCTGCAAGGCCTGGGACTGGGCCGGCAATTGTTGGTCGACGCGCTGGAGACGATCAGCCGGGCGGCGCTCCTGTCCGGCGGCCGAATCGTGGTGGTCGACCCGGCCGACCAGCGGGCGGCGGGGTTCTACGCTGCCCACGACTTCCTCCCCACCGGGATGGGCGACCGTCTGTACCTCAAGACCGCCACGCTCTGGGCCGTCTCCCGCCGTCCGTGACGGTAGCGCCAGTCGGCGGCGACGATCCCGGAGCTAGTTAGTCGGCCGGGTTGATGGTCCAGTTTGTGATGGTCAGTCCGGCGACTCGGCCGAACTCGGCGGTGTGGTTCGTCACCACGGTGGCCTGGGCGGCCAGGCCGTGGCCGGCGATGGCGGCGTCGTTGGC
>JAISAO010000087.1 GCA_031266665.1 Propionibacteriaceae bacterium | reverse complement strand
CCGTTCAGCATGGCCCGCATGGCCTCGATGTTGATATTGACGTCGGTCACCGCGGCGCCTCGCAGTCCTCCCACCAGCCTTCCGGCTCCGCCACGCGGGCGGCCTGGATGGCGTCCTCGACCTCCTGACAGACCGACACCAGGATGTTTTTCTGATCCTGCAGGGCGTAGCCGAAGACCTCACAGGCGGTCCCGCCCCTCCAAGCGACCCCCAAGTGGTCGGAGACCGGGTTGAGCGCCCACAAGCCGTCTCGGGCCAGATCGTGGGCTGTGGCCAGGTCGCCGGCCAGGAGAGCCCTGGCCTCGTTGTCGTGCCAACACCGCAGGGGAGGCTCTGTCATCGGGATCCTTTTCGGATGACAACTGAGATTATCCCACCCTAGCACAAGGAAGCGTTGGGTTGGCCCACTGCGTGAGCACGTCACGACAAGGAGATCTCCACCTCGCTGAGGCTCGAATTGAGCCTGACCCGCTCCAAAGCTTTTCCGCCCGGCTCCCCCGCCCGCGCCTTAGAGCGCCCGGGGGTGGGACGTCCGGTAGACCTCACGCAGGTGCTCGGCCGTGATCAAGGTGTAGACCTGGGTGGTGGCGACCGAGGCGTGGCCGAGCAGTTCTTGGACCACCCGGACGTCGGCCCCGCCGTCGATCAGGTGGGTGGCGTAGGAATGGCGCAGGGCGTGGGGGGAGAGCCGGCGGTCCAGGCCGGCCCGGTCCGCCAAGAGTTGCAACCGGTTGAAGGCTGATTGTCGGCTGAGGCGTTGGCCGCGGGCGTTGAGGAATAGGGCCGGCCCGCCCGAGCCGTGGCTGGACAGGTCGGGTCGGCCGCGCGTCAGCCAGGCCTCCAGGGCCGAGCGGGCGAATTGGCCCACCGGAACGACCCGTTCCCGACCGCCCTTGCCCAGCAGCCTCAGACCGACCGACAAGTCGGCCAGGACGCGGCTGATGTCATCGACGTCCAAGGCGACGGCCTCGGAGACGCGGGCCCCGGTGCCGTAGAGTAATTCGACCAGGGCGGCGTCGCGCAACTCGGCCGCCCCCGCCCCGGGGAGCGACGCCCCGGTGGCGGCGATGACGGCCTCGACCTCGGTCACGGTCAGGGCTTTGGGCAGCCGCCGGCCGACCGGGGGCGGCTCCAAGTCGCGGGCCGGGTCGTCCGGAGTCAGACCCTCGCCGGCCCAGAAACGGTGCAGGCCGCGCACCGCCACCACGCTGCGGGCGATGCTGGCGGCCTTCAGACCGCTGGCCCGCAAGCTGGTGGCGAAACTGGCCGCCACGGCCTCGGAGACATCGGCCGGCGCGGCCACCTGGTGGGCGGCCAGATGATGGAGGTACAGCCCGAGGTCGTGACGATAGGCCGTGATGGTGGCGGCGGCCAAGCCGCGCTCGGCCTCCAGGTGGCTCAGATAGTCCTTCACCGACCGCTCCAAGGCGTGGCTCGGCGGGGACGGAGTGATCGGCTCAGGGGTGGTCGAAGTCCGATCCGTCGGCCCCGCGCTAACCCGGCCCTGACCCGTCGGCGCCAGGCTGGTCCGACTCTGGTCGGCCGGACCGCGGTCGCCTGAAACCGAATCGGACTTCGGGGCGGGATCGGCCGGGGGCGCCGCCGCCGGGCTCAGCGCTCGGTGGTCGAGAATCGGTGGATCGGCCACCCGCGACCGGCCGGCCGCCCGTGGGGCGGGTAACACGGCCCCTGGGCTGTCGGCCCGACTGCGGTCGGGCCTTTGTTCCACATCAGGGCTCAGAGCTCCTCCCCCACCACCTCGGGGCGCCAGCGCCGGTCCGGGGCGGTCTGGCGGCGGCGGGCGGGCCAGGGGGCGTCGGCCTCGCGACAATCCTCTAGCCGGCTGGTCGTCTTGAGGGCGGTCAGCGCCAGCAGGCCGACCACCAGTGTGGGCGACTGCAAGCGGCCGTCCAGAACGGCGGCCACGGCCTCGTCCAGGCGGACCCAGCCGACCGTCATGGCCGCTTCCTCGCCCGTCAGCTCGAAGCCGTCCGGGCGGAGCGTGGGGGACAAGCGGCGGGCCAGGTAGACCCGGATGGCCTCCTGGCTCGACCCTGGGCTGGTGAACCAGTCGACCAGGGTGCGCCAGTCGGCGGCTTGAAGCTGGGCCTCCTCCGCCAGTTCCCGCCGGGCGGCCGTCAGAGGGTCCTCCTCGGCCACGTCCAGCAGGCCGGCCGGGATCTCGAGCAGCTCGAAGGCGGCGGGGTGGCGGTATTGTCGCACCACGGCCACCCGCTCCCGGTCGTCCAGGGCGACGACGGCGACGGCCCCGGGGTGGCGCAGCCAATCACGCCGCACCTCTTGGCCGGTCGGCGTCGTCACCTGCTCGGTCACGAAACTGGTCACCCAGCCGGAGTGGCGGGACAGCTCTCGGGCCGGCCACAGCCGGGGCCGGTCGGCCAAGTCCGCCCCGTCCCAGGTCGGCCCCGGCAGAGCCGGCGCGGCCCCCGCCACCGGGTCCGCTCCCTTCGTCACCGGGACTGCCATCGAGTCGCCCCAGCCGCCGCGTCCGTCCTCGCCACCGCCGCTTCCCCCCGCCACCGGGTCAGCCACCGTCGGCGTCACGGCCACCCGCGCCGCCGGGGCGGTCCCTCCAGTCACCGCTTCGCCCCCCGCCATCACGTCAGTCCTCGACCGGCAGGCGGGCGGCCTGTTGGCGGCGCAGGGCCGCCTCGACCAGGCCGCGGAACAGCGGGTGGGGGCGGGTGGGCCGTGATTTCAGCTCCGGGTGGCCCTGGGTGGCGATGAAGTAGGGGTGGACGGACTGGGGCAGCTCGACGAACTCGACCAGTTGGGAGTCGGGCGAGGTCCCGGAGACGACCAGGCCGGCGGCCTCCAGCCGCTGGCGGTATTGGTTGTTGACCTCGTAGCGGTGGCGGTGGCGCTCGGACACCCGGGTCTGGCCGTAGAGCTGGGCGGCCAGGCTGCCCCGGACCAGTTCGGCCGGGTAGGCGCCCAGGCGCATGGTGCCGCCCAGGTCGCCGCCGCCGGCCACGATCTCGACTTGGTCGGCCATGGTGGTGACGACCGGGTGGGGGGTGTCGGGGTCGAACTCGGTCGAGGCCGCCCCCTCCAATCCGGCCAGGTGGCGGGCCACCTCCGTCACCATGCACTGCAATCCCAGGCACAGCCCCAGGATCGGAATCTGGTTCAGGCGGGCGTGGCGGATGGCGCCGATCTTGCCCTCGACCCCCCGGATGCCGAAGCCGCCGGGGACGACCAGGCCGTCGAGGCCGCTCAGGGCCTGGGCGGCGCCGGCCTCGGTGGCACAGTCGTCCGACCGGATCCATTCGATGTTGACCCGCGCCCGGTTGGCGAAGGCCCCGGCGCGCAGGGCCTCGCAGACCGACAGATAGGCGTCGGGCAAGTCGATGTACTTGCCCACCAGCCCGATCGCCACCTCGACCTGGGGGTGCTCGACCCGGTCCAAGAGGTTGTCCCAGCGCCGCCAATCGACGTCGCGGAAGGCCAGGCCGAGCCGGCGCACCAGGTAGGCGTCCAGGCCCTCGGCGTGGAGCACCTTGGGGATCTGGTAGATCGACGGCGCGTCGGGGCAGGAGATGACGGCCTCCTCGTCGACGTCGCACATCAGGGCGATCTTCTGTTTGACCGCCTCGGGGATGGGACGGTCCGAGCGGCAGACCAAGGCGTCGGGGGCGATGCCGACCTGGCGCAGGGCCGCCACCGAGTGTTGTGTCGGCTTGGTCTTCTGCTCCTGGCTGGGACCGATGTAGGGCACCAGCGAGACGTGGAGGAAGAAGACGTGCTCCCGGCCGATGTCGCGGCGGATCTGGCGGGCGGCCTCCAGGAAGGGCAGCGACTCGATGTCGCCGACGGTGCCGCCGATCTCGTGGATGACCACGTCCAGGCCGGGTGTGGCCAGGGCCGTCATCTCGGCTTTGATAGCACTAGTTATATGAGGAATAACTTGGACTGTTTGCCCTTGGTAGTCGCCGTTGCGCTCGGCGGCTATGACAGTTGAATAAATCTTGCCGGTGGTGACGTTGGCCATGCCGGTCAGGTCGGTGTCGAGGAAACGCTCGTAGTGGCCGATGTCGAGGTCGGTCTCGGCCCCGTCCTCGGTCACGAAGACCTCGCCGTGCTGGAACGGGTCCATTGTGCCGGGGTCGACGTTGAGATAGGGGTCCAGCTTCTGCATCGTCACCTTGAGACCCCGGGCCACCAGCAGGGAGCCCAGGCTGGAGGCCGTCAGACCCTTCCCCAGCGAGGACACCACCCCGCCAGTCACGAAAACGTGCTTTGTCACTTTGGTCAAGCTGCCCACGGACCTTCAGCATATCCGACCGGACGGACGCCGGCCGGCTGGGTCGCGGCGGGTCGGCTGAGAGACGAGAAGGCCGACCGGGAGCGGGCCTCAGGCCCGGCCGGCGTCCTCGCGCCTCAAAGGCGCCGCCACGGTCTCGGCCGCCTCCCGGGCCAGGGCCAGCAGCTCGCCGGCCGCCTGTTGGGCGCCGGCGGAATCCTCCAGGCCGGCCATCATGCGGGCCAGCTCGGCCGGGCGCTCGGACTCGTCCAAGCGGCGGACGGCGGTCGTCGTGGTCTGGTCCGAGGCGGCCTTCTGGACCACGAAGTGGCGTTGGCCGAAGGCCGCCACCTGAGCCAAGTGGGTGACGACGACGACCTGGTGCCAGCGCGCCAACCGGGCCAGGCGACGGCCCACCTGGGCGCCGACGGCGCCGCCGATGCCGGCGTCGATCTCGTCGAACACCAATGTGGTCGGCTCGTCGGTCCCGACCAGCACCAGCTCGAGGGCCAGGCGGACCCGTGACAGCTCGCCCCCGGAGGCCGCCTTGGCCAGCGGCTGGGGGCTGGACCCCGGGTTGGCGGCGAACCAGATCTCGACCCGGTCCTGGCCCTGGGGGCCGGGCTCGTCCAGCGCCGTGACGGCGAACTGGAGCCGGGCCTGGGGCAGGGCCAGGTCGGTCAACTCGGCCTCGACGGCGGCCTGCAGGCGGGCGGCCGTGGCCCGGCGGCGGGCGCCGATGTCACTCGCCAGGGCGGCCAACTCCACTTCCAGCCGGTCGAGCGTTGCCCGGATGTCTTGCGCCCGGTCGTCGGCCGACTCCCATTGGGCCAGTTGGTCTTGGGCCCGCTCGGCCCAGGCGATCACCTGGTCGACGTCGGCGCCGTAGCGCCGGGTCAGGGGTTGGAGGGCGGCCAGGCGGGCGGCCACCTGCTCCAGCCGCACCGGGTCGGCCTCCTGGTCAGCCAGATAGGCGGCGGCCTGGCCGGCCAACTCGTTGCCCAGCAATAACAACTGGTCTGCCTGGTCGGCCAGGGGCCGGGCCGCCGGGTCGCGGCCGGCCAGTTGGTCGAAGCCGCGACGGGCCTGGGCCAAGCCGGTCAGGGCGCCGTAGCGCTCGGCGGCGTCGTCCCCGGCCAGGGCGGCCAGGGCGGACAGCGCCACCTGGCGCAGCTCGTCGCCGGCCTGCAGCCGGCGGGCCTCGGCCTGCAAAGCCTCGTCCTCCCTGGGCTGGGGATCGACCCGGGCGATCTGCTCCAGGCCGAAGCGCAGGGCGTCCGCCTGGCGAATCCGCTCCTGGGCCCGGCCGACCAGTTCCGCCAACTCGGCCCGGTGTTGGCGGCGGGCCTCGTACAAGGCGGTGTAGCGCTCCAAGGCCTCCTCCTGGGCCGGTCCGGCGGCCCGGTCCAGGAGCGCCCGCTGGCGGGCCGGCGAGTCCAACCGGACGGCCTCGAACTGGCCGTGGATGGTCACCAGCTCGGCCCCCAACCGGGCCGCCGCCGCCGCCGGCAGGCCGACCCCGCCGGCCGCCGCCCGCGACCGGCCTGGCGCCACCTGGCGGGTCAAGATCAATTCGCCCTGGTCCAGTTCGCCGCCCATGGCGTCGACTTGTTCCCGCACCGCCGCCGGCGGGTCGGCGAAACGGGCCTCGACCCGGGCCCGGGGCTGGCCGGGGCGGATCAGCCCGGGGTCCCCCCGGGGGGCCAGCAGCAGGCCCAGACCGGTCACCACCAGGGTTTTGCCAGCCCCGGTCTCGCCGGTCACGACCGTCAGCCCCACGGCCGGCTCCAACCGGGCCGAAGCGATCACCCCCAGATCGACGATGGTCAGCTCGGTCAGCATGGCGGCCCGCCCGTTCCACGCCTGGCGGCCGTCCCGGGCGTCATGATCGGCCCCAGCGTCGTGATCGGCCCCAGCGTCGTGATCGGTCTGAGGGTCATGATCGGTTTAACCAGCACGGTCGCTCCGGCCCGTATGTCCGGCCTGGCCGTCGCGGCAGACATGATCGTCGTGCTGGACACGGCGGCCCGGCTAACGCCCGGCGGCCGGCCCGCGCCAGCCCTCGACCGGCAGGGCGAACTTCTTCACCAGCCGGTTGGTGAACGGTTGGACCGACAGCCTGGCCAGGGACAGCCAGTGGCGGCAGCGCCGCACCACCACCTTGTCGCCCGGCGCGACAGTCACGGTCCGCTTGCCGTCGCACCACAACACCGCCTCCAGCGGGCTGACCAGTTCCAGCCGGACCTGGGACTCGGGGCCCAGCACCAGCGGCCGGTTGAACAGGGCGTGGGCCGACAGCGGCACCAGCAGGAAGGCCTCCAAGTCGGGCCACAACACCGGCCCGCCGGCCGAGAAGGCGTAGGCCGTCGATCCGGTCGGCGTCGCCACCAGCACCCCGTCACAGCCCCAGCGCGACACCGGCGACTGGTCGACCGAGGCCAGAACCTCAATCATCATCTGGCGCGAGGCCTTCTCCAACGAGACCTCGTTGATGGCGAAGGAGGTCCACCCGGCCTGCCGCGCCCCGGCCGGGTAGACCTCGACGCTGACCGTCAACCGCCGCTCCAAGACGTAGTCGTGGCGGGCCACCCGGTCGACCAGCTGGTCGAACTGGGACACCTCCAGCTCGGCCAGGAAGCCGACGTGGCCCAGGTTGACGCCGAGCAGCGGAATATCGGCCTCCAAGGCCCACTCCCCGGCCCGCAGGATGGTGCCGTCGCCGCCGAAGACCACCACCAGTTCGACCGTCCCGGCCACCGGCCGGCCGATGTCGCCCAGGGTCGCGCCGCCGGCCTGGGCGGCGATGGCGGCCCGAGCCTCGGGCCGCGCCAAACAGTCGATCCCCAAGGCCGCCATCGCCTTGACGAAACGGGCCGCCATCTCGATGGCCTCCTGGCGGGCGCTATGGGTCCAAACGGCGATTTGGCGGCGCGGCCCTCTGCCAGGGGCTGGTTGGTTCACGCCCCCACTGTAGTGGCCCCCGTCGGCTCAGCCCTGATCCACCGCTTCTCGACCACCGGGCGACCCCATCAGTGGATCAAGGCTGAGTCGCGCCGCCAGCGGTGAGGCCCGTCGGCTCAGGGGGCCGAGCGGCAGCGGAGGAAGAACTCTTGGTTGCCGTGTTCGCCGGGCAGTCGGCTGGGGGCGCGCCAGTCGGCCCGCCAGCCGACGGCCGCCCCGGCCGCCGCCACCTTTTCCACGGCCGCCCGTTGGTCCGCCGGATCGATCACCAGACCGCCCGGGCCGAGACGGTCGCGGCCGACCTCGAATTGGGGTTTGACCAGCAGCAGGGCTATGCCGCCGGGCGCCAGCACCCCCGCCAGGGGCGCCACCAGATAGGTCAAGGAGATGAAGGAGACATCGGCCACGATCAACCCGACCGGCTGGCCGCCGACCTGCTCCAGGGTCAGACGGCGCAGGTTGACCCCCTCCCAGACCACCACCCGGGGGTGTTGGCGGATGACGGGGGCCAGTTGGCCGTGGCCGACGTCGACGGCGTAGACCTGGTCCGCCCCCCGCTCCAGACAGACCTGGGTGAAGCCGCCGGTCGAGGCCCCGGCGTCGAGCACTCGGGGCGGCACCATGGTGGCGGACTCGTCCAGGGCGGCCGCCAGCTTGTGGGCCGCCCGGGAGACATAGTGGTCCTGGTCCGCCGCCAAGCGGGCGTCGTCCGCCACCTCGAAACTGGCTTTGCCGACCACGAGGCCGTCGACGCTCACCCGCCCGGCCCGGATCAGTTCGACGGCCTGCCCACGGGAGCGGGCCCAGCCCCGCTCGACCAAGGCCCGGTCCAGCCGCACGTCCCAGCCTCAGACCGAACCGGCGCCGGTCGGGAGCGTGGCCGACGAATCGTCAGACCGCCCGGGCGCGGAGAACAGACCGGGAGCGGGTGTCTCGGCGTCGTCCGGGTCGAGGGCGGCGCGCAGGGTCTCATGGGCGCGGGCCAAGCGGGCCGGGTGCTGGTCCACCGCCGCCTGGTCCAAGTCGGCCAATCCGGCCAGAGCGGCATCGATCCAGGCGTGCCCGGTGGCCGGCGGCTGGGGCAGAGGCTCGACCATCTCGTCCCCGGCCCCCGCCGGATCATCATCGCCAGCGGCGAACGAGCCGTCATCGGCGGCCAAGTCATCGCCATCGGCGTCATCGCCATCGACGACCACCGGGCCGTCATCATCAACCGCAGCCGGATCATCCCCCAGTTCGTTTCCGTCCGGGTCGTCTAGCGTCACGTCGTCTGGCATCGCCTCAGCATAATGAGCTCGGGCGTAGGATCGCGTCAATGTCTAGCCCGGTTCGAACTCGCCGCCTGGTCTCGGCGGTGTCGGCCTTGGCGGCCGGGGTGGCCGTCGGGCTGGCTTTCCCGCCCACCGGGTGGTGGCCGCTGATGCCGCTGGGGCTGGCGGTCTTCGGCTGGCTGACGGCTGTGCGCCGGCCCCGGCTGCGGGCCGGGCTGGTGTTGGGCTATCTCTTCGGCCTGGGGTTCTTCACCACTTTGATCCGTTGGCTCTTGGTGGTGGACGAGGTTTGGGGGGCGACCTTCCCGCTGGCGGCCCTGATGGCCGCTTGGTTCGCCCTCTTGGGGGTGGCGCTGACCTGGCTGGGGCGCTTCCCCGGCTGGCCCCTGTTCGCCGCCGCCGCCGTGGTGGCGGTCGAGTTCGTGGACAGCCGCTGGCCGCTGGGCGGGTTCCCCTGGGGCCGGCTGGCCTACGCCGCCGCCGACACGCCGATCGACGGCTGGTTCCCGCTGATCTCGGCCAGCGGCGTCTCCTGGCTGATCGCCGCCACCAGCTTCATGCTGCCTTGGGCGGCCCAGGCCCTGGTGGCGGCCAAACGCCAGGGCCGGCTGAGCCTGGCCCTGCTGGATCCGGACCGGACCGCCCCGGCCACGACCACCACCGCCACCGGTCCGACGGCGCCAGTCTCGGCCGCCGTCACCACCGCCCCGCCCCCGACGGCGCCCGCCCCCGCCGCCAAGCCCCGGCCCGAGGTGGCTCCCGGCACACCGGTCGAGTTGCCGGTCGCCCTGCAAGACCTGATCCAGCCGTTGGCCCTGTTGTCCATCGCCGCCCGGGCGGTCGCCACCTGGGTCGTCCTCGGACTGGTCGGACTGGGGGGCTGGACCGGCGACCAGTACGTCCCCGCCGCCGCCGACGACTCCGTGGTGGTCGGCGTCATCCAGGGCAACGCGCCGGGAACGGGGCTGACATCCCTCGGCCCCGCCCGCACGACGACCTACAACTCCTTGGCCGAGACCATCGCCTTGATGGCCCAAGTCGCCGTCGGCCAGGCAGAGCGGCCGGATTTCGTGCTCTGGCCGGAGAGTTCGACCGACCTCGACCCGACCACCGACCAGCGCACCGCCGCCCTGCTCGACGCCGCCGTCGACCTGGCCCGGGCGCCGTTGTTCCTGGGCGGCCTGATCGGGCTGGGGGAGGATTCCCGCCACACCACGGCCATCTGGTGGGACCACGGCCCGCAGGCCGTCTACGACAAGCGCAACCTCGTCCCCTTCGGCGAGTGGGTGCCGGCGCGGAGCCTGCTCGAGCCCCTGTTCCCCCAACTCGAATTGGTCGGCCGCCAAACCGTCCCCGGATCGGGCGTCGGCGTCGTCAGCGGCCAGCTGCGGGACGGCCGGATCATCGCGGTGGGGGTGCTGATCTGTTTCGAGGTCGGCTACGACGACACGGCCGACGACCTCATCCTGGGCGACGCCACCACGCCGGGGGCCCAACTGGTGGTGGTCCAGACCAACAACTCGTCCCTCACCGGCAGCGGCCAGATGGCCCAGCAGGACGCCATCACCCAGATTCGGGCGATGGAGTCGCGCCGTGACATCGCCGTCGCCACCACCAACTCGCTGGCCGGCTGGATCACCCCGGAGGGGGACCACGCCTGGCAAGCCGAGCTGGGCCGGTCGGCGGCGGCCTCACTCCGACTGCCACTGCGCTCCGGGGCGACCTTGGCGGTGGCCCACCGCCGGACCATCGAGATTTGCCTGGTGGCCGGCCCGGCCTTGATTCTGGGCCTGGTCTGGATCCGGCAACGGCGCCGGGCTGCCACAATGGGAGCGGTCAGCCAGGAAGGAGCCCGCCCATGACCATCCCCCCCACCGATCCGACCGCCACAGCCCCGGACGACAGCACCGCCGAGGCTGACAACACCGCCGCCCCAGACGACACCACCGCCGGGGCCGACACCACAACCTCCCCGGACGACAGCACCGCCGAAGCCGACACCACCGCCGAAGCCGACACCACCACCGCCCCGAACGACACCACCGCCCCGCCCCCCGCCGGCGCCTCGCCCACCGCCCCGGCGGGCGGCGTGCTGGTCATCATCCCGACCTATGACGAGGCCGACAACATCGGGCCGATCACGGCCCGGCTGCGGTCCGCCGTGCCCGAGGCCCACCTTCTGGTGGTGGACGACAACTCCCCCGACGGCACCGGCCAACTGGCCGACCGACTGGCCGACGCCGACCATCACATCCACGTCATGCACCGCCGGGGCAAGGGCGGCCTGGGGGCGGCCTACCTGGCCGGTTTCCGGTGGGGGCTGGACCAGGGCTATGACATCTTGGTCGAACACGACGCCGACGGCTCCCACCAGCCGGAGCAACTGCCCCGGCTGCTGGCCGCCCTGGACACGGCCGATATGGTCAAAGGCTCGCGCTATGTGGCCGGCGGCTCGGTCGTCAACTGGCCCAAGCGCCGGGAATGGCTGTCGCGCGGCGGCTCGCTCTGGACCCGGTGGATGCTAGGCCTGCCCCTGCGCGACATCACCGGTGGTTTCAACGCCTTCCGGGCCGACGCCCTGCGGGCCATTCTGGACCGGTTGACCTCGACCGGCTACAACTTCCAAGTCGACTTGACCTGGCAGGCCGTTCAGCGCGGCTTCACTGTGGTGGAGGTGCCGATCGACTTCATCGAGCGGCAATACGGCCAGTCGAAGATGAGCGGACGGATCGTGGTCGAGGCCATGGTCAAAACCACTCTTTGGGGCCTGCGCCACCGGCTGGGACAGGCCCAGCGGCTCCTGTCCCACGGCCGGACGCCCCCGGAACCGACCCGGGCGGAGACCACGGAACCGACCCGGACAGAGACCACAGAACCCGTTCCCGGCGTCACCGACGAAGCCTAGCCACAACCCCGCCCAACCTCACTCAGGCCCTCAGGACTCAGACCCTCAGGCCGGCCACGGCCTCACGCCTGGCCGCGCATCTCCCGCAGCCGCTCGGCCAGCAACTCTTCCAGTTCTGGGATGGTTCGTCTTTGCAGCAGCCGGTCCCAGTGACTGCGGACGGGTTTGGGTTGGGGGGCGGGAGCGGGAGCACTGTCTTGGCGGGCGGCCAACTGGCCGCAACGGGGACAGTCCCAGTGGCTGGGAGCGGGGGCGTCGACCGCGAAGGTCAAGGTGAAGCTGTGTCGGCGCTCGCAACCGTAGGGCACTTGCGCCCGTGGAGCGAATACTTCTTGTTCGAGAGCCTCGGTCGTCACCGGTTGTCTCGTCCTCCTGATCGTTTTGGCGGGCATGTCTTCCTCCTCATCGCTATTCACGAGTAGTCAACATCGCACCTACCGTTCTTGTTCCCGAATGCTCAGCTTTGGGTCATCCCGCTGGGAATCGAATCAGCCTAGCATCAGACTGTGAGCATATGGTCATAGTTGGGAATGGCTCCATCAGGCCTTAACGATTGGCTACTTGATGGCTGAAGGAGGAACTTAAACGAAGGCTGAACCCGTCCCGGGCCGTCGGCGGCCAAGACCTATCCGGCGGATGCCATCTCTAAAGGTAAATTGTTAACGGCGTTGTCCGGCGATGTCAGTCCACCTTTTTAGGCAGCGATTCAGGCAGTGACGGTCTGACTAGTGGGTTGTCACATCTAAAAGTTGGGTTATGAGCGGTGTCGGGCGATGTCGACGACAACGCCGCCAGCGGCGGCGTCCGGCGACGCCAGTCCGACGTTTTGGTGCGACAGTCAACTAGTCTTTCCGGGCGGTGATGGCATCCTGTTGGTCTGCCGGCTTGACCGGGATCATGACCAGTAAACCGGCCGTCAAGACAACTATAATGCCTAGCAATCCCCAGTGTTGAGTCTGTTGGCCCTGGCCCAGAACCAGATGGCCGAGGGCGATCATGGCGCCGAAGGCCAGCGGGGAGAGGAAGCTGACGACCCGCCCGGTGGTGGCGTAGAGGCCGAAGATCTCGCCGCTGTGGCCCTGTGGCACCAGCCGGGCCAGGAAGCTGCGGGAGGCCGACTGGGCCGGTCCGACGCAGGCCGACATCAGCAGGCCCAAGACCCAGAAGACCGTCTGGCCGCCGTCGTGGAAGGCGAAGATCAGGACGTCGCAGACGATCAGAAGGCTGAGGCTGGCCAAGATGACCGTCTTGGGGCCGAGTTTGTCGTCCAGCAGGCCGACCGCGATGGTGGCCAGGCCGGCCACGATGTTGGCGGCGGCCCCGAACAAGATGACATCGCCGCTGCTGAGGCCGAAGGTGCCGACGGCCACGACCGCGCCGAAGGCGAAGACTCCGGCCAGCCCGTCGCGGAACAGGGCCGAGGCGGCCAGGAAGAAGACGGTCTGGCGTTGCTCGCGCCAGAGCTGCCGGATGGTGCGGATGAGCGCGCCGTAGGAGGCGATCAAGCCCTTGGCGGGCACCCGGTCGGCGGCCGGGGGCCGGTCGCGCAAGGAGACGAAGGTGGGGATGGTGAACAGCAGCGTCCAGACCCCGCAGACGATCATCGACAGGCGGATGCCCATGGCGTTCTGGTTGGCCAGGCCGAGAATCGTGACCTCGGGGTTGACGAACCAGAAGAAGATGGCCATCAAGACGACGATGCCGCCGAGGTAGCCCATACCCCAGCCGAAGCCCGACACCTGGCCGACGTTGCGCTCGGTGGCCACCCGGTCGAGCAGCGAGTTGTAGCCGGCCCCGGCGATCTCGCTCACCACCGTGCCCAGGGCCAGCAGGCCGAGGCCGAACCAGAGGAACTTCGGCTCCGGGCGGACGAAGTAGAGGGCGGCCGAGATCAGAGCCACGCCCCAGGTCAGCCAGCGCAGATTGCGCATCACATGGCCGCTGCGGTCGGCGCTTTGGCCCAGCACCGGGGCCAGGACGGCGATGAAGAAGCCGGCCACGGCGGTCGAGACCGACAGGGCCATGGAGTTGGCGTCAGTGTCACCGAAGTAGGCCGAGGTGATGTAGGCCGAGAAGACGAAGGTGGTGATGACGGTGTTGAAAGGCTGGGTGCCCCAGTCCCACATCGCCCAGGCCACCACCCCCCGCTTGGTGCCGCCGCCCTGGGCCAGGGCGCGACCGCCCAAGGCGGGGGCGGCGCCGGGGCGGCGGGCCGGCGGGTCGGGCACCACGGCCTCGCCCAGGGGCGTGGCGATGACGGGCGGCGGGACGCCCGGGGCGTCGGCAGGGGCCACGCCGGCGCCGGGCGCCGCCGCTGCGACATCGGCCGGGGGCGTCCCGGACGGCGGGGTTGGTGCGGCGGTCGGGGACGGTTGCCCCGATGTCGGCCGATCAGTCATGGGAGCCCTCCCAAAGGTCGTGGTCTTGTAGAACAGTTTTGAGGATGTCGGGGCGGTCGGTGATGATGCCGTCCACCCCGGCCGCTATCACCGCCTCCATGGTGGCGGCGTCGTTGACCGTCCAGACGTGGACGCTGCGCCCGGCCCGGTGGGCGTTGTCGATCAGCCGCCGGTTGAGCAAACTGATATTGACCTGGCCGAGGCGTTGGCGGACCGGCACCTGGAAGGCCTGGCCGCCGATCCCGACCGGCCAGGCACCCCGGCGCCCGAAGCGGTTCCAGGCGATCCCCGGCCACGACACCCCGGTGGCGACACGGCCGCAGGCCACGGCCCGGAAGCGGGCCAGGCGGATGGGCGCGAACGAGGTCACCAACACCCGTTCCTGGGCCCGATGGCGGGCGATCAGGGAGGCCAAGGGCTGGACCGCGTTGTCGGTCTTGAGGTCGACGTTGAAGCGTTGCCCGGGGAAGGCCTCCAGCAGTTCGTCGAAGCTGGGGATGGCCTCGCCCCCCACCCGCAGTTGGTCCACCTCGGCCTTGGTGCGCCGCTCGATCCGCCCCGGCACCCCGGTCAGCCGGGCGGTGTCGGCGTCGTGGAAGACCATCACCTGGCCGTCGGCCGTCCCCCGGACGTCGGTCTCCAAACAGTCATAGCCCAGGGCGACCGCCGCCTGGAAGGCGGCCACGGTGTTCTCCCTGCCCTCCAGCCCGGGCAACTCGGCCCCGCCCCGGTGGGCCAGGGCCACGAACCGCAGTCCCCGGTAGGGCTGGGGCGTATGGAACATGAGGCTCTCCTGGTCTTGGGGCCGCCGCGGATCGCGGCCGGGCCAAGTCTGCCCCCATTCGCCCCGGGCCGCCAGCCCGCCCCCCTCCTTGTTCACGACCTGTTCACGGCCTATTCACGACCCCGGCTGGGACCGTCCCACAGCCGTGTTCCAACAACAGCGCCAACCGTCCCCCGGGGGCCGTCCCGGGGTTAGACTGCCCCGGTGACCACAGTTCTTTCGATCCAGTCGTCCGTCGCCTACGGCCACGTCGGCAACTCGGCCGCCGCCTTCGCCCTGATGCGCCTGGGGGTCGAGACCTACCCCGTGCTGACGGTGCATTACTCCAACACCACCGCCTACCAGTCCTGGCGCGGCCCGGTCTTCAAGGCCGCCGAGGTGGCCGATGTCATCCGCGGGGTGGACGAGCGCGGCGCCCTGGCCGGGGTCGACGCCGTCCTGACCGGCTACCAGGGCAGCGAGGAGATGGGCGCCACCATCCTCGACGCCGTGGCCCTGGTCCGAAGCCGCCGCCTGGGCGCGGTCTACTGCTGCGACCCGGTGATGGGCGATGTCGGCCGGGGCTTCTACGTCGCCTCCGGCATCCCCGGCTTCCTACGCGACCACGTTGTGCCGAAAGCCGACATCGTCACCCCCAACCAGTTCGAGCTCGACTTCCTGACCGACCGGCGGACCAAGTCCCTGGCCGACCTGTTGGCCGGCTGCGACCAACTGATCGCCCAAGGCCCCGCCACCGTCCTGGTGACCAGCGCCACGGCCGAGGACGCGCCGACGGACACCATCGCCATGGTGGCGGCCCGGGCCGACCAGGCCTGGCTGGTGACGACACCGCTGATCGACCGCGTCTTCACCGGCTCGGGCGATGTCACCAGCGCCGTCTTCCTGGCCAAGTTGCTGGCCGGCGACTCTCTGGACCAGGCCCTGGCCCAGACCGCCGACATCGTCTACTCCATCCTGGAGGCCACCGCCCGCTCCGGCCAGCGCGAACTCCAACTGGTGGCCGCCCAAGACCAGATCGTCCACCCCAGCCACCACTTCGAGGCCGTCCGGCTGCGCTGACCGTTGGGCGGCCCAGCCGGCACTCGGTCCCGGACCGCGTTCGGAGGCCGGTCAGACCGACTGGCGGCGGACCAGGGTCGGGGTCAGGAGGGTGGCGGCGGGGCCGTCGCCGGCGATGACGGCCAGGAGCAGGCGCACCATCTCGTCGGCGATGCGGTTGAAGGGCTGTCGCATCGTCGTCAGCGGGGGCTTGTGGGCGGCGGCCAGGCCGGCGTCGTCGAAGCCGGCCACCGCCACATCGTCGAGCGCCTGGATGTGAGTTCAGTTCAAGCTGATATGCTGAGAAGTAGTCGGATTCCGTCTTTGGAGTTGGCCGTCCGTGGGCGATGGGAGTTCGTCACGATGTCGGCGCAAGAAACAGAAACCTCTCTCAAGTGCTCGGGAAGCGGGTGCCGTCGCGCAAGTGGACCTCCGTGCGGTTGCGGATGCGGCGGTGGCAACCACGGCCTCGGAAGAATCGCGTGGGCACGAGCTGTCGCCGCAAGTCAACCCTTGGAAGGATCTGATGGCAGCGCGCCGCAAGTCGACCAGGCCAACCGCAGCGCTCTCCAAGAGTGGGGCAGCCAACGCGACCGCGCGGTAAAGAAGATTGGCGCGATCTCCAGGCCCAAGACCAAGGCGCCAATCTCGCGGCAACGAATCAGCGGAAAGACCGCTAATGCCGCAGCGGAGCACCTACGGACAGTAGATATCGTCCTCTGGCTAGCGGATCACCCGTCCGACCTTGACTTGATTCAAGAGTTGGCTTCGCTTGTGCAGAATCAGTGCGAAACCGTATTGAAAGACTTTGAAAAATCGAAGCGGACGCGCCTCGCGGACAGCCATTTCTGGTGCGATGTCCTCGCGGCGATGGTCTCTCTGGTCGACAACCTTCAAGAGGCCGTGAAGAAGGCAAAAAAGGGAGTGCCTGGGGCGATTGGCCAGGCGGCGCTAGAAGTCTGAGGTGAAGTTCTTCGCTCCCGTCAGTGCTCAACCGTATCACGACCAGGTCGGAAGAAACCACTCGCTGTCACCATGCGTGGGCAAGACGAGTCCAACGGGTTCGGGGGTGAATTTTTTCGCGAGATTGTGGAACTCATCGTGACCAAGATCCTTGAAACCTATTCGGCAAAGGCTGACGCGCTGTTGGCTACCGCCAAGCTCCATCTGCAAATACTGACCCTCTTGCTCTGCCCTGACCCTTCAGCCCATCCTGCTGTTTGGAACAGTTGCTTTGTCCCTTTGATCGGAGACGCATTGGGCCAAGCGACCCGCGACCGGTTGCAGACGTTGTACGACGTTATCCGCAATCCCCGAGACTGGGGAACGATCACAGCGGCGGCAGTGTAGCCCCACCGAAGTCGATGGTGGGGCTGGCTAACATGTGTTGGACGGGCGGCGTGCTGCTGCGGATTGGGGGCGCGCGCGGTTTCGAGAGCGAGAATCAAGTAGTAATAATACCATTAAGACTCGGTCAGTCCAGCGTGATATCGGCTCGCTCACGCGAGTAATCCTCTAGGGTTTGACGGGTCCGGGCGATCTCAGCTTCCAAGGCTTTCTCATCGGGCAGAGCGAGCCGGTATTCGGCGGCCAACACGGGGTTGCCGAGACTGTCGAGGGGGTAGCGCGCCTCATCGGCCCCTTTGCTGGCGCACAGAATGATGCCCGCCGGCGGGTTCTCACCCGGCTTGACCCAATGCTCTTTGGCGTAGTTGAGGTAGAGAGACATCTGACCAGCGTTCTGGTAGGAAAATTTACCTAACTTTAAGTCGATCAGCACCAGGCAACGCAACCTACGGTTGGACAGGACTAGATCCACCCTGAACCAGTTATCGTCCAGACGGATTCTGCGTTGCCGGGCCAGGAACGTGAAATCATCGCCAAGCTCAAGGAGGAAATCGGCCAGATGCGTGATGAGGGCATCCTCCAGATCGGTCTCGGAGTACTCGTCCTTGAGCCCGAGGAACTCCAGCACGAACGGGTCTTTGACCGCCTCGTCTGGAGTGGCGGCGTCTGTGTCGGACCTGTCACCACCATGTTGGAGCATGACGGCTTTGTCCCGGGACAAGGCGATGCGCTCGTAGAACAGGGAGTTGATCTGCCGGTCTAACCGCCTGACTGTCCAGCCGTTACGCAACGCCTCGGCCTCGTAAGGGCTACGTCCTACTGATCAACCAGGACCTGGACGTCACCGCCATCCACACCGCCGGCATGGACGTCGCCGCCCTGCTCTGGGACGAGCAAGGCCTCTTCTTCTCCGACACCGCCCGTGACTACCTGCTGACCGGGCAAGGCCTCCAAACCTGGGACAGCCCCAAGACCAATCTGCAGACCGCCGTCCACGCCGACCCCGCCGGCGGCCACGTCGCGGTCTATGATCCCGGCGCCGGCCCCCCCGCGACCGTCCAAGTCGTCGCCACCACCAGCCGAGGCGCCGCCCGCCATGACGCCCCCGGCCGCAGCGCTTTGACCGCCTGGTGCGGGCAAAAGCTCTACAGCGTCGCCGAGACGGCCGAGCCCTACCTCGACCTGATCCAGGCCACGGGCGTGGTCGAGAGGGACACCAGCCCCCGCTGGCCCGACATGCTGACACAGCTCTGGCCCCAGCCGGACAACCTGGAATCGGGCCTGATATCGGTTTGGCCCGACGGCCAAGACGGCTACGCCTCCGGAGGGGCCTGCCACAAGAACACCATCCTCACCCTCACCGTCGGCCAGGGCCACCCGGCCGACGTGGTCGCCTGGCCGACCGACGGCCGCCCCCCGAAGACCCACCCGGTCGTCGGCCCCGACGGCCGACCGCTCGGACCAGACCCGGCCACAGCCTCGCCCATCGTCTCATCCGGGCTGGTCACCGACTGGTCCGCCGACGACGACCACGTCACCTGGTGCTGCGGAGACGGCGTCATCCGCTCAACCGACATCCACACCGGCCGCACCGACAACCTCTGGGACACCGGCGCCGAGCGCGTCCGCTCCGGCCGCAACGCCATCGCCTTCGACGGCCCCGTGGCCCACGTCCTGGCCGCCACCGACCCCGCCGACCCGAACAGCCCCCTCCGGCTGCGCTCCCACGACCTCAGCCGCCACACCACCCAAGACGTCCTCACCATCCACTCGACTTCACCCGCGTCGACCCCAACCTGGTCCTACGCGGCATCGCCGTCAGACCCTCTTAGACACCCGTCCCGCGCCGCCGCAGCTGTGGTCCCGCGCTCATCCGAACAGCCTTCGCCCCCAACTCCCGCCGTCCTCAAAGCCAAATGCCACTTCATCGGTTCTGACCCTGCCGCAAAACCATCGTCGGCCGTGTCACGCCTCCTTAGGCGGCGGCCCGTGTCCGCGCGGCCGGGGCCCATGGCCGGGCGGGAGCACCTGTCGGCTGTGACCGATCTTCTTCCCGGCGCCGGCGAGCGCGTCCTGGCCGCCGTCCTGTACCGCCCCCGCAGGGCAGCGGCGCCGCGACTGCGGCGCCCGTGGCTTCGAGGCCATCAATTCCGACAACTTTAATGTTGGGCGGCGGGCGACTCCCCGAGGACGGTCCAGCGGCCCGCGTCGGCCGTTAGGAGTTGCGCCCACTTGCTACGCTGCCCCCAAGGGCGTCTGGACCAGGCGCTCGGAACCGCCCGCTGTCGTCCGTTCCTGTCCCCACCCACCCACCCGCCCGACCCCCGGGCGAGAGAGAGAAAACACGATCGATTACAACGCCATCGCCGCGCGCCTGACCTCGCCGGAGGCCTTCTTGTCGCTGACCGACGAGCCGGGGGTGATCGGCGCGCGGAAGAAGGCCCAGACGGCCTATGAGTTGTGGGGCGCGGCCGACGAGCGCCTGGTCGGCGGGCTCGCCCCCCTGCGGGCGCCCGGCGGCACGGGGACGGGGCTGGTCACCTATGTCTACTGGGATCCGGCCGTGGTGGCCCCCGACCTCCAGGCCATCGATTCGGCGATCAACACCACCGTGCCCGTAAAGCTGATCAAAGACGACAACAAGGCGGCCTGGAAGAGCCGGGACAAGAAACAATCCGCCTTCTTCTCCTGGCAGGGTATGCGGTCGCGCCCGCTGAGCCAATGGTTTCAGGAGCGTTTCGGCGTCAGCGCCTTCACCAGTCAGGTCTTCGCCGGCTCCGATTTCAGCTACAACGTGGTCGCGGTCAAGGACGGCGTCGACCACTTGTGGACGGTGGTCGCGCCGCGCTGAGACGAACCCTCAGTCCTGGGCGGCCTCGACCTTTCAAATATCGTCTTTTTGGGCAAACGAAACTAACGCTTCCCTGCCCTTGTCGGTGACCACGTAGCGCTGCGAGGGACTTGTCGGGGAGTCGGGGGCCGTCATAGCCAGTAGCCCGGACTCGACCAGCGGAAGGATGTGACGGCGGTAGTTGACCGGCACAGCGGCAATCCCCGCAGCCATGAGCAAGTCTCTCCGGGAGGCCGGCCCGCGTGAAGCCGCCGCGAGGATGGCTGGGCCATGCTTAGACACATAGACACCTTGCTTAGACACATAGACACTGGACTTAGACACTTGGACACTGGGCTTGAGCATTTCCCGCCTGACTTGGCGCTCTCTGGGCATAACCCGGCGGCCATCGCTTCCTAGGCGGAATTTCAAAGGATCATGGTTCTGAATATGCACGGTGATCCGGAGCCGCTCGCGGCTCTCGTAGAAGTCTGGCTCAGGCAGACCGGCCGCCTTGAGCGATTGGATGACCTCCGGGATGCCGGTCCCCCACTCCTCGATCAGGTCCAACTCCCGGAAGACGCGCGCCAACACCGGATTGCGGGACGACGACTCGCCGCGCCTCATCTTCTCCACCGTCATGCCCGGCACCAGGCCGCCAGGACTCTCGATCCAGATGGCCTCGTCCTCGAACGCGACCTTGATCGGCGTGCCATGGTCGGCGTAGCTTGAATGGACCAACGCGTTGACCACCAGCTCTTTCAGCGGGTCGAGCGGAATGGACCAGACATCCACACGTCGCGGCTTGTCTCCGAACTCAGCCGACAGGAAAGCGTTCCTTTTCAAGAAATCCATCACCTTGTCAACCGCCAACGGTATCGGCCCGTAGACGCTGGCTTGATCGGTGATGTTGCGCCTGCCCGGCCCGCGGAACCGGGCGCATTGCACCCAGGCGTGCGGCAGGAATGTCTCCGGGTGGGGCGAAGCCACCAGCACGCCACCGTTCGAGGGGACCATCCGCCCCTGATCGTCATAGACCAGGCGCAGGGTCCGCAGCGTGCTTTCGTTGACCTCCCGGCCGAGCAGCGCCGCCAGGCCAACCAAGTCGAGGTCTTCCATTTTGGCGTCGCCGCACGGCAACTTGTCGAAGGTGCGACCCCTCGACGAGAGCGCCAGTTCGTCGACCATGCTGGCACCGGCCTGCAGGTTGTCCGCGCCGGACCGGTAATACGTGCCGCCGTAGCGCCCAGACGCTTTCAAGTAGTAGGGCCGCTGCGAGCCCAGCGGCACGCTCGCCACCAGCAACGTCTTCCCCGCCACCGTGACCAGCTCGATCAGCGGCGCCAACTGCGGTTTGATCGAGTCGGCGACCATCCGCGACAACCGGTCCTGCTCCGTCAGCGGTTCCCCAACGCCGACCACCGTAGCGTCATCGCGCACGCCCACCACCAACTCTCCGCCAGCCGAATTGGCGAACGCGACCACTGTCTGCAACACCCGATCCTTGGACGCCAGGTTCAGCTTGTACTCGCGGGTCTTACCTTCGGGTCGCACAACCCGGCCGGACTCGTCGAGCGACAACTCCAACGGCATCAGAGGCTCCCTTCGCGGCCAGCGGAACAGACGCGGCCACCCGCGCCGCGATCAGCCACAAAGACGTCCAACACGCCTACCAGACTATCCGACCTCGGCGCGGCCTTGGGCTGTCTCAAGCAGGGCGACATCGCGCGTCGCGGACTCCCCGCCCGGGCAACCACCACGTCAGGCCCAGAGCGGCAGCGGACTCCATCGCCGGACAACTCCTCCACGGGGGCTCGATCACCAGGCGAGCGCCTATTTCGATCACGGGGATGCCCGACCCGAACGGCCCGGACAACCACTGGTTACCTTGTCCGTCAAGTCGACGGCGGCCATAGGGGCTGGCTCACCACCGCGGCCAAAGCTTTACCATTTTCGGTAGATTTTTGGCGTTTTCGCCTATCGGCCGTTCCCGCCTACCGGCCTCAGGCTTGGGCGGCCTCGACCTTGGCGCCGAGACCGGTCAAGCGCTGGGGCAGGTCCTCGTAACCCCGGTTGATGATGTAAGTGTCGCGCAGCACGGTCGTGCCCCGGGCCGCCAGGGCGGCGATCAGCAGGCACATGGCCGGGCGCAGGGCCGGCGGGCAGGTGATCTGACGGTCGCCCCGCCAACGGGTCGGGCCGGTGATCATCAGGCGGTGGGGGTCGAGCAGACGGAGGTCGGCCCCGAGCAGGTTCAGGTCCAGCAAGTGGATGGCCCGGTTGTCGTACACCCAGTCGAAGATGGTGGTCGTGCCCTGGGCGGCGGCGGCGATGACGGCGAAGAAAGGTAAATTGTCGATATTGAGGCCGGGGAAGGGCATGGGGTGGATCTTGTCCACCGCCGCCCGCAGCTGAGAGGGGTGGACGGTCAGGTCGACCAGCCGGGTGCGGCCGTTGGCGGCGGCGTACTCCTCGGTCAGGTCGTAGCGCAGCCCCATCTGCTCCAAGACGGCCAACTCGATCTCCAGGAACTCGATCGGGGCCCGTTCGATGGTCAGCCGCGAGCCGGTCACCAAACCGGCCGTCAACAGGCTCATGGCCTCGATCGGGTCCTCCGAGATGGCGTACTCCAGATCGACGTCGATGGCCTCAAGGCCGGTGACGGTCAGCGTGGTCGAGCCGATGCCCTCGACGGCCACGCCCAGGCGTTGGAGGAAGAAACAGAGGTCTTGGACCATGTAGTTGGGGCTGGCGTTGCGGATGACGGTCTGGCCGGCGGTCAGGGCGGCCGCCATCAGGGCGTTCTCGGTCACGGTGTCGCCCCGCTCGGTCAGGGCGAAGTGGCGCCGGCCGGCGGCCGGGCGGTCGACCTCGCAGTGGTAGGCCCCGTCGCGGGCGGAGACCGCCAGGCCGAGGTGGCGCAGGGCCTGGAGGTGGGGCTCGACGGTGCGCGTGCCCAGCTCGCAGCCCCCGGCGTAGGGCAGGTCGAAGCTGGTCTCGTGGTGCAGCAGAGGGCCGAGGAACAACAGGATCGAACGGGTGCGGCGGGCGGCGTCCACATCCATGGCGGCCAGGTCGAGACGGGCCGGCGGTTGGACGGTCAGGCGGCTGTGGTGGTCGGACCACAGGCAGCTGGCGCCGATGGAGGTCAGGACCTCGACCAGCCGGTTGACCTCCTCGATGCGGGCGATGCCGCTCAAGGTGGTGGCGCCCCGGTTCAGCAGGCTGGCGCAGAGCAGGGCGACGGCGGCGTTCTTGGACGAGCGGGTGGCGATCGCCCCGGACAGGGGGTAGCCGCCCTGAACGATGAAGTTGAGCTCGCCCTGGCCGGTCGACAACAGGGACGCGTCGAGAGCCTCGGAGATGCGGTTCATGGTCTCCAGAGTCAGATTCTGGTTGCCGCCCTCGATCCGGACAATGGCCGACTGGCTGGTTTGGAGGAGCTGGGCCAGCTGGGACTGGGTCAGGCCGCGCTGACGCCGGCGGTCCCGGATCAGAGCGCCCAGAGAGGCGGGCGAAACAGTCACGCCAGGATGGTATCTCATTTGTGAGATAAGACAATTCGGACTCGCCGGTCGGCCGCCGCCGGCCGAGACGGATCGAACTCGCCGCCCCTGGGGCCGGCCCGTCTCCCAGGGCCGAGGGCCGGGCTTTGAGGCCCGCCTCCCCGGACCGCCGGGCCGGCGGCGGCCCGGGTCCCCCACCCCGGGCGCGCTGGGCGCCGCGATGTCTCACCCGCTCTATAGAGTGTCCCCATGACCGCACATTTCAACGTCGTCGTGCTGGGGGCCGGGCCGGGGGGCTACGTCGCCGCCATCCGAGCGGCCCAACTGGGTTTGAGCGTCGCCATCGTCGAGCGCCAGTGGTGGGGCGGGGTCTGCCTCAACGTCGGCTGCATCCCCACCAAGTCGTTGCTGCGCAACGCCGAGTTGGCCCACGTCTTCCAGACCGGCAAACAGACTTACGGCATCTCGGGCGAGGTCAGCTTCGACTACGGCCAGGCCTTCGCCCGCAGCCGCCAGGTGTCCGAGCGGATGGTCAAAGGGGTCCACTTCCTGATGCGGAAGAACAAGATCACCGAGTACGTCGGCTGGGGCAGCTTCGTCGACCAGCGGACCATCAGTCTGGCGCGCGACGACGGCCCGGCCGAGACCATCAGCTTCGACAACTGCATCATCGCCACCGGCTCGACCGTCAAGCTGCCGCCAGGGGTGACGCCGGGGCCTAGGATCGGCACCTACCTGGAACAGATCATGGCCGACCGGCTGCCGGGCTCCATCGTCATCTGCGGGGCCGGCGCCATCGGCACCGAGTTCGCCTACATCCTGGCCAACTACGGCGTCCAGGTGACTATGGTGGAGTATTTGGACCGGATCGTGCCCCTGGAGGACCCGGAGATCTCGGCCGAGCTGACCAAGGCCTACCGCCAGCTCGGCGTCACCTTGCTGACCGGCCACGGCGTCCAGGCCATCACCGAGTCCGAGTCCTCCGCCCAGGTCCAGGTCGCCCCGGCGGCCGGCGGCCAGGCCTTCATCCTGGAGGCCGAGCGCGTCCTGGTCAGCCTGGGCTTCGCCCCTCGGACCCAGGGCTACGGCCTGGAGAACAGCGGCGTCGCCCTGACCGAGCGGGGGGCTATCGCGGTGGACGACCACCAGCGCACCAATGTGCCCGGGATCTACGCCATCGGCGATGTCACGGCCAAGCTGATGCTGGCCCATGTGGCCGAGGCCCAGGCCCAGGTGGCGGCCGAGACCATCGCCGGCGTCCAGACCTTCCCGGTCGACTACGCCATGATCCCCCGGGCGACCTACTGCCAGCCCCAGATCGCCGCCTTCGGGCACACCGCCGAGCAGGCCAAGCGGCTGGGCCACCAGGTGGTGGTGTCGAAGTTCCCCTTCACCGCCAACGGCAAGGCCCACGGCCTGGGCGAGGCCGTCGGCTTCGTCAAGCTAGTGGCCGACGCCGCCCACGGCGAGCTGCTGGGGGCGCACCTGATAGGCCCGGACGTGACCGAGTTGCTGCCGGAGCTGACCCTGGCCCAGAAATGGGACCTGACCGCCGCCGAGATCGGCCGCAACGTCCACGCCCACCCGACCTTGTCCGAGGCCTTGAAGGAGGCGGCCGAGGGCGTCTCGGGGCACATGATCAATTTCTGAGACCGGACGGCCGGCCCGCAGACCACTCTCGGGCTGACCAAGAGGCTGAATCAAGCCCGGACTGACTGATCAAACCCGGGATGGCGGGCTGTGACGTCGTCCGGCCTGTCGTCTGGGCGTGAGGATGAGCCCATGGCTTGGAATCAACCATCTAGACTGCTTGGCAAAGAGTTGGGCGCGACAGCCGGGGAAGGAGCGCCATGACCGACGGTGGGGGTCCCAAGGGCCGCATCCTGGTAGTGGACGACGACGCCTCGCTGGCCGAGATGTTGCAATTGATCTTGCGCCAGGAGGGCTATGACACCCGCTGGTGCGCCCGCGGCGACCAGGCCATGGAGGCCTTCAAGGTGGTCCGTCCCGACCTGGTGCTGCTCGACTTGATGCTGCCCGGCCGCGACGGCGTCGACATCTGCCGCGACATCCGCGCCCAGTCGGGTGTGCCCATCGTCATGCTGACCGCCAAGTCGGACACGGCCGACGTGGTCTACGGCCTGGAGGCCGGGGCGGACGACTACATCGCCAAGCCGTTCAAGCCCCGGGAACTGGTGGCCCGCATCCGCACCCGGCTGCGCCGGCCCAGCCCGAACGGCTCCGAGACCCTGCGCATCGGCAACCTGACCATCGCCGCCGGGGCCCACACCGTCAAACGCGACGGCCAGGCCGTCAACCTGACGCCGCTCGAGTTCGATCTTCTGGTGGCCCTGGCCCGCCACCCCAACCAGGTCTTCACCCGAGAACAGCTCTTGCGCAGCGTCTGGGGCTACCGCCACGCCGCCGACACCCGCCTGGTCAACGTCCACGTCCAACGCCTGCGGGCCAAGATCGAGCGCGACCCGGACAACCCGGAGGTGGTCGTGACGGTCCGCGGGGTGGGCTATCGGGCGGGTTCGGGCGAATAGGAGACTGGTGTCACCGGAGCGGGCCGCGCCACCGCCGACGGTCGCGCCAACCACACCGGACCCGGCTCGTCCGCCCGCCGGCCGGCTATCGGCCTGGACCGCCCCGCCCGACCTACCCCAGGGCCGTGACCGGCCCCGGGACGAGGGGGCCAGGTGGTCGCGCTGGGCGGCTGTCGCCTGGGCGCCGCTGCGCTGGTGGCGCTCGTCACTCACCCTGAGGGTGGTGGCCCTGGCCATCAGCGGCAGCCTGCTGGTGGTGGCGGCAGCCTCGGCCTTCCTGCTCAACCGGGTGACGGACGGCATCATCGTCCGCGCCCAGGAGTCCGTCCTGGCCGACGCCGACCAGGCCATCGTCTCGATCGAGCAATCCCTGGCCGGGGCCGACCAGGCCCTGACCACCGGACGAATGTACGACATCGCCCAAGCCGCCATCCAACGCATGGAGGGCGAGTGCTACATCTCCTTCTGGACCGAGTCGGGCGGCATCATCTCGACCGCCGGCTTCGACGTCGCCGCCTCCCTCCCGCCGCCCCTGATCGAGCGGGTGGGCGAGCAACCGACCCTGGTCCACGCCACGCCGACACGGGTCTGGGCCGACGGCCGGGGCCTGCCGGGCCAGGCCGTGGGCACGGCGGTGCGGGTCGGGGCCAATAGCTTGGCCGTCTTTTTCGCCTGCCCCCTGGAGCGGGAGGCCCAGACCCTGGGCGATGTGCGCACGGCCCTGGTCATCTTCAGCCTCGCCCTGGTGCTGGGGGTGGGGCTGGTGTCGTTCGCGGTCGCCCGGCTGGCGATGCGACCGATCCGGGCCGCCCGGCTGGCGGCCGAGCGGCTGGCCGCCGGGGAGCTGACCGAGCGGATGCCGGTCCGGGGGACGGACGACTTGGCCCGGCTGGCCGTCTCGATGAACCACATGGCGCACCAGCTCCAATCCCGCATTCGCGACCTGGAACAGCTCTCCCGGCTGCAACACCGTTTCGTCTCCGACGTCTCGCACGAGTTGCGCACGCCGCTGACGACCGTGCGGCTGGCGGCCGACGTGTTGTACGAGGGGCGGGGCGATTTCAAGCCCATCGCCGCCCGCTCGGCCGTCCTGCTGCACCGCGAAGTCGACCGTTTCGAGGCCCTGCTGGCCGACCTGTTGGAGATATCCCGCTTCGACGCCGGAGCCGCCGTCTTGTCCTTGGACGAGATCGATCTGGTCGAGTTGGTCAAGGCCGAGATCACGGCCCTGGGGCAGGTGGCGCAGAAGGCCGGGGTGGCAATACGTCTGCAGGCCGACGGGCCGGCCCTGTGCCAGGTCGACGTCCGACGGGTGGCGCGGCTGCTCCGCAACCTGTTGTCCAACGCCATCGCCCACGGCGAGGGCCGCCCGATCAACGTCACGGTGGCGGCCGACGAGCAATGCGTCGCCTTCGCCGTGCGCGACCACGGGGTCGGCTTCACCCTCGACGAGGAAAAACAATTATTCAACCGGTTCTGGCGGGCCGACCCGTCCCGGACGCGCTCCATCGGCGGCACCGGCCTGGGCCTGGCCATCTCGCAGGAGGATGTCCGCCTGCACCAAGGCTGGATCAACGTCTGGGGCCGCCCCGAGCGGGGGGCCCAATTCCGGGTGACGCTGCCACGGCGCCCGGACGAGGTGGTGACTCGCTCGCCGCTGCCCCTGGTGCCGTCGGACGCGGCCGCCGACGAGCCCGCGACAAACCAGGACAAGACGCCATGACCGGCCGATCCGGTGACGGGGGGAGGCCTCGGTGGGGCCAGCGGCGGGCGGACGCCGGGGACGGAACCAGAATCGTGGACAGAACCAGAATCGTGGACAGAACCAGGACAGGAGACGGAACCAGGACCGGGGACGGAACCAGGACCGGGGACGGAACCAGAATCGTGGACAGAACCAGAATCGTGGACAGAACCAGAACCGGAGACGGAACCAGGACCGGAGACGGAACCAGGACCGGAGACGGAACCAGGACCGGAGACGGAACCAGGACCGGAGACGGAACGGCTGGCGGCCAGGGCCGCCGGAACGGCCGAGGCTCGGCCGTCGCCCGCCGCCGTCCGACGCCGACGGCCGGCCGGTGGCTGACAGTCGGGGTGGCCGGGCTGGCCCTGGGGCTGTTGGCGGCCTGTGCCAGCATCCCGACGACGGGCGAGATCGAGTCCTGGCCCCGACCGGCGGCCACCCAGAACGCCGGCAATATCGCCATCACGGCCCAGGGGCCGGCCCAAGGGGCCAAGCCGAACATGATCATCGACGGCTTCCTCACCGCCATGGCCCAGTACGAGCCCGGCTACACCACGGCCCGCCAGTTCTTGACCACGGCGGCGGCGGAGCGGTGGCGCCCCGGGTCGTCGGTCCTGCTCTACTCCGACCTGGCCGGGCTGACCCTGAGCGCCGACGGGACCTCGGCCAGTATCCCGTCGCCCCAACTGATCGGCCACCTCGACCCGGACGGCGTCTACTGGCCGGCTGAGGGCGGCGTCAGCCCACCCCTGGAGTTCGCCCTGGAGCAGGACGGGGACGGCCAGTGGCGTATCTCCGACCTGCCGGACGACATGGGCATCATCGTGTCGCGGGCCAGTTTCAACAACGCCTACCAGCGGGTCGACATGTTGTACCTGGACGACAGCGGCCGGGTCTTGATCCCCGACAGCCGCTACCTGCCCCGGGGCAACTGGCTGCGCCAACTGGTTGAGAGCCTGCTGGCCGGACCTTCCTGGCGGGTGGCCGACGTGGTGGCGGCCGATCCGGTGGGGCGGGTCGGTCTCGACCCCGAGCGGGAGCCCGTGCTCGACGGCGGCGTGGTCGACATCCCCCTGTCTGAGTCGATCGGCCGGCTGCTCCCGGCTGAGGCCACCCGGCTGGCCCTCCAGTGCGCCGCCACCTTGTTGCAGCAGGTGCCCAACCTGGCGGCCGTGCGCCTATCCCTGAACGGTCTGACGCTGGCGCTCGAAGGGGCGACCCTGAACGGCGGGCTGCCGGTCACAGAGGTGGCCCGGTTCGACGCCAACCTCCGACCCAGCGCCGACCCGCCACTGTTGACCGCCGGGATCGAGTCCGTCATCCGGCTGGGCGCGAGCCGGGTGGAGGGCGGCCTGGACACGGTGGCGGGCGCCGTCACCGCCTTGGCCCTGTCGTCCAACGCCCAGACGGCCGCCGCCGTGGCGGCCGGCGAGCTGATCCTGGCCGGGCCCAACACGCCGGGTACGCTGACGGTCTTGTCCCAGGCCGGACTGGTGCGGCCCCAATTCGACCGTGACGGCCGGCTGTGGGCCATGGCCCCGGCCGACCCGGACCAGGCGGGCGACCCGGGCCAGGCCGGCGGGCCGACGGCACCGCCCGGGGGCGAGCCGACGGACGGGACGGGGGCAGGCGACGCCCTGGGCGCCTTGGTGTGGGCCGTCGCCGGGGAGCGGGCCACCTTGGTGGCCGCCCCCGCCCTGGCGGACAAGACCGTGCGGGCCTTCCGCCTGGCCCCGGACGGGCGCCGTGTCGCCGTGGTGGCCGATGTGCTGGTGGCCGGCCAGACGCAACGCCGCCTCGGCCTGGTCGACATCCGCCACTTGGACGACGCCAGCCTGTCCCTGGACGTCTGGCGCGACATCCCGGTGGTGGTGGACAACGCCAGCCTGACCGGGCTGACCGATGTGGTTTGGATCGGTCCCTCCACCTTGGCCGTCATCGGCACCAGCGCCAGCAGCGACACCAACGCTGTCTACCAGGTCCGCCTGGACGGCGTCGAACCGGTCGAGGAGATCGGCCGCCCCGGCGCCCGCTCCCTGGTCGCCCTGGAGGCCGCCCCGGCCTCGGGCGCCGTGGTCGTCTTGGACGAGAACGGCCAGGTCTACCGCTGGCTGGACCGCCACGAGTGGCAGATCCTGGACTCCGGCGTCAGAGCCATGGCCTACCCGGTCTGACCGACCCCCCACGACGAACCCGCCGGAAGCGACAGATCCCGGACCCCGACGCCACAACCACGACCCACCCGGTCCGACCAACCCCCCACGACAGACCCGCCGGAAACGACAGATCCCGGACCCCGACGCCACAACCACGGCCCACCCGGTCCGACCAACCCCCCACGACGAACCTGCCGGAGGCGGCGCCGGCAGGCCCCAACACCAAAACCCGACCATCCCAGCCCGAACCCGTAGGCGGCGGCGCGCTCGGATAAGGTCGCTCGGCCGTCACCAGTCGTCATCCCGGACTTGATCCGAGATCTGAGCCTCAGGCCGCCCTGTCCAGGTCGCCCGATCTAGGTCGGCGGTGGCCGCGATGGTGGCCGCGCCGACCACCCGGCCGCCGGCCGCGGCCAAGGCCCGCCAACCCTCGGCCAGGCTCGCCCCCGTTGTCACCACGTCGTCCACCAAGACGATGGGCGGCCAAGGCTCGGCGGGACGACGGGCCAGGCGGTAGGCCCCCGACAGGTTGGCCCGGCGCTCGGCCCAGCCCAAGCCGGACTGGTCCGCCACCCGCCGGCCGTGGCGCAACAACGGTTGGATCTTGGCCCCCAGCCCGGCGGCGACCAGGCGACGACTAGCGGCCCCGGCCAGACAACGGCCGCAGTCCCAGCCGCGCCGCCGGACCGCCGCCGGAGCCGAGGGTATGGGCACCAGCCAGACCGGGCCGGCGACCAGCGGGGAACCGGATCGGCCGTCGTTCCAGGGACTGTCCCCCGCCGAGCCGGATAGCCCCCTGGTCTCCCCCAGGTCGGCCAGCAGAGCCAGGACGGCGACCGCCAAGCGGACCGACAGGGGCTTCCAGAGGTCTTGGCGGTGGCGGTCCTTGGCGGCGGTGATCAACTGGCCGGCCAGTCCGGCGTAAGGATTGGCGGCCCAATGGGGCAGGCCGACGAGGGCCGCCTTGTGGCGGGGACCGACGGCGCCGGCGGCCAACTCAGCGCTGCAATCGGGGCACAGCCGAGCCGCTGGATCGCCGCAACCGGGGCAGGTCGCCCCCAGGAAGAGATCGGCGGCGGCGTCCCGCCAAGTCATGGCGACAGTCATGACCAGACCATGTCCGCCGCTCGACTAGGCGGGCCGCGCCAACACCAGCCTGGGGACAGCCGCCCACACCCACGACAGCCTGGGGACAGCCGACCGTGCCATCGCCCGCCGGCCGGCTTCCCCTTCCGGCGCCGGCGGCCGGGGCTGGCCCGACCTATTGACGCCCGCTGGAGCCCGGCCTAGGATGCCTACCGCTTCGTCTTTTCAGACCGATTCGCCCCATGATCCCAGATTGAGGAGTATGGCGATGGCAGACCAGATCGTTCCCGCCCCGGACGGCCCCGCCCCGGCCAAACCCCGGTCAACCACCAATATTGGTTTTGTGTTAGCTCTGTTCGCGGCCGTCATCAGTTGCGGCGCGGCGGCCGTCGGCATGGCCTTGGACAATCTCCTGGTGACCATCGTGGGAGTGGTCTTGGCGCTGATATTGATCTTCTTGTCCGGCCTCTTCCTGGGCCTGAAGAGGCGTCGCTAGCAGCGTCCTAATCGTCGCCCAGCCCCCGGGCGGCCATGGCCTGGCCGGTGGCTTGGGCGTGGGCCACGGCCCGGACCACCAACTGGGTCGCCCGAGGTCCCGCCTGGCCTTTCAGCCCGCGGGCCCGGACGGCTTGGCCGACATCCTCCCAACAGCCGATCAGATAGGGCAGGCTGCGCCACATCACCATGACCGCCAGACCGAAGCGCTCCGGCCGCAGGCCGAACACCCGCAGAGGTCGGACGGCCCGGGTCAGGGCGTCGATCAGGCGCGGCGCCGGCGTGGTCATGACCACCAGTCGGCTGGCCCACAAGGCCAAGACCAGATTGCCGACGATGACGCCGCCGCCCAGCCAGCGGCCGGACCAGCCGTTGGCCAGCCAGACGCAGATCAGCAAGATCCAATAGCCGCCGGGCAGCCCCAGGCCGCGCCGGACCCCGAGGCCGGCCGCCAGCAGCAGGCCGGCGCCCAGCGCCAGGCCGGCCAGCGTCAAGGGCCATTGCCGCAGGACGCAGGCCGGGCCGGCCAAGACCAGCAGCACCAGGTACTTGAGGCCTGTCGGCCAGCCCTCGACAACCGAGCCGAGCGGCCGATAAGCCCCGAAAACCCGCTCCGCCGCCGCGCTCACATCCGTTCCTCCGGGTCGTGAGCCGGCGGGCGGCGCGGCTCCGCCGGACCGGGGCGGGCGGCCGGTAGTCGACCCGGCGGGCAAGTCGTCGCCATCGGCAGCGGCGGATCGCCGACCGGGCCATCGGCCGACGACCCCGACACCCGCTCCCCCACGTCCCCGCGTCCGGGCGAGGCCAGAGGACCGGCCGCCGCCGGACCCAGACTCTGGCCATCCCCAGTCCTCGGAACAGCCCTCACCGGCGGATCGTCCGTCGGCTCGTCCACCAGGGCGCGGTAATAGTCGACGGCCGCCACGGGCGGCCCGTCGAAGACCAGGCGGCCGGCCTCGACCACCAGGGCGCGGTCGAAGTCGAGCGCCCACTCCAGGTCGTGGGTGGCCACGATCAATTGTTGCTCCAAAGCGGCCAGCCGGGCGCGCAGGCGGCGGGACTGGCGCCGGTCCAGCAAGGTGGTGGGCTCGTCCGCCACCACAATGTCCGGCCGGGCGGCCAAGACCGACAACAGAGCCACCAACTGGCGCTCCCCGGCCGACAGGTCGTAGACACTGGACAAGGCCAGATGGCCCAATCCCCATTGTTCCAACAAGGCCTCGGCCCGGGCGCGGCGGCGCTTACGGTCCGGCTCCACCTGGCGCAGACTCAACTCCACGTCCTCGCCCACGGTCGGCATCAGCAGTTGGGCCATGGGGTCGGTGAAGACGAAGCCGACGCGGCGGCGGACCCGGTTCGACCCCTTGCCGGTGGTGGGCCAGCCGTCGACCTCGGCCCGCCCGGCGCTGGGACGGACCAGGCCGTTGATCAACCTGAGCAAAGTCGATTTGCCGGAGCCGTTGGCCCCCAGGACGACCACGCGGCGCTCGCCCAGTTCCAGACCGAGGTCGTCCAGCAGGGTCTTGGGGCCGGCCGGGGTCTCGACCGCTACCGTCACCCGCCGCAGGCTGATCACGGCCCGGCCGGGGTGGACGGCGGGTCGGAAGGCAGGGCTGGGGCGACCGACGAGGCGACCGAGCCGGGCGGGACGGACGGGGCGGACGACGACCCAACCGGTGCCGGGCGAGACGGGACGGACGACGACCCAACCGTGGTGGACGGGGCGACCGGCTGGGCGCCCGACGCGGACGGCCCAACCGTGGCAGACGGCGGCGCGACCGTGTCCGGCGGTGGGGCGATCACGCCGGACGACGGGTCGAACAGCGGAGCCGGAACGGCCGGTTGGGCGCCTGGTGCGGACGGCCCAGCCGGGACGGACGGCTGGGCGCCCGACGCGGACGGCCCAACCGTGGCAGAGGCGGCGGCAGACGGCCTGTTCCCCCGGGCCGGCCGGGCGGCCAGGGCCGGGAAGGCGCGGTGGACGACAGCCGCGATCAGGCCCGCCAGGACGCCCTTGATCAGATCGCCGGGCCAGAAACGCAGGTCGTAGAGGGCGGCGGCGCCCAGACCCATGCCGGCGTTGACCATCAGGCCGACGACGCCGGCCGGATGGATCACCAGCAGGCTGACCGCCCAGGTCACCGCCGTCAGCTTGGCCGCCAGTCGGCGGCGGGCGCCGCGCAGGCAAAGACCGGCGCCCAGTCCGATCAGCCAGGCGGCCACCGGGAAGCTCAGCAGGTAGCCGATCGAGGCGCTGGCCAGAATGCCCGGACCGGCCGCCCCCTGGGCGAAGACCGGCAGGCCGGCCAAGCCGACCACCAGGTAGAGCAGCACCGCTGCAAGACCTCGCACCGGCCCCAGGATCAGACCGATCAGGGCGACGGCCAGGGTCTGGAGGGTGATGGGGGCCGGGCCGACGGCGATCCCCGGGACGAAGGCCGAGAAGACGGCCATCAGGGCGGCGAAGACGGCCACCAGGGCGGTGTCGGCCAAGGGATCGCGGGTCCGAGCCATGGGACTCTCCTGAACAGTGTTCAATAACTTGTCCCGAGTCTAGCCGACGCCGCCGGCCGCCGCCAAGGTCACGGTCTACCAAGAAAACTTTCTACACCCTCAACTCGGAAGAGCGCCTTCAATTCGATAACCGGCCACACCGCCGAGCCCCGCCCCGACGACCGAGGCCAGTCCTCCGGTCAGACCGGACGGGCGGCGGCCAGGCCGGCCAGGAGCAGGTTCACCGACCGCGCCAGCAGGGCGGCCGAGTCCGGGTCCGGGCCGGCCGCCACGCCCAGGTCGTGGGCCTGGGCCCGCTGCTCCTCGTCCAGGGTGTGGCCCAAGACCAGGTGGAGCAGGCCGGCGGCGCCCGCCCGGGCTGGTTCGGGGGGCCAACCGGCGGCCGTCAAGCCGGTCGCCAACCCGGCACCCGGCCCCGCCTCCCACGGTTGCAGGGCCAAGACCGACGACACCAGCTCGGCCCCGCCACGTTGCCGGCGCAATAAGTCGTGCAGCCGGGCGGCCCAGCGCCGCAGCCAGCCGGCCCAGTCCCCGGCCGCCCACTCCCCGTCCGCCCCCGAAGGCAGGTCGTCCAGGATCGTCCGGGCCACCGCCGCCAACAAGTTTTGTTTGTGAGCGAAATGCCAGTAGAGGGCGCTGGGCTGGACCTCCAGCACGGCCGCCAGTCGGCGCATCGACAGGTCCGCCAAGCCGTAGGCCGACATGATGTCGCGGGCCGCCGCGATGATCGCCTCCCGGGTCAGACTCACCCCGGAATCCTAACTGAACGTCGTTCACCAGCGGCCGGGGAGACCGTGCCATCCCCGACGAACCGATAGACGATTTCACGGCCGGCTAGCGGGAGACCCCGGATCAAGCCCGGGGCGCCCTGACATCATCGCGTCATCCCGGACTCGATCCGGGATCCGCGGGCCCGTGAATGGACCGGTCAATCAGCGGCCAGGTCCGTGCCAATCAACGCTTGGAGCGGCGCTGAGTCGGCGGCAGGGGCCATGCCAATCAACGCCCGGGGCGGCGCTAAGTCCGCGTCAGTCAGCGGCAGGGACCATACCAATCGGCACTAGGGGCGGCGCTGAGTCCGCGTCAGTCGGCGCTCGGGGCGGCGCTGGCCCGGACGCCGGACCGCTGGATGACCCGCTGGATGGTCAGGTCGCGCTGGCGGGGGTGGCCGACGAACTCGATCACCCGCAGCCCCTGGTCCTGGGCGGCCGACTCGAAGGTGAAGTGGCCGTAATCCAGGGCCATGCCGAGCCAGGACTGGCGCACCGAGATGTCCAGGATGCGGCTCAGCGGCATGGTCGCCACCTGGCGTTGGAGGACGCCGTGGACGCGGAAGACCCGCATGTTGGTGATGACGAAACGGTCCATGTGGCGGTCGTGGTAGCGGTAGAGGCCGGTCAGGGCCAGCCCCAGACCGGCCAGGCCGGGCAGCCAGAACCAGCCGCCGGCCAGGCCGGACAGGCCCACGATGAGCGACCCGGCCACCACCAGCAGGACGGGCACGACCAAGGTGACGGGGTGTTTGACGACCTCGTCCACGATCTCCTCGCCCTCGTCGACCAAGAGGTAGCGGTCGACTTCGGGAGCGGTCAGACTGGGCCGCTCCCCCATGGTCAAGCCACCAACGAGCGGAAGAACTGGATGATGGATTGGCCGGTGGCGGCGAAACTGTGGACGGCGGCGGCGGCGTCATCGGGCCGCGTCACGACGAAGAATAAAACGAAGGCCACGACTAATGCCGCCAAGGTCTTCTTGGCCCAACCAGGCATGGACGACTCCTTGCAACGGGGAAGTTGGACTTCATCTTGCCCCACGCCGCCGCCCGGCGACGGCACGCCGCGCCGCGAGTCGAGACTTGGCCGGGCCGCCGCCTCGGCCCGCGGCTGTCGGCGGTGGCGATTAGGCTGGCCCCATGAGCACCGACATATTCCGCTGCATCGATCACGTCGGCTACGCCGTCACCGATCTGGACGCCGCCATCCGTTTCCACACCGAGGTCCTGGGGTGGCGCCTGTTGCACCGTGAGACCAACCACGAGCAAGGCGTCGAGGAGGCCATGTTGGGCACGGGCGACCAGTTGCCCGAGAACGCCCAGGTCCAGCTTCTGGCCCCGCTGAGCCCGACCTCGACCATCGGCAAATGGATCGCCAACAACGGCGGTCGCGGCGGCATCCAGCAGGTTTGCTACCGGGTGGACGACATCGAGGCCGCCAGCGCCGCCCTGCGCCAGCGGGGCGTGCGCCTGCTCTACGATGCGCCCAAGATCGGCACCGGCGGCTCCCGCATCCAGTTCATCCACCCCAAGGACGCCGGCGGCGTCCTGATCGAGGTGGTGGAGCCGGCCGCCGGCCATTGAGCCCCGCCGCCGCTCGGGCGGTAACTATAAGTCTTGTCCGAGTTGGGATAAGGCTGGTTGGCCGGCGTATACTCGGCCCTTGGCCCCGACCGGGGCCGAAGCGCGCGCCGCCTGTGTCGGCGCACCGGAACGTCGGGCTCCAACCCTGGTTCCGTGATTCATGAACGGCACTTTCCTTGAGTCCTGACCCCAACGACCGTCCTGGTGACGCGCCCCCGCTCCGCCCGACGGTGGATTCCGACCCGACCGGCCCCGACTCCCGCCGCCGGATGGACAATCCCGCCGATGACCCGGCGATTGACGGCTTCCCCGGAACCTCGGACGACCTCACTCTCAACCATTCCCAAGGCGCCGACGGCCCGGCGACGGTTGAGGCACCTGACGCCGACACGGGCTTCGCCGCCCTCGGCCTGCCGCCGGCCCTGCTCCAGGCCGTGGCCCGGCTCGGCTTCGACCGTCCAACCGCCATCCAAACGTTGGCCGTGCCGCCGCTGCTGCAGGGCCGTGATGTCGTCGGCCTGGCCCAGACCGGGACCGGCAAGACGGCCGCCTACGGACTCCCCCTGATCAACCGCCTCGGCCGCTCCCGGCCGACGCCGGGACGCCCCCAAGGGCTGGTCCTGGCGCCGACACGCGAGCTGGCCCTGCAGGTGACGGCGGCGCTGACCGACCTGGCCCGGTCGGCCGGCAGCCCGGTCGAGGCGGTGACGGTCTACGGCGGCGCCCCCTATGGACCGCAGAAACGGGCGCTAGCGGCCGGAGTCCAAATCGTGGTCGGCACCCCGGGACGGCTGATCGACCTGTTGGAGGGCCAGGCCCTCGACCTGGCGGAGCTGGAGTTCCTGGTCATCGACGAGGCCGACGAGATGTTGCGCCTGGGTTTCGCCGAGGACGTCGACACCATTCTGCGGACCGCGCCCCCCGAGCGGCAAACGGCCCTGTTCTCGGCCACCATGCCGCCAGCCATCCGGCGGACCGCCCAGAAACACCTGACCAACCCGGTCCAGGTGTCCCCCCCGACCGAGGCCCCGACCGTCGACGGGCTGGTCCAGACTTACGCCGTGGCACCGGCGGCGCTCAAGGCCACCACCCTGGCGCGGCTGCTGGCCCTGTCCGAGGCCGAGGCGGCCATCGTCTTCACGCGCACCCGGACCACCGCCCACGAGTTGGGCGACCGGCTGCGGGAGCGGGGACTGCGAGCGGCCGCCATCTCGGGCCAAGTGGCCCAGAACGAGCGGGAACGGATCGTCCAGCAGTTGCGCCAAGGCCGGATCGACATCTTGGTGGCGACCGATGTGGCCGCCCGGGGGCTGGACGTGGACCGGATCGGCCTGGTGGTCAACTTCGACCTGCCGCGCGAGACCGACACCTATGTTCACCGCATCGGCCGCACCGCCCGGGCCGGCCGCAGCGGCCAAGCCCTGACCTTGGCCACGCCAGCCGAGGTCAAGCGGCTGCGCGCCATCGCCCGCCACCTCGACGCCGAGCTGACAGAGGTGGCTGTCCCCAGCGCCGCCCAAGTGGCCCGGCAGCGCGCCGCCGCCGTCTTGGAGCGCGCCCGGCGGACCGACCCCGGAGCGGCCCGCGCCGCCGTGGCCGAGGCGACCGCCGACGGCCTCGACCCGGCCGACCTGGCCGCCGCCCTGCTGGCCCTGGCCCTGGCCGAGGGCGACCCGGCCGCCGACCCGGAGGCCGAGGACCGCTTGGACCAGGCCCTGTCCCGCCCGGCCCGCCGCCCCGCTTATGAGCGGGATGGCCACGGCCGCCGGTCGCGCTGGGAAGACGACCGGCCGAACCGCGACCGCGCCCGGGCCAAATCGAACGGCCACGACCAGTCGGACCAGGGCCGCGACCGCCGCCAACCGGCCTGGGGGCGCGACCGCGACCAGCCGGGATCCAGATGGGAGCACGACCACAGCCGGACCAAGTCGTGGCAGCGCGACCGCGACCAGCCGGGATCCAGCTGGGAGCAGCACGGCGGCCGGACCAAGTCGTGGCAGCGCGACCGCGACTCCGCAGGGCCGAGTTGGCAGCGTGATCAGACACGGCCGGGCCAAGGCCGACGGGCCTTCTCATCCGACCAGCCGGACCGGGGTGGAGCCGACCGCCGCTCGGACGACGGCACCAACCGTTATTGGGTCGGCGTCGGCCACGCCCACGGCACCCGCCCCGGTGCCATCGTCGGCGCCCTGACCGGCGAGTCGGGGCTGCGCGGCTCAGACCTGGGCCGGATCGACATGTTCGGCCGTTTCAGCCTGGTCGAGATCAAACCCCACTTATCCCAGGACACGCTGCGCCGCCTGGCCCGCGCCAAGGTGGCCGGCCGCCCCCTCCAACTGCGCCCCGACGCCGGCCAGCCCGGCCGGGGCGGCCGCCCGGGACGCGGCTAAGTCGGCCGGAACTCTAACGCCCCTGACCACTGGTACTACCGGCCTTTGAGCCGCCCACCTTGGTCGGCTGGCCGCGATGTGATCGCAGCCGGCGTCGCTGATGGACCCGAGACTCTCGAATCGGCGTGCTATCATCCAGGGCTAGAGCCGTAAGGCTTCCCCAATACCGGCGGGGCTCTTTCTTTCCCCCAACCTCAGGTGAACGGCTGAGGGTCGCGGGCGGCGTAGAGTTGGCTCGTCCAGCCTCGATCAATCCGACACCGACCAAGGAGTCTTGTGCCTAGCAAGCCGCCGCTGAGCATCGTCGCCCAAATTAGTCTGCTGATCCAACGCGGCCTCGACGTGCCCGACGACGACGCTAAAATCGCGCTGGCCAGACTCCTCGCTGATAACAGCTACGCCCGGTTGACCCGCTATTGGCGCTACGCGCAGCTAAACCCGACGCATGGGAACAGAGCTTTCCCGCCCGGCACGACAGTGGCCAATCTCGCAGACGCTTACCGGTTCGACTCGGCGCTGCGGCGAGTCCTGACTGACGGCTTAGCCGACTTCGAGATCACCCTGCGCTCTCGGCTGGGCTACTTTATGGCCGTCAGCGGTCTGACCTACGACTACCGCGACAAAGCCATCTACCGGACCATCATTTTGATCCAGGGCGGCAACGCTCGCGACGGACTACTCGACGGTATTGAGCGTGACCTGCGGCGCTCCCGTGAAGACTTCATCGCACCCGTGATCGACCGAGGTGACACACCGCCTTTGTGGGACGCCATGGAAGTCCTGTCACTCGGGTCCGCGTCGAAGATGTACAGCTTGCTGAGCGACGACACCGTTCGCCATCAAGTTGCGCGTAGCTTCAACTACCCTCACGCCCGATTCGCCGAGTCGATATTCCGATCGCTCACCGTGGTAAGAAACTTTTGCGCCCATCACGCCAGGATTTGGAACCGCGCCAACGTGCAGGTTCCACCGGCAGTCCTCAATCGACTTAAGACCGACCTCGACCAAGGCATCTATCAGTCGACGCCGTGGGCCTGGCTGGTCGTATTGGCCGACCTCGTCGACACGATCCGTCGTGACAACAGCTACTCGACCGCGCTGTGGAGCTTGGTGAACGCCCACCCCCAGTACATCGACGGTCTGAAATGGCCCCGCTCGGCCTAGCTTTGGCCGACACCTGTTGACCGCCGCCAGCCGTGAACTATCCGTCCGTTCCCACCCGAACGGCGCTATCTATGTCCATTCTCGACGGTGGACAGGTCTGCCTGGTTGAGGCTGTCGGCCACCAACTAGTGTGTTGAGTCAATAATTACTGTCTAGTTTGGTGTAAGCTTGGCCTGTGCCGAGTCCTGTTGCTCCCCGTGTTGTCTTGACCGATGAAGACCGGTCTGAGTTGGAGTCTTGGGCT
>JAISAO010000018.1 GCA_031266665.1 Propionibacteriaceae bacterium | reverse complement strand
GGCCCAAGACCTGGCGGGCGACGTCGATCTCGAAGTTGCGCACGGCGAAGTACTCCACCCGCTGGCGCCCCTCCCGGGGCAGGCCGTGGTCGCGGACGGCCAGGTCGAACTCGATCCCCTCGGGCATGGGGCCGAGCCGGTCCAGAGCCTGTTGGCGGCTCAGATAGGGCAGCCAGACCAACATCAGACGGCCCTCCCGCCGGTCTCGGCGGCAATGCTGGCGGCCCCGGCGGCCACGGCGGCCACCCCCGTGGCGGTCCCGCCGCTCCCGCTCTCCCCGCCACCGCTGTCCCCAGCGGCGGCCTCGGCCCCGGCGGTCAGACGGACCGGGTGGCCGGCGGCGGCCAGAGCGCGTTTGACGTCGTTCACCGTCAGACGGCCGTAGTGGAAGACGCTGGCGGCCAACACGGCGTCGGCCCCGGCGGCCACGGCGGCCACGAAGTCCTCCGGCCGGCCGGCGCCGCCGGAGGCGATCAGGGGCACGCTGGCGACCTGGCGGACGGCGGCGATCATGGCCAGGTCGAAACCGGCGGTGGTGCCGTCGGCGTCCATCGAGTTGAGCAGGATCTCGCCCACCCCTCGGTCCTGGGCCTGCCGCGCCCAGGCCAGGGCGTCGACCCCGGCCGCGCGGCGACCGCCGTGGGTGGTGACCCCGAAGCCGGACGGCTGGTCCGGCTGGCGGCGGGCGTCGATCGACAAGACCAACACCTGGCTGCCGAAGCGGCGCACGATCTGATCGATCAACTGTGGCCGGGCCAGGGCGGCCGTGTTCAGGCCGACCTTGTCGGCCCCGTGGCGCAGCAGTCGGTCGACGTCGTCCACGGCCGACACCCCGCCGCCGACGGTCAGGGGGATGAAGACGGTCTCGGCGCAACGCCGCACCATCTCCAAGGTGGTGGCCCGGCCCTCGGCGGAGGCCGAGATGTCGAGGAAGGTCAGCTCGTCCGCCCCCTGGGCGTCATAGCGGGCGGCCAACTCCACCGGGTCGCCGGCCTGGCGCAGGTCGAGGAAGTTGACCCCCTTGACCACCTGCCCGCCGGCCACGTCGAGGCAGGGTATGACCCGGATGGCGACTGACACCCGGACAGCTTAACGGCCGGCCAAGGCCAACAAGGGCGGGACCAGGGCGTCGATCCGCTCCAGGACGTGATCCGGCCAACTCTGGGGCCCGGCCGCCGCCAGGTCGGCCAGGCTGGTGTCGCCGGTCAGGACCAGGGCGGTGTGGGCCCCGGCGGCCAGACCGCCGGCGATGTCGGTGGCCAGACGGTCGCCCACCACGATGGTCCGCTCCAACGACACCCCCATCAGTTGACAGGCGGTCGTCACCATGGTGGCCGAGGGTTTGCCGATGACGGCCTGGCAGGTCCGGCCGCTGCAAGCGGCCACGGCGGCGGTGACGGCGGCGGCGTCGGGCTGGCCCCGGCCGTCGGGCAGGGGGCAGTAGGGGTCGGGGTGGGTGGCGATGAAACCGACCTCGGGGCGCCCGCGCAGAGCGTCGAAGGCGATCTGCAGTTTGGCGTAGTCGAAGCCCCGGTCGAAGGACGACACCACCAGCGTGATCCGGGCCGGATCCGACGACAGTTCGAGGCCGGCGGCCCCCAGCTCGCGCCGCAGCGGCTCCTCGCCCAGGACGAAGCAGACCGCGCCGGGGCGGTGGCGCCGGATCCAGGCGGCGGTCAGGCTGCCGCTGGTGACGATGTCGTCCGCCGTCGCCTCCAGGCCGAGGCGGCCCAGTTTGTCGGCGTACATCTGCCTGGTTCTGGTCGAGTTGTTGGTGACGAAGGCCCGCCGCCGCCCGGCCGCCGCGATGGCCGCCATCAGTTCGCCCGCCCCGGGCAGCAACCGGTCCCCCAGGTAGACGGTGCCGTCGAGGTCGAAGAGGTAGGCCTCGAAGGTCCGGTCCACTCGGGCGGACACCCGGTCGGTCCCCATGTCGTCCCCCATTCTTCAGTCGTTTGTCGGGCTGTCCACCACACCCCGTTTGAGCGCCCGCCCCAGGTCGCGGCAGGTTCTGGCCAACGGGCCGGGCGGGCAGGCCTCAACGATCTGGCCGGCCAGGTCCATGGTCTGGCGGATCCAGCGCACGAAATCGCCGGCCATCGTCGCGGTGGCGTCGAGCACCAGTCCCAGGCTGGCCCCCTCGGCCCATAAATAGGCCGCCTTGGCGAAGCCGGCCTCCAGCGGCGGGCGGGGTTCGAGGCGGCACTGTCGCTCCAACCCGGCGACCGCGCGGGCCACCCGGCGCAGCTCCGCCACTGCCCGCTCGCAGGCCCGGTCCGGCAATTTGGCCTCCCCGCGCTGGTCGCTGCGGGACTCGTACACCAAGACGGACAAAGTGGCCGCCAATTGGGGGACGGTCAGACCGTCCAGCACCCCCTGCCGCAGGGCTTCGGCCACCACCAGGTCTTGCTCGCCGTAGATCCGGCTCAGCCCCCGGCCGGCGGCGGTCACCCGCCAGGCGCCGGGCCGGTCGGTGGCGCCGCCCGCCCCTGGCGTCCCGGCGGCGGCGGGCGTCCCGGCGGCGGCGGGCGTCGGCGGCGCCCAGGCCGGGTCAGACCAGTCGCCTAGAGCAGGCGCCCCGGCCATGTCGGACCCATTTGTCATCCCGTCGGGCGCCTCTGGCGCCACGGCCGGGTCGAACGGGCTGGTCTCGGCGGGCGCCCAGGCCGTGTTAGGCCTGTCTCCCGTGTCAGTCATCACCTCGGGCGCCACGGCCGTGTCGGTCTCCAGGTAGCCCAGGCGCAGCAGCACCGCCGACACCCGGTCGAAGCGTTCCACCAGCGCCCGGGAGCGGCCCGGACGGCCGTCTGAGCGGTCGGCCTGGAACTGGGCGAAACTGAGCCCCAGCAGCCGGCGGGCGCGGTCTAAGCCGAGGGAGCCGACCAGGTTGACCACCATGTTGGCGGTCGGGTTGAAGGCCGAGCGCAGCGGGTAGGTCCGTCGCGCCGCCAGCCCGGCCAGCGCCCTGGGGTCCAGCCCCGGGGCCCAGGCCACGACGGCGTGGCCCTCGGCGTCGATGCCACGGCGGCCGGCCCGGCCGGTCAACTGGGTGTACTCGCCGGCCGTGACATCGACGTGGGACTGGCCGTTGTACTTCACCAGACGTTCCAAGACCACGGTTTTGGCCGGCATGTTGATGCCCAGGGCCAGCGTCTCGGTGGCGAAGACGACCCTGACCAGGCCTTGGCTGAAGGCCAGTTCGACGGCCTCCTTGAAGATCGGCAACAGCCCGGCGTGGTGGGCGGCCAGACCACGGCCGAAGGCATCGCGCCAGGCCTCGAAACCCAGGGCCTCCCGGTCGTCGTCCGACAGCCCCTCGACCACCTGTTGGGCGATCTGGTCCAGCGCCCGGCGCTGGCCGGGCGAGACCAGCCGGATGTCGTCGGCTGTCAACCGCCGCACCGCCTGGTCGCAGCCCAGCCGGGAGAAGACGAAGCAGATCGCTGGCAAGAGACCCTGTTGGTCTAGGGCGGCCACGATGTCACGTCGCTTGGGCGTCAGGCGGGAGCGGTCGGCCCAGCGGCCGGCGGCGGCCCCGCCGAAGGCCCCGGAGCCGTAGGCCGTCTTGGAGCGGCCCCGCCCGCTGTGTCCCCTGGGGCGGCGGGAGTCGTCGCGCAGGTGGCGGGACTCCTCCTTGGCCAGTTGGATCAGTTGGGGGTTGACCACGGGCGCGGCCGGGCCCGGGGCGGGGGCGGCCTCCCGGTAGAGGTCGTACAGCCGGTGGCCGGCGAAGACGTGCTGGAACAGGGGCACCGGTCGCCGCTCCGACACCACGGTGGCGATGTCGCCCCGGACCTGGGCCAGCCAGTCGCCGAACTCCTCGACATTGGACACGGTGGCCGACAGGGCCACCACCTTGACGCCGGGATCGAGGCCCAAGATGACCTCCTCCCAGACCGGGCCGCGGAAACGGTCGGCCAGGTAGTGGACCTCGTCCAAGACGACGTGGCTGAGCCCGCGCAAAGTGTCCGACCGGGCGTAGATCATATTGCGCAAGACTTCCGTTGTCATAACAACTATTGGCGCCTCGCCGTTGATCGTCTGGTCGCCGGTCAGCAAACCGACCGCCTCCGGGCCGTACTCCTCCGCCAGGTCGTGGAACTTCTGATTGGACAAGGCCTTGATCGGCGTGGTGTAGAAACATTTGCGCCCGGCGGCGCGGGCCAAGAAGACGGCGAACTGGCCCAGGACGGTTTTCCCCGCCCCCGTCGGGGCCGCCACCAACACCCCCGAGCCCCTGGCCAGCTGGGCGGCGGCGGCCAGTTGGTAGTCGTCCAGGGCGAAGTCCTGGCGGGCCCGGAACTGGGCCAACAATTCTGTCGCGGCCGGATCGAGCCGGTCTAGCGCCGACAACTCACCGGCCGAACCGCCGGCCGACAACCCCTCCCCCGTCAGCCCGGCGGCGGTCGGCGCCGCCTCCGTCACCGCCGCCGCCAGCGCGACAGCGGACCCTGGGGCGGGGCGTAGATCGTCAGGGCCTCGGGGACGACCCGCAGGTGGAGGGGCGCCGGCCCCAGGTCCTCGCCGTCGGCCATGCCGTACAGATCGTCGCCGTCGACTAAGACCTCTTTGGCCTGGAGGATTTCGACGGCCGGGTCTTGGACGAACTTGCCCGTGAACATGGCGGGCAACAAACGGATCAGGGTCAGCCGGGAGACCGGGTGGATGATGGTGACGTCGAGCCGACCGTCGTCCGGCTTGCCCTTGGGGGCGATGTTCATACCACCGCCGAAGAAAGGCACATTGGCCACCGCCACAAACATGGCGGTCTGTTCCCTGGCCTCCCCGTCCAGCCACAGCCGGTAGGGCAGGGGCTTGAAGCCGCGCAGCTCCAACAAGGCGGCGGCGGCGTAAGCCAACGACCCCCAGGCCGGCGGCAAGGAGTTGCCCCGGCGCGACACCCGGGCGTCGTAGCCGGTCGACACCACGCAGCCGACCCAGCGCTGGGCCGAGCCGTGGCTCAGCCGGCCGGTGACCGAGATCAGGTCGATCTTCTTGGTCAGACCCTGGGCGACGATGCGGGCGGCGGCCTCGCCGTCCAGCGGCAGGCCCAGGCCACGGCAGAAGTCGTTGCCGGTGCCGGCCGGGATCAGGCCCAGGGGCACGCCGGAGCCGGCGGCGGCGTTGAGGCCGAGGTGCATCATGCCGTCGCCCCCCATCACCACCAGGGCGTCGCGCCGCTCATCGCTGTGGGCGCTGGCCTCGGCCACGGCGGCGGCGCAGGCCGCCTTGGCCTCGTCGTAGCTCTGGGCCTGGCTGACCTGCAGGGCGCCCTCGGGCAGGCCCTTGAGCAACTGGTTCAAGACCTTGGGCAACTGCCGCCCGGCCTTGCCCCGCCCGGCGGTCGGATTAACCACCAAAGTTGTTAGAGCGTTACCCGGGGGCGTCACGACGGGCCGCCGGCCGAATCGAGGCGGAGCTGTCCGGGACGCGACCACGGTGTGGCCTGGCCCAACTCGGCCAGGGGGGCCGCCCGGCGGACGATGGCCTCCTGGCAGCGTCCGGCCTCGTCCGACAAGGCCCGCAGACTACGCCGCAGCCGCCGCCAACAGCCGAAGACCACCGCGCCGCCCACGACGACGGCCCCGCCGATCAGGAGCACCCACCACACTCGCGCGATCATACCGGCTCGAATCTTGGTCCACCGCAGCCACTGGGGCGCAGACCGCTAGATGGTTAATTCCAAGGGCTGGGCGATGGATTCGCGCTCAGACGGCGGGCCGGCCAGGAATAAGGAGAGAGGCGATGTGTGGCATCGCCGACCGACGAGGACGCCGCCGGCGCGTCGCCTGGGAGTGAGGACGAGCCCATGGCTTGGAATTAACCATCTAGGCCAGGCCGGCGGCGGCGTAGGCGGCCAGGGCGGCGGTGGCGGCTTGGGCGGCGTCGGCCGCCGCCGCCGGGTCGTCCAACAGTGTCACGTCTGGCCCCAGGCGCAGCAGCAGCCAGCGCAACCAGGCCGGATCGGCCACCGGCAAGGTGACCTCGAGGTCGCCGTCCGGCAGGCGCGTCAGCCCCTGGGTGGGGTAGTACTCGACCATCCACTGGGCCGCCGGCCGGACCCGCAGCCGGACCGGCCGGGCCTGGGCCAGGGTTTGGAGCCAGGAGTCGGCCGCCGGCTCGCGACCGTGGGCCTGGGCCAGGTCGCCGGTCGGCTCGACAGCGGCGATCCGGTCCAGACGGTAGGTGCGCCAGGCATCGCGCCCGACGGACCAGGCCGACAGGTAGGCCACGCCGTCGGAGGTGAATAGTCGCGCCGGATCGACCAGCGGCCGGCTGGTCTGGCCCCGACTGGCCCCGTAATAGGTCAGACGGACCCGCTGGGCCTGGCTGATGGCCCCGAACAGGCGCTCCCGGGTGGTGTCCAGGCCGGCCGCCAACTCCAGGGCCGGCGGCGTCGGCGGCGGGCCGGGGGCGACGGCGGCCAGCTTGGCCAAGAGGGTGTCGATGACCTGGTGCAGGTCGCCGGCCGCCACCTGGCGCACCGCCCGCAGGGCCACGATCAGGCCCATGGCCTCGTCCGGGTTGAGCCGTAGCGGGCGGCTCAGGACCTCGGCGTTGCTGAGATAGACCACGCCCTCGTCGTCCACCAGATCAAGATCGATCTCGATCAGATCGCCCGGCAGCCCGCCCGGCAGGCCACACATGAAGGCCACCGCCAGGTCGCCCCGGACCTGCTCGGGGGCCAGGCCGAGGGCGGCGGCGGCCTGGCTCAGGCTGATCCCGGGGTGGCTCTGCAAGTAGGGGATGAGCAGCAGCAGCCGTGCCACCTGGTCGACCGCCTCCGAGGCCTTGCCGGCCGTGCCTGGCATGGCCCCAGACCCCGGTCGGGCCGCCCGACTAGTGGCTGGCACTGCCTGGGCCACAACTGGTCCAGCCGCTCCCGACCCCTCCGCCGCCCCGGCCTCAGCCGCTGTGGCCGACCCCGCTGTGGCCTCCGCACCGACCGCAGCCGAACCGACCGACCCCGACGTGAGCGACCCCGGCGTGACCGACTCAGACACGTCCTCCACCCCGACTGCGGCCGCTGTGGCCGACCCCGCTGTGGCCGCCCGGGACGTGATCGACTCAGACCCGGCCGGCTCAGACGTGGCCGGTCCAGACGTGGCCGCCTCAGACGTGGCCGGCTGGTCCGGTTGACCAGCGGCGGCCACCTGGCGCAGTCGCTCCAACACCTGGGCGCGCAGCTCCAGCGGCTCTAGCACCAAGGCGTCGGCCCCGGCGGCGGCGGCCTCGCCCACGATCTCGTCCGGGCGGGCGTAGGGCACCGCCACCAGGTTGTAGCCCTCCGGGGCCCGACCCTCAGCAGGACGGCCGCGACGGCGCAGGGCGGGGGCGGTGTCGGGGCGGATCGCCACCAGCGCCTGGTGGACCGGCTCGGGGGCCTCCAGCAGGCGGCGGTGGGCGGCCAACTCGGCCGGGTCGGGCGGCGGGAAGGGTGGCTGGCCGGTCAACAGGACCGGCTGGCCCTCGACCCGGGACAGCTTGAAGGCTCTGACGCCGGCCGTCCGGTCGCGGCCCAGGGCGTACCAACTGGCCTGACGCAAGACTAGTTGCCAAGGCTCGAAGTCGCGGCGGCGGCCGTGGTAGACGAAGCGGATCGGGGATCGGGTCAGCCAGCCCTGCCAGAAGACGGCGAAACCGGCCTCGCGCGTCGGCAGGCTGGGGGCCACCGCCACCAGGCGTTCGGGGCTGATGCCGACCCCGCCGGCTGTCAACTTGGCGATGGCCCGGCCGGTGGCGGCGTCGAGGGTGGCCTCCTGCCACACCCGGGTGGCCAGACCGACCAGGGTCGACTCGACCCCGGTCAGCTCTATGACCGGCAACTCGAAATCGCCCCGGCGGATGCGGTAGCCGTCGACCACGCCACCCCAATCCTCGGCCGACCCGACCTCCAGCGGCACCCCCAGCCGGCGCAACTCGTCTTTGTCCCGCTCGAAGGCCCGGCGGAAAGCCACCGCTGTCAGCTCGGCATAGCCCTCGACCGATTCCCTGATCTGGTCGCGGGTTAGGAAGCGTCGGGTCACCAACAAGCAGATAACGAGATTGAGCAGCCGTTCGGGCTTACGTGATGCCATCGGTTGTCCCAGGGTCGGAAGCGTACGGTGCCATCCTGTCATCTGGCGGGCCGATTCTCGGGCAGGCGGGACCGCGCCGCCCGGCGCTGCTGGGGCTGGTCCACTATGGTCGGTCGGCGGAGGTTCCCACGACGCCGAACCCCGCCGGAGGTGGCCATGGCCGGACGTTTCGCGCCCACGCCGACCTCCGACCTGCACTTGGGCAACCTGCGCACCGCCCTGGCGGCCTGGCTGGCGGCCCGGAGCTCCGGCCGCCGCTTCCGCCTGCGGGTCGAGGACCTGGACCGGGACCGCATCGCCGCCGCCGGCCCCATCGCCGCCCGCCAATTGGACGACCTGGCGGCCTTGGGCCTGACCCACGACGGCCCGGTCGTCTGGCAGTCGGCGCGGACCGCCGCCTACGAGAAGGCCCTGGAGCGGCTCGACGGCTTGACCTACGAGTGCTTCTGCTCCCGCCAGGAGATCGCCCGGGCGACTGTCGCCCCCCACGGTGACGACGGCCTGCGGCCCTACCCGGGGACCTGCCGCGACCTCAGCGCGGCCGAGCGGGCCGAGAGGCGGCGTTCGCGCCCGCCCGCCCTCCGGGTGCGGGCCGAGGGAGCCGTGGTCGCCCTGACCGACCAGTTGGCCGGCCCGACATCCGGGACGGTGGACGATTTCGTCATCCGCCGGGGCGACGGCCTATTCGCCTACAACTTCGCCGTCGTGGTGGACGACGCCTGCCAAGGGGTGGACCAGGTGGTGCGGGGGGCCGACCTGCTCAGCTCGGCCCTGCGCCAGGCCTGGCTGGCCCGCCAGTTGGGCCTGGCGGTGCCCCAATACGCCCACCTGCCCCTGGCCGTCGCCCCAGACGGCGGCCGGCTGGCCAAACGCGACGGTGCCATCGGCCTGGCCCGCCTACGCCGGCGGGGCTGGAGCGTCGGACAGGTGGTGGCCCTGCTGGCCCGCTCCCTCGGCCTGGACTGCCCGGAGCAGGCGACAGCGGCCGAGATGGTGACGGGATTCGACTGGTCCAAGCTGCCGGCGACAGAGTGGATTGTGCCCCGGCAGATCCTCGACCTGGGCCAGGTCTGAGCCCAGATCCACCGCTTATGAGCGGCGGCACCGCCGTCAGCGCGTCCGGATGAGGTCGCCCGGTAGTCGAGCAGCGGTGGATCTAGTCCACGGCCTGGCGGTGGCACCGCCAGACGGTCTCGAACTGGTCGTCCGGCGGCGGCAGGGGCCGACGGGGCCGCCAGGTCAGCGTGGTCGCGCCGCTGGCGGCGTCGTGCCGCGCCTGCTGGACGCGGTCGTCCAGGGCGCCGGCGTCGAGGCGGAAGCGGAACTCGTCCGGCCAGGCCGCCCCGGCCGCCCCGGCCAGCGGCGGCCGGCCCGCCGGGTCGGTCCACAGGGCCGAGCCGCGAGAGCGGCCCAAGGCGGCGTAGTCGGCCAGGGCCGTCAAGCAGACGCGAGCCACCAGCAGCAGGTCGCGGCCCAGGAAGAGCCGGTCGAGGGAGCGCCGGGATGAGGCGTCGGCCACAGCCGTGGCGGCCAGGGCCTGGTCCCAGGCCGTCACCTGGTCCAGCGCCCGGCCGACCGACGCGGCCGAGCGGACCAGGCCGACGTGGTCGTCGAAGAGTTGTTGCAGGGCGGCCAGGGTGGCGGCCCCGGTCTCGGCCCGGCCGGTCGCGAAACGGGCGGCGGCGGCCGCCACCAGATCCGAGGCGGCCGTCACCACGGGGGCGGCGGCGGCCCTGAAGTCGACCTCGTCGGCCACGGCCCAGTGGTCGGCGACGATCCGTGTGGCCGCCCGCAGGGCGCCGACCTGGCCGCTGTTGAGGGCCGCCCCGCCGGGCCGGTAGACCCCGTGGCAGCCGGCCGCCTCGCCGACCGCGAACAACCCGGCCAGCGAGGTCTGCCACCAGTCGTCGACTGCCAAACCACCATTGTGGTGTTGGACGCCGACGGCCACCTCCAGCGGCTCGGCCGCCAGGTCGGTCCTCGGCGCGCGCTCGAGGTAGAGGCGGTAGGCCGGCTGGTTCAGGCGGCGGAGGCGCTCGACCGGCCGGCCGGACAGCGCCCCGGCGGCCGTCAGGTAGGCCCGGGCCTCGGGCGCCAGGGCCGCCGGGTCGAGCGGCCGGCCGCCCGGGTCGGCCCGGAAGTCGAGCCAGACGCGCCGGCCCCGGGCCAGCTCGCGGCCGACGATGAGGTCGATCACCGACGAGCCGTCGGACGCCTTGCGGATGTCGAAGGGCCACTGGTAGCCCTTGAGGAAGGTCCAGGTCACGAGCCGGCCGTAGTCGCCCAGGGCGTCGGCCACGAACTCGCGCTCGTCCGAGCCGTCGGCAGCGGTCGAGACGATCCGGGGCAGGGCTTGGAGGTAGCTGCCGGAGACATTCCAGCGCGGCGCCACGGAGGCCAGCCCGAACTGCCACTCGGTCAGGTTCTGGGCCACCACTCCGGCCCTCAGCGCCGCCCCGGACGCCCCCCACTGGCCACGGGGGTAGGCGCTACGGCCGTGCAGCCCGGCCGGCCCGCCGGTGGCCTGGACGACCTGGGCCGCCCGGACGAGCAGGAAGGGGGAGGCGTCGCCCACCGGGGCCTCGGTCCGCAGCAGCAACAGCCCGACCGCCCGGGCGCCGTCGCCGACCCCCGAGACGATGAGGTCGACCACCCGGCAGTGGTCGACCACCTCCACGCCCAGCCGGCGGACGCGCCCCTCCAGGCGCTCGACCATGGACCGACTGGTCCACGGCCCGGCCGAGGTGGCCCGCTGGCGGGGGTCGTGGTCGGTCTTGTAGCCGATGTACTCGCCGTGGTCGTTGGCCGGGAAGGGGACGCCCGCCTCGACCAGGTGGGAGAAGGCCCGGGCCGACCAGGCGGCCTCGGCCACGGCGGTGTCGCCGTCCATGGCCCCGCCGGCGAAGAGGGTGGCGGCCAGTTCGCGCACGGAGTCACCGGCCGCCCCGGCCAGCGTCAGCTTGTAGTAGGTCTGTTTGTCGGAGCCGGCGTTGCGCGAGGTGCCGGCTTTGAGCCGGTCGGTCACGACGATGACGTCTTGGCCGCGCTCGGCCAACGCCTCGGCCGCCCGCAGCCCGGCCGCGCCCGCCCCCGCCACGACGGTCGTCGCCGTCAGCACGGGGACATCCCGGCCGGCGATCCGGAGGCTTTCCGGCTGGCGCGTCATCGTGGCCCCCACCGACTCAGAGGACGGGGGTGTGGAGGCCGCCGTCGACGTGGAAGACCTCCCCGGTCGAGTACGGTGTCCCGCCCGCGGCCAGCAGCGACACCGCCGCCGCCACGTCGGCCGGCCGGCCCCAGCGGGCGATCGGGAGGTGGCCGTCGGCCAAGAACTGGTCGTACTTGGCGCGCGCGGCGGCCGTCATATCGGTGGCGATGATCCCCGGCCGGACCTCGTAGACGACGATGCCCACGGGCGCCAGGCGGACGGCCCACAGCTGGGTCGCCATGGCCAGGCCGGCTTTGGACAGGCAATAGTCGCCGCGGTCTGTGGACACGGCCGTGGCCGAGATGGATGAGATGTTGACGATGGTGGCCAGGGGCCGGTCCGGCGGGTCGGCTCCGGCACCGCCAGCGCTCTCGGACCAGGCCGCCCGAGAGTCGGGGGGCGGCGGGTCGAGGCGGTGGCCGAGCACGGCCCGGGCGAAGGCCTGGGTGAGGAAGTGGGGGCCGCGCAGGTTGACTCCGAGCACCCGGTCGAAGGACTCGGGCGTGGCCTCAAGCAGGTCGGCCCGGACCGCCGGGGCGACACCGGCATTGTTGACCAGGAGGTCGAGGCGGCCCCACCGCTCCAGGGCGGCGTCGAGGTAGCGCCGCTGGTCGGCCAGGTCGGCCACCGAGCCCTGGAGGTAGAGAACGCGGTCCTCCCCGGCCTCGGCCCGCAACTCCGCGACCGCCGCCGGGGAGGGCCGCCGGGCCAGAATGGCGACGGCGAAGCCGTCTTGGAGCAGGCGCCGGGAGACGCCCAGGCCGATCCCGCGGCTGCCGCCGGTGACGAGGGCCACGGGGGGCATCGTCGCCTCCTTCGCTGGATTGGGCCGGCGGAACGCGGCCCAGGCCGATCATGGCACGCCTCCAGGACTCTTAGCAAGCGCTTTCCAAAGCCGGTCGCCCGGCGGCGCGACCAGGCGGGCGACGTCATCGGGACTGGCCAACGTCTCCCCCGGCCACACCATGGCGGCGGCCAGACCGGGTGTGCGACCAGGCGGAAACGGGCGCCGGATTGGGACCCGGCGCACGACGACAGCGCCAGACGCCTCCTTGGACGCCTCCGGGTCAGGAACTTTCAAGCGTCCGGTGGGCCAGCGGTGGTGTCGAGGCCCGCAGGACCACCTCGACGGGGACCTCCCGCACCACCGGCGCCGATCCCTCGCCCTTGGCCAGGGCCAACTCGGTGGCCCAGGCGCCGACCTGCCCCAGAGGCACGCGCACCGTCGTCAGAGCGGGCACGACATCCCGCAGGCTGGTGATGTCGTCAAAGCCGGCCAGCGCCACCCGCTCCGGCACGGCGATGCCCAGGTCGCGGGCGACCGCCAGCGCTCCCAGGGCCATGACGTCATTGACGGCGAAGATGACGTCGGCGTCCAAATCCCGGCCCGAGCGGCCCAGGAGCTCGAGCAAGGCCTCCTCGCCGCCGCGATGGGTGAAGGCACCGGCCACGATCCGCTCGGGGGGGATCGGATCGCCCAGGTCGGCGAAGGCCTGGGCGAAGCCCTCGCGCCGGTCGCGGGCCGTCAGGTGGACCGGCGGCCCGCCCAGGACGGCCGGGCGGCGGTAGCCCAGGCCGTGGAGCGCCCGGGCCAGCGTCGCCGCGCCCCCCCGGTTGTCGATGGCGACGGCGGCCAGGCCGGCCAGCGGCTGGCCCACCACGACCACCGCGCCGCCGGCCTCGGCGTAATGACGCAGGGCCTGGTCCAGATCGTCCGACCGGGCGCCGGCCTGACGGCCGCCCAACAGCACGATGGCGCGCGCCCGCTGCTGCTGCAAAAGGCGGACCAACTCGGCCTCCCGGGCCGGCTCGTTCTGGGTCGAGGCCAGCGTGACCTGGAGCGAGGCGGCGTCGGCCGCCCGTGTCACACCGGCCACCAGGGCGGCGAAGTAGGGGTCGGCGATGTCGTGGACGACGACGCCGAGGACGCTGGTCCGGCCTCGCGCCGTGGCCTGGGCGTTGGCGTCGGTGGTGTAGTTGAGCAGGGCGGCGGCGGCCTGGACGCGCTCTTTGAGGTCGCCGCGCACCTGCCGCCGCCCGGAGGCGCCGTGGAGGGCGCGCGAGGCCGTCGCCAGCGACACCCCGGCCGCCTCGGCCACATCGCTCAGAGTCACAGCCACAGGCCGCAATATACGGCAACCGCTCTCCTGGGAGGGCGGCGTCGGGCGTCGTCCGGGCGGCGGGACGGACTTCGACGCCAGCCTCGTTCGAGCGCCGGGGCGGGTTTCGGCGCCAGCCTCCCGGGCGGATCGGCGGTTGCCGGCGGCGGCCACATGGTCTAGTCTATGGAAAGCGTTTTCCCGCACCGTTGCGGGACGGCTCCCACCACCTGTCGAGGAGGCACCGATGCCCGACCGCACGCTCCGCGTCGCCATGAACGGCGTCACCGGCCGCATGGGCCGCACCCAACACCTCGTCCGCTCCGTCCTGCCGCTGCGCGACCAAGGCGGCCTCCGCCTCGACGACGGCGGCCGCCTCCAAGTCGAGCCCATCTTGGTCGGCCGGAACGAGGCCAAGCTGCGGGAGCTGGCCGCCCGCCACGACGTGGCCGAGTGGACGACCGACCTCGACGCCATCATCGCCGACCCCGCGACCGACGTCGTCTTCGACGCCGCCCGCACCGGCCTCCGCCCGGCCACCTTGACCAAGGCGATGCGGGCCGGCAAAGCCGTGTACACGGAGAAGCCGACCGCCGAGACGGTGTCCGAGGCCATCGCCTTGGCCCGCCTCCAACGGGCCGCCGGCGTGACGGCCGGCGTCGTCCACGACAAGCTCTACCTGCCCGGCCTGGTCAAGCTCCGCCGCCTAGTCGAAGAGGGCTTCTTCGGCCGCCCGCTGTCGTTCACGATCGATTTCGGCTACTGGGTCTTCGAGGGCCAGACCCAGCCGTCCCAGCGCCCCAGTTGGAACTACCGGCGCGAGGCCGGCGGCTCCCTGGTGACCGACATGTACTCCCATTGGAACTACGTCATGGAGGGCGTCGTCGGCCGCGTGCGCGACCTTTACACCCAGACCGCCACCCAGCTCGACCGCCGTTGGGACGAGCGCGGCCAGGCCTACCGGGCCACGGCCGACGACGCCGCCTACGGCATCTTCGGGCTCGAGACGCCGGCCGGCGACCGGGTCGTGGCCCAGATCAATTCCTCCTGGTGCGTCCGCGTCCACCGCGACGACCTGGTCGAGTTCCAGCTCCACGGCACCGACGGCTCGGCCGTGGCGACCCTCCACGACTGTGTTGCCCAGCAGCGCTCGATCACGCCTAGGGCGACCTGGGACCCGGATGTCCGCAACCCGATCCCGTTCCGCGACCAGTGGAGCCAGGTCCCCGCCAACGCCGACTTGGACAACGGCTTCAAAGCCCAGTGGGCCGAGTTCTTGGCCGATGTGGCGGCCGGCCGACCCCACCGCTTCGACCTGCTGTCGGCCGCCCGTGGCGCCCAATTGGCCGACCTGGCGCTCCAGAGCTCGGCCGAGGGCCGGCGCCTCGACGTGCCGGAGATCGAGCTGTGACCGCCAACCGGGGCGGTCCCGCCCGAGTGGGCGGTCCCGCCAACCGGGGCGGCCACGCCACCCCGGCCCGCCCCGCCGACCTGGCCCGCTGCTCCCTCAACCAGGCCACTGTCAAGCACGCCCGGCTGGAGCAAGCCGTGGCCGTCGCGGCCGCCGCCGGCTACGCCGCCATCGGACTGTGGCGCGACCGGGTGCGGCAGACCGGCGCCCGGGCGGCCGCCCGGATCGTGGCCGCGGCCGGCCTGCGCGTCTCGACGCTCTGTCGCGGCGGCTTCCTGACCGCCTCGGACCCGGTTGCCGCCCGGGCCGCCCTGGACGACAACCGCCGCGCCATCGAGGAGGCCGCCACGGTCGGCGCGGCCGAACTGGTCCTGGTCGTCGGCGGCCTCCCGGCCCTGAGCCGGCCGGGCCAAGGCCCGCGCCCGCAGGCGACGGCGGCGGACCGTGACTTGGCCGCCACCCGCCGCCGCCTGGCCGACCGGATCGCCGACCTCGTCCCCACCGCCCTCGACCACGGCGTCCGACTCGTGCTCGAGCCGATGCACCCGCTCTTCACGGCCGACCGCGGCGTCATCGCCACGACCGCCCAGGCCCTCGACCTAGCGGCGCCCTTCCCGCCCACGGCCGTCGGCGTCGTCATCGACACCTACCACGTCTGGTGGGACCCGGAGTTGGAGCGGTCGATCGGGCGGGCCGGCCGGGAGGGCCGGCTGGCCGCCTACCAGCTCGGCGACTGGATCCTCCCCCTGGCCGCCGACCCGCTCCACTCCCGTGGCCACGTCGGCGACGGCTACATCGACTTCCCCGCCATCACCGGCTGGATGGCCGCCGCCGGCTACGCCGGCGACGTCGAGACCGAGATCTTCAACCAGGCCGTCTGGGCCGAGGAGGCCGCCGTCACGGCCGCCATCGTGGCCGACCGCTACCGGCGCCAAGTCCTCCCCTACCTCGACTAAACTCCAAAAACGCATGGACATCACCACCGCCCCCGACCGCCTCGTCCTCAGCCTGGACGGTCTGACGCTGGCCGACTACGTCTACCGGCCCTGCCAGCCCCAGCTCGAGTCCCCCCGCCCCTACGCCCGGCTGACAACGCGCGACGGCCACCCCGCCACCGCCCACCGCCCGGGGGACCACCGCTGGCACCAAGGCTTCTCCCTGGCCCTGCCCAACGTCGGCCCGGACAATTTCTGGGGCGGCCCGACCTATCTCCGGGACCGGGGATACGTCCAACTGCCGAACAACGGCGCCCAGGTCCACCGCAGCTTCGAGACCGTCCGGCCGGGGGCCGTCGCCGTCGTGGTCGAAACCCTGGACTGGATAACCGAACCAGGCCAGAGGATTTTGGCCGAGCGCCGCCGGCTGACGGCCCGCCCCCTCGACCCCAACGCCTGGGCCCTGACCTGGGCCAGCCACTTGACCAACCTGACCGGCGACCCCCTCAGCCTCGGCTCCCCGGCCACCCAGGGGCGGGACGACGCCGGCTACGGCGGCCTCTTCTGGCGCGGCCCGGAGGCCTTCCGGGGCGGCGCGATCACGGGCCCCAACGGCCCGACGGGCGAGGCCGCCCGGGGCGCGTCCGGTCCCTGGCTGGCCTTCACGGCCCCCCGCGATCCCGTCTCGGTGCTCCTGGTCGACGCCCAGCCGAGCGGCCCCCACCCCTGGTTCGCCCGCTCGGAGGAGTACGCCGGACTGGGCCCCGCCCCCTTCTTCCAAGCCGAGACCGGGCTGGCCCCCGGCGCCAGCCTCCGGCTGGCGGCCGTCCTGGTGGTCGGCCGGCCGAGACCGCTGACCCACCTGTCCCAGGCCACCGACCTGGCCGCCGAGACCGCCCGGGAGCCGCTATGACCCGCCCGACCCCGGCCACCGCTCTGGCCGCCGGGACCGCCCGGGAGCCTATGACCCGCCCGACCCGTCTGCGCTGCGCCATCGTCGGCACCGGCGCCGTGGCCCACCTCCACGCCCGCGCCGTCGCCGCCCATCCCCGGGCCACCCTGGTGGCCGTGACCAACCGCCACCGGCCCAAGGCCGAGGCCTTCGCCGCCCAGTGGGGCGGCCCCGCCGTCTACGACAACCACCAAGACCTGCTGGCGGCCGAGCGCCCGGACGTGGTGCTCATCTGCACGCCGCCCGAGGCCCACCGCCAACAGGCGCTGGACAGTTTCGCCGCCGGCGCCCACGTCGTGGTCGAGAAGCCCCCGGCGGCGTCGCTCGACCAACTGGACGACATGCTGGCCGCCGCCCGGGCGGCCGACCGCCAGTTGGCCGTCGTCTTCCAGCAGCGCACAGGCACGGCCGCCGCCCACGTCCGCCGCCTGCTCCAAGCCGGCGCCCTGGGCCGCCCGCTGCTGGCCCAGTGCCTGACCCTGTGGCACCGCGACGCGGCCTACTTCGCCGTCCCCTGGCGCGGCCGTTGGCAGACCGAGGGCGGCGGCACCACGCTGGGCCACGGCATCCACCAACTCGACCTGTTGGCCTTCCTGCTGGGCGATTGGGCCGAGGTCCGGGCCCAGCTCTGGCGCCTGGCCCGCGCCACCGAGACCGAGGACGTCTCGACCGCCACCATCCGCTTCGCCAGCGGGGTCATCGCCAACGCCGTCTCCAGCGCCATCTCGCCCCGCCAGACCAGTTCGATCCGGATCGACACGACCAGGGCGACCGTCAGCCTCGACCACCTCTACGGCCACGGCCTTGACAACTGGTCGATCACGCCGGCGCCAGACGTGCCCCCGGCCGAGGCCGCCGGCTGGGCCTTCCCCCCGGCGGCGGAGGCCTCCGGCCATGCCCCGCTGCTGCGCGACGTCTTCGACGCCCTGCTTCAAGGCGCCCCGCTGCCCGACACGGCCGCCGCCGGGGCCCGGGCCTTGGAGATCGTGGCCGCCATCTACGCCAGCGCCGACGCCGGCGGCGCCCCCGTCACGCCGGCCGCCCTGGCCGTCCACCCGACGCACCGGCGATCATTCCGCTCCCAGGTCGTCGACCTGCGCTGAGCCCTGATCCACCGCTGCTCTCCGGGGCGAGCGGTGAATCAAGGGTGAGCCACCCGGTCGGGCCCGCCGCCAGACGAACGCCCGCCCGGACGGTCCCCCGGCCAGCGGCGGCCGGGACCGGGCGGTCCCCCGGCGCCCCTCCGGGCAAGCGGTTGCCAAAAACTCCGGCGCCATGGCTTGCGCCCGGGGAAGAACTCCGCTACGTTATTGGTAACCGCTTTCCAAAGCTCATCGAGGAGCCTTGGACGGCCCCACAGCCGACACCGATCCAGTTCCATCGCACCGGCCGATCCCAACCATCGGCCCGACCCTCGAAGGAGAGAACCACCATGCTCGCCAAACGACTCGCCCCCGTCTTAGGACTGGCCCTCGCGGCCACGCTCCTGGCCGGCTGCGGCGACGACTCCGACAACACCGACCCGGCCGCTTCCGACGGGTCGCCCGGCGGCGTCGACACCAGCCAGCAGATCACCCTCGACCTGGCCTTCTGGGGCAACGACGTCCGGGCCGAGATGTACGAGCAAGCCGTCGCCCTGTTCAACCAGCAGTACCCCAATATCAAGGTCAATCAGACCTTCCTGGCCTTCCCCGAGTTCTGGGAGAAGCGTCAGATCGAGGCCGCCGGCGGCGGCCTGCCGGACGTCATGATGTTCGACTACTCCTACCTGCGCCAATACTCCGAGAACAGCCTGCTGCTCGACCTCGCCCCCTACCTCGGCAACACCATCAAGACCGACGGCTTCACCGAGGCCGCCCTCGGCATCGGCGTGGTCGACGGCCACACCACCGCTATCTCCATCGGCACCAACGCCTGGGCCATGTACCTCAACAACGACGTCCTGAGCGCGACCGGCGTGTCCCCCTACGCCGGCGGCACCGCCTTCGCGGACTACGACGCCTGGATGGACCAGGTGACCCAGGCCGGCGGCGGCACGGTCTACGGCGGCCAGGACTGGTCCGGCCGGATCCAGAACTTCGAGATTTGGATGCGGGCCCAGGGCAAGGACCTGTTCACGGACGAATCCGAGGTCAACTTCACGGCCGACGAGCTGAAAGCCTTCTGGCAGGCCGGCCAGCCCTGTCGGGACGGCGTCTGCGTGCCCCAGTCGAAGCTGGAGGAGGTCTACCCCAAGTCCGGCTTCGGCTCGGCCCAGACCGCCTCCGAGCTGACCTGGGACAACTTCGGCGCCTCGTATATGGGCGACCTCGGCGTCGAGCAGACCAGCCTGACCATCGCCGCGCCGCCGACCTACCGGGCCGGGGCCAAAGATCTCTACCTCAAGCCCTCGATGATGCACGCCATCGCCGCCACCACCGATCAGCCCGAGGCCGCCGCCACCCTGGTCGACTTCCTGCTCAACTCGGAGGCGGTCGGCGCCGTCTTCGGCACCAACCGTGGCATCCCGGCCAGCGCCACCCAGTTGGCCGGCGTCGACCTGGACCCGCTGTCGCAGAAGATCTACGACTACGAGCAGTCGATCACCGATCGCTTGGGCGATGCCCCGCCGGTGCCGGTGGTCGGCTACGGCACCATCGAGGAGAAGTTCCGCGTTCTGGGCACGGAGCTCGGCCTGGGGACGGTGACGGTCGACCAGGCGGTCGAACAGTTCATGAGCGAAGTCGACAACGTCCTCAACGCCTGACCGGGCGCCCGTCCGTCCCCAGGCCCGCCCGACGTGACCACCCTCAGCAACCAGACGCCGCTTAAAAGCGCCGTGGCCCCGCGGCCCCAACCGCCGGGCCACGGCGCCTCCCAGGCCCGCCGCGAGTTGCGGGCCGGCTACGGCTTCCTCGTCCCCTGGCTGATCGGCTTCTTCGGGCTGACGCTCGGCCCCATGGTCATGTCGCTCTACCTCTCCTTCACCAAGTACAACATCTTCACCCCACCCAGGTGGGTCGGCCTCGACAATTACATCCGCATGTTCACGGCCGATCCTGTCTTCGTCAAGTCGGTCAAGGTGACGCTGGGCTACGTCGTTGTCGGCACACCGCTGAAGCTGGCCGCCGCCCTCGGCGTGGCCCTGCTGTTGAATTACTTCACCCGGGGCTCCGGCTTCTTCCGCTCCGCCTTCTACGCCCCCAGCTTGATCGGCGCCAGCGTCTCCATCGCCATCGTCTGGCGGGCCATGTTCGGCACGGACGGTCCGGTCGACTCGGCCTTGACCGTTTTCGGCCTCGACCTGGGCGGCTGGGTCGGCAACGTCGACCTGGCCGTGCCGATGATGATCTGTCTGACCATCTGGCAGTTCGGCGCCCCCATGGTCATCTTCCTAGCCGGCCTCCAAGGCATCCCAGCAGAGCTCTACGAGGCGGCCGAGGTGGACGGCGCCGGGGCCTGGGCCAAGTTCCGCCAGGTGACGCTGCCGATGCTGTCGTCGGTCATCTTCTTCAACCTGCTGTTGGAGACGATCCACGCCTTCCAGGTTTTCGGCTCCGCCTTCATCATCTCGAACGGCTCGGGCAGCCCCGGCGGCATGCTCAATTTCATGACCCTGTACATGTACAAACGCGGTTTCGCCGACTCGCAGATGGGCTACGCCGCCGCCATCGCCTGGGTCGTCCTAATCTTCGTCGCCATCGTCGCCGCCTTGCTGTTCCGCAGCTCTAAAGCCTGGGTCCATTACGCCGGGGAGTCGCGATGACAGACCCGACCGCCACGCCCGCCGCCGCCCCGACCGCCGCCACTCCGCCCGCCGCCACTCTGCCCGCCACCACTCCGACCGCAGGCACCCCGGCCGCAGGCACCCCGGCCGCAGGCACCCCTGCCGCCGCCGCCACGCCCGCCGCCGCCAGGCCCGCGCCCGTCCGCCCCTGGGTCCAGCGCCTGCGCCGGATCGGCGGCCCCCGCCGCAACCCGGTCGCCACCATCGTCTGGTTCGTCGTCCTGCTGGCGCTGACCGCCGTCATCCTCTACCCGCTGGTCTGGCTGGGGTTCGCCACCTTCAAACCGTCGAGCGAGTTCGGCCACAACTTCGCCCTGGTCCCTTGGGACGCCACCATCGCCAACTTCAAGAAGGTGCTACGGGGCATCGCCGGCGTGCCGCTGTCGCGCTTCTTCCTCAACTCGCTGCTGGTGGCCTGCCTGGCCGTCGTCGGCACCTTGGCCTCGGCCTCGATGGCGGCCTACGCCTTCGCCCGGATCAAGTTCCCAGGCGCGGGGATCTTCTTCACCGGCATGATCGGGACGCTGCTGCTGCCCTTCCACGTCATCATCATCCCCCAATACATCATGTTCAACAAGATGGGTTTTATCGACACCTATGTGCCGTTGGTCCTGGGCAAATTCTTGGCCTGCGAGGCTTTCTTCGTCTTCTTGATGGTCCAGTTCGTCCGCAACATCCCGCGCGACCTGGACGAGGCCGCCCGGATCGACGGCGCCGGCCACCCGAGGATCTTCCTCTCCATCATCTTGCCGCTGCTCCGCCCGGCCTTGATCACCAGCGCCATCTTCGCTTTCATCTGGAGCTGGAACGACTTCCTCTCCCCCCTCATCTACCTGACCTCGCCCGAGCACTACACGCTGCCGGTGGCGCTACGGCTGTTCAACGACGCCACCAGCTCGTCGGACTACGGGGCCACGGTGGCGGCCAGCTTCGTCGCCCTCGTCCCCGTGCTGCTCTTCTTCTTGTTCTTCCAGCGCTTCCTGATCGAGGGCGTGGCCACGCAGGGGCTGAAGGGATGAGGGCCGCCAGCCGGGCCCGGCCGACAGACAAGACCGCCCAGACCAAGCTGGTAAACCGGATCAACCCGGCCGACCGGGCCGAACCAACCGACCGGACCAAACCAGACGCCCGGACCAAACCAGACGCCCGGTCCGCCCGGGCCGTCCGGCGTGACGCCCTCTCGGGCGCCGGACCCTGTCCCGAGGACATGGCGCCGGGCGCCCTCCCCGGCGCCACGGGCAAGTTCGCCCTCTTGGCCGAGGTCGTCCTGACCGGCGCCCTGGTCACAGTCGGGTCGGTCCTCGTGGTCACGGCCCCCGCCGCCCTGGCGGCCGGCGCCGGCCACCTCCGCCGACACCTCCGGGCCGAGGACAACAGCTTCCGCCGTTTCTGGGCCGACTTCCGGTCCGCCCTGCCCGGCGGCCTGGCGGTCGGTCTCGGCCTGGTCGCGGTTAGCGCCGCCACCGTCTTCACGCTGCTGCTGGCCGCCCAGGACCCGGCGGCCGGCCCGGCCATGCGCCTGGTGGGCGGCGTCGTCCTGCTGGCCCTGGCCACCGGCACGATCCTGGCCGCGACCGACTGGGCCGCTGCCGGCGGCTGGGGCCTGGCCCTGAGGCGCCTCCGCCCCCGTCTCGAGGCCGACCCCAGGGCGGTCGCCCACACCGCCGGGGCCGTCGCCGCCGCCGGCCTGATGACCTGGATGCTCTACCTGCTGGCCGTCCCGGCCCTGGGCCTGGTTCTGTTCGCCGCCCTGGCCGTGACCGAGAGACCCCACGCCGAACAAAGGGAAGGTCACCCCGCCCGGCCGTGACGCCTCCGGCCCCTCGGAGCGCGGGGGCGACCCACCTCGGATCAGACCCACCGGCCGCCAGCCGGCCTCGGGGCGTCGCTGCGATCCGGTTCAACCGGCCGACTGATCGGCCGGAGCCGTGGGCAGGCCCAGAGCGGCTAACTGACCCTCCAGGTGGAAGATCTGGTCGAGTTGGACCATGCCCTCGTCGGGCGCTCCCTCGGCCGCGAACAATTCGGCCATAGCCCGTTGCCAACGGCCGTTGACCTCGGTCAGGGCCATCCGCGCCTGGGCCGCCTGGTAAGAGTCCTCCAACTCGACCACCCCGACCAACAAGCCGTCAGCACCGAGATAGAGCCGATAGTCGCGCCAGCCCGTGTCCCGCAGGGCCTCCAGCATCTTGGGCCAGACCTGGGCATGGGCCGCCCGATAGGCGGCGAGATTGGCCGTCGCCACCCGCGACGTGAAACAAACCTTCATCAGATGGCCTCCTCGACGGCCCGGTGGCCCACTAGTCGCTGACGAGCAACGCCGGGTGGGGCCGGTCGGCCGGCGTGGTCATGTGAGTGGCTCTCCCTGGGCTCCGTCGGCGCAACGCATAGACGTGAGGAAGAGTTGGCTGTCGATAACAATATAGATTCTCCATCAGTTACGGGCGATGGCCCACTCGGCAAGGCGGTCGGTCCAATCGTCTGGGCCGAAGGGGCGTAACGCCTAATGCGGCCTCTCGATCAGGCTCCGATCTCTCGTCCGAGCTTGTGGGCCTGCTGCAGGTGGCGCTGCCGGGCTCGCTGCCATTCGTCGCCGGTCATAGCCTCCGAGCCGTCGAACAGGTGGAACTGCTTGGCGTCGGCGCGGTCGAAGACGCGGTCGGCCAGCATGACCGCCCGCATGGACTGGTACAGGCCGGTCTCGCGCAACTGCTCGACGGTGTGGCCCGCCGCGCACAGCGCCAACGCCTTCCGCGCCCGGCTCAGGTTGGACGGGTGGTAGGCCCAGCCGACGGTCCACACCCGGTCGAACCAGCCCTTCAAGATGGCCGGAACGTCGCTCCACCACACCGGGTAGACGAACGCCCACCCATCGGCGGCGTCAAGCTTGGCCTGCTCTGCGGCCACCTCCTGTGGGATCGGCCGGTCGGCGGCGTAACTGGACTCGCGCGCGTACTCGTCCGACGACAGCACCGGGTTGAAGTCCATCGCGTACAGGTCGGAGACCGTGTGAGGGTGGCCGGCCTCGTCCAGCCCGGCGACGAAGGCCTCCAACAGGCTGTGGGTGAACGAGTCGCCGCTCGGATGGGCGTAGACGATGTGGACCAGCATGGATTCAGTCTTCCATCAGGCCGGTCCCACCGCGCGAGAGGCGGAGCGATCCGTCGCCCAACCCGCCGAAACCGGCTCCGGCCGGCCAGCGCCACGGCCTCATGCTCTCTTGTCATGCTCCATCTTGCTACACGTAGCATGAGAGCATGATCCGGCCGGACCCCGCCGCGTCGGCCAGGCGGACGGCGCCTGGCCGCCCACCCGCCCGGCCTGTTTCAGCAGACCGGACTGGTGGGCAGTTGGTCGGCTCTCAGCCGAGCGGCCGGGCCGGTCAGGAGGTCAGAGGCGGCTCGGGGCGGTCCGGCGATGGCTGGGGATCGTCGGCCACCGGGGCCGACGGCTCCGGCTGGGGCTGGCGGGAGCGTTTGAGCTGGAAGGCCAGCAGCAGGACTCCCAGCCACAGCGGGCCGACGATGACGGCCACCCGGTAGCCGGGCGAGAACAGCATCAAGACCACCACCAGCGCCAGGAAGGCCAGCACCACCCAGGTGGCCCAGCCGGCCCCCGGCAGTTTGAACTTCAGCCGCCCCACCTGCTCGGGGCCGATCCGGCGGCGGAATTTGCGTTGCGTGATCATGACCATGGTCCAGTTGATGATGCCGGAGATCAAGGCGATCGACATCAGATAGTTGAAGGCGAAGGCGGGCCACAAGAAGACCACCACCACGGCGATGACGGTGATCCCGGCCGAGGTCAGCACGCCCATGTAAGGCGTGCCGGATTTGGACAATCGCTTCAGGTAGGACGGGGCGTTGCCCTGGTTGGCCAGGGAGTACAACATGCGGGAGTTGGAGTACAAGCCCGAGTTGTAAACGCTCAGCACGGCCGTCAGACAGACGAAGTTCAAGATCGCGGCCGCCACCTTGATGCCGACCGAGTCGAAGATTTGGACGAAGGGGCTCAGCGTCACACCGTCGGCGTTGGGCACGCCGACCTGGTCCCACGGCACCACCGCCATGATCACGGCCAGGGCGCCGACGTAGAAGACCAGGATCCGCCAGATGACCTGGTTGATGGCTTTGGGGATGGTCTTACCGGGATTGTCGGCCTCGCCCGCCGTGATGCCGATCAATTCGACCCCGCCGAAGGAGAACATCACCACCACCAGGGCCATCAACAATCCCACCCAGGCGCCGTCGACCTGCGACATCAATCCGAAGGGCAGGAAGCCGCCGCCGACGTCGAATAGGTGGGAGAAGCTGGGCCTGGTGGCGGCCGAGGCGGCGTGGATGCCGGCGAAGACGACCACCAGGCCGAGGACGATCATGCCGATGACGGCCGCCACCTTGATGATGGCGAACCAGAACTCGAACTCGCCGAAGGCTTTGACCCCGATCAGGTTGGCCGCCGTGATCACCACCAGGAAGACCGCCGCCGACACCCAGGCCGGCACGCCGGGCAGGAAATAGTTGACGAATTGTCCCACCACGGCCAGTTCGACCATGGACACCAGGATGTAGTTGAACCAGTAGTTCCAGCCGGAGACGAAGCCGGCCCGTTGGCTCCAGTTGCGGTAGGCGTAGTGGCTGAAGGCCCCGGACTGGGGGTCGTCGACCGACATCTCGCCCATCGCCCGGATGACCAGGAAGATGACCGCCCCGCCGATGACGTAGGCCAGCAGAATGGCCGGGCCGGCCATGGAGATGGACTCGGACGAGCCGTAGAACAGGCCCGTGCCGATGGCCCCGCCCAGGGCGATCATCTGGATGTGACGGTTTTTGAGGGCCCGGCGTAGACCGGGCTGAGCGGTCTCAGTCATAGCGTTGGACACAGTAGCTCTCCCGGGAATCGGTCAGCCCACCGGCCTCAGCCGGGCGGTGAAGTGGCGCAGGACCTTGGGCTCCCAGACGATCTCGTAGCCGGGAACGCTATCCGCCCGGTCCTTGACGGCCGCCAGGGCGTCGGCCACTACGTCGAGGTGGGCCTGGGTGTAGACCCGGCGGGGGATGGCCAGCCGGGTGAACTCGGCCGGCGCCCGCTGGGGCTGGCCCGTCACCGGGTCGCGGTCCATCAGCAGCGAGCCGATGTCGCAGGCCCTGACCCCGGCCTCCAGGTAGAGCTCGATCGCCAGGGCGTGGCCGGGGAACTGCTGCCAGGGGATGTGGGGCAGCAGCCGGCCGGCGTCGACGAAGACGCCGTGGCCGCCGACCGGGCTCTGGAAGGGGACGCCGTCCGCCTCCAAGCGGTCGGCCAGGTATTGGCTCTGGCCGATGCGGTAGCGCAGGTAATCCTCGTCCAGACCCTCCTCCAGGCCGATGGCGATGGCCTCCAGGTCGCGCCCGGCCAGGCCGCCGTAGGTCAGGTAACCCTCGAAGGGGATGACGTTGGCCTTGATCCGCTCCACCAGTTCCGGGTTGTCGCGCACCCCCACCAGGCCACCCATGCTGACGATGGCGTCTTTCTTGGCGCTCATCGTGAAGAGGTCGCCATAGCTGAACATCTCTTTGGTGATGTGGCGTAGCGAGGCCTGGGCGAACTCGGGCTCGCGCTGTTTGACGAACAGGGCGTTCTCGGCGAAGCGGGCGGCGTCGATCAGCAGCGGCAGGCCGAACTCACGCGCCACCTGGGACACCTGGCGCATGTTGGCCACCGAGACGGGCTGGCCGCCGACGGTGTTGTTGGTGATCGTCATGACGATGCCGGCGATGGACTCGACGCCGTGTTGGACGATGAAGTCACGCAGCGCCGCCACATCCATGTTGCCTTTGAAATCGGCGTAGGCCCCGGTGTCGAGGCCTTCGGGACAGACCAGGTCGACCGGGCGACCGCCGGCCAGGCCGACGTGGCCCCGGGTGGTGTCGAAGAAGGTGTTCGACAACCAATATTGGCCAGGTTGGGTCAAGGTCGGGAAGACGACCTTCTCGGCGGCGCGGCCCTGGTGGACCGGCTGGTTGTACTGGTAGCCGAAGATGTCTTGGGCCACCGCCATCAGGCGGAAGTAGCTGCGCCCCCCGGAGTAGGACTCGTCGCCCACCATCAGGCCGGCCCACTGGGCGTCGCTCATGGCCCCGGTGCCGGAGTCGGTCTGGAGGTCGATGTAGACGTCGGCCGCCGGCAGGGCGAAACCGTTGTAGTGGGCCTGCTGGATGGCCTGGCGGCGGTACTCCGGCGTGGTCAGGCGCAGGGGCTCGACCATCTTGATCTTGAACGGTTCGGCAATGTATTTCACGGCGCTCCTCGCTGAGCTAGATCGTTTCACGGCGCGGCGCCCCGGCCGGGCCTCGTCACCCGCCCTCGGACTCGCCGCTCAGCTGTATATTACACGATCTGTTGAAGCTATCAACAGATTCTCACGTCACTTCCCGCCCCCGCTCTCCGAGCGGCGTTAGACTGGGGCCGGTCGGCTACCGCGGTTGGCGACTGCCGCAGTCGGCGTCGGCCGTCGGTCGGGCCCGGCGACCGACGGGCCGCTGTCAGAGCCGACGCCTGGCGGACGGGTTCGGAACGGGGGATGATGGACGAGCGTCAAACCATCCTGCGCTGCCTGGCCAGACTGGTCGAGCCGCTGGCCGCCACCATGCCGGGCGAGTGCGAGGTCGTCTTGCACGACTTGGACCAGCTGCCCAACTCCATCATCGCCATCGCCGGCGGTCTGACCGGTCGCCAGGTCGGCGGCCCGGCCACCGACCGCCTGCTGCGCGACCACGCCCAGGGCGTCTACTCGACCCGGCTGGGCTACGCCGGGCGCGGCCCCGACGGCCAGGCGTTGCGCTCCTCCACCGTCATCGTGCGCGACTCGGCCGACCGCCCGGTGGCCGCCCTCTGCCTCAACAACGACACCCGCTCCTGGCGGCTGGCGGCCGAGTTGGCCCGCTCCATGCTGCCCTGGACCGAGACCGGCGAGCCGGCGGCCGAGACCATGCTGCCGGACGTCGACGCCTTGGCCCACCAGGTCCTGCGCCAAGCCGTGGAGGCGGCGGCGGTGCCGGTCGAGCTGATGCGCAAACGTCACAAGCTGGCGGTGGTGCGCGACCTCAAAGAACGTGGTTTCTTCACCTTGCGGGAGAGCGTCGAGACCGCCGCCCAAGCCCTGGGCGTGACCCGTTTCACGGTCTACAACTACCTCAACCAGTTGGAGACCGACCAACTGGAGGCCGGCGCCCCGGAGACCGGGGCCAGCCCCGAGTAGCCCAGGCCGGGCGGCCGGGGCGCGGGCTCAGGCGACGAACAAGACGTCGACCACCCAAACCGAATAAGCCCCCCTGGGCACGCCGAGGGCGGAGTTGCCGCTGGGGTAGGCCTGGTCTGGCGGGGCCACGATCAGCACCCGGCTGCCCTCCTTGACCTGGGCCAGGCCCTCCAGCCAGGCGTTGACGGTCGGCGTGGTCAAGGTGGCGTAGACCGGGCCGGCGCCGGTGCCGTAGGTCTGGCGGACCTGGGTCAGGTTGTCGGCCGTCCAGGCGTACTCGACGTAGTTGACCTGGAGTTGGGCGTAGGAGCCGGCCTCCGGGCCGTCGCCCTCGATCAGGGTCACGACCTGCAGCGTGTCCTGCCGGCGGGCGTCAGCCGGCAGGGTCACCTGGGGCTTGAGGTCGCCGGTCACCAGAGGCAGGCCGTCGGGGATGGCGGCCACGGTCCCGGAGACCGACTGACGGGAGACGGCCTTGATCTCGGCCACAAAGATGAGCGAGTCGCCGCCCTGGATGGCGTCGCCCGAGCCGGTGTCGCCGTAGCCGTCGGCGCTGGGCATGGCCATCAGGACGCGCGAGCCGACCCGCTGGCCGGTCAGACCTTTGGCGAAGCCGGCCACCACACCGCTGAGGGGGAAGACGGCCGGCGCGCCCGTGTCGTAGGAGTTGTCGAAGACCTCGCCCGTGCGGCCGTTGACGCCCAGGTAGTCGATCCGCACGATGTCGCCCGGCAGCACCAAGGCGCCGTCGCCCGGGTTGAGCACCCGGTTCTGGGAGCGGTTGATGGCCCAGGGGGCGGGCACGGTCACAACCGGCTTGGTCCCCGGCTCGCCGGTCACCGTGATGGCGCTGAGGTCGGTCGACTCCGGGATCGGCGGCGTGGACTCCTCGGTCGGCTCAACGCTGGCCTCGTCGCCGGCGTCGTCGGCGGACGGTTCGACGCTCGGCTGGTCTTCAGCGGTCGGCGTGGCGGCGGGCGAGGCGCTGGCTTCGACCGGCGCGCTGGCGGAATCATCGCCCCCCGGCGCGTCGTCGGAGCAGGCGGTCAGAGCGAGGGCCAGGGCCAAGCCGAGGGCGACCCCGACCGAGGTCAGAGGGCGAAACTTCACCAGGGCAGGTTACCCCAGATCCACCGCTTCTCGACTACCGAGCATCCCCATCCGGGCGCGCTAACGGCGGTGCCGACGCTTAACGGACGTCCAGTCCGCCTTCGCGATGGCCCCACCGCCATCACACCCGTCTAGTGGTCTGTCGCATCTAAAAGTTGGGTGATGAGCGGTGTCGGGCGATGTCGATGGCAAGGCGGAGGAAGGAGGCAGGCTGGACGCCCGCCGACTGACGACACCGCCGCCAGCGGCGTCGCCCGGCGCCGCGAATCCGACGTTTTAGGTGCGACAGACCACTAGGGCCGCTCGCCACGCCGATCAGCGGTGGATCTGGGGTTACCCCAGATGACCCTAAGCCGTGGTCGGGGCCAGCCCGGTCGGGACCGTCCAATAGAGGAGCACGACGGGGCCAGCCCGGTCGGGGCCGTCCAACAGGGGAGCACGACCTGGCGAAGGGCGTCGCGACGGTCACTCCGATCCTCCTAATCCCGACTATTCCAACATGCGATGTTAGGATAGTCGGGATTAGAGCCCGCCGGCCCCCGCGCCTGGGGCCCGCTCCCAACTGTCCCGGAGGCGGCCATGACCTATATTCCCCGGGCGGCCGAGGCCGCCGCCCGCCGTATCAGCGACAGCTTCCCCGTGCTGGTGGTCACCGGGGCGCGGCAGGTGGGCAAGTCCACCATGCTCCAACACCTGGCCGAGGCCGACCGGACCGTCGTCTCCCTGGACGACCCCAACGCCCGCGCTCTGGCCCGAACCGATCCCGGCCTCTTCCTGCAGCGCTACCGGCCGCCGCTGCTGATCGACGAGATCCAGTACGCCCCCCAACTGCTGCCGCTGATCAAGTTGGCCGTCGACCGCTCCGGACGCGACGGCCAATTCTGGCTGACCGGCTCCCAGTCCTTCCACCTGATGCGCCACCTGTCCGAGTCGCTGGCCGGGCGGGCCGGGGTCTTGCCCCTGCTGGGGCTGTCGTCGGCCGAGATCGAGCGCCGGCCGTCGCAGCCCTTCGACCCCGACCCGGGGAAGTTGGTGGCCCGGCTGAGCCAGGCGGCCAAGCCGTCGCTGGCCCAGCTCTACCAGCGCATCATCACCGGCTCCATGCCCCGGCTGTGGGCCCAGCCGACGGTGGATCGGGAGACTTACTACCGCTCCTACGTCGCCACCTACCTACAGCGCGATATCCGCGACCTGGCCCAGGTGAGCGACGAGACGGTCTTCTTGGCCTTCATGACCGCCGTGGCCGCGCGCACCGCCCGGCCGCTGGTGATGGAGGAGTTGTCCCGCGACGTGGGCGTGTCCGCGCCCACGGTCAAACGCTGGCTGTCTTTGTTGGCCTCATCGGGGCTGATCGTCTTGGTGCCGCCCTACCGCAACAACATCCTCTCCCGATTGACCAAGCAGCCGTTGCTGCACCTACTCGACACCGGACTGGCCGCCCACCTGTTGCGCTGGAGCGACCCCGAGACCCTAGAGCGCGGGGCCATGTCGGGCCAGTTCTTCGAGTCCCACGTCTTCGCCGAGTTGTACAAGAGCTTCGCCGCCGCCGGCCGGGAGCCGCCTCTGTTCTACTACCGGGACAAGGACAAACGCGAGATCGACGTGCTCATCTGCCAAGACGGTGCGATCCATCCCCTGGAGATCAAGAAATCCGCCGCCCCCGGGGCCTCGGCCCTGAAAAACTTCCGCGCCCTCGACCCCCTGGCCGCCCCCGGCCCGGCCGACCTGAAAGTCGACCTCGGCGCCGGCGGCGTCCTCTGCCTGGTGGACGACGTGCTGCCCATCGACGCCAAGAACAGCCTGATCCCAGCCTGGCTGATTTAGACGATTAAGGGTTAGCCGGAAGTCCGAATAAGCTTCAACCTCGCCCCCGCCGGTCAACCGGCGGCCAGATTTTGGATGAGACCGGTCACGCCGGCGACATACTCATCCTCCAGTTTTCGTTTGTACACCCGGATATAGGAAGGGTGCTGGACGGCGGCGTAGCTGACGCCGCCCGAGCGGACGGAGCCGTAGCGGAACCCGTCCCAGCGGGGCAGGCCGACGCCGAGGTGTCGCTCCATCGAGCCGGCCACAGCCGCCCCTAGGAGGATCACCAGCCGGGGCACCAACGCTTCGACCTCGAGCGCCAGCTGGGGCAGGCAGGAATTAATCTCCTCGGCCGTCGGCGGGCGGGTCTTCCCGGTCGGGCCGAGAGGCGGGCATTTAACCAGATTGGTCCGCCCCGCCGGCAGGCCGGGGCTCTGGTCGATGATTCGCTGAACCAGTCGCCCCGAGGGCGTCGCCGGCGACAGTGGGCGGTCCAGCCGGCCGTTCGACAATTTGGCCGACAGTCCCACGAATAGGACTTGGCACCCCTTTATCGCCCTCGGCGGCGCTCGGGGGTTGGCTCAGGTGGAGCGGGCAGCGGACGCAGGCGCGGATCGTGGCTATCAAGTGCCACCCCGGTCTTGAGGCTGATGCGCGGGGTTTTGGCGCGGCGCCCCGGGACGGGTCACAGGCCGACGGCGTCTAACAGGTCGCCCAATCATAGGTTGGCTGCCGCCGCGTCGGTGATCCGCCGATCCATCTCCGCCAGCGTGACCGGGGGTCCGGCCCACGGCCCGAAGAAGCCTTTCAGATCCGTCACCGGCGCCGTTGCGGGCTTGAACTCGCACCGCCCGTCGGGCAGCTCAATGAACTGGACTTTGCTACCTGGCCCCAGTCCGAGCGCCCGCCGCACCGACGCCGGAACGGTGACCTGCCCCTTCGTCGTCATAGTCGCCATCGGCGCGTTGACTCCTTACACGAGTTACACGAGACTCGATTCCCTACTTAATAGTACTCCAACGCGCGCCAGCGTTGGCCTGGGCGGTCATGACGACCATCGCCGCCCAGACGGCCGCCGCCACGCGGGAGAACGGCCCTGGAATAGTCCACGCCGCCGACCAGCCGAAGACGCTGAGCGGCGGCGAAGGCGGCAGCGGTAGGGTTCCCGCTGTGCCGCCTCAACATCCCGACGACGAAACCTTGTGGCGGACACGACAAGACGCGCTCGACATCAAGACGCACGGCGAGAGGCTGACTCCAGCCGAGATCGAGTTCTGCGAGCGCCTCGGCGGGGTCTACCCCGACATTCCGCTGTCCGCGGTTCTGGAGTGGATACCCAAAGACAAGACGATGAAGCCGACTAACGATTTCGTCTGGCTGGCCAACCACGGGCTCGTGATCGAGTTGAAGTCGCCCAATAGCCCCACGGCCAGCGCCGCCACGAGACTCATCCGACAAGCGATAACCAAGGCCAGACGCCAAGGAGTCGTCAAGAATAATTTCATCGTCGACTTCGGAGACCAAGATGTCAACCCTGGCGAATTAGTCGAACTAGCCCGCTATAACGTCGTCCAGCGCGACACAAAAGTGTCGCTTCTTTGGGTCATGGTCAAAGGGAAGCCGCAGGAGATCGACTTGGAGTGAGAGGGAGGCGGTCCCCCGCGACAACGGCCTCTTATCGCAAGGCGCAGGGGTGCCTCCCTCTCATAACAGTGTAAGACGTGGCGCGGCTCAGAATCAAGGGGTCACGTCGTGAACACGCCTTTTAGCGTTTGGCGCGGCGCCCGGGGTCACAGGCCGACGGCGTCGAACAGGTCGCCCAGCTCGTCTCGGGTCAGGGGGCGGGTCTGGCCGGGTTTGAGGTCGCCCAACCGGATCGGGCCGACGCGGACGCGGGCCAGGCGGCGGACCGGGTGGCCGACGGCCTCGAATAGGCGGCGCACCACCCGGTGGCGGCCCGAGTGGAGGCTGAGCCGGACCAAGGAGTTGGCCTGGTGGACCGCCTGGAGTTTGATCTGGTCGACCTTGGCCGGGCCGTCCTCCAAGGTGATGCCGCGCCGCAGGCGGGCCAGGGTGGGGCTCTCGACCACGCCGGCGACCTCGGCCAGATAGGTTTTCGAGACCTCGAAGCTGGGGTGGCTGAGGCGTTGCGCCAGGTCGCCGTCGTTGGTCAAGATGATCAGCCCCTCGGTGTCGGCGTCCAGCCGGCCGACGTGGAACAGTCGGCCCGCCCGAGGCGGCACGAAGTCCGCCAGTGTGGGCCGCCCCTGGGGGTCGGACAGGGTCGAGACCACGCCCCGCGGCTTGTTCAAGACCCAGTAGAGGTGGTGGCGGGCCGGTGGCAGGCGGCGGCCGTCCACCCGGATATGGTCGCGGGACGGGGCGGCCCCGCCCCCCCCCACCCGCCCGACACGGCCCGTGACGGCCCCCCCCCCCGCCTCGAGG
>JAISAO010000042.1 GCA_031266665.1 Propionibacteriaceae bacterium | reverse complement strand
GAGTCGATTTCACGCTCCCAACGACCCTCCAGACGACCCTCTAAGTGTCATAATGTGCCTTATCGGTCATCTGGTCGGGCTGGGCTGGCGCGCCCGGTAAACTCGCGGGCATGGCGCTTTTCAACAAGGATCAGCCGGGCGGTGACGTTCCCACGCCGCTCAGCCGCGAACGGGTCGAGTCCGCCCTGCGGAGTAAGCAATGGGCCTACCAGGTCGACAAGGACGGCGACGTCGGCGGCAACTGGGACGGTAACCTGTTCTACTTCTTCATCGCCGGCCAGGAGCATGAGATCCTGCACATCCAAGGCCGCTGGAAGGAAACCCTCAACACTGGCCAGAGACTTGAGGCGCGCGAGGCCATCGACGAGTGGCACCAGGAGCGCTACTGGCCCAAGGGCTACACCCGGGTGAACGACTTGGGCGAGGTCCAGGTCTACGCCGAGCACGCCGTCGACTGGGAGCACGGCGTGACCGACGACCAGCTACTCCAAACCCTAGTCTGCGCCCTCTCCACCTCCCTACGTCTATTCGAACACTTGGCCGAACGCTTCAACAAGCCGCTGGACAACGACTGAGCCCGAGTTCGCCTGGTCTGCCCGGCGCTACAATGCCCGGATGATCGATGTCATGTCGCCGCTGGCGGGCCGGGTCCTCCCCATCAACCAGGCGGGCGATCCGGTGTTCGCCGACCAGACCGTGGGCCCCGGCGTCGCCATCGAGCCCGAGCCCCAGTGGGTCGTGGTGACAGCCCCGGTGGCGGGCCGGTTGGCCGCCCTGCAGCCCCACTCCTTCGCCTTGGAGACGCCTGATGGGACGGGCGTCTTGGTGCATCTCGGAATCGACACCGTTAAATTACAAGGCCGCGGCTTCGGCCTGATCGCCGCCCAGGGCGACACGGTGGCCCAGGGCGACGCCATTGTGGAATGGGATCCCTCGACCATCGCCGCCCCCGCCACCGCCAGCACCGTGCTGGTGGTGGCTTTGGACCGGCCGGCCGACTCGCTGGCGGAGTTGGCGACGGGACGCCAGGTGGCGGCGGGCGACAAATTGTTCTCCATCCCGGCCCCCTGATCCCGGATGGGGTCGCTCGGTAGTCGAGAATCGGTGGATCTGGGCTGAGCCCGGGCGGGAATGGCGGACCGAGACCAGACTCCCCCGCCGGATCAGGCGAAGACGACCTCGTGGCCCGGTCGGATGTGGTCGGTCAAAGACTCGTAGGGCCGGGAGATCTCGGCCACCCGGGCCTGGGCGAAGGTCAAGGGCAGGTCGCGGCGCATGATGTGGATCTCCCCCTGGTAGCGTCCCAGGGCCGGCAGGTCCATCTGCAGGCTGCCCCGGTGGCGGCTGGCGGCGTTGAGCCGCCGCGCCGGGACCAGTTGGGACCGGGTGTCCTCCAGCCGCCAGGAGTAATCGGTCTGCTCCACCCGGATGCGCCAGCCGCGGGCGAACAGGCCGGCGACGGACTCGTCCGGGTTGGTCAGAGGCAGGGTCAACCGGTCGTTACGCTCTAAGAGCTTGATCCAGTCGGCGTGCTGGTCGAGGATGATGCCCTCGGCGCAGACCACCTGAGTCGAGGGACAGAGCGCCTTCAGTTGCACATAGTTCAAGTAGGCGTTGAGGTGGCGTTGACCCTCCAGCGTCGGCAGCCCCAGACCCAGCGGCGCCCGGAAACTGACCTCTCCCGGAATGAACGAGTACAGCTCCAGGCCGCGGGCGCTGAACAAGTCGTTCTGGCGCTGGAAGAACTCGACGCTGATGCCCGTCTCCGGGCGGGGGTAGTAGTTGTGCCAGCCCACCGGTCGGACATCGGCCAAGGCGTCGAGCAGGGCGGCGTCGGCCGTCGAGGCGTTGACCGCGAGCTGGAGGCCGGCGGCGGCGATGCGCCGGATGTCCGCCGCCTCGAAGCCGAAGTCGATCCGGGCGACGGTCACGCCCCAATCGCGCAACAGGCCGATGTCCCCCAGGCCGATGCCCAACTCGTCCAAGGTGCGGGGCGAGAGGTCGGCGCAGAAGCTGAGGCCGTGGCGGGCGTGCCAGTCGGCCAGCTGTTCGCCCCACTGGCGCAGCCCTTGACTCTCGGGCAGGTGCAAAGAGGTGAAGACCAGGGGCCGGTCGGACCCCGACCGGGCCTGGGCCACGACGGCCGCTTGGACCGCCGGCGGGTCGACGGGATAGATCGAGAACAACATATCTGCTCCTTTCAGGCGATTCTCGGCCGGCCGGGAGGCTGGCTCGGGTCCAAGGCGGCGCTGTCTCAGGTCATGGCGGGCCGGCGGTCGGCCCGGCCCAGCCGATGGCGCCTCGGGCGGTCAGCCCAGGCGCTCGACCATCTTCTCCTTGAAGCCGAAGAGGTAGGTCAGCAGGAAGCCCATCAGGTAGGACACCACCAGGCCGCCGACGTACCACAGCCACTTGCCGTCGCTGATCAAGCCGGTCAGCAGGACGCCGGACACCCCCATGCCGGTGGCCCCGAAGGCGCCGCCGATTTGCATGCCCAAGGCGACGAAGGCGCCGCCGAAACCGGCCCCCAGGCAGGCGGTGATGAAGGGGTAGAACAATGGCAGCGAGACGCCGTAGATCAGCGGCTCGCCGATGCCGAGGAAACCGATCGGCAGGGCCGATTTGATGATCTTCTTGAGCCGGTCGTTCTTGGTCTTGGCCCACACGGCCAGCGCCATGCCGACCTGCCCCGCCCCCGCCATCGCCAGGATCGGCAGTAGCTGGGTGTACCCCCGGTCGGCGATCAGCTGGGCGTGGATCGGCGTCAGGCCCTGATGCACTCCCAACATCACCAAGGGCAGGAAGAGGGAGGACAGCAGGAAGCCGCCGAAGATCCCGCCCCGCTCCAAGGCGAAGTCGATCAGCAGCCAGTTGATCCCCTTCATGGCCAAAGCCGAGACCGGCATGATGACGAAGACACAGGCCACAGCGCCCACCAGCAAGGTGACGAAAGGCACCAAGAACAGGTCCAGCGCCGCCGGGACGTGCCGGCGGACGAATTTCTCCACCACCGTGAAGACCCAGGCCGTGGCGATAACGCCGATGATGCCGCCCAGGGCCGGGCTGAGGTTGCCGAACAGGGGTATTTGGAGGAGACGGGCCGGCGCCGAGTCGGTGGCGGCGATGCCGCCCAGGGCGGACAGGTAGGGCACGGCGCCGGCTATCAGACCCAGGATGGGGCTGCCGCCGAACTCCTTGGCCGTGTTGTGCCCGGTGATCAGGTTGAGGGCGGCGCCGATGATCCCGCCCATCCCCACCAGCACCAAGAACCAGGGGTTGGTTGTGACCCCGGAGTCGATCATCTTCCAGATGTTGCAGATGGCGGTCACCAGGCCACAAGCGATGAAGCCCGGGATGATGGGGATGAAGATATTGCCGATGTGGCGGAAGAGGGCGTGGACGGAGGTGGTCTGGTGGCCTTTGACCTTGCTCCGGGTCTCGGCCGCCACATCGCGCACCTGGACCTGGCCGCTGGCGTCGACCTCGGCCCCCGGGGTGAGGCCGCTGACATCGGCGAAGGCCTGGCGCAGGCGGGCGGCGTGGCCCGGCCCGACCACGATCTGAAGTTGCTGGCCCGGCACCACGCCGAGAACGCCGTCCAGGTTTTTGACCGTCGCCGCGTCCACCTGGTCTTGGTCCACCAGGTCTAGGCGCAGCCGGGTCATGCAGTTGGTGAAGGCGGCGATGTTGTCCCGTCCGCCGGCCAGGTCGATGATTTCCTGGCTGAGTTTCTCGTAGTCCATGGGGTTTCCTTCCTGGTCAGTCCTGGGACGAGGGGTTGATGGCATCGCGGACGAAACCGTTGGCCCGGCGCAGGCGCGACCGGGCGGTGTCGGCGTCGACCGCCGCCAGCAGCATGACGATGGCGGTCTTGGCCTGGTTGTCGGCCTCGGCCAGGGCCTGGCCGGCGGTCGTCGGGTCACAGCCGGTGGCGGCGCCCACGATGGCGACGGCCCGGGCCACCAGTTTCTGGTTGGTGGGGCGTAGGTCGACCATCAGGTTGCCGTAGACCTTGCCCAGCCGGACCATGGCGGCGGTCGAGATCATGTTCAGGATCAGCTTCTGGCTGGTGCCGGCCTTGAGCCGGGTCGAACCGGTCAGGATTTCGGGACCGTTGTCTACCTCGATGGCGATGTCGGCGTGGGAGCTGACCTCGGCCCCCCGGTTGCAGGCGATGGCGATAGTGACGGCTCCGAGCGCGCGGGCCTGGTCCAGGCCGCCGATGACGTAGGGGGTGCGCCCGGAGGCGGCCAGGCCGACAACCGCGTCCCGGGCGCTCAAACCGATTCGATCCAAGTCCGCGACCGCCCAATCCGCTCGGTCCTCCGCCCCCTCGACCGCCCGCATGAAGGCCGCGTTGCCGCCCGCCAGCAGCCCCACCACCAGGTCCGGCGCGACGCCGAAGGTGGGCGGGCACTCGGCCGCGTCCAGCAGGCCGAGACGGCCTGAGGTGCCCGCGCCCAGGTAGATCAGCCGCCCGCCCGCCGCCAAGGCCTGGGTCACCGCCTCCACCGCCTGGGCGATCTGGGGCAGGGCCAGGGCCACGGCCGGGGCCACTTTGGCGTCCTCCTGGTTAATCGTCGCCAGCAGCTCGGCCGGGCTCATACTGTCGAGGTCCAAGGTCTTGGGGTTGCGCGCCTCGGTCGTGGCCAATCGGTCTAAGTCCACCATGCTGTGTCCCCTTCGTCGGCGACCGGCCTCCCCTCGTTGGGGGCCGACGCCTGCGACGTGAAAGAAGGCTACAGCAAACATCGAAATAATGGAAGAATATTCCGCAGCCGAATGACCGCCGTGTGCCAGGCTTGTCCGGTCGGGTCTGGCGCGTGGCCTGGGACCGCCCGACGGACGAAGGGTTGGAGCGTGGCTGAGAAGGACCTGATCGCGGAGATCGAGCGGGCCGTGACGGACGTGGACAGCGCCCATGCCCGGGTGGGGCTGGTCTTCCTGGACGACATCGACGCCGCCCTGCGCCTGACGGTGGCGGAGCTGGCCCACCAGGCTGGGGTCTCCCCGGCCACCGTGGTGCGCTTCTGCCAGACCTTGGGCTACAAGGGCTGGCGCGATCTGCGCCTCGACCTGGCCCAGGAGGCCTCACGCCGGGGGGCGGAGATGGAGGCCGCCAACATCGCCGAGGGTCGGCTGAACAGCTCGGACTCGGTGGCCACGATGATGGCCAAGGTGGCCCATCACGAGGCCACCGCCATCCGGCGCCTGACTCGTCAGCTCGACCCGGCCGACATTGACCGGGTGGCCCGGGCCTTGGCCCAGTCCGAGCGGGTGATCGCCTGCGGGGTCGGGGCCAGCGCCCTGGCGGCCTCTGACCTGGCCCAGAAGCTGCAACGCATCGGGCTGGACTGCCTGTTCACCCCCGACACCCACCTGCAATTGGTCCACGCCGCCATGGCGCCCGAGTCATCGGTGGCCGTCGGCTTCTCCTTCTCGGGACGCACCTTCGAGGTCCATCGGGCCTTGCAGTTGGCCCGAGGCCGCGGCGGGTTGGCGGTGGCCGTGACCGGCGACGCCGCCTCCCCGGTGGCCCAGGCGGCCGATGTCGTCCTACTGGCCAGCGCCCGGGAGTCGGTCGTGCGGGTGGGGGCGTTGGCCAGCCGCTTGGTCCAGTTGGCCGTGGTCGACTTCATCTTCGTGCGCGTCGCCCAACTGAGCCAGGCGAAGGTCGCGGTCGCGGTCGAGGCCTCGCGCCAGGCGGTTGGCCCGCAGAAAATGCGCTAGCGCCGGACTCCCCCGTTGTGGCCGGGCCACTGACGACGACTCGGGACTCGGAGTTCCCCGGCAGACAGGACATCCCGGGGGCCGCGAGCTTCTGCCGCCAGGGCCAGCGTCCCCCGGGACGTCATCACCAGTGTCCCACGTCACCGCCCAGTCGCCAAGCGCGCCCGCCCCTTCGGCCCGTCAGCCCGCCGTCTGGCCGCCCAGGGTGATGGTCACCAGGTGGGTCCCCGGGGACAGCGGCAGGCGGGCGCAGGGGCGGCCGGTCAAGGGGTCGCGGACCAGTTCTAGGGGTTGGCCGTCCAGAGTGGCGGCAGCCACCGAGGCGTTGACGCCGGCGGGGTTGGCCACCTCGATCAGGTAGGTGCCGCCGCGCCAGCGGCGCTGGACCGTGAAACCGGGCCAGTCCCGAGGCACACAGGGGTCGACCGTCAGACCGTCGAAGCCGGGGCGCAGGCCGAGGATGTGTTGGCTGACGGCCTGGTACATCCAGCCGGCCGTGCCGGTCAGCCAGGGGTTCTCGGCCCGGCCGTGGAAGGGGTGGTCGCGGCCGAAGAGGAACTGGGCGTAGACGTAGGGCTCGCTGCGCCTGCGCTCGGACGTGTCGTTAGCGTTGGCCGGGGCCATGGCCTCGTAGTAGGCCGCCGCCCGGTCGCCGTTGCCCAGAATGGTCTCGGCGATGATGGGCCAGGCGTTGGGGTGGCAGAAGATGGCCCCGTTCTCCTTCACCCCGGGGTAGACCCGGGTGCAGTAGCCGATGGCGTCGTCCACCTGGGTGTAGCTGGGCCAGTTGAGGTGCAGGCCGAAGGGACTGGCCAGGTGTTGCTGGACGGCGTCCAGGGCGCGGCGGCCGTGGTCGCCCGTGGCCACCTGGGCCATCACCGCCCAACCCATGTGCTCCAAGAAAATCTTGCCCTCCGGCGAGCTGGCCGAGCCGATCTTGACGCCGTCGCGGGTGTAGCCCCGGAGGTACCAGTCGCCGTCCCACAACTCCCGCTCGGCCACAGCCGCCACCCGTTCGGCCATGGCCGTGTAATGGGCGGCGTCGTCCGTCCGGCCGATGGCGGCGGCGGTCTCGGCTAGCAGGCGGGCGGCCCAGACGTGGAGGAAGGACACCAGGGCGGTCTCTCCCCCGCCCAGATTGAGGCAGTCGTTCCAATCGGCCCGCAGCCCTTGGGCCAAGCCGTGCGGGCCGACGTGCTGATCGGTGAAGTCGACCGCCCG
>JAISAO010000101.1 GCA_031266665.1 Propionibacteriaceae bacterium | reverse complement strand
CGACCATCCCCAGGGCCAGCCGGGCGGCGCCGTCGACGTCGTCCGGCAGCCCCCAGGCCCTGAGCGCCGCCGGGTTGGGGTCCAGGCCGACGCAGAGCGCCCCCCGGGCGGCGATCAGGGCGCGCAGGCGGTCGTGATAGGTCGTGGTCGGCGTTTTCATCTGTTGTCTCCCGTCAACTCTTCGCCCCCGGCGTCAGCCGGCGGCGCCCGTCAGCTCGCCCACGGCTTTGACGCCGTTGTCCAGGCACCACCGTTCCAGCTCCCCGACCAGCCGGGGCACGATCACCGGGTCGGTGAAATTGGCCGTGCCCACGCCCACGGCGGTGGCCCCGGCCAGCAAGAACTCCAGCACGTCGTCCAGGCAGGCGATGCCACCCAGGCCGATCAGGGGCAGGGCGACGGCCTGGTGGACACGGTGGACGGCGTGCAGGGCGATCGGTTTGACGGCCGGCCCGGACAGCCCGGCCACCCCCCGGTCGAAGACCAGCCGGCGGCGGCGGACGTCGACCGCCAGGCCGGCCACCGTGTTGATCAGGGATAAGGCGTCGGCCCCGGCTTCGGCCGCCGCCCGGGCGATGTCCGCGATGGCGGTCACATTGGGCGTCAACTTGACGATCAGGGGCCGCCGGGTGGCCGCCCGGCAAGCCGCCACCACCTTGGCCGCCAGTTTGGGGTCGACCCCGAAACTGAGGCCGCCGCAGTCCACGTTAGGACAAGAGATATTGATCTCGTAGGCCGCCGCCGGGGACTCTTCCAAGCGTTCGACCACTTGGACGTACTGGTCCAGGCTGTGGCCGCAGACGTTGACGATGACCGGCGTCCCCTGGTCGGCCAGCCAGCCGAGGTCGTGGGCGCAGAAGTCCTCCACCCCCGGGTTCTGCAAGCCGATGGCGTTGAGCACCCCGCTGGCGGTCTCAGCCATACGGCAACCATCATTGCCCGCCCAGGGCTGGGGGGAGACCCCCTTGGTGGTCAGCGCCCCGAGGCAAGACAGTGGCTTGCCCGGGATGGGGCAGACCAGCTCGGGCCGAGAGGCCCACAGGGCGGCGTACTCCCGCCCCGAGCCGAAGGTGCCCGAGGCCACGGTGAAGGGATTGCGCATCGCCAGGCCGCCGACCGTCACCGCCATGTCCGGCGCCATCATCCCCACCACCCCGTCACCGGCATTTGCTCCACCGCTACCGTCATAGTCATCTTCGGCGCCGTCATCGCTAACGCCCCTGTCGCCGCCAGTTCCGGCGTCGTCGTCTCGGACATTGCCGAACCACCGGTTCCGGTCATTGCCAGACCACCTGTCGGCTGGGCCACACCGGCCCCTCGACACAGGCCCGCTGGCGGCCCCGGTCGGTCTGGACCACGCAGGACAGGCAGACCCCCAGGCCGCAGCCCATGGGCCGCTCCAACGAGACCTCGCAGGCCGCGCCCGCCGCCTCGGCGGCCTGGGCCACCAGGCGTTGCATGGCCTCGGGACCACAGGTCGCCACGTAGTCCCAGCCCCCGGCGGCCAGCAGCCGGGCGGCCGGGACGGTCACCGGCTGGGCCGGCCCCAGGGCGCCGTCGTCGGTCACCAAATGGACCCGCTCCGCCCCCAGCAGGGCCGTCAGGTCGTCCCGGCCGATCAAACCGGCCACGCTCCTGGCGCCCAGGACGACCTCGACCTCGAACCGGCCGTCACGGACTAACTGGGCGGCCAGCGGCACCAGCGGGACGACGCCCAGACCGCCGCCCACCAACAGCGCCCGCCCCAGCGCATCTGGCGGCCGCCAGCCCCGGCCCAGGGGGCCGAGCAGGCTGATCCGGCCTTGGGCGACCTGCGACAGGGCCGCCGTGCCCCGGCCGACCACCTGGTAAACCAGCTCCACCAGCCCGCTGTCGGGGTCGGCGGCGTAGAAGCCCAGAGGCCGGCGCAACGGGTACGGCCCCGGGCCGGGCGGGCGCAGGTGGACGAACTGGCCCGGCTGGGCGCGGGCGGCGATCTGGGGGGCGGCCAGCCGCAGCCGGAAAACCCCGGGGGCCAGGGATCGGTGGTCGATCACTGTGGCGTCCTCCAGGCGGGGGCCGTCCTTAGACCCGTCCGTCTGCGCCCCAGTTGGCAACCCGCCCGACTTGTCCGACCCGCCCGACCAAACAGTTGGTTTCCGATCCCCTTGGCGCGGGTCGTGGTTTTGACCCCCGTCCGGGCGCGGGTCGTGGTCCCGTGACAGTCCCCCGGTCGCGGCCGGCGGCGGGCTCACGCCGGCTCCTGGGCCCAGCTCTGCAGGCTGCGGACGCCGACTTGGGCGGTGCGCGAGGCCAGGATGCCCTGAACGGCGGCGGTCAGGCCCTGCACCGTGGTGATGTAGGGGATGTCGCGCAGCACGGCGGCAGTGCGGATCTCGTAGCCGTCCTGGCGTGACTGGCCGCCGACGGTGTGGCCTCTGGGGGTGTTGAAGACCAAATCGACCTGGCCGGCCATGATGCGGTCCACGATGGTCGGCTCGCCGTCGGGCCCCGGCCCCTCGGAGTGTTTGCGCACCGTCTGGGCGGCCACGCCGTTGCGACGCAGAACCTCGGCCGTGCCGGCCGTGGCCAAGACCTCGAAACCCATCGTGGCCAAGGTCATGATGGGGAAGACGGTGTGGCGCTTGTCCGAGTTGGCCACCGAGACGAAGACCCTGCCGCCGGACGGCAGACAGCCGTAGCTGGCGGCCTGGGACTTGGCGAAGGCGGCCCCGAAGTCGGCGTCCAACCCCATGACCTCACCGGTCGACTTCATCTCCGGGCCCAACAAGACGTCGACGCTGTGGCCGTCCAGGGTGCGGAAACGGTTGAAGGGCATGACGGCCTCCTTGACCGCCGTGGCCTGGCCCGGCCTGGGCGCGGCCCCGTCGCCGATCGCCCGCAGCCGCCCGGTCTGGCGCAACTCGGCCACCGTGGCGCCCATCATGATCAAGGCGGCCGCCTGGGCCAGGGACACGCCGGTGGCCTTGGAGACGAAAGGCACCGTGCGCGAGGCCCTGGGGTTGGCCTCCAAGACGTACAGCGTCTCCCCCGCCAGGGCGTATTGGATGTTGATCAGGCCCCGGGTGGACACGCCGGCGGCGATGGCGGCCGTCGACTGGCGGATGCGGTCGATCACCTCGGCCCCCAAGGTGATCGGCGGCAGCGAGCAGGCCGAGTCGCCGGAGTGAACGCCGGCCTCCTCGATGTGCTCCATGACGCCGCCGATGTAGAGCTCGCGGCCGTCGTAGAGGGCGTCGACGTCGATCTCGATGGCGTCGTCCAAGAACTTGTCCACCATGATCGGGTTCTCCCGGCTGGCCCGGGTGACCTCGGTGACGTAGGCCTCCAAGGTGTCGTCGTCGTAGACGATGGCCATGCCCCGCCCGCCCAGGACGTAGCTGGGGCGGACCAGCACCGGGTAGCCGATGTCGGCCGCGATCTGGCGGGCCTCGGCCGGCGAGGCGGCCATGCCGTAGCGCGGGGCCGGCAGCCCGGCCCGGCGCAGCACCTGGCCGAAGTCGCCCCGGTCCTCGGCCAGCCGGATCGACTCCGGGGAGGTGCCGACGATCGGCAGCCCGGCGTCCTTCAACGGCTGGGCCAGGCGCAACGGGGTCTGGCCGCCCAGTTGGACGATCACCCCGGCCACCGGTCCGGCCGCCCGCTCGGCCCGGTAGACCTCGAGCACGTCCTCCTCGGTCAGGGGCTCGAAATACAAACGGTCGGAGGTGTCGTAGTCGGTCGAGACGGTCTCGGGGTTGCAGTTGATCATGACCGTCTCGTAGCCGGCCTGGGACAAGACGGTGGCGGCGTGGACGCAGGAGTAGTCGAACTCGATCCCCTGGCCGATGCGGTTGGGCCCGGAGCCCAGGATCAGCGCGGCCGGCCGGGTCCGGGGCTCGACCTCGGTCTCGTCGTCGTAGGTCGAGTAGTGGTAGGGGGTGCGGGCGGCGAACTCGGCGGCGCAGGTGTCGACCGTCTTGAACACCGGGTGCAGCCCCAGGGCCCAGCGCACCCCCCGCACGACGGCCGCCGGCAGGTCGCGGACGGCCCCGATCTGGGCGTCCGACAGGCCGTGGCGCTTGGCTTTACGCAGCAGCTCCAAGGTCAGGTCCTCGGCTTGGGCCAACTCGGCCGCCACCTCGGCCACCAGGGCCAGTTGGTCCAAGAACCAGGGGTCGATACCAGTCGCCCGCCCCAATTGTTCGACCGTCACCCCGGCCCGCAGCGCCGCCATGACCTGGCCCAGGCGGCCGTCGTGGGGACGGGCCACGGCCGCCAGCAGCTGGTCCGGCGACTCGGCCACCGGCCCGTGCAGGACGAAGGGCGCCCGGGGGTCCTCCAGGGAGCGCAGGGCCTTGCCCAGGGCCTCGGTGAAATTACGGCCGATGGCCATGACCTCGCCCACCGACTTCATGTGGGTGGTCAAGGTGTCCTCGGCGGAGGGGAACTTCTCGAAGGCGAAGCGCGGCGCCTTGACCACGACGTAGTCCAAGGTGGGCTCGAAACAAGCCGGGGTCTCGCCGGTGATGTCGTTGCGGATCTCGTCCAGGGTGTATCCGACGGCCACCTGGGCGGCGATCTTGGCGATGGGGAAGCCGGTGGCCTTGGAGGCCAGGGCGCTGGAGCGCGACACCCGGGGGTTCATCTCGATGACGATGACCCGCCCGTCGGCCGGGTTGACGGCGAACTGGATATTGCAGCCGCCGGTGTCCACGCCGACCGCCCGGATGACGCCCAAGCCGATGTCGCGCAGCCGCTGGTACTCCCGGTCGGTCAAGGTCATGGCCGGGGCGACCGTGATCGAGTCGCCGGTGTGGACCCCCATCGGGTCCAGGTTCTCGATCGAGCAGACGATGACCGTGTTGTCATGGCGGTCGCGCATGACCTCCAGCTCGTATTCTTTCCAGCCCAGGACCGACTCCTCCACCAGCACCTCGGTGGCGAGCGAGGCGTCCAGGCCGACCCGGCCCAGGCGGCGCAACTCGTCCAGGTCGTGGGCCAGGCCGGAGCCGACCCCGCCCAGAGTGTACGAGGGTCTCAGCACCACCGGGAAGCCCAGTTCGGCGGCGGCCGCCTCCATCTGGGCCAGGTCGCGGCAGATGGCCGAGCGGGCGACCTCGGGGGGGCCGCCGGGCAGGTCGGCCAGCGAGGCCACCACCCGCTTGAACTCCTCCCGGTCCTCGCCCCGGCGGATGGCCTCGATCGAGGCCCCGATCAGCTCCACCCCGTAACGCTCCAGCACGCCGGCCTGGTCCAGGGCCACGGCCAGGTTGAGGGCCGTCTGGCCGCCCATGGTGGCCAAGATGGCGTCGGGGCGCTCCAAGGCGATGATGGCCTCGACGTACTGGGGCGTGATCGGCTCGACGTAGGTGGCGTCGGCCAGTTCCGGGTCGGTCATGATAGTGGCAGGGTTGGAGTTGACCAGGATGACCCGGTAGCCCTCCTGGCGCAGCGCCCGGCAGGCCTGGGCGCCGGAGTAGTCGAACTCGCAGGCTTGGCCGATGACGATGGGGCCGGAGCCGATCACCAGAATGGAGCTGAGGTCGTCACGCCTGGGCATCAGACCCCACCCCCTTGGAGGTTGGCCGTCCCATTGTGGTCGGTGATCGCGTTGCCGCTACCGGCCAGCGCGCCATCGTGATCGGCCGGCACGTCTTGGCGGTCGGCTGTCTTGCCTCCACGGTCGGCCAGCGCGCCCCCGCGTTCGGCCCCACCCCCTCTAAGGTCGGCCATCAGGGCGGTGAAACGGTCGAAGAGGTGGGCGGCGTCGTGCGGGCCGGCCGCCGCCTCGGGGTGGTATTGGACCGAGAAGCCGACCAGCCGGCCGTCGCGGCGCAACTCCAGCCCCTCCACCACATCGTCGTTCAAGTCGACGTGACTGACCCGGACCTGGCCCCAGGGGGTCTCGGCCGCGCCCCCGGGCGGCGCCGCCACAGCGAAACCGTGATTGTGGGCGGTGATGGCCACGGCGCCGCTGGCCAACTCCTTGACCGGCTGGTTGAGGCCGCGGTGGCCGAATTTCAGCTTGTAGGTGTCCAGACCCAGGGCGCGGCCGAACAATTGGTGGCCGAAGCAGATGCCGAAGCAGGCCAGCCCCTGATCCAAGACCTGGCGCAGCAGCGCCGTCTCACGCTCGGCCGCCGCCGGGTCGCCCGGGCCGTTGGACAGAAAAACCCCGTCCGGGGCCAGGGCCATGATCTGCTCCAGGGCAGCCGTGGCCGGCAGGACATGGACCCGGACACCACGCTGGGCCAGCAGGGCCGGGGTCATGGACTTGATGCCGAGGTCGATGGCCGCCACCGTCAAGCGGTGACAACCGACCGGCTCGACCGTGTAGGGGGCGGTGGTGGTGACATCCCCTACCAGGCGGGCGCCGGCCATGGCCGGGCTGGCCCGCACCTTGGCCAACAGGGATTGGGGATCGAGGTCGACCGACGACAGGCCGACTCGCATGGCCCCGCGTTGGCGCAGGTGGCGGGTCAGGGCGCGGGTGTCGATCCCCGCCAGCCCGACCACGCCCTGACGCACCAGTTCCTCCTCCAACGACCGGCGGCTGCGCCAGGAGCTGGGGCGGGGCGAGGGGTCGCGCACGACATAGCCGGCCACCTGGATGCGCCCGGACTCGTCGTCCTCGTCGTTCCAACCGGTGTTGCCGATATGGGGGGCCGTCTGGACCACGATCTGGCGGCAGTAGCTGGGATCGGTCAGGGTCTCCTGGTAGCCCGACATGCCGGTGGCGAAGACGGCCTCGCCCAGCGCCTCACCGATGGCCCCCCAGGCGAGGCCCTGAAAGGTCCGCCCGTCCTCCAACACCAGGATCGCCCGCCGCGACCGCGGCGCGGCCCCCAGTGGTTCGGTCATGGACGCCCTTCCTCCGCCCCCCGGGCGGATCGCCGGCAGAGAGACTACTCGTCAGTCCCCGGATAGGCCGAATCCGGGGCGCCTGGCAAGACGTTGCCCATGGCGCCCCAGGCCAAGGAATCGCCCCTGTACAGCGACACCGATACCTCTTCACCACACCTCGAGCCCAAGCGCTTATCCACTCGGTTGTGCGACCAACGCCGCGACCAGCCGTTACGACTCGGCCTGTGGGCGTGCCCGGGGCAAGCCGGTCGCGGTCGTCAGTCCCGGTATCGGGCAGGAGAGGATGGCGGCGCCAAGCGTGGAATGCCAGGCGACGTAGGCGTGAGCGTCCTGGTTGATCAGTTCGAACAGTTCCCGCACCTCGGTCAGACGATCCTCCAGCCCGGTGCGCGTGGAAAACACGGGTTCATTATGAACGAGCCGGTTGCGGAACTTCACGACTCGGGCCACCAGTTCATGCGCACGCGCTCGTGCCGTGCCCTTGGGGAACACTCGATACAACATCGGGTTCCAGATCGTCGGCGCGCGTTCCCCGACGGTCAAGCTCGACCAGAACCCGAACGTCAGCGCTGCCACGACCTCAGCACGCGTCGGCGCTGAACTCAGGCCGCGTCTCGCCTCAGCGATCCGGGCGAGACTCGCCTGGTTTCGGCGGCGCTGCTGCGCCCGGGCGCGCTGGACGCCCTGCTCCTGGTGGAAGAGCCGCGTCTGCGAATCGATGGTCCAGTCCGGGAACCGCCGTCTCAACTCACGGTCGTAGGCGTTGCGCATGGCGACTTCGAGGTGCCCGACATCCACGGCCCCGGCCGCAGCCACCCGCGAGTTCCACCGGTACGTCTCCATCGCCAGCACATGATCGCCCCTGGCGATGCCGAGGTAGCGCCGGTATCGGGGCGCGCTCAACCATTGCTCGGCCTGCACGGCGTCAAACTCGGGTTGCGCTTCGGACATGCCTGCTACTCTAGAGCCATCGCCCCGCGGGTAACCGTCCTCTGGCTGGCCCAACCAGTTAGGCACCGCGGGGCTTTGTCTCGTCCGGCGACTTGCCCCGAGTCTTCCGCCGGCACCGAAAAGGTGGCCAGAACCGCTTCTGGCAGCCGTCAGGCGTAGTGGAAGCGGGCCTGCACGATCACGATCATGGCGGCCTCGACTGTGTAGACGAGACGGTGCTCCTCGGTGATCCGCCGCGACCAGGCGCCGTGGGCGTCGTGTTTGAGCCCCTCGGGCTTCCCCAAACCGGTGAACGGGTGGCGCAGGGCGTCTTCGATCAACTTGTTTATCCGCAATAACATCTTCCGGTCGGTGGCCGCCCAGTAGGTGTAGTCCTCCCAACCGTCCGGGGTGAACGCGACCCTCACCGGATCAGCTCATGCTCTTCGGCCCGCCCCGCCTCGGCGTCGGCCAGCGACCGGCGCAAGCGGGCCGCGTTGGCCGGGTTGGAGAACAAGTGAGCGGTCGTCATCAGGGCGTCGTACTCAGCCGCCGACATCAGCACGGCGTTACCGTGCTTGGACACGATCTCGACCGCCGTTTGATCATCGTTGACCCGCTTGATCAACGGGAACAACTCCCGTCGTGCCTGACTGGCCGTCATCGCCGACACTTCGCCTCCCCAAAGTCGTACCAAAACATGTACTGGAAAGCGTACCATGCAGCCACATCCGGAAAGTTTGACCTCGGAACGTCACTCTTGGTTGTTCTGGTCTGGGTTACGAGAGCGTAGCTTCTTGTCCGACAGGTACGCGCGGGCGACCCCGAGAAGCAGACAGGTCGTCATGGCGGTGGTTCGGCCTCCTGGCGTGCCCACATGGAGGAGCAAGCTGCCCCAGACCATGACTGCGCCAATGGCGGCGTAAAGCGCCAAGACAGCGACCGCGCGGACAACGCGACGCATCCCTAAACTCATATGATTCATGTGAACTATGTGAGCCATGCTACTGACAAGTGGCCGCGTCAGGTTTGCCGTCCTACCCCCGCCGGGATCAACTACACTTTGGCTGATGAGTCCGAACGCCGCGCCGAGGCCCGCCGCTCCCAAACCCGTCCTCCCGGTCGCATGAGCGCCTATCTGGCGCCGGACGGTCGGCCGCGTTGCGGCTGGGCCGGCGCCGCGCCCGAGTTCTTGGCCTACCACGACCACGAGTGGGGCTTCCCCGTGGCCGACGACGTGCGCCTGTTCGAGAAGGTCAGCCTGGAAGGCTTCCAGTCCGGGCTGAGCTGGCGCACCATCTTGGCCAAGCGGGACAACTTCCGGGCCGCCTTCGCCGGCTTCGACTTCCACGTTGTGGCCGGTTACGGGCCCGACGACGTCGCCCGGCTGCTCGGCGATGCCGGCATCGTCCGACATCGCGGCAAGATCGAGGCCGTCATCAACAACGCCTGCCGGGCCGTCGAGCTGCAACGCCAGGCGGGCAGTCTGGCCGCCCACTTCTGGGGCTACGAGCCGCCGGCCGGCGAGGTGGCGGTCCCGCAAACCCTGTCGGCCTCGCCCTCGTCGGCCGCCTTGGCCAAAGACCTGAAGGGGCGCGGCTGGCGGTTCGTCGGCCCGACCACCGTCTTCGCCCTGATGCAGGCGATGGGCCTGGTCAACGATCACGCCCCGGACTGCGCCATCCGCTCCGAGGTGGCGAGCGCCCGAGCCGGGTTCACACCGCCGCGAACCAGGTGACACCTCGCCAATCATGACTGAACGACGAAGCTGGTAGCCTTACCATACGTAAGGAACCAAGTGAGGGGGAGCCGCGATGCCAACGGCGACGCTGACTAGCAAAGGCCAAATCACGCTGCCGGCCGAGGTGAGACGGAAGCTGGGGCTGCGTCAGGGATCCAGCGTCCACTTCATTCCTGACGGCGACGGCTACCGGATCGAGGTCCGCTCCACACGCGCCCGCGACCTGGCCGGCCTGCTGCCGAAACCGGCCCGGCCGGTCACCCTGGCCCAGATGAACGCGGCCATAGCGGCCGCCGCCCTGGAGTCCCGCCCGTGATCGGCCTCGACAGCAACGTCATCGTCCGCCACCTGACCGACGACGACCCCGACCAATCCCCTAAAGCCCATGCCGTCTTCGACTCGCTGACGCCGCCAGACCCGGCCCACATCAGCCTAGTGGCCCTGGTCGAGACCCATTGGGTGCTGCGCCAGGCGTACACCTACTCCCGCGCCCAAGTCATCGGCGCCCTCCGCGCCCTCGTGACAGCGGCCGACATCGCCGTCGAGTCGAACGACCTGGTCGTCGCCGCCCTGGACGAGGCCGACCGCTCCGGGCACGACCTCCCCGACATCCTCATCGCCCGCTCCGGCGCCGCCGCCGGCTGCTCCACAACCGTCACCTTCGACCGCCAGGCATCAACCCTTCCAGGCATGACCGAACTGCGCTGACCCGTTTGAGCCGACCCGTCTAACTCTGGTCGCCATCAAGGCGTCGTACTTCACCGCCTCGGCGCTGTTCCTCGAACTAAAACGGGAGGTCGTCGGGGAACGGGACTTCATCGGGGGAAGTCGCCCAAGAGCCAGGCCAAGAGGTCGCTGAACTTGACGATGGCCAAGGATCAGCCACGGCTGCGGCAACAGACGGTTGCTCTTGAGCGTTCTCACCGCCGCCGTCAGCCTTCTCCGTCCCTCGCTCAGTCATCCACTCGGCTCGCGCCAGCAATTCGTCGAAAGTGACGATCTCCGGCGTGGTGATGCTGTTGCGGAAGACATCGAAGGAGCGAATCTTGTCTGGATAATGGGGCTCTTCAAAATTGAGAGTGTAGAAAGTTTTCTTTGCCACCCGTGACGGCTAACAACTAGAGTGTCGCCGTCGGGCGGGCGGCGAAGCCGGCCGCGGCGTGGCACGCGGCCCGTTC
>JAISAO010000100.1 GCA_031266665.1 Propionibacteriaceae bacterium | reverse complement strand
GAACGGGCCGCGTGCCACGCCGCGGCCGGCTTCGCCGCCCGCCCGACGGCGACACTCTAGTTGTTAGCCGTCACGGGTGGCAAAGAAAACTTTCTACACTCTCAATTTTGAAGAGCCCCTTAACCGTTCGCCGCTTTTCCCACCCCAGCCGAAAACGGTGCGCACGGCTTCCGGGGGCGCTGTGACGTTCCCGCTCAATTCTGAGATCGAATTGTTCGCGGGCAAGACTAAGGCGCTGCTCGAGCGCGTGGCCGTGCGCGACTTGTACGACGTGGGTGGCATCAGCACGGCTTACGCCACCCTGCTTTGCCCCAGAACTGTTGTTCGCCGACTATCCCGAGACGCTGGCCGCCGCGCGGGCCGATCCGGCCGCCGCCTGGAAGAGACAGAACCTCGCCAAAATCCAATGAACTATGACACCCGACGGACCTAATAACGAGGTCATGCCTCTCGTCATCCCGGACTTGATCCGGGATCTCGGCTTAGCCCAGGCCGTAGGCCTGGTGGATCAGGTGGATGGGGTGTTCCACTCGGGCGCCGGTGTGGTGGCGCAGTTGCCAGCGGCAGGTTTCGGTGTCGCAGGCCACCAGGGCGGGGGAGACCTGTTCCACCAGGTCGAATAGGGGGCGGCCGACGGCGGCGGCGATGTCGTACTTCTCCTTCTTCAAGCCGTAGGTGCCGGCTATGCCGCAACAGGTGACATTCGACTCGACCACCTGGAGGTCGGGGACCAGGCGTAGCAGGGCGACGGCCGGCTGGCCCATGGCCTGGGCTTTGAGCTGGCAGGGGGCGTGGTAGACGACCGTGGCCGGGTTGGGCCGCCAGTCGAGCGGCAACTTGCCCTCCTGAGCCAGGTCGAGCAGGAATTGGCAGATGTCGTGGGTGCGCTGGCCGACGTCCTGGAGGGCGGGGTCGTCGCTCAGCCCCAGGATGGCGGCGGCCTCGTGCTTCAACATCCCCTGGCAGGAGCCGGCGATTGAGACGATGGGCAGGTCGGCCGGCGCCTGGCCCAGGTCGGCGGCCAGGCGGCGGACCTGGCGGCGGGCGTCGTCGAACAGGCCGTTCGACTGGCAGGCCATGCCGCAGCAGCCCTGTTTCGGGACTATCACTCTGAAACCGATGTGTTCTAGGATCTGGACCGCCTCGATGGCGGTCTGGACCTCGAACCAGTTGCCGGCGCAGCCGTGGAAGAAGATGACCGACCCCTTATCCTGGGCGCCGCTCGGAGTGTGGTGGGACCACCAGGAGCGGAAGGGCCGGCCGGCCGAGCGGGGGACGGCGGCTTGGCGGTGTAGGCCTATGATTTGCTCCACCAAGACCCGCAACGGCCGCCAGGCCAAAGCGGCGTTGGCCAGCGGCGCCACCGGCCGCATCAACGCCCCCATGGCGGTGGTGCGGGAGATCAAACGGTCGCGCAATGGCATGTGGTGGCGCTTCATGGCGGCGCGGGCGACGGAGTTGATCTCGGCCACCTTGACCTGTTGGGGGCAGACCAGGGTGCAGGTGCCACAGCTGGAGCAGTAGTCGAGGCTGCGGTCGACCGACTGGCCATCCCGGAAACGCTCCGCCTGGGGGCCGACGAACTTGGGCCCGGGGAACAACTCGGTCACGGCCATGACCGGGCACTGGGTCTCGCAAATGGTGCATTTGAGGCACTGGTCGACGCTGACCTTGGTCAACAAGTTGTACTCGTGGCTGTCGGGCTCGAACATCACTTCCCCTTCTCGGGCTCCAGCCCCAGGATGGCCGCCGCCGCCGCCTGGGCCGAGCCCACGGCGATGCCCTCGCCCGACAGCTCCGACCAGCGGACGGCCCCCGCCAGGAGCGACCCGACGGCGTGCAAATTACTGAAGACAGGTTGCTTAGAGGGGCCGAGCGGGCGCATCGTCCGGTCCACCTCCAAGCCAACCTTGAAGAGTTCTTGGTCTTGCCAGTAGTCCGGTCCCAACAGGTCGATATTGGCGTCGGCCACGTCGCCGCCGCGCAGCGGCAGACCGAAGACGGTCTCGACCATATGGCCGTGGGAGTCGAGCCGGAAGGCCCCGGACTCCCAGCCGCCGCCGGCGTAGACGAAGTGGTCGCCCGGCCAATCCCGGCCCGCCCCGGCTTGGTGCGAGCGCAGGCTGACCAACCGGTCGCCCCGGGTCCGGAAACCTGTCGCCTGAGCCCCCAGGACGATCCTGACCCCGGCCTGACGGGCGGCGGCGGTCAGGGCGTTGTGCAGGCGCAGCCCCGGCACGGACGGCGGCGCCAGGCCGATCTCGAAGACCGGCCGGCCGATCAGTTGGCCCAGGTCCTCCCAGGCGGCGGGGTCGGCCAGACCGAGCACGGCCGGCAGGCCCACCACCGTCTCACCCCCCAGACGCTCGGCCACCAACTGGGCGAAACGCTGGCGGTAGTCGGCCTGGTCCAAGCGGCGGGCGTAGGTCAGGGGGGATGAGTCGGTCTCGCCCGGGCGGGCCGGCAGGTCGATGCGATAGGCCGTCACGCTGGTCTCCCGGCCGGCCGCCGCCAGCAGGCGGGCCAGGTTGGCGGCGCACAACTCGGGGCCGAAGTCTTTCAACTGGTGAGGGCCGACGATGGCGATGGCCGACTCGGCCGCCGAGCCTGTGGCCACGGCCCCGGCCGCCATGCTGGGCGGGTGGAGACAGGTCGGCCGTAGCGCCCCCAGGGCCGTCGGCAAAGTGACATTGGTCTTGAGGTCGCCCTGGAGCAGTTCGGGCAATAAGGCTTGGAGCCAGTCCAGGCCGGAGGTGACGGCGGCCGGGCCGATGACGGCGTAGGGGTGGTCGGGGGCACCCCGGACCAATTCGGCCACCGCCCGCAGCGGGTGGTCGACTGGGGCGCCGGCGTAGCCCAAGATGTCGACTGTGCCCGTGGACAGCGGCAGGCCGCCCAGCCCCTGGGCCAGCAGGACGACCGATTGGCCGGCGTGGGCCAACCGGGTGGCGGCCACTAGACCGGCCAGGCCGGCCCCGACGACAACGCTGTCGGTCATAGCGCCTCCCCGCCTTCCGGCAGGTGGGCCACGTTGAGGGTGCCCTGCCAGATCCAATTGTCCAAGGCCGCCTGGGCGACCTGCTGGCCGTGCAAGATCGGGCGCAGGCCGTACCAGCGGTTGGTCAAGAACAGGCGCAACAGCCCGTTGGCCCGCTGGGCCTCGATGACGCCCGCCTGACAGGCGGCGGCCACCGCCCGAGGGGCGCAGAACCCGCCCTGGCAAGGTCCCATGCCCAAACGGAGTTGGCGGCGCAGATCGTCCAGGCTGGCCTGGGGGTCGTCCCGCAGCGCCGCCAGCAGTTGGCGGCGGGAGACCAACTCGCATTCGCAGATCAACTGGTCTTGGAAACGGTCGTCCTCGCCCTGGCGCAAACGCTGGTGCAGGCTGGCGAACGACCGCGAGCCGGCGGCGGGGGAGTCTAGGTCGGGGCCGTCCCGGTCTGGATCGAGCGGGGAGCGGTCGGCCTGGTCGAGGTCGAGCAGGGGATGGTCGGAATGGAAGGGGTCGGAGTCGCTGTCCGTGGCACCGGCGGTCAGGGGGCCGGCCAAGCGCCAGCGGGCGCCGGGGACGGGATCGGGGCAGGGCTCGTCGGCGGTGCGACAGGGGTGATGGTCGCCGCTCTGGGCCTCCATGGCGTCGACGATGTGCTCGGCCATCAGCCGATAGGTGGTCAACTTGCCGCCGCCGATGGTCAGCAGGCCGGCCAAGCCGTCCCGGTCGGCGTGGTCGATCACGGCCATGCCCCGGCTCATGTGGCGCGTGTCCGTGGCCTGGACCCGGTCGTCTTTGATCAGGGGGCGGGCGCCGGCCCAGGCGTGGAGGGGACGGGCGCGGCGGAAGCCGGGGGTCAGCTTCTCGGCGGCGTCGAACATCTGCTGGACCTCGGCCCGGGGGATGTCGAGGCGATCCGGGTCGTCCACCTTGACGTCGGTGGTGCCGATGATCGAGACGCCGTGGGCGGGCACGATCAGATCGCCGTCGGCCGGTTTGACACAGCGGTTGAGGCACAGCCGGGTGAAACGGTTGACGGCGATCATGATGCCCCGGCCGGGGACCACGGCCACCGGCCGGCATTCCGCCAGCGCCGCCACCCGCCCGGCCCAGGGCCCGGCGCAGTTGAGCACGAAACCGCACTCGATCTCAAGCCTCTGGTCGGCTTTGCGATCCAGCGCCCGCACCCCGGTCACCCGGCCGTCACGGCGCAGGATGGCGGTCGCCGCGGTGTAGGTCAGAATCTGGGCGCCATGTTCACGGGCCGACTGGGCGCAGCCCCAAGCCAGCCGCCAACCGTCGACGGCGGCGTCCTCGACCAGGAAGGCCCGCTCGACCGCCGGGTTGAGCCGGGGCTCCAACTTGAGGGCCTGGGCCGGGTCGATCTCCCGTAGCGGCACCTGGGAGCGGGCCGCCCCGGCCACGAACTGGTCGGCCCAAGTCGGGTCGGGGTCGTCCGGCAGGGTGACGAACAGGCCGCCCGTCTCCTCGATGGCCGGCGCCTGGATGCGGCGCAAGATGACGTTCTCCTGGGCACACTCCGTGGCCGACAACGAGTCTGTCACGACATAGCGGCCGCCCGAGTGGAGCAGGCCGTGGAAGCGTCCGCTCGTCCCCTGGGCCAGGTCGGCCCGGTCCAGCAGCGCCGCCCGGTAACCCCGTAGAGCCAGGTCACGGACCACGCCGACGCCGGTGGTGCCGCCGCCGATGACGACCACATCGACGCTCAACCGCCTCATCGCGGCTCCCTTCCGCTCTCAAGGGGCGCTGGGGCGGCCCCTGGGGCTCGGCCCGGCGATCGGCCCCCGGGTCGGGGCCGGCCTCGGGCCGCACTGTCTAAGGTAGCCAGCCGATCCACCCCGGTGCCACTGAACCCGCCTGCGGCTTTGGGCGTGGCGTCGATCCGGGGCCGGGAATCTGTGCATAACGGCTGCCGCCTAGATGGTTGATTCCAAGGGCTGGGCGATGGATTCGCGCTCAGGCGGCGGGCCGGCCAGGAAGAGGAGGGAGGCGATGTGTGGCATCGCCGACCGACGATGACGCCGCCGGCGCGTCGTCTGGGCGTGAGGACGAGCCCATGGCTTGGAATTAACCATCTAGGTGCCGCTGAACCCACCTGCGGGGCTTTGGGCGCGACGTCGGTCCGAGGGCGGGAATCTGTGCATAGCGGCCGTTCGGGGCCGTTTCCGGGGGGTGGGAATAGAAGTTGATTGGGGCACGTTACAACCCCTGCGGAGAGGCTCCCAGAGTAGTTGCCATCTAGTTCGGAATGGACGGGCGACAGCGCTGGGAGCTAGTCCCGGTCGGGTGAGCTGACGGCCCGGGTGTCACAGACACTCGGGCCGTCAGTGTTTTAGAGGTGGTTCGTCGGCCGGTCGTCATCTCGGATCAAGTCCGGGATGACGCTGGTGGCTACGGGATGACGACCGACGAGGGTGGCTGCGGGATGAGGTGCGGGATCAAGGACGCCGCCGAATGGTGCTCTGGCGGAACGCGACCAGACCCAGGGCCAGGCAGACACCGGCCAGGCCGAGCAGCGGGACGACGGCGGACGATGGTCCGGTTTGGACCAGGGCGCCGTTGGCCGCCACCGTGAAGACCTGCTCGACTTGGCCGGAGACCACGCCGGACAGCACCAATCGATGGCTCCCCGGCTCGAAGTCGGCCGGGATGGTCCAGCCGAAGTCGATCCGACCGGTGGCATCCGCCGTCTGGGAGCCGAGTTCGATCGACTCCGAGTGGAGCGTGACGGTGATCGACTCGCCCGGCTGGAAGCCGACGGCCACCAGGCGATAGTCCCGGCCGGTGGCCGTCAGCGACAAGATCGTCGGCCGGGCGGCGGCCGAGGCGCTGGCCGAGGCGCTGGTGGCCGGGGCGGTGGCGCTCGGGCCGACGCTGGGGGACGGCTCCACGGTCGTCCCGCTGGTCGGGCTGGCGCTGGCGGGCGCGGTCGGCTCGGTGGTCACGGTTGGGCTGGTGGTTGTGGCTGGGTTGGGGGCGGTGCTGGCCGGCGCCGACGGACCGCCGGTCGTGATCGGGGCGCTGGGCTGGGCGCTGCTGGGTTGGGCGCTGCTGGGCGGTGTGACGGTCGGGCCGGCGGGCGACTGGGAAGCCGTCGGGCTGGTGGGCGACGCGGGCGCCGTTGGGCTGGTGGTGGGCGACGGGCTAGACGTCGGACTGGGCGTGGCACTGGTGGACGATGGGCTGGCGCTGTAGACCGGGCCGGATGGTGTCGGGCTGGTGCTCGGGCTTGGACTAGCGCTGGGGTCGGTCGGCGTCGGGCTGGCGGATGGTGTGGGGCTAGTGGCCGGTGTGGGACTGGCGCTGGGCGTCAGGCTGGAGACCGGGC
>JAISAO010000024.1 GCA_031266665.1 Propionibacteriaceae bacterium | reverse complement strand
TTTGCTGAGAAACGACTAGCTAACACAAGTCATCTTCCCGCTCGGGTCGCCTCTCAACTCGTCACCACGCCGAGACCGCCCCTCTCACATCCCGACCCCACGACTTTGCCGGGACCCTGCCCCCGTGCCATAGCGGAACGAGTCTCTACCGGTGCCAGACGTGCCCGGCAGGTGTCGCGATGCCGCGTCCCGGACTCGCTTGGACAGCCGCCTTCGGCGAGGACGACCTCGACCTATGGACAAGCCTCTAGCCCGCGTCGATTCGCCCGATCCATTGGTTGACGACCGCCACGGCCTCCGCCAGACCGATGGCGACCCCCGCCGAGGCGGCAGCCTTGGCGTAGTCATCGGCCCAGTGAGGGTAGGCCGTCATGATCGGCGGCCAACGCCGCGGGACGAGGCCGAGCGCCTCGGCCTCTGCCGCGCGAGCCTCGAAGATGTCAACGCCGGCCTGCTTCAACTCCGGCAGTGTCGGGCTATCGGTGGATTCGGTCAAGTCCTTCAGCAGCAGGAGATCCACCAGATCGCGGGGTCGCTCATTCAGATAGCCGGGCGGCTCGTGCGGGTCAGACCCGGCGTGGAACTTCTGGGCGATCTGGTAGCGCATGGCAAGGCCGACCAGGTGGTCGGGGGCCGGTAATCCAACAACCCCCAACGCCGGGGAAGGAATGTCTTCCCACGCTTCTCCATCCCCACCCTCTTCCGGTGACACTTCCACCTGAATACGTCGCCAGGTCACGCCGTTGATGATCAACACCACATCAAACCTGCGAGGTTTGACTATCTTGTTGGGCACATTGATCACCTCCACGGGATCACGGCGGAACCTCAACGGCCCCCAAGGCCGCTGGAGAACCTCGTCCAACCCGCCGAGTAACGTCTCCATATCGCCCCGTACCAGACCGTCGAGATCGGTGGTTGCCCTAGAGCCAGGCAATCGGTGCTGCAGCCAGGTGCCGCCTTTGAGCAGGAACAACGGCCCGCCCCGCTCGTCAACAGCCTGTTGGAGCGCGGCCGCCACCACTGTGGACGCGACCAGCCACCCCAGGCGTCCTTTGGTGCTGCCCAGCTTGTTCTCGGCCTGGATGATCCAGGCGTCAAGGACTCTGGACGAGTTCGGCGCCTTCTCCTTGACGGGCAAGCCGCCCAAGGCGGTGGAGAGGTTGAACCGTTCATTATCGTTCATGGCCGCGCTCCTCCAGTCTCAGCGTCAGACGCTCTCTATCCCGTCGCAACAGCAGGCTGGTCCGCCCGGCTCTCGCCAAAGCTTGTCTGATCAGGTAGGCGGGCACGCCCCAGCTAATGCACTGCTCGATAGTCGTCGGCACATCGGTTATGCGTATCTGCTGCCACCAAGTCACCCGTTCGGGCGCGAGATCGCAGCGGTGAATGACATAGCCCTGTCCGCCCCGGCGGTTGATCCTCCGGCGCTTGGCCACGGCGACATGGATACGGTCCGGGTTGATATCGCTGATCTCCCAGGCCTGCAAGGCCGTCTCGTGGGACAGACAAGCCTCAGACGCGCCTGTCCAGAGCACGGCCAACATGTACTCGTCATACCGCGTCACCGGCACCTGGGGCACGCGGTAGACGCCGTGCGCGGCCCGCTCCAAACGTCCCCTGGCGACCATCTTGGACAGCTCGGCGCTAGGCACGCCCGCATCGTGGGCCTGAGCCGTGGTGACATAGCCGTGCTGGTCCAGACCGACTTCCCGCAGTCGGTCCAGGTACGTCAGCACCTCAGCGTCCATGCGAAAACCTTACCAAAAAGGTAACCTTCTCGCGTATCGCCGTCCGACCACAACTCCGACGGCCCCGCGTCGGCCTCGGCCATGACCGGCGGGTGTCGCGCCTCGGGCTCGTTTGAGGCGTGTTCGCACTAGTCGGAGCACGTTTGGACGTTGGCATCCCCAACGGGATTCGAACCCGTGCTACCGCCGTGAAAGGGCGGGGTCCTAGGCCGCTAGACGATGGGGACGAGCAACGCGGGGCCAATTTACGCCATCGCCCCGGCCACGCGCCAGCGGGCCGCCGACCCGTGACCTGAGCCGACGCCGTGGCGCGGGCCGACCGCTGGACGCGAGCCGACGCCACGACTCGGCGGGCGCGACCGCCTCAGTCGATGTAGACCACCGGCTTGATCAGGTCCGGGGACTTGTCCTCCATCAGTTGGAAGGCGGCCGGGATCTGGTCGAAGCCGTGGAAGCGGTGGGTGATGAGCTTGGTCGGGTCGATCCGGTGGTACTCGATCATGTGGATCAGGCGTTGGATGCGCTTGCCGCCGCCGGGGCAGAAGCTGCCCCGGATGTCCTTGTCGGACATGCCCAGGCCCCAGTCCAGGGGCGCGATGGCGATGTGGTCGTTGATGTCGAGGAAGTTGACGTTGGCGATGACGCCGTTGGGCCGGGTCATGCGGACGGCCTCGGCGAAGGTCTCGGCATCGCCCCCGGCCACGACCACCTTGTGCGCCCCCTTGCCTTCGGTCAGGTCCCAGACCTGTTGGTCCAGCGGCCCGGATTTGTAGCTGATGACGGTCGAGGCGCCGTACTCGAAGGCCACCTCGATGGCTTTGGGACGGGTGCCGACGGCGATGATCTGGGAGGCCCCGCGCAGGGCGGCCGAGGCGATCGACATCAGGCCGACCGGGCCGATGCCGATCACCACCACCCGCTCGCCGAAGCCGATATCGGCCAACTCGACGCCGTGGAAGCCGGTCGACATCATGTCGACCGTCATCAGCGCGGCCTCGGGGGCGACGTCGTCGGGGATGAAAGCCAGGTTGGGGTCGGCCTGGTTGACATGGAAGTACTCGGCCATGACGCCGTCCTTTTGGCCCACCAGTTTGAAGGAGCCGAAGGGGCCGCGGTCGTGGGAGAAGGAGCGGAAGTTCTGCACCCCCCGGGACAGCCAGTTGGGCGTCACACAGGGCACGGCCACCAAGTCGCCGGGCTTGAAGCGGTGGACGTGTTCGCCTACCTCGTCCACGATCCCGACCGCCTCGTGGCCCAGAATACGGTCCGTCCTGGGGCCGGAGCCGCCGTGGGCCACATGGACGTCGGACGAGCAGGGGGCGATGATGGTGGGCCGGATGATGGCGTCCAGAGGGCCGCAGGCCGGGCGCTCCTTCTCCAACCACCCCACATCGTTGACCGAACGCATCCCGAAACCACGCATCTCCGCCTCCTTGGCTCAGCTCTTCAGGCACGGCGGCGAGACGCCTGCCGGCCGGGACCGCAGTCCCGGACCGATCCTATCCATTCACAATATTACTTGCTTCAAGGGGGAGGGTTGACACGTCGGACTCAGCGAAACATAACACCTCATGCCAGCCTGTTATGTCTGTGTCATAGCTAGACGACGACTAGAACCTGCGACCGGCCGCCAGAAAACCTCAGCCGACCGAGTTCAGACCACGACCTCGGCGAAGCCGGGGGCCGCCCGGGCGAAGCGCTAGTCGTCGGTCCACGCGGACGCCACCGGGTCCGCCCGGTCTGTTCGGGACGAGGTCCAGGCCGATTTGGAGCGGATGTTCGGCCATTTCCCCGCCTGGCCGAGCGCCGCCGCCAGGCCGCCAGCACCCTGTTCGGCGGCGAGCAGCAGACGCTGGACTTCGCCCGCGACCTGATGTCGCACCCCCGCCTGATCTGCCTGGACGAGTCCACCATGAGGCTGAGCCCGCAGCTAGTGGAGCAGGTCTTGGACGAGATCGTCCGGCTCAACCAAGCCCTGGGGGTGGCCGTCCTGATGGTCGAGCAACAGGCCTAACTAGCATTGTCGATCGCCCATCGGGCCTATGTCCTGGCCTCCGGCCGGATCGTCTTGACTGGCCTGGCCGGTGATCTGCTGAGCGACCCGGCGGTGCAGGAGGCCTATTTGGGCAAAGCTCTCAGACTCGGCCCCGGCGACAACCGTGGCCGGCCGTCGGAGTACACCATCTGAATCCAGACGAGTAAGTCCAAGGGCTGCGGGACACGTTTAGATTCCCTTGACACACGGGGGGGGGGGGGGGAAGATTCCACCATGTTTGGTACTCGCCGCCTTCGTAGCCACAGCTTCTGCCGGCTCACCTCATTCGTCATATTAGCCCTTCTCTTGACCGCTTGCGCCGCCCAAGGTCCCGCCGATGACAACGGCTCTTCGGTCAATACCTCATCTGGTGGGGCCGTGTCCTCCTCGGCCGCTCCCGCGTCACCCGAGCCTTCGGAGTCGAAAGAGCCCAGCCTGTGGCTTTCCGCGATGCAACACCCTGAAACCGAGTTGTACGGCTACGTCAACAAAGAAGGCGGCTGGGTGATCCAGCCCCAGTTCACCCAGGCCGATGGCTTCACTCGCAACGGCCTCGCCGCAGTTCGAGTGGGGCCAGTGGACGGCGACCCCAGCGGGGGAAACACTGTCCTGTTCGACGCGATCATAAACACCGATGGCACCTTCGTGGCCGGCCCGTTCGAAAACATCCTGATACAGAGCAGTTGCGGCTATGCGTACGACCTGATTCCAGCGATCCCGAAAGGGTTTACTACAGAGGCGAAGTATTGGGGCTACGTCACCCGCACCGGCGAACTCGCCATACCGTACTCCTTCCAAAAGGTTAGCTGCTTTTACGAAGGCGAAGTGGCGGCTGTGAGATATTCTAACGGAGGCTGCATCTTTATTAATAACCAAGGCGGTGAAGCAGAAGGTTTCCCCTGGTTCTCGTGCTCGAACTATCCACCGAACTTTTCGATAGAAGGGGAGGTTGGCGTGCATGACCAGTCTTCTGGCGAATGGATACTTGTTAACAGCCAGGGCGAGACGGTATTTCAGGTTCAACTCCCGAATGGTATCGAGAGTGTCCGACTCCAAGACCTGCAGCGGTATGGAGTCGCAGCAGCCAGCCTTGTGGATGGAACGGCCGGGCTCGTTGACAAGTCTGGCCGCTGGATAACCGAGCCCTTTGACGGCTACATACTCAGGGGGGACACCGCTGACCGTTGGCTAAGCTATGTCAGCTATCCCGAAAACCCCGGACTCCACTACGGGTATCTTGACGCCCAAGGCGCGTGGGCGATTCCTCCGCAATTCACCGATGCGGGCCTCTTCCGTGAGGGCAAGGCCGCAATTTACACTTACGTAGAAGGCGTCGGGCCGTCGTGGGGGTTCATCGACACGATGGGCGACTGGGTTATCGAACCACAGTTCAAGGATTGCCATTACTTCGACGACGGCGAAGCCTGGGCCACCGCAGACGGCACACTGTGGGGGCGCATAGACGATACCGGCGCGTGGATTCAACAACCTTGGTTCTTCGGCACATACGGCCTTCCGGCCTTCTACCCCATCGATTAGCAGAGTTACCGTAAAACCGAGCTATGGTCCTTATAGAACAAAAACTGACGGCCGATGCTGCCGCTCCCACGCCGCGACTACCGCATACAATTAGGTTTTATTTTATCAGCACCATACGTGATACCGGTTTTGGAGACCGAGAGCCTCTTTCCCCGTTCCGTAGAGGCCGACGACGCCAAGGATTTACCGGACGGCCACGCCAATCCGACAATCCAGCCGATGTGACTACGCCCATTCCACGGAGTCGGCGTTCACGACTTGAGCCGTCCGGCCCGGCACCTCGCAGTCCTGCCATAGGAGGTTCACGGTGGCGATGACACCGGCCGGCGCTGGCAGGCCGTCAACGGATTGGTCCTCGGTGGTGTGGGCGTCGCCGACCAGGGTCACGTCGTAGCCGCGCACGAACGCGCCGAACAAGGTGGACAGGACACAGGCGTCGGTCTCCGCGCCACACACCACCAACCGGCCGACGCCCAACCGGGCGAGAACCTGTCCCAGGTCGGTGTCCTCGAAGGAGTCCCCAAAGCGCTTGTGGACGATGGGCTCAGCGTCCGCTGGCACGAGTTCCGGGACGATCTCCCAGGCGTGGCTGCCATATGGCAGTCCGGCGTTGGAGTGCTGGACCCAGACCACCGGCACGCCCCGACGACGGGCGTCGTCCACCAACCCGACGATCTTGACCATCACCGCATCGCGCCGCCACACACCGGCGGCGATGCCGTTCTGACAGTCGATGACCAACAGCGCTGTGTCAGGCCGGTTCGCCAGAGTGGTCATTCAGACCACGACCTCGGCGAAGCCTGGGGCCGCCCGGGCGAAGCGCTGGTCGTCGGGTCGAGGCGGATCACTCCCACGAGTCGCGGCTCTCCGCGATCTGGGCCTCGATCTCGGCCAAACTACGACGCGGGGCCACCCGCTCGGCCCAGACGCCCTCCAAGGCGGCCAAGACCGCCGCGCCGGATCCGCGAGGCGGCCCGGTCTCCACCGGCACCAGCCTTACTTGGAGCACCTGGCGCGACGCGATGACCACATCCTCGCCCGCCTTGGCCTGCCGGATCAACTGTGACAGGTTGTCGCGCGCCTCCCGCACGCCCACCACCGTTGTCCGACTCATCAATCCCCCCAACAAATATCTATATCATCACTAAATCTAGCCTCTCCGGCCGACTCGGGCCAAGGCCTCGGCCGAGTCGGCGTCTGGCCCCAGCGACGTGGACTTGGTGAGCAGAGACACCGGAGGACTGGGCCGAACATAACACTTCGCGCCAGAGTGTTATGTCTCTGCGATGTTTGTGTTATGTCTGACGATGTGCGGGGCCGCCTCGCCCACCTGGTGGGGAATCGACGCCGGCTCGGGCTTTCGGCCGGCGGCTAAGTCCGGTAGCGGGGCAAGCAAGACGCCGCTCAGGCCGACCAGCGGCCCTGCCCCGACTTGTGGCCGGGACCGGTCTGCCCGTCCGGCGGGGGCGCGTCGGTCGGCCCTGGCGACGTGACCGCCGGGTCGGGCTACGGGTTCAGCGACTTGGCGGACTAATCCGTCGGCGCGGCGGCGGGCGGCGGGGCCGTCTGACTGTCGTCCGCCGCCGCCAGGGCGGCCTGTTGGGTCTGGCGGCCGCGGATGTAGGCCAGGTCCCAACGTCTGATCTCGTCGAAGTAGCGTTGGCGCACCGGCAGGGCCGACAGGGCGACGTCGTGCAGCGCCCCCTCCAATCGGACCAAGGTGACGTGCCATCCCAGTTGCGGCGCCCGGCGGGCCACCTGGTCGACGTCGAGCACGATGTCAGTGGTCGTGATCGCCGGATCGTCGCGCTGCTTGGGCGTGGCGGAGCGGGCCGACATCACCACCAGCACCGGCACATCGATGTCCAAGCCCTCTTTGACCCGATCCTGGGCCCGGATGACGGCTTTGACCCAGCCGGGGCGGACGGGGATGGAGGCGAGGCGTTTGAGCGCCAGGTCGAAGCTCCATTCACCGGCCAAGTCGCGGTGCAGGGAGCGGATGTAGCTGTCGTCCTCGGCCAGCGGGATCTCCCAGGTGGCGACCCGGCCGGACAGGGCCTTGCCGGCGGCCTGGGTCAGCGCGCGGGAGATGGGCGAGCCGCCCAGGGCCAGCCAGGGCGCGTTCAAGACCAGGCCGACCAGTTTGCCGGGCCGGGCCGACGTCCACAGGGCGGAGATCAGGCCGCCGTTGGAGTGGCCGTTCAGCACCACGAAACGATGGTTGACCGAGATCAGGGCGATGGCGGCGTCGATCTCTTCGAAGTAATCCGTCACCGACTCGGCGTAGCCGGGCAGCTCGTCGCCGTGCAGGCTGCGGCCGTAGCGGTGCAGGTCGAGGGCGTAGAAGTCATAGCCCAGTTCGGTCCAGGCCCGTGCCAGGTGGTCCTGGAAGAAATACTCGTTCCAGCCGTGGATATAGAGCACGGCCCGGGGCTGGCGATCGGGGCCGGCCCTGACCAGGGTGGCCGTGAGATAGCCCTCGCCCTCCTCGGGCAGGTGGGGGCGCGCCGGCATGTGGAAGGTCAGGTCCTCGTAGCCGTCCAGGTAGAAGTCCGGCGCCCAACTCCCGGACCACCAACCAGACTCGTCCTCCGGCGGCGCCGCCGGCTGATCGGGCGCGGGCTCGTCGCCCCGCGCGATGTCGCCCCGCAGGATGGAGCGCCAACGTCCGATCAAGGCGATCGGGCCGCTCAGCCGCCGGCTGATCGGGGCGAGCGCGGCCCAAGCCGAAGCCGTCGAGTCGGACTCGGTCGCAGCGGAGGCGGCCGTGGCGTCGGGCCCAACCGAATCGGTCTCGGCCGGAGCGGCTGTGGCGTCGGACTCAACCGGGACGGGATTGGTCTCATCGGACTCAGCCGGGGTGGGGACGGTCGAATCGGGCACGGCCGGGCCGGCCGTGGCGTCGGACTCGGCCAACCCGGCCGGACCAACCTCGGTGGGACTCATTCAGGTCTCCGTCTCCGGCCGAGCCGCGACCCTGGTTCGTGCCGCGGCCGTGTCGCCGCCGGGATCGTCGGCGTCGTCATAGTCGTCATAATCGTCGTCGGCGTCGCGGCCGGCGTCGTCCAAGCCGTACTCGGCGGTCGCCTCGTCGTCGTCCTGGTAGTCGTCGTCCGCCTCGTCGTAGGCCAAGTCCTGATAGTTCGGCGGTATGTCGTCGGCCGGCGACGAACCGCGCAACTCAGCCTCCAACCGCCCGAAATCGGTCGACACCGACCGATACTTCAACTCTCTAGCGACTCGCGTCTGCTTCGCCTTTGCCCGGCCGCGCCCCATAGGGTCAGCCCCCTCGCTCACTAGCCCGCGCTGGGCGCGGCTTCACTGGATGAAATGTGTCGTGGGGCCAAGGCTACCCGAGCCGCCGGAAACCGCCAAAGACGGCCCGCCGGATTGAACACGGCGGTCTAATCAGCGCGGATGCCGGCCCACCAGCTTGGCTCTGGCGGCGCCGGCCGCGACCGGCTCGACCTGGCCGCAGTCCCAACAAGCGATGCCCCAGGCCGTCAGCAGGGCTTGGGCGTCCGGTAGGGAGGCCTCGGGCAGGATCAGGGCCAGACCGACGCCCTGGTTGAGGCTGGCCTCGATGTCGGGCTGGGAGACGGCGCCGAGGGCCTGGACCAGGGCGAAGATGGGCGGCGGCGTCCAGGTCGATCGGTCCACCACCACTCGCAGGCCATCAGGCACCACCCGGGCCAGATTGGCGGCCAAACCGCCGCCGGTGATGTGTGCCCCGGCGTGGACCTCGACGGCGGCCATGACCTCGAGCACGGCCGGGGCGTACACCCTAGTCGGCGTCAGCAGGGCCTCGCCCAGGGTCTGGCCCAGCTCGGGAACGTGGCGCTCCAGCCGCCAGCCGGCCTGGCGCAGGCAGACCTGGCGCACCAAGGAGTAGCCGTTGGCGTGCAGGCCGCTGGCGGCCAGGGCCAAGATCCGGTCCTGGTCTCGGACGCGCTCGGGGCCGAGCAGGCGGTCGCGTTCGACCACGCCGGTGGTGGCCCCGGCCAGGTCGTACTCCCAGAGCTCCATCAGCCCCGGGTGCTCGGCCGTCTCGCCGCCGATCAGGGCCGCTCCGGCCTCGGCGCAGGCGGCGGCCACGCCGGCCACAATGGCGGCCACCTTCTCGGGCACGACCCGGCCGCAGGCGATGTAGTCGGTCACGAACCAGGGCTCGGCCCCGACCACCACCAAGTCGTCGACCAACATGCCCACCAGGTCGTAGCCGATGGTGTCGTGGCGGTCGAGAGCCTGAGCGATGGCCACCTTGGTGCCCACGCCGTCGGTCGAACTGGCCAGGACCGGATGGTCGAAGCCCTTCAAGGCGCTGGCGTCGAACAGCCCGGCGAAGCCTCCCAGTCCGCCCAGGACCTCGGGACGACGGGCCGCCCGGACGTGGTCCCGCATCAGCTCGACGGCGCGCTCGCCGGCCGCCACATCGACGCCGGAGGCGGCGTAGGCGGAGGTCATGGGGACTCCTTTCGTCGGGGCCGGTCTCGTCCGAACCGGTCTCGTCCAAGCCGGCGGCGGTCGGCCGGCCCGAGAGACCCGTCCCGGTCCGCCATCCGGGCCGCCGGCTGGCCGTCGTGGGGGCCGGGACCCGCCGGGCCGAGCGATCCCACAGCCGCCCCGGTCATCGCGGGGCCGGGCCGGTCCGCGAGTAAGCCTCTGGCGGCGGGGCCGGGGCCAGGGCCAGCCAGTCGTCCGGGTCGAAGCCGACCCAGTCGTCGGCGGCGGCCAGGTCGTCGTCGCCCGGGTCGGCGGTGGCCGCCCAGAGGGGATCGTTTGTCCCGTCGGCCGGCGGGACCAGTCTCAGCCGCTGGGCGCCGGCCGGCGGCTGGATCGGGTAGAGGCCGTCGAAACAGGCCCGGCAGAGCTGTCCCGCCGGCGCCTCGGTGGCCGCCACTAGGCCCTCCAGCGAGACGTAGCCCAGCGAGTCGGCGCCGATGGAGCGGGCGATCTGGTCGACCGAGCGGCCGGGCGCGACCAACTCGTCCGGGGAGGCGAAGTCGATGCCGTAGAAACAGGGCCAGACCACCGGCGGCGACGAGATGCGGACGTGGACCTCGGCCGCCCCGGCCTCGCGCAGCATCCCCACCAGCGCCCGCTGGGTGTTGCCGCGCACCACCGAGTCGTCCACCACCACCAGCCGGCGCCCGGCGATGACATCTGGCAGGGGGTTGAGCTTGAGCCGGATGCCGAGCTGGCGGATGGCTTGCGACGGCTGGATGAAGGTCCGCCCGACGTAGGCGTTCTTGACCAGGCCGAGGCCGAAGGGGATGCCGGAAGCCTCGGCGTAGCCGATGGCCGCCGGGGTGCCGGACTCGGGCACCGGGATGACCAGGTCGGCTTCCGCCGGCTGCTCCTGGGCCAGGGCGCGGCCGATCTGGACCCGGGCGGAATGCACCCGGCGGGAGGCGATGACCGAATCGGGGCGGGCCAGGTAGACGTACTCGAACAAACAGCCCTTGGGGCGGGCGGGGGCGAAGCGGGCCGACCGCAGGCCGTCGGCGTCGATCGTCAACAACTCGCCCGGGGCGATCTCACGCACGAAACGGGCGCCGACGATATCCAGGGCGCAGGTCTCGGAGGCCACCACCCAGCCGTCCCGCAGCCGGCCCAAGACCAGCGGGTGGACGCCTTGGGGGTCGCGGGCGGCGTAGAGCGTCTGGTCGGCCATGAAGACCAAGCAGAAGGCGCCGCGCAGCCTAGGCAGCAGGTCGAGGGCGGCGGCCCGCAGGCTCCCCCGGTCGGCCTCGGCCGCCAGCAGGGCGGTGATGACGGCGGTGTCGTTGGTCGAGTCCAGCCGGTTGCGGCCGGTCGGGGGCGGCGGATCGGCCACCGGGCGGCGGGACAGCCGGGCGGCCAACTGGTCGGTGTTGGTCAGGTTGCCGTTGTGGCCCAGCGCCAGCCCGCCGCTGGCGGTCGGCCGGAAGGTCGGCTGGGCGTTGTCCCAGCTGGAGGCCCCGGTGGTGGAGTAGCGGGTGTGGCCGATGGCCACCGAGCCTTTGAGGGAGGTCAGAGTGCTCTCCTGGAAGACCTGGGCGACCAGGCCCATGTCCTTGACCACGACGATGCGGCCGCCGTCGGCCACGGCCATGCCGGCCGACTCCTGGCCCCGGTGCTGCAGGGCGTGCAGCCCGAAATAAGTCGTCTTGGCGACGTCCTCGCCCGGCGCCCAAACCCCGAAGACCCCGCACTCGTCTTGCGGCCGATCCTCCACCGGGGCGCCCCCGGCCGGTCGTCCTTCCCCGCGCAGCACCCGGTCAGACTACCCCAGCCCAGTGCGCGCGACCGAGCCGGAGCGGACGATGGCTGGTCGCTCCGACGCCCCCCGGGCTCAGTCGGCGTCCTCGCCCAGCAGTTCCAGGAAGCGGCTCTGGGCGCGGACCTGGCGCACTAGGTCACCCAGGTGGACGGACTCGTCCGGGGCGTGCATGCGCGAGTCCGGGTCGCAGACGGCGCTGGCGATGATCGTGGAGCCGGGGAAGGCCTCGGCCAGGCCGTTGACCATGGGGATGGAGCCGCCCTGGCCCATCGGCACGGGGGGTGTGCCGAAGACCTCGCCCCAGGCTTGGACGGCCCGCCGGGCCGCCGGAGAGTCCAGGCCGATCAGGGCCGGGGCGCCACAGACCGAGCGGGTGATCGTCAGCTCGGCCCCCCAGGGGACGTGGGCGCGCAGGTGCTCGATCAGCCTGTCCTGGGCGGCCGTGGCGTCGACAGTGGGCGGCACGCGCAAAGAGATATTGGCCCTAGCGACCGGGGCCAAGGTGTTGGAGGCCTCGGCCACGCCGACCGCGTCCAGGCCGATGACGGTGATGGCGGGGCCGGCCCACAGCCGGTCGGCGATGGACCCCCGACCGATCAGGGCGACCGACTCCAGAACCCCGGCCTCGGCCCGGAAACGGGCCTCGTCGTGTTGGGCCTCGAACTTCAGCCCGCTCTCCAGACCGGCCACGGCCACCGCGCCGTCGGCCTGGTGCAGGCTGGCCAGCAGTCGGATCAGGGCGGTCCAGGCGTCGGGCACGACGCCGCCGAACTGGCCCGAGTGGACGCCGTGGTCCAAGGTCCGCAATTCGACCACGCAGCCGGTCACGCCACGCAGCGCCACCGTTAAGCCGGGTTGTCCGACGGCCCAGTTGCCGGAGTCGGCCACCACGAAGACGTCGGCCGCCAACTGCTGGCGGTGGCGTTCCAGGAAGGCCGCCAGGTTGGGCGAGCCGATCTCCTCCTCGCCCTCGACGAATAACTTCACCCCGACTGGCGGGCGCCCGCCCCAGGCCCGCAGGCAGGCCAGGTGCAAGGCGATGGCCCCCTTGTCGTCGGCCGTCCCCCGGCCGAAGACCCGCTCCCCCACCAAGACCGTCTGGAAGGGGTCGGTCCGCCACAGCGCCGGGTCGCCCACCGGCTGGACATCGTGGTGGGCGTAGAGGCAGACCGTCGGGCTGCCCTCGGGCCCGGGCCAATGGGCCAGCACGGCCGGCGCCGCCACTTGGTCCACCACCTCGGCCGTGGCTCCGGCGGCCCGCGCCAGCGCGGCCACCAGTCGGGCCGAGCGGGCCAGGTCGTCGCGGTGGCGGGACAGGGCGCCGATCGAGGGGATGGCCACCAACTGGGCCAGGTCGGCCATCAACTGGTCGGCCAACGCCGGGTCGGCCGGGATCGTAGCGGTCAGGTCGTTCGCGTTTGAGGTCACGCCCCGAGACTAGCGGGCCGTCGCAACCCCGCCTCCCGGCGTGGCCGGTGGTCTAGGCCCCGACCGGCTGGGGCTGCAGGGTGGCCTTCAACTTGGTCAGCAGGTCGATGGCGGCCTCGGCGATGACCGTGCCGGGCGGGTAGATGGCCACGGCGCCGTCGGCGTACAGCTCGTCGAAGTCATTCGGCGGGATGACGCCGCCGACCACGATCAAGATGTCCTGGCCGCCCAAGCGGTCCAGCTCGCGCCGCAGCGCCGGCACCAGGGTCAGGTGGCCGGCCGCCAGGGAGGACACGCCGACGATGTGGACGTCGGCGTCGACCGCTTGGCGGGCCGTCTCCTCCGGGGTGGCGAACATCGGCCCGACGTCGACGTCCATGCCCAGGTCGGCGTAGGCCGTGGCCACCACTTTCTGGCCCCGGTCGTGGCCGTCCTGACCCATCTTGGCGATCAGGATGCGGGGCCGCCGGCCCAGCTCCTCGGCCAATTCCTGGACCATGCCCCGGGCTTGGACCACCTGGGGCGAGTGGCCGATCTCGGCGGCGTAGACCCCGGAGATGGTGCGAATCTGGGCGGTGTAGCGGCCGAAGGACTGCTCCAGGGCGTCCGAGATCTCCCCCACCGTGGCCATGGCCCGCCCGGCCTCGACCGACAGCTTCAACAGGTTGCGCTCCGGGTCGGTCGGGTCGGGGTGGTCGGCCGCCCAGGTCAGCCGTTCCAGGGCCTGTTGGACCCGGGCCGGGTCGCGCTCGGCCCGTAGCGCCCGCAGTTTGGCGATCTGGCCCTCGCGCACCGCCCGGTTGTCGACTTGCAGGATCTCGGGCAGGACGTCGTCGTCGATCAGGTACTTGTTGACCCCGACCACGGTCTGCTGGCCGGAGTCGATCCTGGCCTGGGTGCGGGCGGCGGCCTCTTCGATGCGCAGCTTGGGCAGGCCGGCCTCGATCGCCTTGGCCATGCCGCCGGCCCGCTCGACCTCTTGGATGTGGCCCCAGCCTTGGACCGCCAGGTCGTGGGTCAGCCGCTCGACGTAGGCCGAGCCGGCCCAGGGGTCGGCCGAGCGGGTGGTGCCGGACTCCTGCTGGACGAATAGCTGGGTGTTGCGGGCGATGCGGGCCGAGAAGTCGGACGGCAGGGCCAGGGCCTCGTCCAAGGAGTTGGTGTGCAAGGACTGGGTGTGGCCCTGGGTGGCGGCCATGCACTCCAGACAGGTCCGCCCGACGTTGTTGTAGATGTCTTGGGCGGTCAGCGACCAGCCCGAGGTCTGGGAGTGGGTGCGCAGGGATAACGACTTGGGGTCCTTGGCCCCGGCCTGGCGCACCAGCCGGGCCCACAGCAACCGGGCCGCCCGCAGCTTGGCCACCTCCATGAAGAAGTTCATGCCGATGCCCCAGAAGAAGCTCAGCCTAGGGGCGAACTTGTCCACGTCCAGGCCGACCGACTGGCCGGCCCGGATGTACTCCACGCCGTCGGCCAAGGTGTAGGCCATCTCGATGTCGGCCGTCGCCCCGGCCTCCTGCATGTGGTAGCCGGAGATCGAGATGGAGTTGAACTTGGGCATGTGGGCGGCCGTGTAGGCGAAGATCTCGGCGATGATCCGCATCGACGGGGTGGGCGGGTAGATGTAGGTGTTGCGAACCATGAACTCTTTCAAGATGTCGTTCTGGATCGTCCCGGCCAGCTGCTCCGGCCTCACGCCTTGTTCCTCGGCCGCCACGATGTAGAGCGCCAGGATCGGCAGGACGGCCCCGTTCATGGTCATGGAGACCGACATCTGGTCCAGCGGGATACCGCTGAACAGGGTCCGCATGTCGTAGATCGAGTCCACCGCCACCCCGGCCATGCCGACGTCGCCCGACACCCGGGGGTGGTCCGAGTCGTAGCCCCGGTGGGTCGCCAGGTCGAAGGCGATGGACAGGCCCTTCTGGCCGGCCGCCAGGTTGCGCCGGTAGAAGGCGTTGGAGTCCTCGGCGGTGGAGAAGCCGGCGTACTGGCGGACGGTCCAGGGCTGGTTGACATACATCGTCGGGTAGGGGCCGCGCAGGTAGGGCGGCAGGCCGGGGTAGGTGTGCAGGAAGTCCAGCCCGGCCAGGTCGGCGTCGGAGTAGAGTTGGCGCACCAGGATGTGCTCCGGGGTCTCCCAGGGCTCCCCCAACTCCGGGGCCGTCTGGCCCGGCGGGGGGGACGCGGCCCCCAGGTCGATGGCGTCGAAACGCGGGATCGTCGTCATTTGGCCACCCCCAAGCGGTCCAAGATTTGGTTCAGAAAAGCCACGATGTCCATACCGTCGAAAATCTCGGCGTCGATCACGTCCTCGGCCCCGGCGCCGATCTCGCCCCGTCGCCCGGCCAGGCAGACGAACAGGCCGGCTTGCTTGGCGGCGCGGCCGGCCGCCAGGCCTTGGTCGGCGTAGACCTTGGCCGAGCTGGCCAAGACCACGATGCCGATCCCCAACTCCTCGGCCTTGGCCACGATCTGGTCCGGCGTCGGCCCCTCCAACTCGGGCCAGTCGATCCCGGCCACCATCAACAGGTTGGAGGTGAACTGCTCGCGCGCCCCGAAGTCGCGCCGCGCCCCCAGACAGGCCAAGAGCACGGCCGGACGGGGGTCGGCGGCGGCCGAGCGGTCGCGCAGGGCCTCGAAGACGGCCGAGTCGCGCCGGGGCTGGAGGCCGTCCCGCGGCGGGCGGGGCGGGCGGGGGATGATGTCGGTGATCGGCTCCTCGTCCGGTTTGGGGAACATCGACACACCGGTCAGGGCCAGTTTGCGGCTGGCCAGGCGGCGGTCACGCTCGGCCGCCACCTGGGCGATCTGGTCGGCCACTGTGCCGTCGGCCAGGTTGACGGCGAAACCGTCGGCCGCCTCCAGCGACTGGAGCAGCCTCCAGGCCTTCTGGGCCAGTTGCTCGGTCAGCGCCTCGACGAACCAGGCCCCGCCGGCCGGGTCCTTGACCACGCCGATGTGGGACTCCTCGGCGGCCAGCAGTTGGAGGTTGCGGGCGATGCGGCGCGAGGCCTTGGTGGGCAGGCCCAGAACCGTGTCGTGGGGCAGCACGGTGATGCGCTCGGCCCCGCCGACGGCGGCGGCGAAGGCCCCGACGGTGGCCCGCAGCAGGTTGACCCAGGGATCGTCGCGCGACAACACCCGCCGGCTGGTGACCAGGTGTTGGAAGGCCCCGCGGCCGGCCTCGGGCACGCCCAACACCTCCCCCACCCGGTCCCAGACCCGGCGCAGGGCGCGGACCCGGGCGATGGTGGCGAACTGGTCGGCGGTGGCCGACTGGCGGAAGATTATTTGGTCGTAGGCCTGGGCCGGCGTCAGGCCGCCGGCCACCAGGGCGCGGACGTATTCCAGGCCGCTGGCGGCGGCGTAGGCCACCTGACCGATGTCCCCGCTGCCGGCGTCGTCGTAGACCGTCACATCGACCGTCAGTGCCCGCGCCCTAGGACATTCCAGCGCCCGGGAGGCCCAGTGGGCCAGCCGGGAGAGGTCGGCCGGCCGGCCGCTGAGGGCGGCGGCGGCCAGCGGGTCGAGGCCGAGGCTGCCCTCAACCGTCGGCGCCCCGGACTGGGACCAGAAGTCGAACAGGGCCTCGGCGGCGGCCTCCTGCCAGGCCTGGCTGGAGACGGTGATGGAGGCGGCCTGGGGGATAACGCCCTGGAGCACGGCGGCGACATCGCCGGGGGCGATGGCGTCCGGGTCGACCCTCAACCAGATCCCCGTGGCCCCGGCCAAGAGGTCGTCCATGACGGCCCGGTGGCAGCGGGCCGGGTCGGGGTCCTCGTGCAACTGGACCACGTCCCAGCCGCTGTGGCCGGCCTCGAACTCGGCCCCCCGGGTGAACGGGTCCTGGGCCGGGTAGCCGACCGGCTGGTCGTCGGGCCGGGTGTACAGCGGGGCGATGGTCAAACCGTCAGGGTAGACCGAGGTCAAGCGTTTGAGGGCTTGGTCGAGACCGATCTCGCTGCCGGGCGGTCGACGCCGGTTGAGGACCTTCAGGACCTCGCGCTCCCAGTCCTGCCGCGTCGGCGCGGGGAAGTCGCCCGCCAACACCATGGTTTCGTCCGTCATCGGGCGAACCTCCTCCAGGGGACTAGCTCGTCAAGTCGTCGGGCCGACGGATGCCGCACCAGTCCAGATTCTGTCAGCCCGAACAGACCCACCCTACCGCCCGCCGGAGTCGGCCACCGCTCCACCAGCCCGCTGCGCCCTCATCGGCTGGTACTTCCGCCAGCCCGCGGTTGGGCGTGGCGCCTGGCGTCGGGCCCGGAGTGAGACTTAAATTGGTTGGGACCCGGACGGCGGCACGCTAGGAGAGCCATGCAGAAATTCCTCAGAGTTCTGGAGTCGGCCGTGCTGCTGATCGTGCGCCTCGGCTTCGGGGCGCTCATGTTCATCCGCGGCTGGACCCGCCTGACCGACGGCTCCGCCGTCTACACCGCCCGCTTGGAGGCGGCCGGCCTGCCTTGGCCGAGCGTCTTCTTCTGGGGCACGGTGATCCTGGAGATCGGCGGCGGCGTGATGCTGGCCTGCGGCGTCTTGACCCGGCTGGTGGCGGCCGGCTTCGCCGCCGAGTGCGTCATGACGATCCTGTGGCTGCATTGGTGGAACGGTTTGTCGGTGGCGGCCGGCGGCTGGGAGTACGCCGGCCTGATGACCTTGCTGATGTTGGTGCTGGTCGGCTTCGGCGGCGGGGCGATGGCCGTCGACCGGTTATTGTTCCCCCACTCCGGGCGGGCGGGCGCCCGGGCCTGACAGCAATAAATATTGCTTCAGGGGCAGTTCGGGGCGGCCCGCGATGCGTCCCGGGTCCGGTCCCGGGTAGTCTTCAGGCTGTGAATCGGGGCCTCGCGCAAGTGCCTTTGTGCCTTTTCAGACCCTCGCCGACAGGGGCTGTCCATGCCCGTTGAGGCCATCGTCTTGATCGTCGTTCTGACCGCTTTGGTCTTCGACTTCACCAACGGCTTCCACGACTCGGCCAACGCCATGGCGACGGCCGTCTCGGCCGGCTCCTACCGCCCCAAACAGGCCGTCCTGCTGGCGGCGGTGATGAATCTGATCGGCGCCTGCCTGTCCACCGAGGTCGCCCAGACCATCTCCTCCGGCCTGGTGGACGACCAGTTGGTGACCCCGGAGATGGTCTTCGCCGCCTTGGTGGGGGCCATCTTGTGGAACCTCTTCACCTGGCTGCTGGGGCTGCCGTCGAGCTCCTCCCACGCCATCTTCGGCGCCCTGATCGGGGCCGTGCTGGTGCGGGCCGGGACCGCCGGGGTCCACGGCTGGGTCGTGGTCTCGAAGATCTTATTGCCGGCCTTGGTGGCCCCGACGGTGGCCGGGGTGGCCGCCTTCCTAGCCACCAAGGTGGCTTACGCCTCCATCGGCCGGGCCCACAAAGGCAGCAAGAAACGTTTCCGCCAGGCACAGCGCGTCAGCTCCTTGCTGGTGGCCCTGGCCCACGGCACCTCGGACGGCCAGAAGACCATGGGCATCATCACCTTGGTGCTGGTGTCCGCCACCATCGCCTCCGGCCAGTCGCATTGGTGGTCGGCCCAGCCGGGCGACGGGCCCCACTGGTGGGTCATCCTGGCGGCCGGCCTGGCCATCGCCCTGGGCACCTACTCCGGCGGCTGGCGCATCATGCGCACCATGGGCAAGGGCATGGCCGACATCGAGGCCCCCCAGGGGTTCGCCGTCGAGACCAGCTCGATGGTGGCCATCTTGGCCTCCTCCCACTTCGGCTTCGGCCTGTCCACCACCCATGTCGTCTCCGGCGCCGTCATCGGCACCGGCCTGTCCCGCACCCCGGACCAGGTGCGCTGGCGGACGGCCCGCAACATGGGTTTCGGCTGGCTGCTGACCCTGCCGGCCGCCGGCCTGCTGGGCGCCGGGGCGGCCTTCCTGGCCGAACAGGGCAGCTACGCCGGTTTCGTGGCCGTGCTGGTCATCCTGGTGCTGGCGGCTCTGGCCATCAAGCTGCTGGCCGGTCGGCACAAGGTCTCGGCCGACAATGTGACCGATTCGGCCGAGGTCAGGGTCTTCGGCAAGGCCTTGGAGCCGCCGGCCACGCCGATCACCCAGGGCGCCCTAGCCCCGGTGCTGGCCCCGGCCCTGCCGGCCTCGACCCTGCCCGACCACCCGCTGTCGGCCACGCCGCTGGCCCTGGCCCGGTTGAAGCCGCCGACCAAGAAACAGCGCCGCCGCCAGACCCGCCGGCCGGACTTGGCCACCGGCCACGAGTCGGCCACCGGTCACGACCGCCCCGGAGCCGACCGGACCCAACCCGACCGGACCGGCCACCGTCACCCGTCCGACCGCCCCCAGGCCGAGACCGCCCAGACGACGACCCCGGCGACCCCCGACCAGCCGTCGACGGCCGAGCCCGCCGACCAGCCTGTGGCCGCCGCCCAGCCTGTGGCCGCCGCCCGACCGGGGGTGGGAGTATGACGCTCGACTGGATGGCCCTGCTCCAGGTGTCGCTGGTGACTATCATCGGGTCGGTCATGATCGCCGCCCTGCTGTCCCTGGCCAATTGGCTGCTGGCCCCGCTGGGCGAGGCCGAGCAACCCACGCCCATCCGTCGGGTGGCCGGCTACACCGTCATGGCGTTGATGGTCGAACTGGTCGGCGCCGCTTTGTACCTCATAGCCCACCAGCACGTCGCCCGCCTGCTGGGGCTGAGTGACTGATCCGACGAGAGGATTCCGATGGTGGCTGTCTTTAGAGAACTCGTATTGCCTGATGACGCTGAGGCCGTGATCCAGTTCTACGACCGTCACGGCTTCGGCTTCGCCCACGCCGCCGGCTTCCCCCTGACCGCGGCGGCCTTCCAAGAGATGATGCGCGAGAACGGCCTGCTGCACTACGACTTGATCGAGGATGGCGGCCAGATCGTCGGCGTCAACGGCTTCTTCCCGATCGACGCCGCCATGGCCGCCCGACCCTACGAGATCCGCAACAACCATTTCTTGATGGCCGCCACCGCCCGGGGCGGGATGCTGACCGGGCGGGCCTTCGAACAAGCCTTCGCCTGGCTGGTAGACCACGGCGTGCGCCTGACCTCGCTGCGCGTCCGGCCGCAGAACAAGGTCGCCCTGTCGGCCTATCTGAGGGCCGGTTTCCGGGCCGTCGAGCACTCCCGGCCGGCCGGGGACGGCTTCCTCGACCTGACCTCGGTCCTGCCCGGCGTGCTGGGCGCGGCCCAGGCGGTGACGGCCGACCCCGAACTGGGAATCGAACTGCCCAATATCAACTGGGTCCACCTCAAGTCCGACAAGGGTGTCAGGGGGAGCGGCTTCGACGACGGGGTTGAGCGCCTGCCCGACGGGCGCGTGGCCGTGTCCTACCAAGTCGCCCCCAGAGGGATGGTCAGCCAGTTCACGGTCGACGCCGCCAACGGCCGGATCCGGCGCATCAGCCTGGACGGCGTCGATTACACCGACCTCTTCGAGAAGGTGATGAACTACCAGCCCGACCCGCCCCCGGTCAGCATCGACCTGCCGGGCTTCGAACTGGGCAGCTACACCGTCTACATCGACTCCGACGGCGGGCTGATCGTGGACCACGTCGACCATCTGGGGCCGGTCTTGGTGGATTGCTTCCCGGACCACCTGGGCCTGTTGGCGGCCTACCGGCTGCCGCCCCGGCGGCTGGTCGAGACCCGGGAGCGGCCGGACGGCTGGGCCACGCGCGACGCCTCGGGGACGGTCCGCCTGGTCAAGGTGACCGAGCAGGGGCTGGAGATCTGCTGTCGGCTGCCGGTCGGCACAACCGCGCCCGGGCGGCTGGCGGTCCGCCCCTGGGTGGGGCTGCGGACCGGCGCCTACTCGGTGGCGGCGCCGGGAGAGGCCACTCGGACCGGCTACCTCCAAACCGGCCTGTGGCCGCCCCTGCTGCCCGGCTACGAGGCCTGCGGCGACGCCGACTGGTCGGTGCCGCTGGACGGGGCGCAGCAGGCCTGGACCGATCCGGACGGCGGCCTGGGGGTGCGGATCGACTGGCGCGGGGCGGGCCGGCTGCGCTGCGAGGGCCAGGCTCGGGCCGCAGGGCCGGTGCTGCGCTACCGGGTGCGGCTATTGCAGCGCCGCCCCCGCCTCGAGTTGACCGCCGCCCTGCCCCAGCCCGGCCGCCCAGGACCGGCCTGGTCGGGCGGCGGACGGGGCCAGCGGCGTCTGGCCAGCGCCGACGGCGCTGGCCAAGTGGTGCTCTCCAGCGCCGGACTGTTGTCTTGGACGGCCCTGGACCAGGTCGTCTGGCCCGACGCCACCAGCAAAAAACCCTTCCACTGTCTGAGCCACCTGCCGGCCACCTTATGGCCCAGCCTGGACAGCGACCGGACCGATGTCGCCCGCGGCCCGGAGTGGGCCGAGGCGGACCACCGGGTCGTCTTCACCACCACGGACGGCTCAGACGACCCCGGCGACCCGACCCAGGCCCGCTGGAGCCTGCGCGGCAACGCCGACCTGACCGAGTTGGAGCTGACCACCGTGGCCGGACCGGAGTGGGCCGGGCTGGACTTCTCGCTCAACCTGCGACCACCACCCGAATTGGAGCGGGTCGAGCTGCTGGACGGGCGCGGCTCCTGGATCACCCTGGAGGCGACGGACGCCACCGCCCGGCCGACCGGCCTGTGGTGGTCCTTCACCCGCTGGCTGCGCTTCGACCTGCCGGCCGGCCGGGTGACCATCGCCCCGGTGGCGGGCGAGCACCCCGAGATCCTGGTCCGGGCGCCGGCGGCCGGCTTCCTCTTCGCCCTGCAGAGCCGGGTGCGCGACGACGGCCCCAGCGTCAGCCGCTGGCGGGTGACCCTCACGCCTTGGGCCGACCAAGACTGACACGGGCGGCCCGCCCCCAAAAGCTGGCGTCCGGGCGATCTGCCAGACCTGGCGGCGGCCAAACAGGTGGTCGTCGGAGGATGATGCCCTGGTCTTGTCAGTGCTCTTGTCTACCCTGTGATCCATGGATGTCTCAAAAGCTTTACCGATCGCCACCCGTCGTGAGTGGTCGTACCATAGGTCACATGACTTGTCTGCTGGACAAGTCATCCTACGAATCTTCATAACCATCGTTATAGCTTATCTACTGTGTGGAATGGTTGTTGAAAGTGTTTCCGCCTCCCGTCGGTTGCATGACACATTACCGCCCTTGAGCGATCCGGCGTGGCAGTACGTGACGGCCTCGCAGTGGTTTTACATGGCTGCTACGTCACTAGTCTGGTTGGCCATACTCATCATTTTTACAATATTTTTTATCCGCGCGATTACTAGAGCAGCCACTGCCATAGCAATCAATGTTCGGGTGACTAAGCTCTCTATCTGCGAGCGTGTGAACAATGGTTTTCAGGGGGCCGGTGAACAACCCGGCGATCAGATCACCGCCGTGGGCACATTAGCCATATATGTGCTAGCCTTCATGGCGCTTACAGTCTTCGGTGTTTGGATGGTGTACTTGATGTGGGCGATGTGTCCGCGACCGCTACTGCCTTTCGGAGTCTTAGTTATCTCAACACTCGCCTTTTCCTTTATCCGAGGAGTGGTGGCAGAGCAATTCGACCCTGAAAGATTAGCGTACGCCGTCGCCACTCTCATACCTCTCTACAGAGGACGATCCATGCAGGTCAAAGCACCATCGGCCTGTCTTGTTTGTAGCGGTCAGAGACGGGATCGGCCCCGTGCGATCCGGATGTGGAAGGAACTCAAGGCGTGGTGTCGCCGTTGGGTCAGTCAACTGGCCGAGCGCTCTGCCTGGATAGCATTTTTTTGGCACCACTCGACTCTGACCAGCGCACTGTTTTTTGGGATATTGGCGCTAGTCATTTTGGAGTTCGCGGGAAACACGCTGAGGTCTAGCGTGGTAATTATATCACTAATCGTTGCCGCCGGTATCTTTATCACTGAAATGCGTGGAGAAAATAAAACAATCTTAGACGCCATGTTGGGCGATCCCAGCTGGCGCTCCATCGTCAATAACATCGTCTGGATAATAGTGGCCTTCGCGTTAGTATGCGGCGTAAACCGTCTCGCCTATCTGGTAGCCGCTTTAAAGAAACCCATGGAACACGTCTTCGGCGGTTATGACGAGGACATCGCCATGCTGTTCTTCATCACCCTTACGACGTGCCTGATATATATTCTGTACTCATACTTTCGCACCAGGTATAAGGGGCCACCTCGCTGGTCCCCGAAAGAAGCGGCCCGGGGCAGTATCATCCCACTTGCAGGCTTGGCGGTCGTCGCAGTTCAAGGCGGATGGTCTGTGACCATGATCATTGCCGTTATCGGCTGGCTAGCAGCGTACTCGGCCTCTGAGCGTAAAGCTTGGTCAACCGTCAAACACGGTGACTTTCAAAAAGCCGCTCCTTCTGACTAGCGTCCACGAGCCACGCCACCCGCTGAGGCTTTGCGATCTGGCGAGTCTCCCACGACGACTGCCAAGACTCCTGGATGCCCAACGGCAGCCCGTCCGGCACCAGCGAGGAAGCCCTCGACACCGCCTGCGGCCTCTACTTAAGCGACCCCGCCGCCTGGCTCAACTAACCGGACACGAACTTATGCACACACCCACTAGTCCCTCTTCAGAAGCCCTGTCCAGGCGTCGACCGAGGTGAGGGACCGAACGGTCGTGGCCACGCGCCGGCCGACGGGGCCAATGTCGGCCAGCGCCCCAGCGGTATTCTCCGCCAGATCTCTAGTGTTCGCGACCCTGAGGAGGTCATCAAGTATCCACTCTGAAGGTCGGTCGTGTTCGCGCAGTCCGTTAACCAGGGCCATAGCGAGGCTATGGCGCGCGGCCTCGCCCATGCCGACCCTTTGCAGAGCTAATGAGAGAGACCTCATATCCTCGTCCTCAACAGCGTGCAATCGTTCCATGAGGGCATCAGACAGCCAAGGTTGCAGGGGGTCGAAGAGAATTCCAACGGTGTACGTCCAGCCAATCAGCGTCTCTGCATCGACATCCCGTCTGGACTTGATCTCGTTCACGACGGTGGAGAGGTTGCGCACATCCATCTGGACGAGGGCCCACGCTAGGCTCATTAGTTGGCTCTGGTGCGCTGCGCTGAGCGCCTCCAATCCTGCCTCAATCGCGTGTTTTCGCAGGGAGTCATTTGCCGATATGAGCGGCAGCGCCATTGCAATCCCCTGGGGTTCGCGGCTTTGGCGCTCATGACTGAGCCTAAACACCTGGAAACCTGACCCATGATAGATCCATCTCGTTTGAGGCACAGTGAGGGACGCGCATACGGCGGGGATTGTTTCCTCCCTCAGATGGTCTGTGGTAGCGAGGGAGCACAGTAGTTGGATGTCGGCTTCTTCGAGGCCCTTGATTGTCGCCATCAGGCTCACTAGTCTGGGCAAGAGGTCGGCGCGAGTGGAGTCATGAACCTCGCAAGAGTGAAGCAGTTTCTTCAGGGTTGGTATCCCCTGCTTGTCTCGGACCAGGGAGTGGCTAACGTCCGTGAAGGCTGGGTGCGATTCAGTGAACCCAAGGGCGACTAGGTCCCCGACGAGTTCGGAGGTGTAATAGCACTCCGGGTCGCGGAGCGCTTTGAAGATGTAACCCATCATGGCACTCATAGCGGCGTCGGTATTATCCGAATTGACGCCGTGGGTCGCCCTAAGCGCTGCGAGTTCTTTCGCCCGGCGGTGAAGATCATAGTTCCTTGCTTCGCTGCTCGCCGTGTACCGAGAAATCACGATTTGTCGGGCACTGCCAAGAGTGGCTTGGTCGGCCCCCCATGACTCCAACAGAGGCATGCACTCGTTCGCTCGTTCCGCTTCTAGGCGCGGAAGGACACCGGTGATCGCGCGGATTGCGTCTGCACGATCGGCTTCGGTGGGCGATAGCCGAACCATCGCGTCAGCGACCCTCAATACTGCTGCGGGTGGCCACTTCTTCATCAACGTCCTGAGTGTGTCGCACAGCTCTGCCTGTTCCTCGGTGGACAGAAGGGTCTGCCATAGCGAGACGGTGGCCTCCAGGCCGAACAACCTGTTCCAAAGGGTGGCCGTTGCCGACTCCTTGGCTCTCCTACTCAGATCAAGTTCGGCGAGGACGCGAACGAGGAGCCCACACTCGTATTCATTTGCATCGGGGAGCCCTTTCAGGATTCTTGAACGGAGCAGATTCCGAGTCTTCTTGCTCGGCCCGAGGCTCAACAGGACGGGGGCTATGCTGCTGAGCTCCCGAGTTGTCGCCTCCGGCAGGCGGTGGCTCAAGGCCGCGAGGGCTTTGTGGCGCAGCGCCGGCGTTGAACCCACCTGTTCAAGCCAATGCATCATGCCGACAATCTCGAAGCCGTTCTTCGCGTCCGCTAGGGCGTTGTCAATGATGGTGCGACAATTGTCGCGCATCTCGGGGTCCAATGGAGTGTCCGCGTCGACGAGGTAGCGCATATCTTCGGCGACTTGTGGGTGAAGATTGGGCTTACCGGCTATCTCGGCGACCACCGCTCGGAGGAGTTCAGCGTCTCCGTCTATTAGCTGTTGTAAGACGTGTGTTGATTCATGTTCGTCTTTGGGGTTAGTTTGAGCTTCGGCTGTGAGCAGGGCGTCTAGGATGGCGCGGATGCTCTTGTGCCGCAGATCGTCGGTCGTGGCGAATTGTGTGATCATCCAAGCCAGGTGGTGCCCCAGAAATCTGTCATTCGAGTCCGCAGATGCCGAGCGCGCCAATTTCAGACGGCGACCGATCTCTTGGATGGCCTCCTCTCGTTGACCGTCGCACATTGCCAGGCGTGACAAGATACTCAGAAGAGACTCGGCGTCGGCCGCGTCAGCGTGGGGGAGAGCGCCAACTAGGGCGTCGGGCACCCGTTGATCGTCTACTCCGTCCCATCCCGTTGAGCGCGTGACGGAATAGTGTCCAGCAACTGCTGTCTTGGCTCTTCGCTCCTGAATCAGATCTCTGCACTCGTTGTCCCAGTCGGTCCGACTCGACTCGGCCGCCACAGCGACCACCAGGTTGTCCAGCGCGTTGTTCGCTTCCTCGCATAGCCAGTGCTTTCCCTTGGCCTCTGCCAAGGAGATCAGATGTGGGAGGATATCGTTTCGCTGAGGATGGGTTGCGATGGCCGCTGGTGCGGCCCACTCCCAGTCCTTGTCGAACCACAGATGTGGGATGAGCAACTCGCAGGCTTCTCGCGCCGGAAGCGAGGCGGCATGCTCCGCCACGAAATACTCCAGGACGCTGCGATGGATGAACCGCCTGATGTGATGACCCTCCGGGGTGACGGCGAGCGTTGGAGCGACGTTATCGGTTGGCTGAAGCGCCTCGGACACGAATTCGGTTGTCGCGAAGCTGTCCGACCACGACCCGAGGCCACTGACCGGATCGGAGTCGCGCGCCACTTTTCCGGCCCAATCCGCGAGCAGTCTCATACAGCCACCCAGGTCCGTCTCGGCGTGTTTCTGTCTCCACCTCGGGGTGAGGAGCCTGAGACACACGCTGCGGTAGAGGTCTCGGCGATGCGAGGGGAGTTCCTGGTTGGATTCAGCGAGCAGGCACACGAACGCCAGCAGCAAAGGCACGCAGGCTGCATCCTTAAGGTCGTCGCGGCCATGAAACTCGGCCATGAGCCGCTCTGCGGCGTCGGTGGCCTGGCCAAACCACCCATCGATCACGTTCTTGACATCCTCCGGGAAGCGAAGCGGGCGTACTTCCACTTCCCGGACGGTGCCATCACCATCACGCCGAGGTGGACGTGATTGCTCCCACGCGCCCGGCCTGCTGGTGGCCACCACTCTCCACCCCAGCGAAGGCAGAGTGGTCAACGTTCCGAGCAAGCCGGTCAAGTCCGCGCTTCTGCTTCCCTCATCCAGCGAGTCGACAACAGCCAGCACCTTCACAGGCGTTTCGAGAAACAGGCGAGTCAAAAGGCCCTCCACCGCGACTGCGCTGTCTGACAGCACGGTCATGCCAAGAGCGGCGTCGAACGATGAGTGAACCAGCCCGGCCTTAGCGCTTTCTCGCTGGGAAGCCCACGCCTCGAAGGTGGTCCAGACGGGCAGTTCCACGGCGCTCAACGCTTCACCAGCCGAGATTCGCTCAAGCGCCTCTTCAGCGGCGACTCGCGCGTACCTCTGGGAGAGCCAAGTCTTTCCCGAGCCAGGGCCACCGGTGACAAGCAGCACGCTCGCTCCGTTCAACGCCTCAGCCTCAGTCATGTGCTGATCGTGTTGCCGCGTCACCCGCAGAGGGCACGTCAGGCGCGTCGGGCTCCTGTAACCCAACCAGGCTGGCCTCGAGTCCCAGTCCGCGACACGGGCGCGCAGATAGGCGCGCACCGCGAGGACAACTCGCGGATCGGCCAAGTCCGGCGCGGCGCGCGCCCCAAGGATGGACTTCACGTCACTAGCGAGTCGATCTTGCTGGGTGGCAACTGACCGGAGTAGGTCCGCCAGGCCGCCGGGGCTCCGCGCCTCAGCGCGAACAAGGATTTCGAAAGTGATGCGCAGAGCCTCCTCAGCCACAGCGTAGTGACCCTCTGTGCCCCAGTACGGGTCATCCCGCCTGGCTCGCGCAAGACAGTCAGCGACGACCGCAGCTGGTTCGTATCGCGCCGCAGCCATGTCGCTTTGCGGCAAAGCGTATTTCTGGGCCATGTCACCGGCGAGACGGACTCCGAGGTCCAGATGGTCATCAAGGCCCTCGCTGGTGGCCCATTCGGAGATACTTTCGGCGACTTGCTTGCGCAGGGCCTGGGTCGCACCTCGGTTGCCGAGAATCTCGGCAAACACCGCCCCCGCCCCCGAAGTGAGTGTTGCCACGCCCGAAACCGGGTTGCCAGAGCAGACGTGTATCGCGGCCGTGACCAGGGGAGGTACGAGTTTCAACCATTGAGCCATTGGGAACAAGGTTAGCCGCGCCCGCTCTGCCGCCCGCTGTCAGGTCCGCTCCTGCTCGGCGCGCTTGGTCTCGTGGAGTGATATCGAAAAAGTTTTCGCATACCACCCGGTTCCCTTTGAGGCCGGGTTTTCTCTTTTTCCCACGCCCGCTGGAGTGAGGCTGTCGTCCGCGACCAGACCGCCGAACGGCTCTGGCCCCGAGCTAAGACAGGGCCGCCGCCAGGGCCAGGCGTAGCGCCAGGTCGAAGGTCGACTCGCGCTGGGCGGCCGTCAGTTCCGGCTGGGAGCTGGCGAGGTGGTTCGAGACGGTGCAGACGGCCAACCCGGCCTTACCCTCCCCCGCCGCCACGCCGTAGAGGGCGGCGGCCTCCATCTCGCAGGCCAGCACACAGTGGGCCGCCAGGGCCTCGGCGTAGCCGACCATGAACTCTCGATAAAAATGATCGTTGCTGACGATGGTCCCGGCCACCACCTTGGGGTCGCCCCGGGCCGCCTCCATGGCCGCCCGGACCAGGTCGAAGTCGGCCACGGCGGCGAAGTGCAGCCCCGGTATCCGGGCCTCGTTGATGTCGCTGCTGGTGTGGGCGCCGGTGGCCACCACCACATCGCCGACGCCGACCCCGGGGCTCAGCCCGCCGGCCGTGCCCACCCGAATGATGCGCTCGACCCCGTGGCGGCGGAACAAGGCGGTGGCGTAGAAGGCCATGGCCGGCATGCCCATGCCCGAGGCCATGATCGACAGGGGCCGGCCATCGACCAGTCCAGTGTGGACCTTCAGGCCGCGGGTCTCGGCCACCACCTTGGGCTGGGACAAAACGGCGGCGGCCATCCGCTCGGCCCGCCTGGGGTCGCCGGGCATCAGCACGGCCGGGGCGATCTCCCCCGGCGCGACCTCGAGGCGGGGAAACATGGTGCCATCCTAGGCTCGCCCCCGCCCGGGCCTCGAGCCAGGTGGAGGAGGCCCCGCCAACGGGCCGAACCTCATCCCAGCGGTCCTGGCCGCGGGGCTCAGGCGCGGGAGTCAGTCAGGGCGGCCGTTGTCACACCCCTCGTCTAGCCTGATCCCCATCGGCCGCCGCTCCGAGCCGCCGACCATTTAGAGCAGAGAGACCCACACCATGACCACACCGAAACTGATCGCCCCGACCAACGACCTGTTGTTCAAGAAAACCCTGGCCAGCGAGGACCACAAGACCATCCTCCAAGGCTTCATCCACGACTTCTTCGGCCTCGACGTCCCCCTCCAAGACCTCACCGTCCAAAACCCCTACAACATCCAAGCCTTCGACCTGATCGACCCCGACCACCCCGAAGAGCCCGGCCACGAGTTGCGCCAAACCCTCTACGACGTCGCCGCCACCTGCCCCGCCGGCGACATCCTGACCGAACTGCAAATCCGCCACGAGACCAATTACACCCTCCGCGCCGTCTACTACGCCTTGATCGACTACATCGCCCACTACAACCTCCCCCACGCCGCCGACTTCTACGGCCGGATCGACCGCTACTCCACCCTCATCCCCGTCCACACCATGAACATCCTCGGCTTCGACCTCTTCGACGGCCCCCACCCCCTCACCCGGCTACGCCTGCACGACCCCGACACCGGCCACCGACTGACCCCCGACCCGATCACCATCGGCTTCTTCGAACTGCCCAAGCCCCTCCCCGAGAACGACTCCGACCCGGAACGCCGCTTCAACCTGGGGTGCTGGCGCCAGTACTGGCTGACCGGACAAGCCCTGGCCGGAGCCCCGGCCTACATCTGGGAGGCCGTCGATATAATCAAACTCGTCCACCTGACCGAACAGGAGCGCGCCATGATCACCGCGACAGACCGCCAACGCGACAAAATCGACGCCATGATCGCCTACGGCGAGAACCGCGGCCACGAACGCGGCCTGGCCCAAGGCATCGAACAAGGCATAGAACGCGGCCTGGCCCAAGGCGAGCAGCGGGCCCAATCCCGTCTGGCCGAGATCATGCGCCGCCACCCCGAGGCCGACCACCAAACCATCCTCCGGCTGATGGCCGAGGCCGACGACTAGAGCTCGCCTAGCGCCAACGCCAACCACCGGCAACGCCGCCTGCCCGGCTGACGCCTCGTCCGTGAAGACCCCCGACCGCCGGCCTCAGGTGCGGGAGTCGGTCAGGGCGGCTGACACCTTGCGGTTGAGGGACTCGGGGATGACCCGGGCCAGCCACACCGCCGCCGCCCAGCGCTTGGTCGGCACACAGGTGGTCTTACCCTTGGCCAGGGCCTCCAGGGCCTGGTCCACCACCTGGTCGGCCGGGACGTAAACCAGCGGTTTGAGGGCGGCGGGGAAGGCGTTGGCCTGGATACCGGCCCGTTTGTGGAACTCGGTCTCGATCCAACCGGGCATGACCGCCAGCACTCGCACGCCGCTGTCCGCCAATTCGATGGCCAGAGACTGGGAGTAGACTGTGGCCCAGGCTTTGACGGCGGCGTAGGCCCCGGTGCGCAGGACAGCGGCCGAACTGGTGATGTTGACGATGCCGCCCCTCCCCCGCTCGCGCATGGCCCGGGCGGCGGCCGCCGCCAAGATGGCCGGGGCCAGGTCCATGACCTCGACAGCCCGGGCCAGCCGTTCGACCGAGCAGGTCGCCAGCGGATCGTGAATCCCAAAACCGGCATTGTTGACGAGCAGGTCGACGGGGCGGTCCGGGTCCTCCAGCCGGGCGGCCAGGCGCAGGCTGTCGCCCCGCTCCGACAGATCGCTGCGGATGACTTCGACGGCCACGCCGTGGATGGACCTGAGATCGGAGGCCACCTGCTCCAAACCGTCCTGGTCGCGCGAGGCCAGGACCAGGTCCCAGCCGTCACGGGCCAGGCGGCGGGCGAAGGCGCGGCCCAGTCCGACGCTGCCGCCGGTGATCAACGCGGTGGCCATGTCAACTCCTGATCCCGATGGCGGCGACGGTGTCGCGGGCCAGCGCTAGTTCCTCGTTGGTCGGCACCACCAAGATGGTGACCGGGGATTGGGAGGCCGAGATCACCCGGGGCTGGCCCGAGCGGACGGCGTTGGCCTGGGGGTCGAGGACGAAGCCGAGCGGGGCCAAGCGGTCGCAGACCGCCTGGCGGACGAAGCTGTCGTTCTCGCCCACCCCGGCGGTGAAGCTGAGGGCGTCGACGCCGCCCAGCAGGGCCAGATAGGAGCCGATGTAGGCCACCAGCCGGTGGATGTAGACGTCGAAGGCCAGTTGGGCGTCCGGGTCGCCCTGGTCGATCCGGGCCCGAATGTCGCGGAAGTCAGACAGGCCGCCGGTCAGTCCGGCCATGCCGGAGGACTTGTTCAACAACTCGTCCACCTGCCCCGAGTCCAGGCCGGCCACCCGGGCCAGGTAGGCGAAGACGCCCGGGTCGATGTCGCCCGAACGGGTGCCCATGACCAGGCCCGGCAGCGGCGTCAGCCCCATCGAGGTCTCGACCGCGACCCCGCCTTGGACGGCCGAGATGGAGGCCCCGTTGCCCAGGTGGCAGACGATCTGGTCGAAGTCGCCCAGGTCGCGGCCCAACACCTGGGCCACCTTGCCCGAGACGTAGGCGTGCGAGGTGCCGTGGAAACCGTATTTGCGGATGCCGTGGGCTAGGGCCAGTTGGCGGTCGATGGCGTAGGTGTGGGCCTCGGGGGGCAGGGTGGCGAAGAAGGCGGTGTCGAAGACGGCCACATGAGGCACCTGGGGCAGCGCCCGCCGGGCCGCCTGGATACCGATGATATTGGGCGGATTGTGCAGCGGGGCCAGCCCGATCAGCTCGGTCAGGCCGTCGATGACGGACTGGTCGATGATGGTCGGGGCGCGGAAGCGCTCGCCGCCGTGGACCGCTCGGTGGCCGACCGCCACCACCTGGCCCAGGTCCGGCCCCCAGTCGCGGAAGGCCTGGACCACCAGCTCGAGGGCGGTGGCGTGGTCCGGTATGGGGGCCTCGACGGTCTCGGTCCGCTCGCCCGTGCGGTGGGTCAAGCCGCCCTGGGGCTCACCGACGCGCTCCACCAGGCCGGTCGCCCAGACCGCCTCCGAGTCGACATCGATGACCTGGTACTTGACCGAGCTGGAGCCGCAGTTGAAAACCAGTACAGGTGTGGTGGGCAAGGCTGTCCTCCGTTCGCCTCGGCGCTGTCACCACGAAGGATAGCCAGAACTCAGGCCCGCCCCCGGACGGGCGGCCCGGTGGATCTGGGCTGAAGTCAGGACCGGGCCGACTGGGGTCGGGGCTCACCGGGCTTGGAAAAGGTTGCCGCCCCGGCGTCGGGAAGACCCACCGGGACGGCAACCACCCATTTCACTGGGAAGAGCGACGAAGCGGTTAGACCGCTGGCCATTCGTGGCCTATAGAGGAGACCCCAAAGGCAGCCGCTCCGTGAAGACCCCTCCAGCCCGGCGCACAAGTGCAAGTTGGGAAAGCGCCAAGCCGTCTGAGACTCCACATCTTTCCAAACGTTCTCTCCCTCCGATTCATTCCAGACGCGGCGGCCGCTGCGCGGCCGTGCTCTGTCCAGCGCCGACGAACGGGGCCCACGGCTCGTAGCCGTCGATACCCGGCCCATCGCGCCACCGAAGCGAACCTAAACCCCCTCCGTGAGGGTCCCCGGTGGCAATGATGATGATTCGGTGAAGAAATGGTGAACACCCGTCCTCACCATCACGTTTGGCTACCATCAGGCTAGTAATGGGCCGTTATCAGCCCCAACACCGGCCCCCGGTTCGCCGTCGCAGTCGCGCCCGGCCTGGCGGCGGCGATAACGGTTGACCGTCTGGTTTGAGCCTCGGGCCAGGTACGCTGGCTGCCAGATGGGTACAAACGGCCGATGGGTACGAACTGACAGATGGGGACAAGCTGACGGATGGGGACCAAGGGAGGCGCAAGTGGCTAGGCGGTGGCGCGGCCGGCTGACGCGACTGGCGGTCGTTATTGTAGCGCTGGCCGCCGTCACGGCGTCGGGCGCCGCCGGTTGGCCGACCGCGGCTTGGGCCGCCCCGGCCGAGAACTGCGCCTTGACCATCGTTCTGACGGCCAACCCGGACTCGTCCTACACCGCCAACGGCACCTTGACGTCGGACGGCTCGGCGGTGGCCAACGGTCAGATCACGGTCAGCGCCGCCGGTTGGTCGACCACCGCCACCACGACCGCCCGGGGGCGTTATGCCGCCACCCTCCAACTGTCCCAGCCCGGCGAACAAACTGTGACCGCCTCAACCTCGGCCGGCGGCACCTGCGCCAACGAGGCCTGGGTCCAGGCCACCGTCACCGTGGCGCCGCTGATCGATCTGCTGCTCGACGCCGCCACCATCACGGTCAAGGCCGGCGAAACGGTGACGGTGGCCGGCCGGCTGCTGGGCCAGGGCAATCCCGTGGTCGAGGCCCTGATCTACACCAACGCCTCGTGGAATGGCCAGGAATTATCCTGGATAACCAACGCCGAGGGCACTTTTTCGGCCTTGCTGACGGCGCCCGACAACACCTCCGGCAGTTTCAGCGTCCGGGTCTCCTTCAGCGGCGATGGCTTCTACCCCTCGGTCTCGCACAGCCTGGCGGTCGAGATCGAAGAGGCGCCCTCGCCGACTCCCTCCCCCAGCGCTAGTGCCGGGCCCGCCGCCAGCAGCGCCGCGCCCGCCGCTAGCAGCGCCGCCGTCACCTCGGCCCCGGCCGTGGCGCCGGCGCCGTGGAGCCAGGACTCGCGCCTGTTCTTGGTACTGCTGGTCTTCTTGGTGGTGGTCGCCTTGGCCACGGGCGCCCTCATCATCATCGCCGTGGTGACGCGCCAGCGCCGCGGCTTGGCGGCCGACGAGCGGCGTGGTTTCGGCTCTGACTTCGGTCGCAGCGGCCCGGGTGACGACTTGGAGGACTGGGAGGACTTCGACGGCTCGTCCGACCCGGCCGGCTCGGACGGCTCGGTCAGCGCGGGGGCGACCGACGGCCAGTGCGACATTGTAACATAGCGCCGGTTGACTTTATCGGCACCTCCTAGAAACAGTCCGATCCGGCTTTTTCACATCGTCCGGTTATCATCGCTCCAACCTTTGGAACGGAGGATGCCATGTCTGAAACGGCGAAACTAACATTCCCAGACGGCAAGGTCTACGACTTGCCCATCGTGGTCGGGACGGAGGGCGAGTTGGGGCTCGACGTCAGCCACTTGCGTCAAAACACCGGTTACATCACGGTGGACGACGCCTACACCAACACCGGGTCCTGCCAGTCGGCCGTGACCTACATCGACGGCGAGCGCGGCGTGCTGCGCTACCGCGGCTACCCCATCGAGGAGGTGGCCCAGAAGTCGACCTTCGTCGAGACCGCCCAGCTGTTGATCTGGGGCGAGCTGCCCGACGCCGCCCAGCGCGACCGCTTCTCCCAGCTGCTGACGGACAACTCGTCTTTGCCGGAGGCTTTCCGCTCGCACTTCGCCGCCTTCCCCTCCCACTCCCACCCGATGTCGATCCTGTCGGCCATGATCAACGCCTTGCAGACTTACGACCTGCCCGGCCTGGTGATCGACAGCGCCGACGAGTTCGAGCTGGTCACGGCCTCGCTGATCTCCAAGGTCCGCACCATCGCCGCCGGGGCCTACAAGTCGTCGCGCTCCGAGCCCCTGAACTATCCGCGCTACGACCTGTGTTACACCGAGAACTTCCTCCACATGATGAAGTCGAAGCCATACAAGGAGTACGTCCCCACCCCGGCCGCCACCCGGGCGCTGGACCTGTTCTTGATGCTCCACGCCGACCACGAGCAGAACTGCTCGACCTCGACCGTGCGCATGGTGGCCTCGGGCGAGGCCAACCTCTACGCCTCGACCGCCGCCGGCGTCTGCGCCCTCTGGGGCCGGCTGCACGGCGGGGCCAACCAGGCCGTGGTCGAGATGCTGACCGAGCTGCGGGCCACCGGCCTGTCGGTCACCGACTACCTGGCCAAGGTCAAGGACCGCCGCTCCGGCGTCAAGCTGATGGGCTTCGGCCACCGCGTCTACCGCAACTTCGACCCTCGGGCGCTGATCTTGAAGCAGGCCACCGACGACCTGCTGGTCGAGCTGAACATCACCGACCCCCGCCTGGACCTGGCGCTGGAGCTGGAGGCGGCGGCCTTGAAGGACGACTACTTCGTCTCCCGCCACCTCTACCCCAATGTCGATTTCTACTCCGGCATCATCTTGACCGCCTTGGGCATCCCGCTGGACATGTTCACGGTCTTGTTCGCCATCGGCCGGATGCCGGGCTGGATCGCCAACTGGGCCGAGATCCACAACGGGCCGCTGGGCTCCGGCGTCGGTCGCTCGCGGATCTACCGGCCGCGCCAGATCTACATCGGCCAGACCCAGCGCGACTGGCCGGAGGACTAGCCCGCCCTCCCCTTCCCCGACCCCCTCCTCCGGGCCCTGGGGAAGGGCTGTCCCACGCCTTGGGACTGGTGCTCTCAGCCCCTCTCCAAGGCCCGGAGGAGGGGGTCGGGTTGCGCTAGAGTCGGCCCCATGACCAAGAGCGTCTACGTCCTGTCTCCCGAAGGTTTGGTCGGCAAGTCAGCCGTGGCGCTGGGCGTCATCGTGGCCGCCTCCCGCCAGGCCGACTCGGTCGGGGTTTTCCGGCCCATCATGCGCAGCGACGGCCATGACACCATCCTGGAGTCGCTGGTGGCCCTGCCGATGGTGCGCCAGAGCTACGAGGCGGCGGCCGGCGTGCCCTATTCCGCCATCCACGCCGACCCGGAGCGGGCCATGAGCGAGATCATCGCCCTCTACGAGGCCATCCGCGAACAGCATGACACCGTCGTCATCGTCGGCTCGGACTACGTCGAGGACCTCGGCGCCGCCGAGTTCGGCTTCAACATCTCGGTGGCCCAGAATCTCAACGCCTTGGCCCTGTTGGTCTGCCGGGGCCAGGGCCGCAGCCCCGAGAGCCTGCGCCACGCCGTCGACGCCGACCTGGCCGAGATCGCCGCCGCCCACGTCGCCGCTCTGGGGGTCATCGCCACCCGGGTGGGCGAGGCCGAGCTGGCGGACCACCAGCGGGCGCTGGAGTCGATCGGCCTGCCCATCGTGGTGGCCCTGCCGGAGAACCTGTCGTTGACCTCGCCCACCGTCCGCCAGCAGTTCGCCGCCGCCGGGGCCACCGTCCTGAACGGCGACGACGACGCCTTGGACAAGGAGTCGCTGGGCGTCCTGATCGCCGCCATGACCTTGCCCCACGTCTTGAAGGGCCTGGTTCCCCGCTACACCGTCATCACCCCGGCCGACCGGGCCGACATCCTGCCCGGCCTGCTGCTGGCCCACCAGTCGGGCGGCTTCCCCGAGATCGCCGCCATCTTGTTGACCGGTGGCTTCGACCTGCCGGAGGGCCTCGACCAGTTGATCGCCACCGTCGACCCCAAGCCGCCCATCGCCCACTCCCGTTTCGGCACCTACACCACGGCCGAGCGGATGTTCGGCCTGGAGGGCGAGATCACGGACTCGTCGCACAAGGCCGACATCGCCCAGGAGATGTTCGAGCGTTACGTCGGCGCCGAGCGGCTGGGCCGGGCGCTGGAACTGGTCGGCTCCGACGTCCGCACGCCGCTGCGCTTCGAGTACCAGTTGATGCAGCAGGCCCGGGCCGACAAGCGCAACATCGTCTTGCCGGAGTCGGGCGACGACCGCATCTTGCGGGCGGCCCACGTCCTGCTGGCCCGCAATGTGGCCGCCATCACGCTGCTGGGCCGCCCCGACCAGGTGGCGGCCCGGGCCGAGGCCCTGGACCTCAACCTGTCCCGGGCCAGCGTGGTCGACCCGACCGACCCCGAGTTGGTGGAGCGCTTCGCCGTCGAGTACGCCCGGCTGCGGGCCAAGAAGGGGGTCACCTTGGAGCAGGCGCGCGAGCGTTTCCGCGACCCCAGCTTCTGCGGCACCATGATGGTCCACCTGGGCCTGGCCGACGGCATGGTCTCCGGGGCCGTCAACACCACCGCCAACACCATCCGCCCGGCCTTGGAGTTCATCCGCGCCCGGGAGGGCTTCAAGGTCGTCAGCTCGTCCTTCCTGATGTGCCTGCCGGATCGGGTGCTGGTCTTCGCCGACTGCGCCGTCAACCCCAACCCGACCGCCTGTGAGCTGGCCGACATCGCCGTCGCCTCGGCCGAGACCGCCGTCGCCTTCGGCATCGTGCCGAAGGTGGCCATGTTGTCCTACTCGACCGGCGAGTCGGGCTCCGGGGCCGACGTCGACAAGGTCCGCCAGGCCACCGCCGTGCTGCGCCAGCGCGCCCCGGAGCTGTTGGTGGACGGCCCGATCCAGTTCGACGCCGCCCTCGACGCCACTGTGGCCAAGGCCAAGCTGCCGGACTCGCCGGTGGCCGGCCAGGCCACCGTCTTCATCTTCCCCGACCTCAACACCGGCAACAACACCTACAAGGCGGTGCAGCGCACTTCCGGGGCCATGGCCGTCGGCCCGGTGCTGCAGGGGCTGAACAAGCCGGTCAACGACCTGTCCCGCGGGGCCCTGGTGGACGACATCGTCAACACCGTGGCCATCACGGCCATCCAGGCCCAGGCCGAGCCCAGCGGCCAGCCCTCCCGCTTCGCCCAGGGCTGAGCCCAGATCCACCGATGGATCTGGGCTGAGGCCACCGGACGGCGCCCGGCCGCGTTGACATTCGGTTTATCCAGGCGGGCTAGTCTGCGCCCGTCGGTTTGATCGGACGGGGGCAGACGTGGGCGCGGTCTTGGTGATCGATGACGACCCCCATATCCGGGAGCTGGCCCAGACGCTGCTGCGGGGGGCGGGCTTCGAGACCGTGGGGGCCGGCGACGGCCGGCAGGGATTGCGGGCGCTGGAGCAGACGGCGGTCGACCTCTGCCTGGTCGACATCATGATGCCGCTGATGGACGGGGTCGAGTTCTGCCGGGTCGCCCGCCGCCACTACCCGGAGCTGCCCTTGTTGATGCTGACCGCCAAGGGCCAGCTGCCGGACAAGGCCAAGGCCTTCGCCGCCGGGGCCGACGACTACCTGGTCAAGCCCTTCGCCGGGGCCGAGCTGGTCATGCGGACCAAAGCTTTGTTGCGCCGCTACCACAAGGTGGTGGAGCAGTTGGCACGGGCCGGGGAGGTCAGCCTCGACGCCTTAGGCCACGTCGCCGCCCGTGGCGCCGCCAGCCTGGACCTGCCCTTGAAAGAGTTCGACCTATTGTTCTTGCTGGCCTCCCACCAGGGGCGCACTTTGACCCGGCGGCAGATCATCGACGAGGTCTGGGGCTTCGACTTCGCCGGCAACGAGCGCACCCTCGACGTCCACATCAACCGGCTGCGCGAACGCTTCGGCGACCAGGCCGGCTTCCGCATCGCCACCGTTCGCGGCCTGGGCTACCGGCTGGAGGAGACGCCGTGACGGCCGCTGGGCCGGCCGGCGGGACAGACCGTGACCGATCACTGGGCTCCGAGCCAGACCGACACGACCACCGACCTGACAACAGACCAAGGCCATCACGACCGTCGCTAACCCCACGCCGACCAGGCCGAGCCGACACGACCAACCGCTCACGACGGGGTAGATACATGACCAACTCAACGACGGAGTAAACCGACGTGACCAATGACTCGACCTCGGAGCGGGCCGGTCGGACCAGCCGTCCGGCCTCGGGCCGCCGCCCGGCCGACAACCCGACCACGGCGGCGTCGGCTTGGCCAGGACCGCCCGAGGCGCCATCGGCCCGGTCCGGCTCGCCTCACCGGCCGGGGCCGCCCGGGCCGCCGGCTCCACCCGGACCACCCCCGCCCGGACCGCCCGGGGCGCCGCCGGCCCGCCCCGGGCCGTCCCCCAGGCCGCTGATCGGCCCCCCGCCGGACGAGCCGCCGGCCGTCCGTCTGGGGGCCTGGGGGGCCGTCAAAGTGGTGGCGGCGGCGGTCTGGGTGGTCGCCTGCATGGTGGCCGGGCAGGCGGCCAGCGACGGACTGTTCCGACTGGTCGGCCGGCCGGCCCAGCCCTGGGCCTACCTGATCGCCGTGGCCGGCGGCTTTGTCTTGGTGGTGCTGGGGGCCATGCTGTCCAATCTGGTGGCGGGCCGGGGCAGGCCGGACCTGCGGCGCGACGGCGGCGGCTTCGGCCAAGACGTGATGGCGGCGCTGGACCGCATCGCCCACGGCGACTTCAGCGTCCGGCTGCCGGCCGACCGGCGCCATCCGCTGATCGAGCTGATCGACTCGGTCAACAATCTGGCGGCCGAGCTGGGCGACCTGGAGGCCCAGCGCCAGGGCTTCATCTCCAACGTCTCGCACGAGATCCAGTCGCCCCTGACCTCGATCGGCGGTTTCGCCCGGCTGTTGCGCGACCCGTCCTTGACCCTGGAGGCCCGGGAGCACTATTTGGACATCATCGAGGCCGAGACCAGGCGCTTGTCCAAGTTGTCCGACAACTTGTTGCGGCTGTCGGCCCTGGAGACGGGCGCCTTGGAGCGACAGCGCTACCGCCTGGACGAGCAGTTGCGCGATGTCATCTTGTTGCTGGAGCCGCAGTGGGCGGCCAAGGACCTCGACCTGGAGTTGGCGACCGACCCGTCCGGGACCGAGATCGTGGCCGACCGCGACCTGCTGTGCCAGGTCTGGATCAACCTGGTGCAGAACGCCATCAAGTTCACGCCGGCCACAGGCTGGGTGCGGGTCGTCCTGACGCCGGCCGCCGACGGCTGGTGTTGCCAGGTGGCCGACAGCGGCCCCGGCATCGATCCGGCCGACCGGCCGCACGTCTTCGAGCGTTTCTACCGCGGCGACAAGGCTCGTGGCGGCGACGGCAACGGCCTGGGGCTGGCCCTGGTCAAGCGCGTGGTCGAGTTGCACTCCGGCCGCGTCGACCTGGCCAGCGCGCCCGGCGCCGGCACGGCGGTTACGGTTTACCTGCCGTTGACACAGAGTTGAAACGGCGTTGATCCAGCGCCGCCATAGTGGCTTCTCGGCGGCGCCGGGAAGGCCTCGGCGCCGGCGACGAAGGAGAGTGGCCATGGCGCCAGTCATCGAGGTCGAGGACCTCGTGAAACAGTACAAACGGACCAAGCGGGCGGCCGTGCGCGGCATCAGCTTGACGGTCGACGAGGGCCAGTTCTTCGCCTTCCTGGGGCCGAACGGGGCCGGCAAGACGACCACCATCTCGATCTTGACCACCACCTTGGCCAAGACCTCGGGGCGGGTGCGGATCGCCGGCTGTGACATCGACGCCCAGGACCGCCAGGTGCGCCAGCGCATCGGCGTCATCGCCCAACGCTCCAGCCTGGACAAGATCCTGACCGCCGAGGAGAACATCCGCGTCCACGCCTGCCTCTACGGTCTGTGGGCCTGGCGGCCGGGCTTCAAGCTGATGCCGGCCGCCTACCGCCAGCGGGTGCGCCAGCTGGCCGAGGTGGTCGGCGTGGGCGACGCCCTGTTCACCCGGGTGGGGAAGCTGTCCGGCGGCATGGCCCGCAAGTTCGAGGTCGTCCGCTCGCTCATCCACACCCCGCCGGTGCTCTTCCTGGACGAGCCCACCCAGGGGTTGGACGCCGTCTCCCGCCACGACCTGTGGGACTACCTCGACCAGGTGCGGCGCGAGTGGGGCACAACTATCTTCTTGACCACCCACTACATCGACGAGGCCGAGGGGGCGGACACGGTCTGCCTGATCAACCACGGCCGCATCGCCTGGTGCTGCCCGCCCCAGGAGATGAAACGCAGCCTGGGGGCCGACAGTCTGGAGGAGGCCTACGTCGACTTCCTGCGCCAGGACGAGGCCAACCATCAGGGCGACGATGGTCAGGGCGGCGGTGGCCACACGGGTGTCGCCGCCCGGACGGGGGCGCGGTCATGAGCGGCCTGCTGACGACGGCCCCGACGAGCCGGATCGCCTCGCGGGGGGCGCGGGAGCTGAACGCCGTTTGGACGGTGGCCGCCCGCGACATCCTCATCACCGTCAAGCGCCCCTCGTCCGCGGCCGCCGCCCTGGTGCTGCCGCTGATCATGATGGGCATGGTCGGCGGCAACCTGATGCAGAACATGACCGCCGGTCTGGACTTCGACTTCGGCCAATTCATGTTCGTCGGCATGTTGGTCAACATGTTGTTCATGATGACCACCATGGGCATGTCGTCTTTGGTGGACGACGCCGACGACAACTACTCCGCCGAGCTGCTGGTGTCGCCGGTGTCGCGCTACGCCATCGTGCTGGGCAAGATCGTCGGCTCGTCCTTCGTGGCGGTGGTCGGCTGCCTGGGAGTGATGCTGGTCGGCCTGGCCATGGACATCACCTTGGCCCCGTGGCAGTGGCTGGCGCTGCTGGGACTGGCGCCGCTGATGTGCCTGTCGGGCGGGGCCTTGGCCATGATCGTGATGGGATCGATCAAGAGCAACAAAGCCGCCAACATGGTGGTGATGCTGATAACCATGCCGCAGATGTTCTTGTCCGGCGTCATCATCCCCATCGGCCACTCCAGCGGTGTCTTGTACCTGCTCAGCCGCGTCCTGCCCATGACCTATTGCGTCGACCTGGGCCGGGCCGTGGCCTACGCCGGGCGACCCGACTATGACGCCGTGGTGCTGTTCAACCCGGCGGTCAGCCTGCTCGTCATCGCCGGCCTGACCGTGCTCTGCCTGGTGGTCGGCACCATCTTGTACGCCCGCTCGGAGAAGAACCGCTGAGCGGGTGGCGACCTATCCCCGGACCCCGACGCCAACCCCGTCCCCGGCCTCAGCCCTCGTCCTCCCGGACCCGATCCGGGATCTCAGGCGCCCGCGAACGTCCTCCCGTGTCAATCGATAAATCGATAGAGGCGGGGGGAGGTCAGGCGGTGCCACTCCGGACCGAACCCGGTCCAGGTTCCGGCTCCGGCCCGACCCGCCCGGCGGAGCCGGGTCAGCCGGGGCGCCGGGCGCGGAGATAGGGATGGGCTGCCGGGACGGTCAGCCGTCAGTCGCCAGGGTCGGAGCCGCTGGGACTCCGGGGATAGGGCCGCCGACCGGTCAGTCGTCCGCCGCCGGGGGCGGGGCGGCCGGGGCGCCGGCCTCCAACCGGGGGATCAGGTCGGCGTAGCCGGCGACGGCCATCTCTGCCAGGGGGACGAAGCGCAGGGCGGCCGAGTTGACGCAGTAACGCCGCCCGCCCAGGCCGGCCGGGCCGTCGGCGAAGACGTGGCCCAGGTGCGAGCCGGAGGCCCGGGTCCGGATCTCGGTCCGAGACCTGGCCAACTGGTGGTCCGGGAGCTCGTCCACCAGAGCCTCGTCCAGCGGGCGGGCGAAGGCCGGCCAGCCACAACCGGAGTCGAACTTGTCCGTCGACAAGAACAATGGTTGCCCAGAGACCACGTCGACGTAGACGCCGGGCTGGAAAAAATCGTGGTAGGGGTTGGCGAAGGCCGGCTCGGTGGCGCCGTGCTGGGTGACGGCGTATTGCTCCGGGGTCAGGCGGCGCAGTTGGCGCACCCGGGCGGCCCGGTCCGACAGAGCCGTGACGGCGGCCTTGGGGATGTGGCAGTAGCCGTCCGGGTGGTGTTCGAGGTAACGCTGGTGATAGTCCTCGGCCGGCCAGAAGCCGACCAACTCCCGGCCCTCGACCGCTGTCGGCCGGCCGATCCTACGGGACAACTCGACCAGCGCGGCCTCGACTGTCGCCCGGTCGTCCGGGTCGGACCAGTAGACCCCGCTGCGGTACTGCCGCCCCCGGTCCGGCCCTTGCCGGTCGACCGCCGTCGGATCGATGGCCTCGAAGAAGAGCCACAACAGGTCCCCCAGCTCCAACCGGTCGCCGTCGTAGACCACCTCGACGGTCTCGACATGATCCGTCGTCTGGGAGCAGACCGTCTCGTAGGTCGGCGCGGCCGTGCGCCCGTTGGCGTAGCCGACCCGGCTGTCAATCACGCCCGGCAGGTGGCGAAGATAATGCTCGACGCCCCAGAAGCAGCCGCCGGCCAAGTGGATGGTCCTCTCCCTCATGCCGAGCCACGATAGCCCAGCCCGCCGCCACTCGGCCGAGACGGGAGCCGGGTTCCGGGACGAGGCCGGGAGCCGGGAGCCGGCGTCCGGGACGAGGCCGGGAGCCGGGAGCCGGCGTCCGGAGGACAAGGCCAGGGGAGCCGGAGGACAAGGCCCGGGGTCCGAAGGACAGACTCTTGGTCCGAAGGACGAGGCCCGGGCGTCCGGCCGCGACCGGGGGTTCGCCCGACATGGTGGACGGACGCGGCCGGGGGCGGGCGAGAAGCCCGCCGGGCGATTGCTGGAACGACGGCCCCATGGGTTAGACTGCTCGTCGGCCCGGAGCGGATTCAGGGCTGATCGGGGTGTGGCGCAGCTTGGTAGCGCGCTTCGTTCGGGACGAAGAGGTCGCAGGTTCAAATCCTGTCACCCCGACCATGTGAGGCTCTGAATGGCCTAGTCGGGGCGGGTTTCCTCGGAACGGTAGGTTTTGGGAAAATGGCCAGGTCATCTTTTAGTCATGTAAAACCCCTCGCGGACGCGGGGTGTACGGCGACCCCACTCGGTTGGTTCGTGTTGCTGGGTGTTGGTCGCACACCGCGCCGACCTGGGCCCGCGACGGCGTCGGGGACCATCAGGTCGACAGACACACCGCCGGGTGAGATCCACGTTCCGACGACGTTTTCCCGTGGGTCGGGCCTGAACCCTGCTGCTCGCATCGCGTCTTCGATGAGTGGGCTTGAGGCCAGCAACTCTGGGTCCACGGCGACGTCGCCGTCGGTGGTGTACTCGGCTAGGGCGATCTCGGCTGAACCGGTGTGGAGGTAGATCGCCTGGGCGCCGACGAGGACGAGAGCGTTCAGATGCGGCTTCAGCGCGTCCAGTGCGTCGAGGAGCCCTGTTCTGGCCATGGTCACTGCGTCAGTCACGACGCCACCTCTCTTCATTGGCTTTCATCCACTCGATGAGGAACTCGCCCTCGGCAGGTTCCCGTCCGGGTCCCGACAGCAGATCGGCGGCAACCTGGGGCGGGGCAGCTATCGTGTACCCGGCCTCGGTCATGACAGTGTTCACGAACGGCACATCACCCACGGTGGCGGGTTCGAGCAGAATGGCATTGGGGGCGGCCACGTTGACTCGCAAGTTCCACTGTGTGGCGGCCTCCTGGATCGAGGACACGTAGACGTATGCCGCCTTGGATGGGGCATAGGGGGCCCACTCTTGGACGGCGACCGATCCCGTCACGGCGTACGGGAACCACCAGTCTTTCGACAGAGTGCTGAGGAGATGACTGACTCCACGGGAATCGATGAACGCCATCGTGCGAGTGGCCGAGTCCAGTGGCGTGTCAAGGCTCCAGGCTCGTAGCAGCCGTTCCCAATCAGTCACCTGGTAAAGGGCATCGTTCTTGACGATGAGGTCTTCACGTTGAAGGTAGTCCAGTACCCGGTAGGTGGCTCCGCTAGATGTCCCGGATGTGGCGATCAGGTCACGTACGCGCCAGCCTCGTCGGTAGTCAAGCAAAGCCCGAACGACCCGAGCGGCCGGTTCGCCTTTGAGGGTGCCACGCGGTCTGCCTCTACGCCAGGGGTCGCGGTCCTCGCCTCGATCCGAGATGAACACTGCTGGCCGCTCAACCATGATCCGCATGTTCCCGGTCGCATCTACCCACGACAGCCCCTCCTCGGTCAGTGCCTCGCGGACAGAAGGGGAGAGGTAGCGGGCGGCGATCACTGGTACATCGCCGGGCGTGCTAGTCCAGGCTTGGAGTTGCTTGATGAGGCGGGGGATATCGCGCCGCTCGACGAGTCGCTTGACCTCGACCAGAAGCCGTGCGCGACCCGCACTCGGCACGTCGATGTCAATCCGCAAGTCTGGTCCGCCCGGACTGCTCAGCATCTCAGGTGTCGCCCAACCCGTCGGTAGACGGTCACGCAGCAGAGCGGAAATCTGGCGCGCAACGTCACCCTCCGTCGGCACTTCACCTATGGCCGCCATCCCACCTCCGTTCGGGTATCGGGGCGTTCCCGCTGACAGCGGAACACTATGCTTTCCCGAACATCGTACCACCTGTCCGGGAAACAGTCACCGTGGGAAGAGGCGCTGATCGCGTTCATGCGCCAGGCGGGCCAGTCCGGCCAGACTGTCGTGGTCAGCACCGAGGCGAACCTGCTCAGCCCCGAAGAGGCGGCGCAGCGGCTCATGGTGTCACGCTCCACGATCTCGCGGCGGATCGCGAACGGGGATATCCAGGCCGTCAAGGTCGGCAACCGGCACCGCATCCCGTACTCCGAGGTTCAGCGCGTGTGGCATGAGTCCATGGACGCCATGGCGCGGGTCGTGGCCCCGGATATCGAGGCGGAACTGTTCGGCGATGAATAACTGTGCCATGGATTGTGTGGCGTGTTAGGATTTGGTAGTAACAGCTAGCAAAGGATAGTGATGGACACAGTTCAGCTCGCCACTCGCGTGGAGAAGAGTCAGGATCGGTTGTTCCGGGAGACGACTCGAAAGCTTGGCACGACCCCGGCCGATGCCATGCGCGTGTTCGTGGCCGCCTTCAACCAGCACAAGGGCTTCCCGTTCGACGTACGGCTCGCTCCTGAGGTCGAGCCCTTCGACGACGAGGAAGAGGCCGCCGAGTTCGTGACGCGCATGTCCCGGAAGATGATCGACGCGATGCGGTGAGGTCTGGACCCTTCAGGACGATCACTACGCCAGCAAAGCCCGTCCCGTCGTCATCCTGCAATCCGGGCTCGTGGACGAGTTCGACTCGGTCATTGTCGTCTTGCTGACGAGCTTCAACCAGGAGTCCTCTCCCGTGCGGGTCCGGGTGGAGCCGACGGAATCCAACGGGCTCAGGAAGACCAGCCGCGTCATGGTGGAGAAGCTCTTCACCGTGCCGAAAACCGACCTTGGCGCGCTCGTCGGGGTGTTGGCCGATGACGACATGCACGCGGTTTCTCGCAAGCTTGTCGAGGTTCTGGCGATCACCGCCGAAGATGTGGCCGCGACCGCGTGACGCCACCGGATTACCACCAGAATCGACCTGGTTGGGAGGTCTGCGCCGCCATCACGAGGAACCCGAGGCCGCGCGCGTCTCCGAGGAAGGCATTGCCTTCCTCGACGCGGAGGGCACCGGTCTTGACGGCCTCCTGCCGCGGCCGGCCCCGGTGATGGTGTCGCACGACCTTGCGGTGGTGGTCGAGTTATGCTCCCACCTGATCGTGATGGCCCGAGGCCAGATGGTGGAGGCCGGCGCCACCGGCTAGGTGCTGGGCCGTCCGCGCCAGACCTACACCAGCGATCTGATCACGGCTGTCCCCCGCCTGCCGGCCGAGAACGACTGAGCCGGTACACGGTGGCGAGGGCGTTGGCGTCGGACGGGCCGCCGTCGTGGTCGAGGTGCGCGCCACAGACTCTCCGCCACGGAGGACAGTGCCGATGGCCCTGTACTGTCTGCACCGTGGGAGGCGCGGCGGAGGGATCGGCTCATCGATCAGACCAGGTCAGCGACCGGGAAGCGGTTCCGTACGCGGGAACGCGCCCAGATCGTCGCTTGACCGTGCTGCCGGCCACCGAGTGGACGCTTCAAGGACGCTTCAACGAGAAGTCGCGGGGCCGGGCCGCGTGGTCCCCGACGGGTGCATGGACATCGTCTGGATCGGCGACCGGCTGGTCGTGTCGGGGCCGGACACGGTCGCGTTCACCACGAGGATGCGGCGCGCGGCGCCGGCACGACCGTCTCGACGAGAGCGGGAGGGGCAGAGGGCGCCCCTGCGGGAATTGTCCGGCGGCTTTGCCTGGACGGTCAGTCGGCTGGCTGCTCCTCGGCTGGCGACGCGGCACCGGCATGAAGCGCCTTCTGGTGGGCCAACTCGATGCCCCGGCCCAGTTCGAGCAGGGTGTCCTGGATGCGGTCGATCAGAGCCTGTTCCAAGTCCCTCTCCGCCATGCCGTGGGCCAGCCCGGCGTGCTGGAACACGTAAGGATCCTTGGTCATCTCTTGAGCCAGGTCGGAATCCGGCGGAGGCAAGGTCGCGGCGAAGTTGGACGGCGCGGCGCCGAGCCGCTCACGGAGGCCGCTTTGGATCTGAAACGCGAGGACGGCGCGGGACCAGCCGTTGGCCACCGTCTCACGGGCGTACCAGTCGCGCTGTTCGACGTCCGACAGTTTGTCCAGCAACGTGCGGACATGGCCCCAAGGCATTTGCGCCACAACCTGTGGCACAAACTCAGGCTCGTCGGCCCATGCTTCCGCCATCGCTTTCATATATTGGAGGTTTCGGGACGACCAGCCGGTCTGGTCGGGGAACTCCCGCCGGAGATCCTCGGCCAACTGCGGGATCACCTTCGATCCCCAGCCCAGCCGTTCCTGGCGCTCAACGATGTCTTGCCCAATGGACCAGTACAGTTCGACGACCTCCGCGTTGGCCGCGCGCACGGCGCGGAACTGCGTCGCGCGGACGCGGGCCTTGAGATCGGCCAGCCATTTCGGCGTAGCCGGCCGGCATCGCCTCAAGCACGCGAGATGAGATCCTCTCGGGCAAGCTCATGGTTCCTCTCCTTCAAGTCGAGAACAATCCTCCCACCCAAGTGGTTCATCCATCTGTTCCCGGTCAGGGGCGACTCGAGTCGGCACGCCGCCGCAGACTCGAAGCAGGCCTCTGGACTCGGAAGCTGCCGCCGGGACGGTGCGCTCCACCGATGACCCAGACGAGCGGACGCTGGTGACTAACCGCCCCGAACGAGGGCCCCGCCCACACGACCGCGCGAGCACGACGGCAGTCCGGACCGCTTGACGAAATGAGATCGGTCCCCGGATCGACCAGATCCTCAGCGGTGGTGTCGAGCTTGTTGAGCGGTTAGCGGTGGATCGCCTCGTCCGGGACGGTGAAACCAGTCGGCCACTTCGTGTAGTCGTCGTAGGTCGCGCCGGACAGATTCACACCGTCGAGGACGGCGGCCGTCAAATCCGCCCCGTCCAATTGCGCGCCCGATAGATTCGCGTTCTGCAACTGCGCCGCCACCAGATTCGCCGTCGTCAGGTTGGCGCCGCCCAACTGGGCGTCTTGGAGTTGCGCCCCGGACAGCACCGCATGAATCAGTTGGGCCTGCCCCAACTGGGCGCCACGCAAATTCACCCCGGCCAGGTTGGCCTCGCTGAACGAGGCGTTGGCCAGTTGGGCCGAGTCGAATTGGGCGGCGGCCAGACTGGCGTCTGTGAAGATGGCGCCCGTCAGCACGGCGTCTGTGAAGACGGCGCCCGAGGCGCGCGCCGACGTGAAATCAGCCCCGTCGGCCTGAGCGCCCGTGAAGTTCGTGGCCACCAGGCTGGAGAAACTGAACGAAGCGTTGTCCAGGGATTGGCCGGAGAAATCCTGGCCGTCGAGGATGGCGCCCGAATGATCTGGGCCGGCCGGACCGACGGGCGCGGCCACGGCTGGCGGATAATCGACACCTGGGAGCACCGGCGAATCGCTCAGCCGGTAGATGACAAATCCACCCACCCCCACAGCGACAGTCATCACAACACCAATGACAAGGGTGATCACCCCAACCCGGCGCAAACGTCGCCGGGCCAGCGCCGCGGCGGCCTGGGGCTGGGGCAGCCCGGGGCGGGGAGGATCGGCCGCGTCCCACGGCACCGTGGAAGCCTCGGCCTCGGCTGGCGGCGCGGCCCAGGTGGGATAGACGCGGAACCCGCCAGTCGGCCCGTCGGCGCCGGCCGGCCCCGTTGGAGGCGTCACAGTCATACGGCGAATCTACCGGTCCGGCCACAAAACATCCCCCAGGGCTGTCCGTTGGGCCCGGCGCCGGTCTGGCGGAGCGCCTTCACCGCCCCGACCAGCTGCGACCAACTACGACGCTCCACCCCGGACGGCCGCGCAACCGGCTCCGCCCTGGTCCGGGAATAAAACCAGGGCGGGAGCGGTCACGGCTTGAGCCGCGTCACAACCCGGGCGGCCTCACAAGCGGACCCGCAGGCCCGGGCGGTGGCGCGTCACCAAGCCGGAGCCCAGGCCGACCAGACCGAGGCTCAGGCAGAAGCCGGCGGCCAGCAGCAGATCGAGGCCGGCCCGGCCGCCCGTATCGGCCAGGGAGTCGGGGCCGGTCGTCGGGCTGGCGTCCGGAGCCGGCGTTCCGAGTTGGTTCACGGGGTTGAACTTCGCGTGGCCAATACGCCTCTGGCTACGTGATATGCGTCTGGCTGACATGTGATTTAGGCACTAAGCAACTAGGCTTATGTCAGAGGGACGACTGGAAAAATGGCCGAAACCCCGCCGTGCACGCTTAACGCTCTAGTTCATATGACAATTTATATTTATATTCCTCCGCTATCGTGGCGGCGCCGAAGCCCGGAACCAAATTTCTGGTCATCCATGGCGGGCCTGGAGCGCTCCGCTGAGCGTGAAATGCCCTGTTCCCGGAGGCGATTTAAGGCACTAAGCCATTTGGCTCAGCTCGGGAGAGAGTCGGGGCCGGTCGCCGTGGCCGTCGGGCTGGCGTCCGGGGCCGGCGTGGGCTCCGGCTCTCCCGCCGGGACTTGGAGCAGGACCGCCACCGAATTGAACGGTGATCAGGCGCGGGTGCTCTCTATGAACGCCCCCAACGCTGCCAAGTTGTGAGCCCAGATGATCGTTAGCCCGTCGTTCTGGGCAGACATGAGGTTGTGGGCCTTGAAGACGCCGGAGATGACTGCCACCGGGATCGTGCCCAGCCGCCCGAACTCGTCGATCCAAATCTTGGCTTTGACCGCCGCGTCATTATTGATGCGCTTGACGCTGTTGGTGGACGAGTTGCTGACCTTGCATTCGATGGGCATTCCGCGCCCGTCCCACAGCGAGACGATCAAGTCGGCTTTCCTTGTTCCGAACTCGGCTTCCCGACAGAAGTGTCCGCGCGACGGCAAGTCCGACACCGTGGCGACTCTCCTGGGGTCGTCCCTCGCCATACCAATACTCTCAAGATAGATTGCGACCGCTTCTTCTTGCTCGTTTTTGGCGCTGCTGCGACGATCTGTCTGAACTCTCTGTGTCGCCACGAGGGCCGTGGTGGCGATGATAGCGGCATACCGTTCCGCAGCTGTCGGCACACGGTTCTCAGTGACCCAGGGGAAGCGATTTCGATCCAGCGCCATCAATACAGTGTCCACGACGCGACGAGCGTCTTCTGGTTTTTTCTTGAGTTGCGATGGAGTCAGGCTGGCGACGTCGGCCAACACTTTGAGATCGTCTTCGCTGATAGCTGGGGAGGCCAGGTAGCGCACGGCCACAAGTAAGTCGTCTTGAGTCACGAGCTGGGCGGCGTCGGCCTGTAAGTTAGTGAGATCGATTGACCCCTCGATCAGGTTCTCCACAGCGTTCCGATAACTGTCGAACGCGCCCAGATACTGCTCCAACGGTTCTTGCAGCCTCTCCTCGCGGAACAATTCGATGGCGTGCGCGATGTCGGCGTCGAATTGTTCCCGCGTCCATCGAGGGGGTGTTGCCTGTGTCATCTGTCAGACTCCTTGGGCCAGGGCCTCCAGGGTGGGAACGGGGATGCGCTCCATCTCTTTAGGCTCAAACTTGGTCAGGCCGCCGGCATACGTGCGGCCCTGCCCAAGCGTAACAGCGGCGCTCAGGTATTGTGCGAGCGAATCTAGCTGCTGGTCGCTGATCCGCGTCCTCGGATACAGGCCGTGGGCGACATTGATATGGCGGGCGTCCACGTCGTTGCGCACGAACGCGGGCGGACGGCGGGCCATGTAGGTGGCCAGCACGGGGGCCGCCTCGCGCAGCCCGACGCTATACCAGGCTCGTCGGTTTGACGCCACGTAGCCTTGATCGGCCTGTTTCCCCCGGGCCACCCGCAGAAAGCGATCGACGCGCTTGCGGTCGGTCTCGTCGAACGAATCGAGGTCGATGGGGAGATCCACCACCACTTTGAGGCTGGTCCCGTCCGAGAGGCGCTCGCCGGCGAGAAAGAGCTCGCGAGCCCTAGTCACCGAGGGGAAGAGCACTTCATCAGGCAGATCGACATCGTTCTTCTGGTGTACCCACACTTTGTTGGCGCCAGTGACGGCTCCACGGTGGACTCGAACCAACTCCCCCAATTCGATGTAATCTTCTGGCAGCTTAGGCGTGACCCTGGTCAACACCGACCAGCGGTTGGCCTCTGCCAGCCTAGCCCGCGAGACGTCATGGCCGGCCGACAAATTTCCGAGATCACTCGTGCCGTCCACCTGACGAATGCGGATGGCCTCGGCCTTCGTGCCGACCTCGAAACAGGCGATAGTCCCCGTGACCGTCGCGTCGGAGAAGGGCATCGACTCGGGCGACAAAACCTGAAGGGACAAACCGCCCAAATCCCCTAGCAGTAGATCGCGCACCAGTCGGCCGTAATTCACGTCCAGCCATTCGCTACTAGTGATGAAGGCCCCGAAGTCGCCGGGGCGGGCGTGCTCGGCGGTGGCCAGGAAGAAGTGGACGTGCAGTCCGGCGAGTCCACTGGCCGCGAGGCCGCGCTTTTTCGCGGTCTCTAGCAGCCAAACCTTCCACGCGGGATCGATCTGGTGATGTCTCACATATGGCGGGTTGCCGAGGAAGAGCGTTCGTCCGTCGATCTCTGGCAGGTTGAGCGCGCGGTAGTCCCCGTTCACCACGTTTACGCGATCATCCAGGCGGCACACCGCCACTGCGGCTTTCGTCATCAGCGTCGCCACCGGATCGATGTCGGCGGCGACGACGGTCGCGTCCGGGAAAGCGCGGGCCGCCGCTAGGGAGTACCGGCCAGAGCCTGAGCCAGGATCAATGATCCTGGCTGGCGTGCCGTGTTCTACCGCCCATCGAACCATGCTCTCAACGATGGGAGCGGGCGTATAGGTCTGCCCGAGGGGACGCCTGTCCTCGGCCGGGCGCAGAGAAACGAAAATATCGCCAAGAGGGTCTTCACCGAGTCCTATCCGATGGCGCACGTCGGCTTCATAGTCCGAGCCATGCCACGGGTGGTCGGCGGTGACGCTCTGCGCGCGTGCCACCAACCGACGCTCAGACTCGCTCAGCCCAGAGTGGGAGACGCCGAGTCGCAGGCAGAGATCGACCAGCCCTTCAAGGAGGGGAAGCGTGGGGGAGTTGGACATGTCACCTCCACGTCGGCCGTATGCGGCCGACTATATAGCACTCCAGCCTCTTCCCAGGCATCCCGAAGCGGCACGCCCTTCTAGTAATATCGAACATGCGTCTGAGTCTAGACGAGGCCGATGACATCCTTTGCGCATCTATGGCTGGCCTCTCCGAGGGCGATTGGCGAGGTTGAAGGGGACAGCTTTTAGTTGTTCTCAACCAGGCTCCGAGCCGGCCGCGCCCGCGCCAGACCCACACTCGCGACCCGATCACGGCCCGTCCCCGGCTGCCGGCCGAGCCTGGGGGTTCGGTCTCCACGGCCGTCCGGCGGCCCGGGCCGCTGGGCTCAGACCGGAGTGGATTGATCCCTGGTCCACCGATTTTCGACCACCGAGCGGCACCATCGTGGATCAGGTCTGAGCGGACGCCTGGACCGCTCCCCCGCCGACGGCCCGGGCCCCGACCGACCTTGCCGCCGATCGGGGGCCTGAGCCGTCTAGCTGGCGAGTCTCGTCACCACCCGGGCGGCCTCACAAACGGACCCGCGGGCCCGGGCGGCCGCGCGTCACCAGGCCGGAGCCCAGACCGACCAGGCCGAGGCCCAGGCAGAGGCCGGCGGCCAGCAGCAGGTCAAGGCCGGCCCGGCCGCCCGTATCGGCCAGGGAGTCGGGGCCGGTCGCCGGGCTGGCGTCCGGGGCCGGCGTGGGCGTGGGCTCCGGCGTGGGTGTGGGTGTGGGCTCCGGCTCCGCCGCCGGGGCCTGGAGCAGGACCGCCACCGAGCGGCCGGGGATGGTGATGGCACCCGTGTCCGTCGACCAGACCGTCTGCTTGACCACCGGATCGGCCCCGTCCTGTTGGACGGGCGAGAGGCTGAAGGCGCGGCCGGCCAAGCCGTCCAGGGCCTCCGTGATGGGGTCGGGCGAGGCGTTGAAGACGACCAGCAGGGCGTCCACCTCGGGGTCGATGTCGGTCGCCGTGGCCGGGGCGGCCACCGCCCCGGGGCCGGCGTCCTCGACCAGCATGACCAGCAGCCCCGGCGTCGGGGCGACCCCGGCGTTGAGGAAGTGGACCCGCTCTTTGACCAGCTCGCCCGTGCCCAGAGTGAACAGCGGCGTCGACTGGCGCAGCCGCAGCAGGTCGAGGGCCTGGGCGTAGGCCTGGGCCATGTCGTCGGCCGTCGGCTTGAGGTCCGGGTTCGCCAGCAGCGGCGCCATGGCGGACCACTTGTCCTGGTTGTCCGAGGCCATCGGCAAACCGGTGCCGAAGACGTTGCTTCCGAGCGACCAGTCGATGGCGTTGAAGTGATCGCCGGCGTTGTAGGAGTTGCGGTCCAGCGACTTGGAGCGCAGGATCTCCGTCCCGGCGGACCAGAAACTAGGCGCCTGGCCCAGGGCGGTGGCGGCCAGGGACAAGGTGTTCATCCGAATGCGGCTGTCCATGGTCGAGGACACCGGCAACTTCCAAATACCGTTGTCGTACAAGGTCTCGTTGTCGTGGGCGTCGACGTAGTTGATCACCTCGGTCGGGTCCTGGGCGTAGCCGGCCGGCTGGCCGCCGTAGTCCAGGTCGCGGGCCAGCACCGTCGTGCCCAGACCCTGGGAGTCGGACATGGGATAGTCGGCCAGGTTGCCCATCAGGCCCAGCCGGACCATGTTGGTGCGGTAGTAGAGGTCCTGGAGTTGTTGCTCGGGCGTCTGGTCGGTCCACTGGTTGCGGTCCGTGTAAAGACCGGTGCCGAAGCCTTGGTAGGTCCGCTGGTCGGAGTCGAAGGGGCCGCCGCCGCGCACCCCGTCCCGCAGACGGTCGTTGAAGGTGCCGATGCCGGTGCCGGCGATATTGGCCTGCCGCGCCTGGACGAAGAGGGCGTCGTCGATGACCTCGCCGAAGTTCCAGGCCTCGCCGTAGAGGTAGACGGCCTGGCCGTCGACGCCGTCCCGTTCGACGGTCAGGGCGTCCAAGGCGGCCCGGACGTCGATCATGTTCTGCAACGAGTGGTGGCCCATGATGTCGAAGCGGAAACCGTCGACGTGGTAGTACTTCACCCAGGTGACCACCGAGTCGACCATCATTTTGCCCGCCATGACATTCTCCGTGGCCACGTTCTGGCAGCAGGTCGAGGTCTCGACCGCGCCGGTGGCGGACAGCCGCTGGTAGTAGCCGGGCACGATCTGGTCCAGCACCGACTTGGGATCCTGGCCGGAGGATGAGGTGTGGTTGAAGACCTCGTCCAGCACCACGCGCAGGCCGAGGCTGTGCAGCCCGCCCACCATCTCGCGGAACTGGGCCGTCCGGGCGCCGCCGTTCTGGGCCTCGGCGGTGGCGTAGGAGCCCTCCGGCGCGCTCCAGTGCCACGGGTCGTAGCCCCAGTTGAAGGCGTCTTGGTCGGACACCTGGGCCACGGCCGCTTGTTGGGCCGGAGAGTCGGGGGCGGCCTGGGCCGGGATATTGGGCACGAGTTGCTCGGCTTGCGTCTCGGGGATGGTGGCGATGTCGAAGCTGGGCAGCAGGTGGACCGTGGTCAAACCGGCGTCGGCCAACTCGGCCAGGTGGGTCATGCCGTCCGACTGGAAGCGGGTGAAGGCCTTATAGGTCCCCCGCTCAGCCTGAGGCACGGTGGAGTCGGCGGCCGAGAAGTCACGGATGTGCAGCTCGTAGATGGTCTGCTCGGCCTGGGTCCGCAGGGCCGCCGGGATCGGCGTGTCGGTCCACAGGCTGGGCGCCCAGGCGGGGTCGTCCAGGTCGATCAGCACACCGCGAGTCGAGTCGACCGTCAGGGCGGTGGCGTAGGGGTCGGTGACGTGGTTGGTCACCACCTGGTCGACGCTGGGGGCGTAGACCTCGACCGACCAGAGGTACTGGGCGTTCTTCCAGCTCGGCTGGCCCGCCACCGTCCAAACGCCGTCGGCCGCCCGACTGGCCGCCACCACCGTCGGCTGGCCCTCCGGGTCGGTCCACAGCTCCAGGCTGACGGCCGTGGCCGTCGGGGCCCATAGCTTGAGCGTCGGGGCGCCGTCGCTCCAGGTCGTGCCCAGGGCCTCGTCTTGGGCGGCGGCGCCGTAGAGGTCGTCCAGCACGTCCCCCCGCTGCGCCCCGGTCTGGGCCACCGGGGTGCCAGCACGGCTGGCGACGATCTCTAGCGGCCCCCGCAGGGCGGCCTCCAAAGTCGCCAACTCGGGCTGGCCGCCGCCGGCGGCGGTCACTTTGAGGGCCAGGTAGCCCTGGGTCAGCTGGTTGTGGCTGGCCTGGTCGGCGGTCACCTGGCCGTCAGCCGTCAGGACCAGCTCGGAATGGCCGGCCAGGGCGTAGTCCAGGGTGGCCGGGTCGCCCACCAGGGCGGGCGGCCAGGCGATGGTGTCACGGTCCAGCCAGATGGCCTGGAACTGGCCGGTGCCGGGCAGCGGTGGATTGGTCACGTCGATGGCCAGCTTATGGTCGGCCGGGGTGTATGTGAAAGTGGTCAGCTCGCCGGCGGCGGTGACGAACTCGTAGTTGGCGCCCCCGGCGATGCCGTCCCGGCCGTAGTTGACGTCCCAGCTCAGGCCGACCGCCACCTTGGCCTCCCAGGCGCCCTGGGGCAGACGGTCGGTGGAGTAGGTGTAGGCGCCGTCCGCCAACGAGTACATGGTCGAGGCCAGGCAGTCCGGCTGCCAGTCGCCCGGACAGCCGGCCTCGGACTGGTAGGAGCCCGGCAGGGTGACGAGCTGGCTGCGCGGCGCGGCTTGGACCAGGTGGCTGACCGGGTCGTAGACGAAGACCGTCGGCTCGTCCAGGGCCGTGAAATCAATATTGGCCCCGCCGGCAACGCCGTCCTGGCCGTAGTTGACGTCCCAGGAGCCGTCTTGGGCGACCTTGAACTGGTAGTCGCCGGCGGCGAGGCTGAACTGCTTGGAGTAGACGCCGCTGGCGGCGTCGAAGTCCAATTGGATCTGGGCGCAGTCGGGCGCCCAGTCCGAGGCGCAGCCCAGGGACTGGTTGAAATCGCCGGGCACACTCACGACCGGCGGATCGGCGGCCTGGGCGGCGGCCGGGGCCAGGCCGAGGGCGGCGACAGCGGACAAGGTGGCGGCGGCGAGCAGGGGGACGAGGCGATGCGAGCGCATGGGGCCTTCTTTCCGAATGATGTCCGACGAGGCTCGACTATGAGCCTGACGCCGGCGTCCGGGAGACGGTGTCCCGAACTAAACCGACTGTACACCGTCGGTATGACAGTCCTGAGCCCAGATCCACCGATTCTCGACCACCGAGCGACCATCGGTGGATCAGGGCTGAGATCGGGTTTCAGGACCGTTTCGGGCGCCGGTCAGACGTCAAGGACGGCCCGCAGTCGGTCGACGTGGCCGCTGGCACGGACGTTGTACCAGGCCCGCCGGACCAGCGCCCGCCCCTGGTCGTCGACGTCTAGGACGAAGGTCGAGCGGATGAGGCCTTCGACCGCCTTGCCCCAGATGACCCGGCTGCCCCAGGCGCCGTAGGCCGTGATGACGGCCCGCTCGGGGTCGGACAGCAAGGTGATGGCCAAGTGCTGCTCGGCCTCGAAGCGAGCCAACTTGGCCGGCTGGTCGGGCGACAGGCCGAGGATGCGGTAGCCAGCCTCACGGAAGGCGTCGGCGGCGGCCGAGAAGTCCAACGCCTCCCGGGTGCAGCCCGGGGTCAGCGCCGCCGGGTAGAAGTAGACGATCACCGGTCCGGGTCCGAGGCCGGCCAGAACGACCAATCGTCCGCCGGAGTCGGGCAAGGCGAAGTCGGGTGCGATGTCGCCGGCTTGTAGCTGGGGCATGGTCTCAGCCTAGAGCACCAAGGTGATCAGAACTCCGACGAATGAGCCGAGTTTTCATCACCTCCCGGGGTCCCCGCGAAGTACCGGACCGGAGCGGAGCGGAGGGAGGACACTTCGTGGGGCGGCTAGATCAGTGTGACCGTCAGCCCCGGCGCGGGGGCCGGCCGGCCGCCGCTGGGTCGGGCCATGAGCGGCGCCAGCGGAGAGGTCGGCCGCCACGCTCGCCAGCCAGATCCACCGCTTCTCGACCCATCCGGGCGCGCTCGCCCCGCGATCAGCGGTGCGTCCGGGCTCAACCGGAGACGCAGAATTGATTGCCCTCGGGGTCGGCCAGCACGGTCCAGCTGAAGCCCTCCATGGTGTGCTCGCCCACCATTTCCGCCTCCAGAGCGATCAGCCGTTCGATTTCGACGGCCGGGTCGTCAGCCTGGAAGTCGAGGTGAATTTTGTTCTTGCCCGGCGTCACGTCCGCCACTTTCTGGAAGCTGAGCGGATGGGATCCGGGCACCGCCACCTGACAGAACCAACCGTCGGAGTCCAAGGTGACCTCGCCGCCCACCGCCTTGGCCCACCAAGCGGCCAGCCGGGTCGCGTCCACGGCGTCAAAAGTGACACCAGCTGTTGTCATAGCCATGCCCGCAGTTATACCACACGGCGACTGCTTCCCCTACGCCGGACGCAGCCCAGATCCACGATGATCGGCCTGGCGAGCGGCCTCAGACGGGTGTGATGGCGGCGGGGTCGGCGCGAAGACGGACTGGACGTCCGTTGAGCGTCGGCCACGCCGTCAGCGCGCCCGGATGGGGTCTCTCGGTAGTCGAGAATCGGTGGATCTGGGCTCAACCGCTATGCTGCCAGTCGGTTCCCCGCGCGGCGGCATCTTCCCCAACCCCCCCAGGGTCGGAAGGCAGCAAGGGTAAGGAGGCTCTGCCGGGTGCGCGGGGAACCGCCTGCCTCCCGGCCAACCACCCGCCACCGACGGTCGCCCATGGGGCGGGGGGAACACCCCCACGACTGTCCGCCCGGCGGCGGCCAGACCATCGCCTCACCCTCGCCCCAGGTCAACCTAGACGGGGAAGACCACAGCCTGAGGTCAGGTCACGAGTCACACCCGGGCAAGGGCCGACACCATTATCGACAGCCAGTCCCAGATCAGCCACCCACAACACTCACAGCCGGTCAGGGCATCAACTCACGGACGACGGGGCGTTGGGTGCGGTGGGGCCAGACGTCGCCCGTGGCCGAGGCGGTAAAGACGCGCGGTCCCCGGGGACTGGCGTGGAGCCGACGCACCTCGCCGCTGAGACGGTCCAACTCGCGCCGTAGCCGGTCGGTCTCGGCTTGCAGTTCCAGGATGCGGCGCACGCCGGAGAGGTTGACGCCCTCGTCCTGGGACAGGAATTGCACCAGGCGCAGCCGGGCCACGTCCCGGGCGGAGTAGCGCCGCCCCCGGCCCCGGGTGCGGCGGGGGACGACCAGGCCCAGCCGGTCGTAGGCGCGCAGCGTCTGGGGGTGCATCCCGGCCAGCCGGGCGGCCGTCGAGATGAGGAAGACGGGGGCGTCCTGATCAACCGTCTGGGGCAACCGGTTGGTCATAGCTAGATCCTACGTCCGACCGGCCGGACAGGCCCGTCGCCGCGACCGGCCGGAACGGCTTCCGTCCGGGCGACCACCAGGGCGGAGACCGCCGGACTGGACCCGTTGGACCGGCCAGTCGGCCCGGTCACGCCAGTCACGCTAGTCACGCCGGTCGCGCCGGTCATGACGACCGCCTCAGGCCAGCGCGGGGGTCCGGCTCGTCCGCCGCCGCCACATAGGCCTCCAGGGCTTGGCGAGCCTGGGGCGAGAGGCTGGGCGGCACCTTGACCTCCACCGTCACCAACAGGTCGGTCGGGCCGTCTTTGCGCCGCAGGCCCTTGCCCCGGACCCGGAAGGTCCGCCCGTTGGGCGTGCCGGCCGGCAGACGCAGGCGGACCGGGTCGCCGAACAGGGTCGGGGCCTCGATCTCGGCCCCCAGGGCGGCCTCGGCGAAGGTCACCGGCACAGTCAGGGTCAAATTGTCGCCTTGGCGGCCGAACCGGCGGTCCGGCTGGACGTGGACGACGACGTAGAGGTCGCCCGGGGCGCCGCCGCCGGCCCCGGCCCCGCCCTTGCCCTTGACCCGGATGCGCTGGCCGTCCGACACCCCGGCGGGGATGCGGACTTGGACGCTCTGGGTCGAACGGCTGCGCCCGCTGCCGCCGCAGTCTGGGCAGGGCTGCTCCACGATCAGCCCCCGGCCCCGGCAGTTGGCGCAGGGCTCGGAGACGGCGAAGCCGCCCGACGACCGGGTGACCGTGCCCGAGCCCTGGCACTGGGGGCAGATCTTCGGCTGGGTGCCGGGACGGGCCCCGGTGCCGTGACAGGTCGCGCAGGCCGCCTCCGAGGCCAGCGGCAGGCTCATGGTGGCGCCCTCGCCGGCCTGGCGGAAACTGACCGTGACCTCGCCCTCCAAGTCGTGGCCCCGCCTGGGGCCGCGCCGGTTGGAGCGCTCGCCGCCGGAGAACAGGTCGAAGAAGCCGCCCCCGCCGGCGGATTGGCCGAACTGGCCCAGGATGTCGTCCAGGTTGAGGCTGGTCTGGCCGGCGGCCGGCCGCCCGCCGGTCCCGGGGAAGCGGAAACCGGCCCCGAACAGGGAGCGGGCCTCGTCGTACTCCTTGCGCTTGTCCGGGTCGGACAAGACGTCGTTGGCCTCGGAGGCCTCCTTGAAGCGTCTCTCCGCCTGGGCGTCGCCCGGGTGGCGGTCCGGGTGGTTGTCCCGGGCGATCTTGCGGAAGGCCTTCTTGACCTCCGCCGGGCTGGAGTCCTTCTTCACGCCGAGGATGGCGTAGTAGTCCTTCTCCAGGTAATCCTTCGTCGTCATGTCGCCTCCCGCCGGCTATCGGTCTATCGGGGTCTATCGGGTCAGGCCGCCGACGGCTGGGACGGCGGCCGAACCGAGCCCTTGGACCCCCGGGACGGTTTGGCGCTCCGGGACACGGCGGCCTCCCCGTCGGGATCGGCCCCGGTGGGATCGGCCTCGGTGAGATCGATCTCAGTGGGATCGGCCTCGTCCGAGGCCGGAGCGGCGGGCCGGCCAGCGTCGGCGGTGCCTCGGGCGGCGTCGCCGTCGCCCCCCGGGGCCGGGGCGAACTCGTCGTCCGCGCTCCCCCGGTCCGGGCCAGCGGCGTCCTCAGCGCCCCCCTGGGCCGGGCCAGCGGCAGCCTCAGCGCCACCCTGGTCCGGCGCGGCGGCCCGATCACTGGCGCCACCCGTCGGGCTCCCGGGGCCGGCGGCGTCCACCGCTTCGTCGGGGTCGGCGGCGGGCTCCCCGGCGGACGGCTCCGCCGGGTCGAGGGTCGGCTCGGCCACACCGACGCGGGCCGGGCGCAACACCCGGTCTTTCAGGCGGTAGCCGGGCTGGAACACCTGGGCCACGCTGATGACGGCGTAGCCGGGCTGGTCCAGCGTCATCAGGGCCTCGTGGACGTGGGGGTCGAAGGGGTCGCCAACCTGGCCGAAAGACTCCAAACCGTACTTGGCCGACACTTTCTCCAACTCGTCCGCCAGCAACTTCGCCCCCCCGGTCAGCTCGTCGTGCGCCCGGGCCGCCGCGATCCCGTCCAGCACCGGCAAGAGGTCGCCCAACACCGCCTCGACGCCGCTCTGGCGGGCCAGCGCCCGGTCCCGGTCGACCCGCTTCTTGTAGTTGGCGTACTCGGCTTGGAGGCGCTGCAGGTCGGCCGTCCGCTCCAGCACCAGATCCTCGGCCGAGACCTGGGCCGGGCTCGGGGGGTCGGCCGGCGGCGCGGCCCCCGCGCCCTGGTGGGCCAGCTTCTGGAGGGCCTCGTCCCAGTCCTCTTTCGACCAGTCCTCTTGTGGCAAGTTTTCTTCAGTCATGACTCTCCTTCGACCGCTCCGGGCGCCGTCCCAGGCCGACCGTCCGACCGGTCCCGGCACGGGGCGGCGCCCCGACTGGTCGGCGTCGGCACGAGGCCGGCCGGCCGGGGCGCCGATCCGTCGGTCTACTTGTCCTCTTCCACGATCTCGGCCTCGACCACGTCGTCGCCGTCGGCGGCCGGCTGGTCCGACTCGGCCTGGGCCTGGGCCTGGGCCTCCTCCTGCTGGCGGGCCTGGGCGGCGGCGTAGACGGCTTGGCCCATGGTGGCGGCGGTCTTGTTCAGCTCCTCCATGGCGGTCTTGACCTCGGCGTCGTTGTCGGACCCCTGGAGGGCCTGCTTCAACTTCTCGACCGCCTCTTTGACCGGCTGCTTGACCTCGTCGGTCAGGATGGCGTCGTGCTCCTCCAACAACTTCTCGGTCCGGAAGGCCAAGGCGTCGGCCTCGTTGCGCAACTCGACCGACTCGCGCCGCTGCTTGTCCTCGTCCGCCCGGGCCTCGGCCTCGCGCACCATCTGGTCGATCTCGTCCTTGCCCAGGGCCGACCCGCCGGTCACCGTCATGGACTGCTCCTTGCCGGTGGCCAGGTCCTTGGCCGAGACATGGACGATGCCGTTGGCGTCGATGTCGAAGGTGACCTCGATCTGGGGCACGTTGCGCGGCGCCGGCATGATACCGGTGAGCTCGAAGTTACCCAGAGACTTGTTGTCGCGAGCGAAGTCGCGCTCGCCCTGGTAGACCTGGATCAAGACGCTGGGCTGGTTGTCCTCGGCCGTGGTGAAGACCTGGGAGCGCTTGGTCGGGATGGTCGTGTTGCGCTCGATGATCTTCTCCATCAGGCCGCCCTTGACCTCGATGCCGAGCGACAACGGGGTGACGTCCAGCAACAGCACGTCCTTGACCTCGCCCTTGAGCACGCCGGCCTGCAGGGCCGCGCCCAGCGCCACCACCTCGTCCGGGTTGACACCCTTGTGCGGCTCCTTGGCGGCCAGCTCCTTGACCAGTTCGGTGACGGCCGGCATCCTGGTCGAGCCGCCGACCAAGATGACCTGGTCGATCTTGTCGACCGAGATCTTGGCGTCGGCGATGACCTTGTTGAACGGCGCCCGGCAGCGGTCCAGCAGGTCCCGAGTCATGCGTTGGAACTCGGCCCGAGACAACTTGGTGTCGAGGTGGAGCGGACCCTCGCTGGAGGCCGTGATGTAAGGCAGGTTGATCTGGGTCTCCTGGGCGCTGGACAACTCGATCTTGGCCCGCTCGGCCGCCTCCTGCAGCCGCTGACGGGCCATCTTGTCCTTCGACAGGTCGACGCCGTGGGTGTTCTTGAACTCCTTCACCAGCCAGTCGACCACCCGCTGGTCCCAGTCGTCGCCGCCCAAGCGGTTGTCGCCGTTGGTCGCCTTGACCTCAAAGACGCCCTCGGAGATGTCGAGCAGGGAGACGTCGAAGGTGCCGCCGCCGAGGTCGAACACCAGCACCGTCTGCTCGGCCGAGGCCTTGTCCAGACCGTAGGCCAGGGCGGCGGCGGTGGGCTCGTTGATGATCCGGTCGACCGTCAGCCCGGCGATCTCGCCGGCCTCCTTGGTGGCCTGGCGCTCGGCGTCGGAGAAGTAGGCCGGGACGGTGATGACGGCGTTGGTGACGGGCTCGCCCAGGTAGGCCTCGGCGTCACGCTTGAGCTTCTGCAGCACGAAGGCCGAGACCTGCTGCGGCTTGTAAGTCTTGCCGTCGATGTCGATCGACCAGTCCGTGCCCATGTGGCGCTTGACCGAGCGGATGGTCCGTTCGACGTTGGTGACGGCCTGGCGTTTGGCGACCTCGCCCACCAGGACCTCTCCCCCCTTGGCGAAGGCCACCACCGAGGGGGTCGTGCGGGCGCCCTCGGCGTTGGGGATGACGGTTGGTTCGCCGCCCTCGAGGACGGAGACGACAGAGTTAGTGGTGCCGAGGTCGATGCCGACTGCACGGGCCATAGTGATTCCTCCCAAGGAGTCGTTCAATAGTTGGGCGGGACGCCGGGGGCACCCGCGAAGGCTGATTTTACCACACTCAAGACCGAAGTTGAGCCACTATGACTCAACTCACCTCAAAACCTCGTTCGGGCGGGGTCGGAGCCGCCCGGCACCGTGGCGCGGACCGCCTACCCTGGTGCCATGCACGAGTATAAAGTCGTCTGCTTCGAGTCGGCCGACTACCACTTGGTCCCGCCCGGGCGGGTCGCGGTGGTGGACCAGTGGAGCGAGGGGATGAACCAGGCCGGCCGGGAGGGCTGGACGGTGGTGGCCACGGCCTTCGACTCGAACGGCCGCTTCGTCGTCACCTTCGAGCGCGAGCTGCGCTAACCGCCGGGGCCGCTCGACAGACCGTCCCCGACTCCTTGGCGGGTCCCGGCCGCCAACGTTATCCCTGGTCGTTTCAGACTTGTTCGGATCTAGACCGGATCTAGACCGGTTGATGAAACCAGGTCACGCCCGGCGGTCTTCGGTTAGACTCCACCGCAGTGGCCGCCCCCCGCGAGCGGCGCATATTGAATAGGAGTTCACATGTCTGCCCCTCAGTCCCAAGTCGTTCTGCAAGCCGCCCTGACCGATCTGCTCGACCTCGGCCTCCAGGCCAAGCAGGCCCACTGGAATGTCCAGGGCCCCAACTTCCGCTCCGTCCACCTGGAGCTGGACGAGGTGGTCAGCTCGTTGCTGGGCTGGCAGGACGATGTGGCCGAGCGCATCGCCGCCATCGGCGGGTCGCCCGACGGCCGTCCCGTCACCATCGTCCAGACCTCCCAGGTCGAGCCCCTGTCCTCCGGCCACCTGGCGGCCGACTTGGTGGTCAAGTTGTTCGCCAGCCGCCTGGACGCCGCGGCCCGCCGGATCGAGGCCAAGCTGGGCGAGCTGGACGCCGACCTGCCCAGCCAGGACATCCTCATCGGCACGGTCGCCGGCCTGGACAAGGCCGCTTGGTTCTTCCACGCCCAGTTGGTCTGAGACTTAATTTGGTCTGACGGCCAGTTGGTCTGACGCCCCGGACGTCCAGTTAGTCTGGAAGCCCAGTTGGTCTCCAGTTAGTCTGGACTAGTTTGGCGGCCCGGTCCGGACCCCGACGTCTTAGGCCCCCAGTCGTGGCGCGTCGTCCGATCCCGGAGCGATCCCGAGGCGGATGATATTCGCCCCGCCGGTTGTTGTACCCGGCGTCATGGCCGAGTCACGCTTTTCCCCGACCGGACGCCGCCACCGCTATTCCGGGGGCTGGCCGTCCGGGCGTGGGCCACGGGTAGAATTGCGTTCGACTATGCCGAATGGACTGACCCGACCTCCAATCGCGCCGCCGATCCTGGCGCTGCCGCGCCACCTCGGCGACGGCGCCCCCCAGCGGGCGACCACGCCCCGGCCCGGCGGCGGCCCGGGGCGGAACCTGGTCTGGCTGATGGGCCTGGTCTTGGCGGTTCTACTGGTCGGCGGGGGCTTCTTCTACGCCACCTTGACCCTGTCGCGCTCCAGCGTGGCCGCCAGCGGGGTGATGGTGGGCGGGGTCGACGTCGGCGGCTCCTCCACCGACCAGTTGACCCGTGTCATCACCGCTTTGGCGGCCGAGGCCCGCCTCGACTTGAGCTACGAGGACCAGACCCGTCAAGCCAGCTTGGCCGACTTGGGGGTGACCGTCGACACCGCGGCCACGGTCGAGGCCGCGCTCAAAGCCGACCCCGGGGCGTCGCGCTTGGCGGGTAACGTCGCCTGGGCCAAACAGAATGTGCCCCTGCGTCTGACCTGGGACAACTGGACGGCCAAGACCTGGCTGAGCCAGCACTTCGCCGTCGGGGCGGTGGAGCCCAAAGCCGCCCAGGTCGGTTTCGACGCCGACGCCGGCAGCTTCACCGTCACCTTGGGGCGGTCGGGCTGGGTCTTCGACCTGGAACCGGTCAAAGCGGCCGTCACCGTGCTGGCGGCGGACCCGGGACGGTCGGTGGCCTGCGCCGTCAAGCTGGCCCCGGAGGCCGCGCCGATCAGCGACCAGGCCGCCGTGGCGGCGGCCGAGCGGGCCAACCGCAATCTCGGCTTAACCCTGCGCTTCTCCACCGCCGCCGGCGCCGCCTACACGGCCACGCCGGCCGACATCGCGGACTGGACCTTGCTGGTGCCGGATACGACCACGGACCGGATCGACGTCTTCTACGACGCCGCCGATCTGGAGACCCGGCTGGAACGACTCTTGAGCTCCCAGTTGGCCCGTGACGGGACGCCCCGGCGTCTGATCGTCGACGCCGACGGCCAGACCTTGGGCCAAGCCGACCCCGGCACGCCCGGCACGACCGTGGGCGAATTGGGCGAGCTGGCTTCGACCTTGTCCCAGTTGTTGGGCCAAGGGTTGGGCGCGGACCTGGTGGCGCCCACCGTGACGGCCGAGTTGACGACCGTCACCACGCGGCTGTCCGGCCCGCCGCCGGCCCAGGGCCAGTGGATCGACGTCGATCTCACCACCCAAGTGACAACCCTGTTCCAAGACGGCGGCTTCGTGGCCGCTTTCCTCATCTCCTCCGGCCTGTCCGAGACGCCGACGCCGCCGGGGACGTACCAGGTCTACGCCAAGATCGCCCTGCAAACCATGTCGGGCCGAAACGCCGACGGCACCGCCTACTCCATCCCCGATGTGCCCTGGGCGACCTGGTTCTGGGGCGATTACGGCTTCCACGCCGCCTACTGGCTAGACGAGTCCCAGATCGGCCAGCCCCAGTCGCACGGTTGTGTCAACATGCGGTTGGACGACGCCAAGTTCGTCTTCGACTGGGCCGCCATCGGGACGACCGTGGTGGTCCACGGGCAGAATCCGGGCTGAGCCCGAAGAGCGGCGGGGCTGACGGCCTTCACGAACTGGCCGAGATCCCGGATCAAGTCCGGGATGACGTGGAGCCAAGTCCAAGCTGACGCTAGCTGGGACCGTGCCCTATCAGTCGAGGAACTGCTCGATTTGGGCTGCCAGGTCGCGCGGGGCGGTGACCAGGAGGTCGGGGCTGGGGCTGGGGATTTGGCGCGACTGGGCACCGGCTTGACTGCGCAGCAACTCGGCCCCGGTCTGCGCGGCCTCGTCCTCGGTGGCTGTCAACACCAGCGTCGGCACCGTCAGCCGTTTCAGGTCGGCGCTCAGGTCCGACTCCATCAGAGCTTCCAAGGCGCGCAGGACGACTGCCTTGGGCACGTCCGAGAAGGCCGCCCGGGGCATCAAGGACATCAGCCGGCGGGAGCGTTTCAGCAGCGCCAGGGGCGGGACCACGGGGGTGGAGACCAATATCAGGTGGGCCACCCGGTCCGGCTGTTCGACCGCCGCCCGCAGGGCCACCGCCCCGCCCAGCGAATAACCCACCAGATCGCAGCGCTCGATGCCGCGCACCTCCAAGAGGTTGGCGATGTCGGCCACCGCCCCCGCCATCGTGAAATCCTCCGGGTTGATCGGTTTGAGCCCTTTGACCCAGGGGGCGAACATCGGGCGCTCCGGGTCTAGAGCCTCGACCACGCCCTGCCAGGCGGTCGGGTTCTGGCCCGGGCCGTGGAGCAGCAGCAGAGTGGGGCGACGAGGCGAGTCCATGCGTCACATCCTGCCATCACCGGCCCCGCCCTGCGGCGGGGAAGCGGCGGGGAACTGGCAGGATGGTGCCGCCCAACCACAAGGGAGCCGCTATGACCACATCGCCCCGTCGGCCCGCCACTGTCGCCACCCGGGCCGGACTGGTGTCCGACCCGGCCTTCCACGCCGTTGTGCCGCCGCTCTACCTCAGTTCGACCTTCGCCTTCCCCGAACTGGACCAGCGCGGACCCTACGACTACTCGCGCTCCGGCAACCCGACCCGCCAATTGTTGGCCGACGCCTTGGTCCAACTGGACGGCGGGGCCGGCGGCGAGGTCACCGGCTCCGGCATGGGCGCGGTCCAGGCCACGGTCCACGCCCTGGTCCAAGGCGGCGACCTGGTGCTGGCGCCGCACGACTGCTACGGCGGCACCTGGCGGCTGCTCGAGGCCTTCGCCCGCCAAGGGCTGATCCGGCTGCAATGGGCCGACTTCGGCGCCGCCGACATCGGCGCGGTCATCCAGCAGAGCCGACCGGCCCTGGTCTGGGTCGAGACCCCGTCCAACCCGCTGCTGCGGATCACGGACATCACGGCCGTGGCCGAGGCCGCCCACGCCGTCGGCGCGACTGTGGCGGTCGACAATACTTTCTTGTCGCCGTTGTTGCAGCGCCCGCTCCAACTGGGGGCCGACGTGGCGGTCTACTCGACCACCAAGTACCTCAACGGCCACTCCGACGTGGTCGGCGGGGCGGTCGTGGCCGCCTCGGAGGAGACGGCCGAGAAGCTGCGCTGGTGGTGCAACACCTTGGGCGTCACCGGGTCCGCCTTCGACGCCTTCTTGACCCTGCGCGGCCTGCGCACCCTCTACCGGCGGATGGAGGCCCACTGCGCCAACTCCGCCGCCCTGGTCGCGGCCATCGTCGACCACCCAGCCCTGACCGCCTGCCACTACCCCGGCCTGCCCAATCACCCCGGCCACGCTTTGGCCGCCCGCCAGCAAAGTGGCTTCGGGGCCATGGTCAGCCTCGACGTCGGCTCGCAGGCGGCCGCCCGGCGGGTGCTGGACGGATTGGAGATCTTCACCTTGGCCGAGTCGCTGGGCGGCGTCGAATCCCTCATCTGCCACCCCGGGCTGATGACCCACGCCGCCATGCCGCCCGCAGTCCAGGCCGCCGCCGGCATCACGCCGGGCCTGCTGCGCCTGTCGGTCGGCATCGAGGACGCCGCCGACCGGGTGGCCGACCTGGTGGCCGCCCTGGACCGGGTCTGACCCCGGGCGGCGTCTCCGGGCGACGGAGACCACGGGCGGCGCAACAGCGTCGGCGGCGCAACAGCGTCGGCGGCACGACGGAGACCACGGGCCATGGCGACCCCGGGCTGTGACCTGTCGGGGCGCGACGGACGCCACCAGCGGTCCGGCCGTCGGCACGACCGCCGAGGGGCCGACCCGTCGGGCCCGAACCCTTAGACGGCCTCGTCCGTGCGGGAGCGCAGCTCCAACCCGATCTCGTCGGCGTCGAGCACGGCCAGGGCGTCGCGCAGGGTCTTGTGCGAATAGGTCCCCAGCGAGCGGGCCTCCAGCAGGGCCTCGCGCATGGCGTGCAGCGTGACCCGGCGGATGGCCCGGTCTTGCTCCTGCCGGTTGGACGAGTCGGCCCAGTCCTCGTCCTCGGACACGGCGAACAGGCGGCGGGCCTTGGACCAGGATTGGCTCCAGTCGTCGGGGGCCGTCGGGTCCGACTCGGCCGGGGCCGTGTCGGCCGTGGACGTGTCGGCCGAGTCGGTCTCAACCGGGCTGAGGACGGCCGGAGAGGCGTCCACCGTGGTCGCCTCGGCCGGGGGGGCGGCGGGCGAGCCCTCGGGGGAGATGTCGTGCAGCCGGGTGATGCGCAGCCGCATGACCGCCACCGCCAACAGGGCCGGGTCGAAGGGCTGGCCGTCCGCCTGGCGCAGCTCCGGGTCCTCCAGCGCCGCCAGGGCGGCCTCGCCCAGAGTGTGGTCCAAGGCGTCACACTCGCCCGCCGGGGCGGCGTCCCGGCCGGTCAGGCCGAGCGCCCGGGCGACGGCCCCCAAGGTGCCGCCCTGGAGCAGCATCGAGCCGGCGGCGACCACGAAGGCGATCAGCACCAGAAGGGCGGAGTCCGGCACCCGGCCGGTCAAGGATTGGGCCGCCGCCAGCGTCACGACGCCCCGCATACCCGCCCAGACCAGCAAGGCGCCCTCTTTCCAGCCCAACGACTGGCGCATCAGGTAGTCGACGTCGGCCATGTAGCCGGCGACCCGTTTGCGCATCCCCTCCAGCTGGGCCGTCAGCCGCTTCTCCGCCTGGGGGAAGCGGCGCATCCGCTCGTGCCGGGCCTGCCGCAGCTGGTCGTCCGAGAGGCGCCGGCCGTCCTGGCCGACCAGGCGGTTGTCCTTGATCCTCTCCAGGGCGCGGCGGCGGCCCTCGCCCACGAACCCCCGGTCGGCCGGCGGGGCGGGCTGCTCGGCCAGGCGCAGGGCTATCAGGTCGGCCGCCTCCCAGCTGGTCGGGTCCGCGAAGTCGACCCCCATGGCGTCGCCCACCGTCTCCCAACGCTGCTTGCGGCGCAGCTTGCGTTTGGTCCGGCGGTCCAGCCACAGTCCCAGCAGGGAGACGAAGACGGTCCGAACGACGATTGTCCCGAGGATGCACAGCAACCCTAACCCGAGGGCCAGTTGGAGCGAGCCGCCGCTGTCGTGGGCGTCGCGCAGCAGGCTCTTGAACTGCAGGCCCATGGCCAAGAAGACCGCCCCCTCCAGCAGATAGGAGACGGTGTGCCAGACGGCGTCCTCGGTCATGCGGTGGTTGGCCGGCAGGCGGTGCGGGGCCGCCTGGTTCGACACCAGGCCGGCCACCACCACCGCCACCAGGCCCGACGCCCCCAAGGCCTCGCTGGGGACGAAAGCCACGAAGGGCACGATCAAGGAGACAGCCGTGGTGGCGGCGGCCTCGCGCAGCCGTTGGCGCACCCGCACGGCGATGACGCCGACCACGGCGCCGACCAGGGCGGCGATGGCGGCGGAGCGGCCGAACTCCCAGGCGATGTCGGAGAAGGGCAGGGCCGCGTTGGCGCTGACGGCCACCCCGGCCGTGGTGGCGCGCAACAGCACCAAGGCGGTGGCGTCGTTCAACAGCGCCTCGCCGTCCAGCATGGTGACGATGCGCGAGGGCGCCCCCAGGCGTTTGACGATGGTGGTGGCGACGGCGTCGGTGGGCGAGATGATGGCCCCCAAAGCGATACAGATGTTGAGGGGGACGACCGGCAGGAACTGGTGCAGCGCCAGGCCCAGGACGACGGCCGTGGCCACCACCAGCACCACCGCCAGGACGCCCACGGCCAGCAGGTCGCGGCGGAACTCGACCACCGGGATGGAGACGGCCGAGGCGTAGAGCAGCGGCGGCAGGACGCCCATCAAGATGACCTCGCCCGGCACCCTGATCTCGCCCATGATGGGGATGAGGGACAGGCCCAGGCCGATCAGGATCAAGATCAGCGGCGGCGCCACCCCCAGCTTGGAGCCGACGGAGGTCAGGGCGACGATGGCGGCGACGCCGACCACGGCGATGATTAGGTAATGCTCCAACATGGGGTAATTGTGGCCCACCGGGGCGTCCGGGCGACGGCCGCCGGAGCGGGTGCCGCAGAACGGGCATGGGTGCCACACGCGAAGCACAGCACGCCGGGAACTGTTCCGAAAAGGATAGCTATATATACAACTCAGTCCAAGTTAACTATATGGTGGCATTTCGGGTACCGGGGGCAGCCCCAGAAGCGCCGCCCCTTGTGCTCGCCCTTGGCGGCTTCACGTAAGACCATTGTGGCGCCGCAGCGGCAGACGGGGCTGACCAGTCCGGTCGCGTCGGCCTTGGGACTGAGCTTGGCGGTAACCGCCGAACCGGCTTGGACCAGAGCCGCACCGGGCGGGGGCGTGGCCGTCTCAGACGATATGGTCGGCGCCCACGTCGGGAAGGCGGTCGCCCCGGAAGAGGCCACGGCCGATTCCGGGTGTAAGGCGTCTGTCCCGGGAAAGACAATCGGCGGCCCGGGCAAGAAAACTGGAGCCCCGGGATGAGGCACGGCCTCTCTGGGTGAGAACGTTGTCATACCTACGAGGGCGGCGGCTCCCTGGTTGGGCTGGACCGCCCAATCAGGGGTGACGGCGGTCATCCCAGGCTGGCCTACGGCCGTAGCGGGTCGGTCTCGGCGGTGGACGGCCGCTATATGGGACTCACGGGTGGCTTGATCAACTTGGGTCCGCGGCCACAGCTCGCGCCAGATGGCCTCGACCGACTCATCTAACAATATATATTGCCATATGGTTTGTTGGACCGCCGCCAATAACTGGTCGAGTTTAACCACCTGATGAGCGTCGGTCGTTAACTCGATTTTCTTCAACTGGCAGCGATCGCCGAAGACAATGATGGAGCGGAAAATATCGCCTGCCTCCGGCAGGAGGTGGCGCAGCCACTTGATATGTCCCGCATTCTGACGCAGGGGATTGAGAAACTCTATCCTTTGCCCGTTAGGGAAGGCTTGGGTCCACTTCCAGTCCGGCTCAGAGCCGAAGATCCAACCGTCGTAGTTCTTCGACTCGAAGACGTAGACCCCGGAACGATGCACCATGATGACGTCGATCTCGGAAGTCGTGCCGTCGTCCGTGGGGATGTAACAGTTCAACAGGATCCTCTTGTAGCCCGGTAATTGTTCCAGACATTGTGCTACTAACTGTTCACCCCGCCGCCCGGCTTCATCCCAAGCCGTCTCGCTCGGCCGCCCCCACGGCGCTCGGCGCCGTCACGCTTGGCAGCCCGGAGACGCTCGGCGGCGTACCAGTAGACCGCTCGGCGGAGGCACGGCGACGGTTTCTCCGCTGGGTCAAAAAGTGCCACAGCAGTAACACGCCGATGGCGATGGCGAAGATGACGACGAACGAAGCGCCCAACCGTGCTATCTGGATCAATATTTGGTCTGTCATGGCTGGTGATATCACTCCACCCAACTGGCGGGCAGGTCGGCGGCGAAACGGCGCAGCACGGTCTCGGCCGCCTCGACGGCGCTGACGCCGCCCTCCATCACGGCCGCCTCCAGCTCGGCCCGAACGGCTCTGACCGCCGGGGACTGGCGCACCGCCTCCACCAACTCGTCGTCCACCAGCGCCCACAGCCAGTCGCGCTGCTGCCGCGCCCGGCGGGCGGCCAGGCCGCCGGCCTGGTCCAAGTGGTCGCGGTGGTCCAAGACCTCGTGCCACAACTCGTCCAGACCCAGGCCGGTGTAGGAGCTGATGTTGACCACCGGGGGGCGGCGGGCGTGGGGGTCGGAGGTGATCAGCCGCATGGCCGTCCTGAGATCGCGGGCGGCCATCCGGGAGGCGGCCTCGTTGTCGCCGTCGGACTTGTTGACGGCGATGACGTCGGCCATCTCCAAGATGCCGCGTTTGATCCCCTGGAGCTGGTCCCCGGCCCGGGCCAGCGTGATCAGCAAGAAGGTGTCGACCATGCCGGCCACGGCCACCTCGGACTGGCCCACGCCGACGGTCTCGACCAAGACGACGCCGTAGCCGGCCGCCTCGCACAACAACATGGTCTCGCGGGTGGCCCGGGCGACGCCGCCCAGGTGGTTGCCGGAGGGCGAGGGGCGGATGAAGGCGTCGTCCAGGGCGGCCAATTCGCCCATGCGGGTGCGGTCGCCCAGGATCGACCCGCCGGTCCGAGTCGAGGACGGGTCGACCGCCAGGACGGCCACCTTGTGGCCCTGGGCGATCAATTGTTGGCCCAAGGCGTTGATGAAAGTCGATTTGCCGGCCCCGGGGACGCCGGTGACGCCCACCCGGACCGAGGTCGGGGCCGAGTCTTGGCGCAGCCGGGCCAATAGCTCGCGCGCCTGCGCCCGGTCCGAGGCCTTGGTCGATTCGACCAAGGTGATGGCCCGGGCCAGGTGGCGGCGCGAGCCCTGGGCCAGGCGGCTAGCCAGCTCGGCCGTGTCACGGGTCAGCTGGGCCACCGGCGCCAGCGTCGGGGCGGCGACCATGGCCCGCCCCGGGACGACGACGTTCTTGGCCCGGCCGAGGGCCATCATGCCCTCCATCGACTCGGTCATATCACCTCTCCGGGATCTGCCGGGCGGCCCGCTCTGAACCGGCCGCACGCTGACTCAAGGCTAACCTTTCCCGCCTCCGGGTCCGGCCCCGATCCATAAGCGGACCCCGGGGCAAGCGGCCTCCCACGGGTGTGGTGGGGGCGGGGCCGGCGTGAAGACGGACTGGACGTCTGCAAGCGTCGGCGGCGCTAGCACGCCCGGATGGGGTTGTTCGGTGGTCGAGAGTCGGTGGAGCTGGGCTCATCCCGCCTACCCGAGACGGGGTTGACGCACCCTAAAATCCGACGCGACCCAGAAACCTCGGTGACAGGGCGAGCGTGGTCCGTGGGAAGGGATACACTCCCTCAACGGTTAAACGAACCCGTCGGCAGATAGGCCTGGGCTACGAAAGCGATGACTGGAGGGTATGGCTTTGACTGAGTTGTTGAATCTTTATCGGCAGGGTGTGGTGTCGCGGCGGCGGGCGTCCGAGCCCGACGAGGACTTGTTGTCGGAGGCGTTGGCCTCGGTGTTGGTGGTTTTCGAGGCACCCGCGTGGGTCAGCTCTAGGGCACGCCAGGTCTACCAAGAGTTGTACGACCTGAGGTGGTCCGCCCACGCGGCGGCCCAGGAGGTGGACGACTTGTTCGCGGATGTTGTCCGGGCACAGCCGGAGATGGTCGCCGTCTCCGACTGGCGGTCCCGCTGGACCCGGTGGTGATAGAGGGGTTTAGCCGTGGCGGAGCAGTCCATCAATATCGACGCGCTGCAAGACGTCGTCAACCGGTTGAACCGGGCCATCGGCGATATGCCGGAGGCCGCCGGCCATCTGGCCAATTATCTGAACGACGTGGGCCTGTCGTCGGACCGACTGCCGGACTGGCTGTATGACGGCTGGCATGTGGAGCGGCTGCGCGAGCTGGCGCGGGAGTGCCAACAACGCCTCGACCTGGCGCGCGAGATCGCCGACTCCCGTCCCGGGGAGTCGCTTTACAAGGTGACGTTCGACGACACGGTGTTCCTGAGCGACGACGACGCCCGCCGGGCCGCCGTCTTGATCCAACAATGCCTCGACGCCAACACTCTGGGCGGCACGGGGGACGGGACCATCCCCCCAGAGTTGTTGGACCTGCTGGACGCCAACAGCGGCGACCCCGGGTTCGCCCTGGCCTTGCAGGCCCGCCTGAACGCCGGACAGCTGGCCCAGCTGTTGAACGGTTTGAACACCCGCCGCAACCAGTTGGACGTCAACATCGGCCTGGGGGCGGCCGAGCCGGCCGACTTGGAGACCTTCGACGCCGACTACGCCCGCTTGTTGGACGGTCTGGGGGCGACGTTGAGCCTGGCCGCCCGCACCGTGCCCCCCGACCAGTTGGGGGTCGTCACCGCCCAGTGGCGGACCGCCATCCAAAACTCCGCCGCCGTCCCCTCGGCGGCCCTGTTGTCGATGGTGATCGCGCGGGGCTCCTGGCCCGCCAGTTTCCTCAGCGGCGTGGCCGACACCATCTTGTACGACACGAGGCCGGACGCCGCGGCCTGGCAGATTCCCGGGGGCGTCCCGGTCGTCGATCCCCGTTTCAACGAGGACCTGGGCTGCAAGCCCGAGGTGGTGGACCCTATGGCCGGGGTCTTCCAGTCGGCCGCGGACTACAACCCGGCCTGGATGTTGTCCTATTTCCAGGGCAACGGGACCACGCCGGTCGATTTGCCGGGCTACGACTACCCGGACGGGCAGCACGCCGACGCCGGGACCGCCCAGATCGACTCCCGGTTGGAGTATCTGATGCTGGAGTACGGCTTCGACCAGGCCAGCGGCTCCTGGTTCGGCCAGGCCGCCGCCACCGCCGTCGCCTGGGGACTGCAGCAGAGCGCCCAAGCCGAGCCGGATGACGGTCGCCACCGCCCGGCTGACGCCTATGCCGAGGGCGCGGTCGAGCGGTTCGCCGCCGACGTGGCCAACGCCGCCGAGCACTTCGCCCGGCAACAGGTCGTGTATGACCACCTGTCGTGGTGGGACAAGTACAAGCACGAGTTCTTGCAGGGCCTGGGCATAGTCATAATGGTGGCGTCCCTGGCCGCCACCGCCGGCGCGGCCGCGCCCGTGGTCATAGCCGCGTTGTCCACCGTCGACACCGCCATCGCCTTGACCGACGCGGCAGCCTACCTGAACGAGGGCGAGATCGTCCAAGGCCTGTTCGGCCTCGCCCTCACCGTCATCCCGGTCACCATCGGCGGCGTCACCCGCTGGGTGCGCCTGAAACCCGACGAGATCCAAGCCCTCAGAAACGGGGACAACATCACCCGCGACGGCGTCACCGTCACCAAAAACGACCTCAAAGCCGCCGAAGAAATAGCCGCCAGAATCGGCTACAAAACCACTGCCCCGAAGATCAAGCTGACCGAGCCGACCGGGCCGAAAGGCGGCGTCCCGACCGGACGGCCCACCAAGATACCGCCGAAAGCCGATTCCAGCACGGTTCGGTCTTTGACCCGGGAGAACGAGTCCGCTCAAACCCTAGCGGACGCCGGGTTTGATATAGAGCAGAATCCGAAGGTGCCGGGGCCGAAGAAGCCCGACTACCTCCTCGAGGGCGAGATAGCCGACTGCTACGCGCCGAGCACCGACAATTTGAAGAACATCGCCTCCTATATAGAAGGAAAGGCTAAAGGGGGGCAGGCGAGTCGGGTCGTTTTGAACCTTGATGACACCACGGTCACGGCGGAGCAGGTGGCGGCCGAGCTGAAAATCAAGGAGCGCCCCGGGCTTGTGGAAGTGATAGCCATCAAAGCCGGCCAGATCGTGAGGATATGGCCATGACAACGACAGGGGAGGAAACATGTTCAACTATCCGCTGGGGCTGAGTTCCGCGAGGACAACGCCGGAGGTGAAAACGGAGTTGCTGGGTCTCTTGGGCCTCCGGCACCTGTCGGAGGCCCCCGTCAGGTGGCCCGCCCTGTGGAGTATAAGCGTCTACAACAGCGAGGGCATGGGTGAGTCGACTCAAGAAATGTACACGGAAGAGCTCGGCGTCCAGGCGACGACCCAGGTTGTCTATGCGGTCGACTATAAAATCGACGATGACGAGATAGAGCGGGCTCGGGTTGCGATGCTCGTGTCGGCCGCCCAGCTGGTTGACCGGGTGGACGCTGTGGCTGTGTTTCCCTTCGAGGCGGGTACGGTCATCATGCGCCGTGTGGATGGCGTCTTGTATTTGCGTGAGGATTGGAGGGTGTCGGTGGGTCCGGATGCTGTGGCGCGGCTTCCGGGCGAGCCGGTGTTCCGCGATGACCTGGGAACCTTATAGCCGGCAGCATGGATAAGCTGGCGGCCGGGCTTAGGAGGTGGCCGACCCTCGGGCTCGTGGAAGTGATCACCATCAAAGCCGGCCAGATCGTGAGGATATACCCATGACAACGACAGGGGAGGAAACATGTTCAACTATCCGCTGGGGCTGAATTCCACGAAGACCACGCCGGAGGTGAAAACGGAGTTGCTGGGCCTCTTGGGCCTCCGGCACCTGTCGGAGGCCCCCGTCAGGTGGCCCGCCCTGTGGGGGATAAGCGTCTACGACGGCGAGAGCAGGGATGAGGCGACCAAAAAAATGTACACGAAGGAGTTCGGCGCCCCGGCGACGACCGCGGTTAACTACGCGCTCAATTATAAAGTCGACGAGGGCGATATCGAACAAGCAGAGTTCACGATGCTCGTGTCGGCCGCCCAGCTGGCCGAGCGGATGGACGCCTCGGCCGTGCTTTTCTTCGAGACGGGTCCGGTCGTCATGCGCCGCGTGGACGGCGTCTTGTATTTGAGTGAGAAGTGGAGGGTGTTGAGAGGTACGGATGTTGTGTCTCGGTTGCCGGGCGAGCCGGTGTTCCGCGATGACCTGGGCATCTTATAACTGGTCATCATGGATGAACTGGCGGCCCGGCTGAGGAATTGGCCGTTTTCGGGCTTGGGGAAGTGATCGCCATCAAAGCCGGCCGGATTGTGAGGATATGGCCGTGACAACGACGAGGGAGGAAATATGTTCAATCATTCTCTGGGGCTGAGCTCCGCGAAGACCACGCCGGAGGTGAAAGCGGAGTTGCTGGGCCTCTTGGGCCTCCGGCACCTGTCGGAGGCCCCCGTCAGGTGGCCCGCCATGTGGGGGATAAGCGTCGACGACGGCGAGAGCCTGGATAAGTCGACCCAAAAAATGTACACGAAGGAGTTCGGCGCCCCGGCGACGACCGAGGTTTTCTATTCGATTAACTTTAAAGTCGACGAGGGCGATATCGAACAAGCAGCGTCCACGATGCTCGTGTCGGCCGCCCAGCTGGCCGACCGGATGGACGCCTCGGCCGTGCTTTTCTTCGAGACGGGTCCGGTCATCATGCGCCGCGTGGACGGCGTCTTGTACCTGTCGGAAGAGTGGTGGAACGATCCTGACGTTGTGGCGCGGCTTCCGGGCGAGCCGGTGTTCCGTGATGACTTGGGCATCGTATAGCCGGTCATCGTGGATGAGTTGGCGGCCCAGTTGGGGAAGTGGCCGTTTTCGGGCTCGTGGAAGTGATCGCTATCAAAGCCGGCCAGATCGTGAGGATATGGCCATGACAAGGGAGGAAACATGTTCAATTATTTGCTGGGGCTGAGTTCCGCGAGGACCACGTCGGAGGTGAAAACGGAGTTGCTGGGCCTCTTGGGCCTCCGACACTTGTCGGAGGCCCCCGTCAAGTGGCCCGCCCTGATGATCTACGTCGACGACAGCGAGAGCCTGAGTAAGCCAACTCAAGAAATGTACACGGAGGAGCTCGGCGTCCCGGTGACGACCGAGGTTATCTATGCGCTTAACCATAAAATCGACGACGACGAGATCGAGCGGGCTCGGATTGCGATGCTTGTGTCGGCCGCCCAGCTGGTCGACCGGGTAGACGCCGTGGCCGTATTTCCCTTCGATAGGGGTCAAGTCATCATGCGCCGCGTGGACGGCGTCTTGTATTTGCGCGAGGAATGGAGAGTGCTGAGGGGGCCGGATGTTATGGCGCGGCTGCCGGGCGAGCCGGTGTTCCGCGATGACCTTGGGATCATCTGACCGGTTACCACAGACAAGCTGGCGGCCCGGCTGAAGAAGTAGCCTATCTTAGGGGTCTGGGAAGTGATCGCCATTAAAGCCGGCCGAATCGTGAGCCATTTATCTGCTCGACGGTGACCGACGGGCCGGCCACGGCCCGAAGAAGCCTTTGAGATCCCTCACCACCGCCGCCACAGTCCGGGTGCCCGATGGGCGAGCTCGGAGCCTGGTGGTCACGGCCCACGTCCTCCCCATAGGTGGTCCAACGGCATGGTGAAGAGGCGGTCCTCCGGGTGGGCGGCGTGACCACCCGTGTGGAGCACGACACCGGCCACGAAATCTGGGCCAATCTGGTCACGCAGCGCCCGCAGGCCGGCCAGATCCCCGTCTTTCAGCCGCTGGGCGGCCTTGACCTCGAAGGCCAGGACGGCTCCGTCATAGCGCTCCACCACCAAGTCGACCTCCAAGCCCTCGTAGGTGCGCCAGTAATAGGCCACGGCTCGTCCAGCCAGGACACCTCCTTGAGCACCTCGCCGACGTAGCACGGAGGGAGCGGCTATCCCGCATTTCTCGGGGTCGCTATCCCGCAAATTTACAGGCCGCTCCCCCGCCCCAGAGGCTCAGGCCACGGCCTGGCCCATGGCTGTGGGGATGGGGGCGCGCCAGTTGCGGCGTAGGGCGGCCAGGCGCAGGCTGAACAGTCCCCGCAGCGTCAGCTCGGCCTGGTCGGTCACCTCGCCCAGCCGGGTCAGACGCAGGTCCTGCTGGTTGGCCGCCTGGATCAAGTCGACCTCCCCAGAGGGGTCGACCGACACCAGGACGCGGCCGGCGGTCTCGGAGAACAGTTGCACGAAGGGGTCGTCGGGCAGGGTCAGCTCGGCCCCCAGGTCGCGGGCCAGGCAGGCCTCGGCCAGGGCCACCGCCAGGCCGCCGTCGGACAGGTCGTGGGCCGAGCGCACCAGGTCCCGCCGGGCGGCGGCGACGAAGAAGGCGGCCAGGCGGCGGTGTTGCTCGAAGTCGGTCATGGGCGGGTCGCCGCCCAGGTGGCCGTGGACGACCTCGGCCCAGGCCGAGCCGGACAGCTCCTCGCGGGTGACGCCCAACAGGTAGACGGCGTCGCCAGCGACCTGGAAGCCGGCCGGGATGTGGCGTCCGACATCTTCCATCAGCCCCAGCACGGCCACCGTCGGGGTCGGCAGGATGGCCCGGCCGTCGGTCTCATTATAGAAAGAAACATTGCCGCCGGTGATGGGCAGGCCGAGGGCCTTGCAGCCGTCGGCCAGACCTCGGACGGTCTCTGTGAACTGCCACATCACCTCCGGGTCCTCGGGCGAGCCGAAGTTGAGGCAGTCGGTCACGGCTTGGGGCTCGGCCCCGCCGACGGCCACATTGCGGTAGCTCTCCAGCAAGGACAGTTGGGCGCCGCGATAGGGGTCCAGGTAGGTGAAACGGGCATTGCAATCGCAGGACAGGGCGACGCCCAGCCCGGTGGCCTCGTCCACCCGCAGCAGACCGGCGTCCTGGCCCTGGGCGGCGACCGTGTTGCCGCGCACGAAACGGTCGTACTGGTCGGTCGCCCAGCTGGGGTCGCAGAGGTTGGGCGAGCCTAGCAGCCGCATCAGCTGGGCCCCCAGCTCGGCCCCGGTGACCGGGCGGGGCAGGTTCTCCCCCCGGTCGGCCCGCACCTGGTCGATCCAGTCCGGCCGGACCTGGGCGCGGTCGTAGACCGGGCCTTGATGGGCCACGGTCTTGGGGTCGACGTCGACCACTCGTTCGCCTTGCCAGTCGATCAGCAGGCGGTCGCCGGCGATCACCTGGCCCACCACCGTGGCCATCACCTCCCACTTGGCGCAGATGGCCATGAACAACTCCACGTCTTGGGGGCGGACGACGGCCATCATCCGCTCCTGGGACTCGCTCATCAGGATCGCCTCCGGCGTCAGGCCGGGGTCGCGCAGAGGCACCTGGTCCAAGTCGATGTGCATGCCGGAGTCACCGGCCGAGGCCAGCTCGCTGGTGGCGCAGGACAGGCCGGCCGCCCCGAAGTCTTGCAGGGCCAGCACCAGCCCGGCGGCGAACAGCTCCAGGGTGCATTCGATCAGCAGTTTCTCCAGGAAGGGGTCGCCCACCTGGACGCTGGGGCGCTTGGTGGCGCCGCCGGCCACGAAGCTCTCGGAGGCCAAGATGGAGGCCCCGCCGATGCCGTCGCCGCCGGTGGTGGCGCCGTAGAGGATGAGCTGGTTGCCGACGCCGCTGGAATAGGCCCGGTGCAAATCCTCGTGGCGCAACAAGCCGACGCAGAGGGCGTTGACCAGCGGGTTGCCGGCGTAGGAGGGGTCGAAGACCAGCTCGCCGCCGATATTGGGCAGGCCCAGGCAATTGCCATAGTCGCCCACCCCGGCCACCACGGCCGGCAGCAGGCGGGCCGTGTCCGCCGCCTCCAGGGGGCCGAAGCGGAGCGCGTCCATCACCGCCACCGGCCGCGCCCCCATGGCCAAGATGTCGCGCACGATGCCGCCCACACCGGTGGCCGCGCCCTGGTGGGGCTCGACGTAGCTGGGGTGGTTGTGGGACTCGATCTTGCAGGTGACGGCCCAGCCCCGGCCGATGTCGACCACGCCGGCGTTGTCGCCGATGCCGGCCAGCAGCGGTCCCAGCGCGGTCCGCTGGGGCAGGTCGGAGAAACGCTTGAGGTGGATCTTGGAACTCTTGTAGGAGCAGTGCTCCGACCACATGACGGAGTACATGGCCAACTCGCAAGCGGTCGGCCGGCGGCGCAGGATGGCCCGGATACGCTCGTACTCGTCGGCCTTGAGGCCCAACTCGGCCCACGGCTGCAAGGTGCTGGGAGTGAGCTGGGCATGAGTCACGGTGTCTGCCACGGCGGCCAGACTACCTCAGCCCCGATCCGCCGCCGGGCGCCGACCGACTCCCATCCTCCCCGCCGTCCCGGACTCGATCTGGGATCTCGGCCAGCCCGTGGAACAGCCACCCACGACCGCCCGCGATCCGGGGACGCCCCCTCGGCCCGCCCCGGCCGTGATCAAGCGCTCGTCCCCCCGTAGGCCGCCGCCGGATCAGCCCATCCGGCTCAGCCCATCAGGGGGTGGAGCATGATGGTCTGGTCTCGCTCCGGGCCGACGCCGATGCCGGAGACGCGGACGCCGACCAGCTCCTCCAGGCGGCGGACGTAGGCCTGGCAGTTGCGCGGCAGGTCCTGGAAGCGGCGGGCGGCCGAGATGTCCTCGCCCCAGCCGTCGAGGTATTGGTAGACGGGACGGGCGTGGTGGAGCTCGGTCTGAGTCATCGGCATGGTCTCGTGGCGCTCACCGTCGACGTCGTAGGCCACCACCACCGGGATCGGGTCCCAGCCGGTCAGGACGTCGAGCTTGGTCAAGAACAGGTCGGTCAGAGCGTTGACCCGCCCCGCCTGCTCCACCACCAGGGCGTCGAACCAGCCGCAACGCCTGGGCCGGCCGGTGGTGGTGCCGAACTCGCCGCCCCCCTGGCGCAGGCGCTGGCCCACGTCGTCGGTCAGCTCGCCCGGGAAAGGCCCCTCCCCCACCCGGGTGGTGTAGGCCTTGGCGATGCCGACCACCCGGTCCAGCCGGGTCGGGCCCACCCCGGTGCCGGTGCAGGCGCCGGCCGCGATCGGGTTGGAGCTGGTGACGTAGGGGTAGGTGCCGAAGTCAACGTCCAGGTGGTGCGCCTGGGCGCCCTCGAACAGGACCGTCCGACCCTCGTCCAAGGCCCGGTTGAGCACCCGTGAGACGTCGGCCGTCATCGGCCGGACCCGCTCGGCGTGGGCCAGCAGGCGGTCGCAGACTTCATCGGCCGAGACGGCCGGCCGGTTGTAGACCTTGACCAGCAACTGGTTCTTCTGCTCCAAGGCGGCCTCCACCTTCTGGCGCAGGATCGACGGGTCGAGCAGGTCCTGCACCCGCAGGCCGACCCGGCTGGCCTTGTCGGCGTAGGCCGGGCCGACGCCGCGGCCGGTGGTGCCGAGGCGGCGGCGGCCCAGGAAACGTTCGGTCACCTTGTCCAGGCGCTGGTGGTAGACGGTGATGAGATGGGCGTTGGCCGAGACCAGCAACTTGTCCCCCACCGCCAGGCCGCGGGCGGCCAGGGCGTCGATCTCTTGGAAGAGCACGTCCAAGTCGATGACCACGCCGTTGCCCAGGACGGGGACGGCGCGTTGGCTGAGGACGCCGGAGGGCAGCAGGTGGAGGGCGTAATGCTCGCGGCCGACGACCACGGTGTGGCCGGCGTTGTTGCCGCCGGAGTAACGCACCACGTAGTCGGCGGCGTCGCCCAACTGGTCGGTGGCCTTGCCCTTGCCCTCGTCCCCCCATTGGGTGCCGACGATCACGATCCCTGGCATTGGCGCCCTCTCCTGACCGGCCCGGGAGCTGTCCGAGCGCGCCCGGCAGTCTATCCCAGCCCGACCCTGGACAACGATGGTGTCGACCGGCGGCGAGCTGGCGGCAGCCCCTGTGCGTCAGGCTCTCGCAGCCGATGGGTCAGACCGGGCGAGGGCCACCCGCGTCACCACTCCGACGACCGCTCCGACCCCCGCCCAGAGCACCGCCTGCCGCAAGTCGACCAGCACGAAGGCCGAGCCGCCGGCCCACCCCTCACCCCGTAAACCCAGGAAAACGAAAGACCGCCCGAAAGCCAAAGCGGCCACCAGACATCCCAGAGCGGTCAAGCCATAGGCCAACAAGCCGACGGATAAACCGCGAAACCCCCAAGCGACGGCGTGACACGACCTCTTCATCCCAGCCGTCATGATCTTGCCCCTCATCGCCGACGCCCCCCTTTTTTTCTCACGGCGCCACTTTCTCCCGGCGCCGTCGATGTGCCGTCCGCCCACTTTATCGCGGGAGCTGGTCGGACGGGGCCGCCCCACCGTGGCGATGACTGCGGGCGGCGGCGGGCTATGATAGTCGCCGCTCGGCAAGGCAGTGATGGGGCTATCACCTCGGAGCCGCCGGAAGAACGGTCCTTGGACTCAGTAGAACCGGCCGCCGGGCGCTACGAGGTGGGGGGCGCAGGCCCCCAAGGAGGGTGGCACCGCGGGCCGACGGCTCGTCCCTTCGCCGACGCGAAGGGATATTGGCATGAGCGCAGACCAAGACCATGACCGCCCAACGGGCGCCCCTCGGCGCTACGCCGACGTCCCGGCCCAGCTCGACCTGCCCCAGATGGAGCACGCCATCATCGACTTGTGGCAGCGCCAGGACACCTTCGCCCGCTCGCTGGATCGGCCCGACGCCCCCCAGTGGACCTTCTACGAGGGGCCGCCGACCGCCAACGGGGTGCCCGGCACCCACCACATCGAGTCGCGGGCTTTCAAGGATGTCTTCCCCCGCTTCAAGACCATGCAGGGCTACCGGGTGCCCCGCAAGGCCGGCTGGGACTGCCACGGGCTGCCGGTCGAATTGGCGGTGGAGAAAGAACTGGGCTTCGCCGGCAAGCCCGACATCGAGCGTTACGGCATCGAGGCCTTCAACGCCAAATGTCGCCAATCGGTCAGCCGCTATGTCGACCTGTGGTCCCAGTTGACCCGCCGCATGGGGTTCTGGGTCAACCTGGACGAGGCCTATTGGACGATGTCGCCCCAATTCGTCCAGTCCGTCTGGTGGGCCCTGAAACAGATCCACAGCGCCGGCTTGTTGATCGAGGACTACCGGGTCACCCCCTACTGTCCGCGCTGCGGCACCACCTTGTCCGACCACGAGTTGGCCCAGGGCTACGAGGAGGTCGAGGACACGACCGCCTTCGTCCGCCTGCCCCTGATCGACGGCCCCTGGGCCGGCCGGGCGGCCCTGCTGATCTGGACCACCACGCCGTGGACCCTGGTCTCCAACGTGGCCGCCGCCGTCCACCCCGACGTGGCCTACGTGGCGGCCAGCGACGGGCGTGAGACCCTGATCGTGGCCGAAGCCCTGCGCCAAGCCGTCCTGGGGGCCGACTGGCAGGTGGTGGGCCGTTTCCAGGGCCGGGAGATGGTCCGCTGGCACTACGCCCGCCCCTTCGACAGCCTCGACCTGCGGGGGGCCGACGCCAACTATGTCATCACGGCCGATTACGTCACCGTCACCGACGGCACCGGCGTCGTCCATCAGGCCCCGGCCTTCGGAGCCGAAGACATGGAGTCTTGCCGTAGCTGGAACTTACCTTTCGTCAACCCGATCACCCCCGACGGCCAGTTCGCCGACGGCCTGCCCGTGGTCGGCGGCTTATTCTTCGCCTCGGCCGACGGCGCCGTGTTGTCAGACCTGGAGCAACGCCAACTGCTCTTCCGCGTTCAGAAACACCTCCACCCCTATCCTCATTGCTGGCGCTGCGGCACCCGGCTGATCTACTACGCCCAACCCAGCTGGTACATCCGCACCACCGCCCGCAAAGCAGATCTGTTGCGGGAGAACCAGGCCACCAACTGGTATCCCGGCAATATCAAGTACGGCCGCTATGGCGATTGGCTCAATCACAATATTGATTGGGCATTGTCGCGTCAGCGCTATTGGGGCACACCGTTGCCTGTCTGGCGTTGCCCGGACGACCATCAGATTTGCGTCGGTTCGTTGGCCGAGCTGTCCCAGCTGTCGGGCCAAGACCACTTAGACCTCGACCCGCACCGCCCCTTCGTCGACGCCGTGACCTTCCCCTGCCCGACCTGTGGCCAGACCGCCAGCCGTGTGCCGGAGGTGATCGACGCCTGGTTCGACTCCGGCTCGATGCCCTTCGGCCAGTGGGGCTACCCCTGGGCGGAGGGTTCGGCCGAGGCCTTCGAGCGGGCCTTCCCGGGCGACTTCATCTGCGAGGCCATCGACCAGACCCGGGGTTGGTTCTACTCCCTGATGGCCGTGTCGACTCTGGTCTTCGGGCGTAACTCGTACAAAAATGTGCTTTGCTTAGGGCATATCTTGGCCGAGGATGGGCGCAAGATGTCTAAACACTTAGGCAATATCTTGGAGCCACTTCCCTTGTTGGAACAGCACGGGGCCGACGCTGTGCGCTGGTTCATGCTGGCCGGCGGCTCGCCCTGGGCGGCCCGCCAGGTCGGCCACCACGCCATCCAGGAGGCCGTGCGCAAAGTCTTGTTGACCTACTGGAACGCCGTCAGCTTCCAGGGGCTCTACGCCGCCGCCAACCATTGGGCCCCGGGCGACCGGCCTTTGGAACAACGGCCCCCGGAACAACGCCACGTCCTCGACCGCTGGTTGTTGTCGGCCACCGGACAACTGATCCGCCAGGTGACGGCGGCGCTGGAGGATTTCGACACCCTGCGCGCCGGCGTCCTGTTGTCGGGGTTCGTGGACGACTTGTCCAATTGGCACATCCGCCGCTCCCGGCGCCGTTTCTGGGCCGGCGACGACTCGGCCCTGGCCACCTTGCACCAGGTGTTGGACGTCTTGACCCGGCTGATGGCACCGATCACGCCCTTCCTGACCGAGCGGGTGTGGCAAGACCTCTTCGTCGCCACCGACCCGGCGGCCCCGGACTCGGTCCACCTGGCCAGCTGGCCGACGCCGGACCCGGCCTGGGACGACCCTGGGCTGATGGCGGACATGGAGCTGACCCGGCGGCTGGTCGAGTTGGGCCGGGCGGCCCGCTCGGCCGCCCAGGTCAAGGTGCGCCAGCCGCTGGCCCGCCTGCTGGTCTCCGGCGCCGCCTTGGAGCGGCTGGACGACGACCTGCTGGCCGAGATCAAGGCCGAGATCAACGTTGTGGCGGTGGGGTCCTTCGCCTCGGCCGGCGACCTGGTGGACCACAGCGTGAAGGCCAATTTCCGCGCCCTGGGCCGGCGCTTCGGACCGGCCACGGCCGCCGTGGCCGCCGCCGTCGCCCAGGCCGACGCCGCCCAGGTGGCGGCCGACCTGGCCCGGGACGGCCGGGTGACAATCATCCATGACGGCGGCCCGGTCGAGCTGACGGCCGACGAGGTGATCGTCTCGGAGCGCCCGCGCCAGGGCTGGAGCGTGGTCAACGAGCAGGGCGAGACCGTCGCCTTGGACCTGGAGCTGACCGACGAGCTGGTCCGTCAGGGCCTGGCGCGCGAGTTCATCCGCTCGGTCCAGGAGTCGCGCAAGGCCGCCGGCCTCAAGGTCAGCGACCGCATCAAGCTGGCCTGGATGGCCGACGGCGCCATGGCCTTGGCCATCGCCGAGGCCCACGACCAGATCGCGGCCGAGGTCTTGGCCGTCGTGCTGGCCCCGGGGCAACCCCCGGCCGACTGGTTCCCGGGCCAGGCCGAGGGCGCGGCCTACGCCCTGGCCAAGGCCTGACCGCTCGGAGGGCGGACGGTCGTGCAGACAGCCTCCGACGCCCGCCGGACGCGGCTGGCCCAGCGGCGGCCATTAGGCTGGGGCGATGCCACAGGAGTTAGCGGACCACGACCTGGATGAACGCATCCGGCGGGTCATCGACCAGAAGACCAAACCGCTGGGGGCCCTCGGTCGGCTGGAGACGCTGGCGGCCCAGATCTGTCGCTGGCAGGGCACGGTCGAACCGGCTTTGAGCCAGCCCGAGATCGTGGTCTTCGCGGCCGACCACGGCTTGTCGGCCGAGGGCGTCAGCGCCTACCCCAAGGCCGTCACCGCCCAGATGGCGGTCAATATCTTGGCCGGCGGGGCCGGTGTCAACGTCTTGGCCCGCCAACACGGCATCACGGTCCGGCTGGTCGACGCCGGGGTGGACTGGCCGGACCGGCGGCCGGCCGGGATGATCGACCATTGGATGGGGCCAGGGACGGGCGACGCCCTGACCGGGGAGGCCATGACGGCCGCCCAAGTTGAGCGTTGTCTGGCCGCCGGGGCCGAGGTGATCGACCGGGTGGTCGATCCTAGGTGCAATGTCATCGGCTTCGGCGAACTCGGCATCGGCAACACCAGTTCGGCCAGTCTGCTGGTCAGCGGCCTGACCGGGTTGCCGTTGGCGGACTGCGTCGGCCCCGGCTCGGGCCTGCGCGGGGCCGGTCTGGAGCGCAAGCTGGACGTTCTGCGCCGGGTCCAGGCCCGACGCCCGGCCCCGGCCGACGCCCGGGAGGCCCTGGGCTGGTTCGGCGGTTTCGAGATCGCCCAGATGTGCGGCGCCATGGGCCGCGCCCAGGCCACCCGGCGGCTGCTGCTGATCGACGGTTTCGTGGCCACGGCGGCCTTCCTGGCGGCCTGGTCGCTGGACCCGACGATCATCGCCGGGGCCGTCTTCTGCCACCGCTCGGGCGAGCCGGGGCACGGCCGGGTGTTGGACCACCTGGGGGCCGAGCCGCTGCTCGACCTGGGGATGCGCCTGGGCGAGGGCAGCGGCTGCGCCGCGGCCTATCCCCTACTGGTGTCGGCCGTCGATTTCGTCAACCAAATGGCCAGCTTCGATGAGGCCGGCGTTGCCACCGGGGAGCCGGAGGCCGCCGCCGGGGCGGCCCCGCCGCCGTCCGACCCGTGAGCCCGACGCCCGGCCGGACCATGGGCGCCCCGGGCCAGACCGCCGGACGAGACCGGGGCCGAAGCCCGACCCGAAGCGCTGGCCAGCCCGGCCGGACCGCCAGTCTGGCCGTGGGACCAGAGGCCGACCACGCCGGGGGCCGGATCGCCGACTCGGCCGACGGCGGGCGCGGTCCGTTATGAGCGCCGACCGGACGCGGGAGTGGCGTCCCAAATTAGAGTTGCGCCTGTTCTGGACCGCCCTGCGCTTCTACACCCGGCTGCCGGCCCCGGCCTGGGTCGGCCACAGCGACGCCTGGCTGCGGCGTTCGACCCGTTACCTGCCGGCCGTCGGTTGGGTCGTCGGAGGGGTGGTGGCCGGCGTCATGGCGGGCGCCGGTCGGCTGTGGCCCGGGCCGGTGGCCGTCGTCCTGGGGCTGGCGGCCGGCGTCTGGCTGACCGGCGGGCTGCACGAGGACGGGCTGGCCGACGTTTGCGACGGCTTCGGGGCCGGCGGCTCGCGCCAGCGCGTCCTGGACATCATGAAGGACTCCCGGGTCGGGGTCTACGCCATCCTCGGCCTGGTGTTGTTGTTCGGGGTCAAGATCACGGCCCTCAGCGCCCTGCTAGAGACCGCCGGAGGGATGGGCCTGGGCGGTGTGGTCTGGGCACAGGTGGTCAGCCGCTGGTGTTTGCTGACAATCATCTGGCGCGGCCATTACGCCCGCGACAACGCCTCCGGCAAGTCCCGGGCCATCGCCCAACCCTTGTCGGTCTCCCAGTTGGCGGCGGCCACCGTCTGGCTGCTGCCCGGCGCCGCCTGGGCCTGGTGGCGGCCCTGGTGGCTGCTCTCCGGGGTGGTGGCCCTGGTCCTCAGTTCGGTCTTGGCCCATTGGTTCAAACGGCGCCTGGGCGGCTACACCGGGGATTGCCTGGGGGCGGCCCAGCAGTTGACCGAGACGGCGGTCTATCTGACGCTGCTGGCGCTGGCCGGCGCCGGCTTGTGAGGCCGGCGTGAGACTGTTCCTGGTCCGGCACCCGGCCCCGCTGGTCGCCCCCGGGATCTGTTACGGCCGCACCGACCTGCTGGTCGAGCCGACGACGCTGGCGGTGGCCGCCGAACGTCTGCGCGCCCGACTGAGCCTTGATCCGTCGCCTTCCAGCCACCCAGCGGCGCCATCCGGGCGCGGCGGCGCCGACGCCCACCGGACGCCCGGCTCGCCAGCGCGCCACCCCCCTCGCCCCCTGGTGGAGCCGACCGCCGGGCCGTTCGTGGGGCTGTGCCTGACCAGCCCGCTGCGCCGCTGCGCCGACCTGGCCGCCGCCGTCTGTCCCGACCCCCGGCCGGACGACCGACTGCTGGAGCTCGACTTCGGCCATTGGGAGGGGCGGCGCTGGGACGATATCGACCGGGCCGAGCTGGACCGTTGGGCGGAAGACCCGGAGCGATGCGCCCCGCCCGGCGGTGAGACCTGGGAGACCGTGCGGGAGCGCTGCCGAGACCTCCTGGACGAGTTGCGACTCCACGACCGGGGGCCGGTGTTGGCGGTCACCCACGCCGGGGTGGTGCGGGCCGTGTTGGCGCTCGTTCTGGGGGTCGAGCTGGCGGCCACTTGGCATATCCGCTTGTCCTACGGCGCTTTGGCCATAGTCGACTTGGGGGCGGGGCCGGCGGCCGACCGGCTGGTCGGACTGGACCCCGGGGTGGACCCGAGCTGACACCGCTGTGCCCCGAGCCGAAGGTTGGCCGACCGAGGCGAGGCGGTCGAGGCCGTACCAGCGGTGGACGGAAGACGGATCGAACGGAGCCGGACGGGATCGAACGGGATCGAACGTGGCCGGACGGGATCGAACGGAGTCGGCTAGATCGGGCGAGGGCGAACGCGGTCGCCGATTGGCGGCCCAGGGGAGGTCCAGCCATAATGACGCCCTGTGAACACTTGGCAGCCGCCGTCGGCCCCCGTCGCCCAGCCCCTGGGCCAGTTCGAGGTCCGGGTCAAGACCTCCAGCCAACTCGCCTCGCTGGCGATGGCCCTGGTGTTCATCGCCTTGGGCCTGGTGCCGCGCTTCGTCGTCCAGGCGAACTACCGGCGCCCCGGTTGGCATAAATCTTTCCAGGCGGAGTTGTACGACACCATCGGCTGGATCTTTTTGACCGTGCTGGGCCTGGTGTGGCTCGTCTTGACCATCCGGGCGATGGTCTCGCCCCACAAGACGACCGTCATCGCCGTCCACCCGGACCGGCTGACCGTGGCCCGAGGCCAACTGCCAGTCCAGACCCTGCCCTTCGCCGCCACCCCTTACGTCCGCGATTTGCAGTTGCGCAACGGCCGCCACCTGCTCCTGGTCGATCCGGCGAAGGGCCAACCGATCTCCTTGGCCCACCCCGGCCTGTTCGCGGACAAACACCAATACGACCAGCTGTCACAACTGTTGCAACAGGCCCACAGCGACTTCTGGCTGGGGCCGGACTTCCCCGCCTCGGTCGACCGTCTTGAGTTGGAGTTCAGCGCCAAGGCGATGGGGGATTTCGCCTGGCGGATGGGGACCTTCTGGCGCCGCGGCCAACCCCTGCAGCCGGGATCGATCAGCCATTACCACCTGGCCCCGCCCGTCGCCGGGCTGTCCTACAACCAAAACAGCAACGAGGTCGATGTCTTCCTCACCACCAACGGCGCCCGGGATCGGGTCCGGTTGAAGGCGGGGGCCATCAACCACAAGGTCTCCCTGGTGCGCCTGCTCGACGCCTTCGACGTGCCCAAGATGTGAGGCCGAGCCACCGCCTCGAGCCTCGGTCCGGCGATTATCGCCCCACCGAGCCGGCGGATCGGGGGTCAGCCCCGAGCCAGTTGGTAGAGCAAGGCGTTGATGATGGCGGCGGCCACCGTGCTGCCGCCCTTGCGGCCCCGGTTGACGATGTGGGGCACGGCGGCGGCCAGGATCAGTTCTTTGGCCGCCACCACGTTGACGAAGCCGACCGGCACGGCCACGACCAGCGCCGGGTTCAACTGTCCGGCGGTCATCAGCTGGTGCAGCCGGACTAAGGCGGTGGGGGCGTTGCCGACGGCGAAGACCAGCGGTCCGGGCAGCTCGACCGCCCGATCGACGGCGGCGGACGCCCGGGTGACACCCTGGGCGGCGGCCATGGCCGCCGTCTCGGGGTCGGCCATGTAACAATGACTGGCGCAGCCCAGGCGTTCCAGGGCGGCCTGGTTGATACCGGCCTGGGCCATCCTGGTGTCGGTCACGATGGTGGCGCCCTGTTCGAGGGCGGCCAGGGCCTGAGGCACGGCGCTGTCGGAGAAGACCAGGGAGTCGACGTAGTCGAAGTCGGCCGTGGCGTGGATCACCCGCTTGACGATCGGCGCCGTCAGCGGGTCCAGCGGCCGGGGCAGCTCGGCCTCGATCATGCGGAAACTGGTGGCCTCGATGTCATCCGGGGCGACGTGGAGAAATGGACTGGTCACCTTTAGACCCCCTCTCTGGCTCTCTGGTCGAATCTGGTCGGACTCTGCGGTGGGGCCGTCGCCGCTGTGGCGGACGGCGCCCGAGCGGCCGAACAGGCCGACCCTACCGGCCCGCGTCAGAAAGACCGGGAACCGTGGTGCGCCGTCGCTAGTGTCGTGTTAGGGAGGTTTTTGACTGATTGGGAGGAGGCGTCCGGCGGGGTGTATGGCCAGGCGGAGGAGGTCGTCGGGCTGGAGCCCGGCGGCCGACGACAACGCCGCCCCACACCTCGTCGGGCGTCTCCGCGTCAGGAACTTCCCTAACACGACACTAGGATCGGCCCCATGCGTCAGCCCGCCGCCCCTCCCCCGCCGGGGGCTCCACGGGCGCTGGAGTTCTTCGCCGGCATCGGCCTGGCCCGCCTCGGCCTGGAGGCCGCCGGCTTCCGCGTGGTCTGGTCGAACGACCACGAGCCTGGCAAGCGGGCGCTGTACGAGAGCCATTTCGGCCAGTCGGCGGAACATCGGTTCGTGCTGGGCGACGTGCGACAGGTGCGTGGCCGCGACCTGCCGGCCGGTAGCGCGCTGGCCTGGGCGTCGTCGCCTTGCACCGACCTGTCGCTGGCCGGCGGCCGCGCCGGATTGCGGGGGGCGGAGTCGGGCGCCTTCTGGGAGTACGTCCGCGTTCTGGACGAGCTGGGCGACGGCCGGCCGCCGCTGGCCGTGCTGGAGAACGTCGTCGGCCTGGCGACCTCGCACGGCTGCCAGGACCTGGCGGCGGCTGTCAAGGCCTTCAACCGACTGGGGTACTCGGCCGACGTCTTGGTCATCGACGCCCGCCGTTTCCTGCCCCAGTCCCGGCCGCGACTATTCCTCGTCGGCGCCCAGACGCCCCCGCCCGCCAGCCCGCCGGAGCGTTGTGAACTGCGACCCGATTGGCTGGGGCGGGTGTTCTGTGACCCGAGACTGCGCACCCATCGGGCGCGGCTGCCCGCGCCGCCGACGCCGCTGACGTCCGGGCTGGGCCGGTGCCTGGAGGACCTGCCGTTGTCCGACGACCGCTGGTGGGACGACGACCGCACCGGCGGCTTCGTGGCCTCGCTGTCGCCCCTGCAACAGCGCCGCGTCGAGCGGCTGCGGCGGGCGCCGGGGGTGTCCTATCGCACCGCCTACCGTCGCACCCGCCAGGGAGCGGCGGTCTGGGAGGTCCGTCCCGATGACATCGCCGGTTGCCTGCGCACGGCTCGCGGCGGGTCGTCCAGGCAGGCGGTGGTGCGGCTCGGCCACGGGCGGCTGCGGGTCCGCTGGCTGACGCCGCGCGAGTGCGCCACCCTGATGGGCGCCAGCCGCTACCGCCTCGACGGCGCCCGCGTGAACCAGAGCCTGTTCGGCTTCGGCGACGCTGTGGCGGTGCCGGTGGTGGAATGGCTGGCCCAGCACTACCTCAGGCCGCTGGCCGGCGGACGACCGGACGATTAACCGGTCTCGTCGGTGCCGGCACCGCTGTGCAAAAGCGCTGATGATGGGTCGCGCCGTCCGAGCCCGTCAGGATGTCAGACCCCGTCTCTAGGCTGACCCCATGAAGGAACTCAGGCCAGACGCCGCCGGCATCGACGTTGTCTCCGCCCAGCTGTTCGAACAGGTCTCCGCCCTAGTGGAGGAGGCCAGGGGTGCCGCCAGCCGCCAGGTCAACGCCACGCTGGTGCTGCGCAACTGGCACACCGGACGCCTGATCTCATCCGCCGTCCTCGGCGACGAGCGCGGCGACTACGGCAAACAGATTGTCGCGTCACTGTCGCGGCAGTTGACCGCCCGGTACGGCCGCGGCTTCGACGCGTCCAACCTGTACCGCATGGTCAAGTTCGCTCGCGAGTTCCCCGACGAGCAGATTCTGGTATCGCTGATACCAGAATTGAGTTGGACCCACATCCTGGCCCTGCTCCCCGTGCCGTCGGGGCCGACGCGATCATTTTACGCCGAGCAGGCCGTCTCGCGACGCCTGAGTGTCCAAGAACTGCGCCACACCATCGCCCGTAAGGCGTACGAACGGCGCGAGATCGCCAACTCTCAGATCCCGAAAGGCTCGGCAATGCCGGTGGACGCCTTCCGCGACCCTTACCTACTCGACTTCTTGGATCTGGAGGACGGCTATCATGAGCGCGACTTGGAGTCGGCCATCATCCACGAGTTGGAGCCCTTCCTGCTGGAGGCCGGCCAGGGGTGGGCGTTCATCGCCCGTCAGAAGCGGATCGTCATCGACGGCGAGGACTTCTACATCGACCTGCTGTTCTTCTCTCGCCCGTTGCGTCGCCTGGTCGTGATCGAACTCAAGATTGGCCGCTTCCAAGCCGCCTACAAGGGGCAGATGGAACTCTACTTGCGCTGGCTCGACCGATACGAGCGGGGTGAGGGAGAGGAGGCGCCCATCGGCCTGATCCTCTGCACGGAAGCCGGCCGCGAACAGATGGAGTTGCTACAGATGCACAAGGACGGCATCGTTGTCGCGGAGTATTGGACGGCCCTGCCGTCCAAGGAACAGTTGGAGCAGCGACTCCAAGAAATCTTGCGCCGGGCGAAGGAGCGAGTCGCCCGCCAGGAACTGGGGAACGCGGCAGAGCGGCCAGAGGAGCCCCGGAGAGGCCCTTCCCGGCAGTCGGAACCACCAGAGTGAGGGCAGAAGTGAGGGTGCAAACACCAGCCCACCTGCGACTGAGCCCAGATCCACCGACCGGATGCGCTGCTGTTAGTGAACGGCCTGCCGTTTTCGGACGGTCTCGGCGAGTGCGACGGTCCGAGCGTGGGGCAACATATATCGTCCACCGTAAGTCGGACTGGCGCCATAGACCCTGTCATAGGTCGATCCGGGAGCGAATGCTCTCGTTCGACATGGCCTCGTGCGTCACCGCCAAGACAGTGACACACAGACCCTCGACCTCGTACCAGACCGTGTACGGGAAACGTTTGAGGTAGGCGCGACGCCGCCCGAAACGCTCATCCACCGCGTGCGACTCAGCCATTATCTTCAACCCGTCCACAGCCCGCCGGAACTCGGACAGGAAACGCTCGGCCACTGCGGGGACACCTCGCGTGGCGTACCAGTGCGCGATCTCTCGGATCTGATGTTGGGCCGGCGGGGAAACCACCACCCGGAAAGTCACAGACCCAGCTCATCCCGGATCGAGTCCACCAGCGCCTCAGCCGTCACCAACTGCTCGGGGTGCGCCGCCGCCGCCTCGCTCGACCGAGCCAACAGGTCACGCAACTCCGACTCCGACATCGGCAGGACCCCCTCCGGCAAAGACGGCGCCTGAGACTGGATGCGGTCGGCCAGCTCGAACTGATCCCGCAAGGACAGAGACGAGACCTGCTCCCACAAAGCCGTTGACACCATGCCCATCAGCCTACCCGCCGCCCGGCCGGCACGCCGGACGCCTGATCCCATCCGCCGTCCCCGCGCCGGCCGTGGCAAACCGTTCCCCGCCCGGCTGTCGTGACCGTTGCGCGGACCTCTCAGGGCGGGGGCGGGACTGCCGAAGGTGGGACTGCCGAAGGTGGTCACCACTCGACGCCCTCCCGGGCGGGCAGGCCATGGTCGAAGGGGTGGCGGACTTTGGTCATGACGGTGATGTAGTCGGCTCGGCGGGTCAGTTCGTCCGGGGCCTCGCGGCCGGTCAGGACGACCTCGACCTCGTCCGGGCGGTCGTCCAACAGGGACAGGACCTGGTCGGGCGCCACCAGGGAGTGCCGCCAGGCGGCGGCGATCTCGTCCAGGATCAACAGTTGGCAGTCCCCGGCGGCCAGCGCCGCCGCCGCTCGGGCCAACAACTGGTCGTGCTCTTGGCGGACGGCCTGGCGTTGCTCGGGGGACATGTCGCGGTAGAAGCCGAAGTCACGGCTCAGGCGTAGCGTCGTGACCGTCGGCAGCCGGGCCAGGCCCGCCACCTCGCCGCTGAAACGGCCCTTCAGGAATTGGACCAGCCAGACCCGGCGGCCCCGGCCGGCGGCCCGCACCGCCAGGCCCACGGCGGCCGTCGTCTTGCCCTTGCCGTCGCCGGTGTAGAGGTGGACCAGCCCGGCCCTGGCCCGATCCCCGAGGTCGTGCCGCTCGCTGTCCACCCCGGCCGACGCCACCGGCCCGTCACCAACGCCATCACAGACCGGCCGCCACGACGGTGAAGGTCCGGTCATCGCTCAACCCCCATGAGGCGGTAGATCCGGTCGATGTCGAGAGTTTGGCGCAGGGTATTGGCCAAATGGTCGTATTGGGCCTCTTTGTGGGCCTCCAGGTCGACCACCGGCGCCGCCGGGCGGCCCAGGGCGGCCAACAGGGCGGACCGCAGCGGCTGGCTGTCGAAGAAGCCGTGCAGGTAGGTGCCGTAGACGCTGCCCCGCCAGCAGCCGTCGACAGCGCCGCCGGCCAGGCCCACCAGGGGCTGGGCGCCGGCCTCCAACGTGGTGGCGCCCAGATGGATCTCATAGCCCGCCAGCGGCGCCCCGGACAAGGCGGCCAACGGGCCGCCCGGCGCCAGCACCACGCCCTCGACCCGGGTTTGGCGTTTGGCCGGCCGTAGCCGGGTGGCCACCGGCAGCAGCCCCAGGCCGGCCGACCGGCCGCCGGACTCCACCCCGGCCGGGTCTTCGACCACCCGCCCCAACATCTGGTAGCCGCCGCACAAGCCCATCAGCGGCCGGCCGGCGGCGGCCTGGGCCAACACCGCCTGGTCCAGGCCACGGCGGCGCAGCCAGGCCAGGTCGGCCATGGTGTTGCGACTGCCGGGCAGGATGAGCAGGTCGGGACGGCCCAGCCGGTCGGGCCGGTCGACGTAGCGGACCTCGACCCCGGCGGTGGCCGACAGGGCCGTGAAATCGCTGAAATTGGACAACTTGGGCAATCGGACGACGGCCACGTCGACGCTGCCAGCCCGGCGGCCGGCGGTCACGGGGGCGAGCGGGCCTGAGACCACAGAGGCAGGCGGGCCGCCGGGTTCTGCCACCACCATCGCCCCAACCGCTCCGCTCATCGCCCCGACACCGGACTCCTCCATCACAGCCGGAGGCGGGACAGGGGACGCCTCCCCCATCATCGCCGCCCCGGGCTCATCTGTCACCGCCCCGTCGTCGGCCGCCGCCGGGCGGTCGCGGTCCAGGCGTTCGGCCAGGGAGTCCTCGTCGTCGATCTCCAGGTCCAGCCAGGGCACGACGCCCAGCACCGGCCGGTCGGTCAAACGCTCCAGTTCCACCAGCCCGTCGCGCAATAGTTTCTCTTGTCCACGGAATTTGTTGATGATCAGTCCTTTGACCAGACGACGTTCGTCCGGGGGCAGCAGGGCGCAGGTGCCGTAAAGCTGGGCGAAGACCCCGCCCCGGTCGATGTCGCCGACCAACAGGACCGGCGCCTCCAACTGCTTCGCCAAACCCATATTGACAATATCGTCTTGGCGGAGGTTGATCTCGGCCGGGGAGCCCGCCCCTTCGACAACGATGATGTCGTGGTGCTCGGCCAGCCAGTCGAAGGCCCGTCGCACGGCCGGGCGCAGGCTGCCCCGGCGGGCGAAATAGTCTTGCGCCTCCAGCGTCGCCCAGTGCTGGCCCCAGACGATCACCTGGCTGCCCCGGTCGGTGATCGGTTTGAGCAGGATCGGGTTCATGGCCACATCGGGAGCCAGCCGGCAGGCCTCCGCCTGAACCACCTGGGCCCGGCCCATCTCCCCGCCGTCGGCCGTGACGAAGGAGTTGAGCGACATATTCTGGCTCTTGAAGGGGGCCACCCGGTAGCCGTCCTGCAGGAACAACCGGCACAAGCCAGTGGCGATGATCGACTTGCCGACGTTGGACATTGTCCCTTGAACCATAATGGTTTTAACCACGCCGCACCTCCCCCAGAGCCTTGACCAATGCCACATTGTCGGTGTGACACTTGATCGCAACTCGGTAATAACTCTTGTCCAAACCGCTGAAGTTGGCGCCAGATCGGATCAACACACCTTGTTCCAGTAATGGTTGGAACAAATCGACCGACGATTGGAACAAGATGAAATTGGCCTCTCCGGGGAAGGTGCGCAGGCCCAGCCGGACCAACTCGCCCTCCACCCAGGGGCGTTCCAGGGCCACCAGCCGACGAGCCTCCGCGACCCGTTCCGGCTCGGCCAGGGCGGCCAGCCCGGCCGCCTGGGCCACGGCCGAGACGCCCCAGCGCGGGCCGTGCTCCGCCATCAGGGCCAGATAATCGGGGTGGCCGACGGCGTAGCCCAGCCGCAGCCCGGCCAGGGCGTGGGTCTTGGTCAGGGCGGACAAGACGATGACGTGGGGCTGGCGGGCCAGTTGGGGGATCAGCGACCCGGCGGCGGTGAAAGGTAGGAAGCACTCGTCGCACACCAGGACGGCGCCGATAAGCCGGCAGCGCTCCACCAACTGGTCCAAGACCGCCGGCTCGACCAGCCGGCCGGTGGGGTTGTTGGGCTGGCAGCAGAAGACCAGCTCGACGCCGGGGGGGACGGCGGCCACGGCGGCGGCCGTCAGCCGGAAGCCGTCGGCCGGGTCCAGGCGGGGCTGTTCGACCACGGCCCCGCCGAGGGCGGCGCAGCGTTGGTACTCGCTGAAGCTGGGCGCCCAGGTCAGCGCCCGGCGGGGCCTCAGGGCTGCGCAGACCCGGTGGATCAGGTCGGCCGCCCCGTTGCCGCAGAGGATGTTGGCCGGGTCGACCTGGTGTTGGCGGGCCAGGGCCGCCCGCAGCGCCCGGCAGCGGGGGTCGGGGTAGGCGGCGTAGTCGTCCAGCCGTTCCACGATGGCCCGGCGCACGGCCGGGGACAGGCCGAGCGGGCTCACATTGGTCGAATAGTCCAGCACCACCCCGGGGTGGGCGGCCAGGTCGCCGCCGTGCTCGTCGTCCTCCCAGCCGTCGCCGGGCAGACCCTGGGAGCGGTCGTCGTCGGACAAGCCCTGCGCCTGGCCGTCGCCGGACACACCATGGGAGCGGTCGTTGTCAGACAGGCCCTGCGCCTGGCCGTCGCCGGACACACCATGGACACCACTCCCACCGGACGCGCCCCGGACACCACACCCACCGGACGCGCCCCAGACCTGGCCACCGCCGAACACAGTCTGGGCGCCGCCATCGTTAGACATGTCCTCTAGCTTGTCATCGCCGGACAAGTTCCCGCCCCGGCGGTCGCCAGGCCCCACCCCGGCCCGTCCGGTCTCGCGGTCAGTCAGCGGCATGACCGATCTCCCATCGTGGTTGGCTGACGACGAGATTGGGGGCCAAACCCGCCATGACGCCGTCCCCCGTCGGGCCGGACCTGATCCCCAGCATCATCCCGGACCTGATGTGGGACAAAGGCCCGGCCACGGCCGGGCGGAAGGCCGCGAAAACGTGTTCCCCGCCCCATGGGCGGCCGACCGGTCGCCGGTGGCTGATCCGGTATCTCAGCCAATTCGTGGACCAGTTTTCTGGAACCATCACCCGGCCGGCGACCGCCAGCCCCGGCGCCGATTCGGCGGATCATGGCCAAGGCGAGCGACGGTCGGAACCGGCGCCGCCGTCGAGTTCAGGCCGGGACATGGACGAGCAGGCCCCACAGCGCCAGCCGACAGGCGACGGTCAGTCCCAGGGCCAGCCAGGCGGTGACGGACATCAGCCGATTGGCCCCGGCGATGTCGGCCGGGCCGGCGTCGCGGCGGCCGTCGCCGATCAGGGGTTTGGCCTCGGGTCGGCCGGCGTAGGTGGCCGGGCCGCCCAGTTGGAGATCGAGGGCGCCGGCGCAGGCGGCCTCGGTCTGACCGGAGTTGGGGCTGAGATGGCGCCGCCGGTCGCGCCGCCAAATCCGCCACGCCGAGCGCCAGTCCGCCCCGGACAAGCCGGCCGCCGCCACCATCAGCCAGGCCGCCCAGCGGGCCGGGCACCAGTTGGCGGCGTCGTCCAAGTGGGCAGCGGCCCGCCCGAAGTGGAGGTGGCGGCGGTCGCGGTGGCCGACCATCGAGTCGAGGGTGTTGACGGCTTTGTGGGCCACAGCCCCGACGCCGCCGGCCACCAGCATGAAGGCCAGGGGCGCGACCACCGCGTCGGTGGTGTTCTCGGCCACGGTCTCGACCGCGGCCCGGGCCACCGCCGCCGGGTCCAGGTCGGCGGTGTCGCGGCCCACGATCTGGGCCAGGTCGGCCCGCGCCCGGGGCAGGTCGCCTCGTTCCAGGTCGGCTTGGACCAGGCCGGCCGCCTGGCGCAGGCCCTTGACCGCCAGGCATTGGCCGCAGACGACGGCTTCGACCACCAGCCCCAGCCACCAGGCGACGGCGTAGGCCGCCGCCAGGACGGCGGCCGTCACCAAGGTGGCGCCACCCACCACCAGCACCACCAGGACGACCCCCCGGCGGCGTTGGCCGGCCGGGGAAACGGTCGTGGGCTCGGGGTGGAGGCGACGTTCGGCGGCGGCGATGGCGCCGCCGAGTCCCCGGACCAGATGGGGCAAGCGCGGCGGATCGCCCACCAGCCGGTCCAGCAGGGCACCCACGACGATGGCGGCGGTGCTGGCCGCCACCAGTGTGGCGGGCGAGGGCCAGGCGATCACGGGGCTGCCTCCGACTCGGGGCCAGAGGTTTCGATCACCTGGTCGGCGGCGCGGACCAGGGCCGTGTTGACGCTCTCCAGGGCCGCCAAGTAGTCACGAGTCTCGTCCCAGTGGTCCGGTTGCGGGACCAGGCCACCGATGGTGACGGCGATGAGGTGGGCGCTGGCGCGGCGTAACTCGGCCAGACGATCCAGGGCCGCCCGCGCCGGGTCGGCAGCCCGGTCGGCGAACATCAGGTTGGCCACCAGATTGGAGACATCCTCCAACAACACGACATCACTCGGGCCGACCGCCAGTTCGGCGGTGGGCGACTCCACGGTGAGGAAACCCAGGCCCTGGCGCTGGCGGCGGTGCCGGGCCACCCGCTGCTGGCCGTCGGCGTCGGCCACGACCGTGGTGGCCAGGTAGAGCAGCCGCCCGCCGGCGTCGGCCCGCAGCCGGACCGCCCAGGCCTCGGCCAAAGTGCTCTTGCCCGAGCCGTTGGCTCCGATGACGACCCCCATCATGGGGCTTCCCCCGAAGTGGGCGGCGGGGCGGCGAAGGCCCGGGCACGGTCGGCGAAGCGGCGGGCGGACTCGGGGTTGGAGGCCAGGTAGAGGTGGGGGAAGGCGGCGAACAGGCTGGGGCTGGCGTGGCCGGTGTGGTAGACGGCCCCGGTGGAGGCTTTGACCCCCCGGCAGGCCGCGCCGTCGGCGGTGGAGGCGTAGTAGTGGAACTCGTGGACCGGCCAAGTGGCGCCGGCCGGCCCCAACAGGTTGTCCGTCTGGGCGGTCAAGGTGGCGTAGCCGAAGCGTTGCAGCCGGCCTGTGGCCTGGGCGGCGCCGGGCAGGGCCGCCACCATCGGCCAGCCGTCGATGGCTTGGTGCAGGTAGAGGAAACCGCCACATTCGGCGATGGTCGGCAGGCCGGCCGCGATCCGGGCCTGGAGGTCGTGGCGCAGGGCGACGTTGGCGGACAGGGCGGCGGCGTGGATCTCGGGGTAGCCGCCCGGCAGGTAGAGGGCGGCGGCGCCCGGCGGCAGGCGCGACTCGACCAGGGGCGAGAAGAACACCACCTCCAAGCCGACGGCCTCGAACAACTCCAGCGTCTCGCTGTAGAGGAAACAGAAAGCGGCGTCCCGGGCGACCGCCAGTTTAACCCTGGCCCGACCCACGACCGGGGCAACCATCATTTCGGTCTTGGAACTCGCCCGGACCGTGATCGCCGACCCGTCAGTCCCATCCGCCACCTCATCGAAGGCCATCGCTCCGCCCGACTCCACCCCACCCTCGCCCGGTTGTTCCGGGTCCGGTTGAAAAGTTGTCCCATATTCCGACTCCGACCCGCCCAAGACCGGCCCCTCATCCTCGTCACGAACCACTGTTTCGTTTCCTCCAACCGGCCCGCCGCCGCGCTGGTCCGCCCGGCCCGTGGCCCGCTCCCCCGCCGCAACTGTTCCCGCCGGGGCCGCCCCACTCGCCGCCTCGGCGGCGGCCTGTGGCCGGACCGTGATCACCGCCGTCCGCTTCGACGCCGTCGTGGCCTGGCCGTCGGCGGCGACCGGTTGTTCCGGGTCCGGCGGGAGCGGGGCGGGAACGCGGTCGAGTGGGAGGGTCGGGCCGTCCGGCTCGGACTGGGCGGCGGCCAGTCGGACCCAGGCGGCCGGCCGCTCCGGGTCTGTCCGGGGCCAGGCGGGGGCGCGGCGGGCCAGGTCGATCAGGCCGTCCAGGTCGAGGTGGTCCTCGGCCAGCCGGCCCCAGGCCTGGATGAGCCGGTCCACCGCTTCGATCTCGTCCGCCGTCACCAGCCCCAGGTGACGGCTGGGCAGGGCCAGGTCGGAGCGGTCGGGCAGGCCGCCCAGGGAAGTCAGACCGGCTTGGGCGATGACCTCGGCCAGCAGGCGGTAGCCGCCGACGCTGGCCCGGTTGACGATGACGGCGGCGATCTGGGAGGGCTGGCGGAAGGCGCTGAAGCCGGCCAGCAGGGCGCCGGCCGAGGCGGCCTGGCCCCGGCCGTCGATCACCAGCACCACCGGGGCGGCGATGGCCGAGGCGACCTCGAAGGTCGAGGCCGAGGTGGTCGTGCCCAGCCCGTCGTAGTAGCCCATGACGCCCTCGACCAGGGCGATGGCCCCGGCGCCGGCCCGGGCCACCTGGGCGGCCAGGCGGTCGGGCGGGCTGAAGAAGGGATCGAGGTTGTGGCTCGGGCGGCCCAGCGCCCGGCGGTGGAACATCGGGTCGATGTAGTCCGGCCCGCATTTGAACCCCGCCAGCGCCAGGCCGCGGGCCCGCAGGGCGGCCATCAGGGCCACCGTCACCGTCGTCTTGCCGTCGCCGGAGCGGACGCCGGCGATCACCGTCCGGCCGCCGCCACGGCCCCCGCCACCGCCGGCCGACCCGGACACGACGACGCCACGGCCCCCGGCGGCGGCCTCCGGAACTGATCCGGCCGGCGCCACCAAGCCCAACCCAGACCCGGGAACGGTCATCGTCTCGGCCCCCTGACCGGACTCGGTGAATCTAATCCCAGACACGACCGCCCCCGCTGATGACGGTGATGGGGTTCTGGGCCATCAATAGGTGCAGGAGGCCGGCGGGCCGCCCCTGGGCGACCGATAGTTGGCTGAACTGGGGATACAACCCGGCGGCCGTCATGGATTGGACGGCGGCGGCCACGGTCTCGACGGCGATGGCCGTGACCACGACTTGGACCCCCGGCCGGCGGGCCACGACGGCGGCCACGATCTCGTCCAGGCGGCCGGCGGCGCCGCCGATGAAGACCGCCTCCGGGTCCGGCCAGTCGGCCAGCGCGGCCGGGGCCAGGCCCTGGACCACGGTGACGTTGGCCAGGTGGAAGGCGCGGCAGTTTTGCTTGGTCAGGGCCACGGCCGCCGGGTCGCGGTCGACGGCGTAAATCTGGCCGCGGTGGGCCGCCAAAGCCATCTCGACGGTCACCGAGCCGGTGCCACAGCCGATGTCGTAGGCGACGGCGTCCGGCCGCAGGGCCAGCCGGGCCGAGACGAGGGCGCGCACGGCCGACTTCGTCATCGGCGCCTCGCCGCGCTCGAAACGGTCGTCCGGCAACCCGCACAACACCCGATCATCCCAATCAGGATTGTCGATCAGCAGGCTGGTCAGGGGCGACCATTCCCGCTGGGCCAGTTGTTCGACCGTGGTCTGGGCCACCAGCTCGTCGGCCAGCCCCAGGTTCTGGCCGGCCCAGACCGTCAGGCCGCCGTAGCCGACCGCCGTCAGCGCCGCCGCCAACTGGGGAATGTTGCCGCCGGTCAAGGCGATGGTGTGGCGGTGGCGTCGCACCCGGGCCACCAGGTCGACGGTTTGGCCGTGGCAGCTGACCAGGCAGGCGTCCTGCCACGGCACCCCCACCCGGGCCGCCAGCAGCAACGGCGTGGCGATCCCCGGCGTCAGCCGGACTTCGACCCCGGCGGCCCGCAGCGCCGCCGCCACCTTGGTGGCGCCGCTGTGGAAACCGACGTCGCCCGACATCAGCACGACCACCCGCCGGTCGCCCTGGGCCAGCACGGCCGCCGTCACCTGGTCCGGCCGGTCGGCCGCCAGCGTCGCCTGCCCCGGCCGGGCCTGCTCGGCCAGCAGCCGGTGTGAGCCGATCAGGACCTCGGCCCGGGCCATCAACTGGTCGGCCTGACGGGTCAAGGTGTCCGGACCGAGACCGGCGCCAATGATGTCGACCGGTCTCATCGCAGTGCCTCCCAGATCAATTGGCGGGCCTCGTCCAAGGTGACGCCGTCCACGTCGGCCGGGCGGGCGATCAGCCCGGTCGCCACCCGGCACTGGCGGGCGGCCGTCAACTTGTCGGCCAGGCCGCCCGGGTCGCCCGAGTCCTTGGTCACCAAGACGCCGGCCTGGAAGTGTTGGAACAAAGCCACGTTCAGGTCATGGCCGAAAGGTCCTTGTAGAGCCACCAGGTTGCGGCCGGAGTAGCCCAGCTCCAAACAAGCCTTAATACCATCGGGCTGCGGCAACAGTCTCAACACGACTCGTTGTTGATAGCCCTCGACCCGGGTCAGGGCGCGGGCCTCCTTGGCCCCCGTGGTGGCAAAGATAACTTGGTCGTTGGCGTTGAGCCAGGGAATCAACTGGTCCCAACCGGCGAAACGTCGGACGACGGCGGGCGGAGCCGCGTCGACCGATGCCGGGTCGGGCGACGACGGGGCGGGAAGGGACGGCGCCGGAACGACGGTCGATCCGGGAATGAAGGTTTGGGCGGCGGGGGCTGGATCGGCGGCGGTCCGCTGGTCGGCCTGGTCCTCGTCCGGGCTGACGCCGGCCGGCCGGCGCACTCGCAGATAGGCCAGCCCCGATTCGGCGCAGGCCGCCCGCAGGTTGGCGGTGACGACGGCGGCGTAGGGGTGGGTGGCGTCGACCACCAACTGGGGGGCCGTCCGGCGCAACAGGTCGACCATCTGCGTCCGGTCGAGCCGGCCGACGTGGCAGCTGAGGCCAGGGGCGACCGGCGCCTGCTCCTGGCCCAAAGCGGTGGCCACGCAGACCAGCGCCGGAATCCCGGCCTGGGCCAAAAATTCGGCCAACTGGCGGCCCTCGGTGGTGCCGCCGAACAGCACCACCGCCGGGGTGACGGCCGGCGCCTCCCACTGCTCCCCCGGCAAAGCGGCCCACCCGTCCCCCGGCCCGACCGGCTCAGCCACGGCGGTAGCCCCGGGGCGTCACCATCCGGCCGTCCACCACTTTGGTGCTGCTGTTACCGATGAAGACGGTGGTGAACATGTCGGCCGTGGTCTGGCCCAGCTGGCCCAGCGTGGTCAACTGGGCGCTCTCGCCCGCCCGGCCGATGCGGTGGGCCAGGCCGCAGACCGTGTCCGGGGATTGGTGGCGCAGCACGATCTCGCAGGCCCGGGCCAGATGGCCGGCCCGGGTGCGGCTGGAGGGGTTGTAGAGGCAGAGGCAGAAGTCGGCCTGGGCGGCCAACTCCAGACGGCGCTCGATGGTCGGCCAGTCGGTCAGCCGGTCGGACAAGGAGACGACGGCGAAGTCGTGGCCCAGCGGCGCCCCCAGCAGGGCGGCCCCGCTGGTGGCCGCCGTCACCCCGGGGACGACCGTGATCGTGACCCCGGGATAGTCGGGCGCCAACTCGAACACCAGCCCGGCCAAGGCGTAGACCCCGGGGTCGCCGCTGGCCACCAGGGCGACGTCCAACCCGGCGGCGGCCCGTGACAGGGCCTCTTGGCAACGTTCCACCTCGTGGGTCATACCGGTGGCGAAATATTCCTTATCGGGATAGAGCGGGCGCAACAATTGGATATAACGCTTGTAGCCCACGATGATGTCGGCTTGTTCCAACTCCCGTTGGGCGGCGGCGGTCATCAGGTCCCGGTCCCCCGGGCCCAAACCGACCAAGGTCAAACGGTTCATTCGGCCTCCCCTTCAATATTGTCGATATTAAACTGGTCGAAGGCCAGTCGCGGCGGGCACAGGGCCAAGGCCACCGTCACACCGTCGCCGGCCAGCTTGGGGACCACGATGGCGCCGCCGCCGGCCGCCAACGCCGCCCGCTCACAAACGTTGTCCACCCCGGTGGTGGCGGCCACGAAGGCCGAGGCCGTGAAATGTCCCGGCTGGTCCGCCAACTGGGCGGCGTCGAAGGTCCGCAGGGGCAGTCCTCGGCGGCGGGCGAACTCCAACAGCCCCGGCTCGTCGGCCTTCAGGTCCAGGCTGGCGAGTTGGCCGACGGCCTCCGCCCGGTAGCCGCCGGCCGCCAGCGCCCGTTGGAAGGCCCGTTCGACAGCCGCCGCCGCCGTGCCCCGTTTGCAGCCGATCCCGGCGGTCAGGGCCGGCGGCGCCAGTTGGAGCGGCTCGTCCCCCTCCCCCACCGCCAGGCGGCGACAGCTGATGACGACATCGCAACCGGCCTCGGCGGAGGTGGCCGGAGAATCGGCGACCTGGGCGACGAGGGTGGCCGGGGTGGGGGCGGTCGAGATGGCCTCGGCCCCGGGTGGCGCGTCCGTCGGCACGACGCCGGCCGGCCAGGGTCCTTCCAGGGGGAAGTCGCTGGTCAGACGGATGGTCTGACCGGCCAGCAGGCGGGCCGAGACGGTCTTGATCCGCTCCGGGTTGAGGACGCGCAGGCCCTGGCGGGTGGCCCAGTCGTCGACCGCGAACAAACCGTGGCTGTCGGTCGCCGTGGTGATGACCGGGATCGCCCCCAGGGTCTGGGCCAGGGCGCGGGCCAACTGGTTGGCCTGGCCGATGTGGCCCGACAACACCGCCACCACGTAGTCGCCGGTCTCATTGACCACCAGCACGGCCGGGTCGCTGGTCTTGGACACCAGCAGCGGGGCGCAGGCCCGCACCGCCAAGCCGACGCTGCCGATGAACAACAGCGCCCGATGAGTGGCGAAGACCTGCCGCGTCCAGGCGGCCAGGCCGCCCGCCGGGCAGCGGGTCAGCTCCAGCTGGGGCCAGTCGCGGGCCAGACGTTGGCCCAGCTCCAAGCCGGTCGGGGAGAAGGCGATGGCGGCGATGGTCGCCGGGACGGGACCGGGGGCCGGGGACTGAGGCGGGTCGGCGCTGGTCACAATGCCCCCCGTCGTGCGGGGGCCGGAGCGGGCTGCCCGGCCGGTCGGGCGGCCACAGCGGCGGTCATGGTTGGGCCGGTCTCAGGCCGGTGGCGAAGTCGGCCGCGTAGAGCCGGGACTCGGCCTCGGAGCGGGTCAGACAAGGGCCGACCACCACCAGGGCGGTGGCGCTGACGCCGGCGGCGGCGGCGGCCGGGGCCAGGTCGGCCACGGTGCAGGCGATGACCCGCTCCTGACCCGGCCAGGTGGCTTTGTGGACGATGGCGGCCGGGTCGTCCGGCGCCCGGCCGCCGGCCATCAGTTGGGCCGACAGCTCGGCCAGACGGCCCGTGCTCAAGAACAACACCAGGCTGGAGCCGTGGCGGGCGAAGCCGGCCACCGTCTCGCCCGGCGGCGTCGGCGTGCGCCCGGGCAGGCGGGTGATGACAACCGATTGGGTGGCCTCGGGCACGGTGTACTCGATCTTCAAGGCGGCGGCGGCGCCGGCCAGGCTGGAGACGCCGGGGCAGATGTCGTAGGCGATGCCCAGCCGGTCCAGCCGGCGCATCTGCTCGTGGATGGCCCCGTACAGGCTGGGGTCGCCGCTGTGCAGCCGGACGACGCTCTCACCTTGGGCCTGACCGGCGGCCATCACGGCCACAATCTGGTCCAGCGTCATGGTGGCCGAGTCGTGCAGCCGGCAGTCCGGGCGGGCCAGCTCCAGCAGTTGGGGGTTGACCAGGGAGCCGGCCTGGATGATGACATCGGCGGCGGCGATCAGGTCGCGTCCCCGGATGGTGATGAGGTCCACGGCCCCCGGGCCGGCCCCGACGAAATGAACAGTCATAGTTGCCTCCATAGTCTCGCCACCGCACCAGCGTGTCGCCCGACGGGTGAAACGATATTAATGACGGCCGGAACGTTGCCCTCAGCAACGATCACGGTAAACCCCACGGTCCGCGCCACCACTCCCGAACGACGGATAGCAATAATCATAGTTGGCTCCATTGTTCTAGTTGGCTCCATTGTTCGGCCCGGTCCAGGGCGCCCCGGCTGTGGGCGACGATAGCCGGGCCGCCGGCCTGGCTGAAACAAATCCACTCCAGGTCCAAGCCAGCCGGGAGGTGGCGGTCGAGGGTGGCTTGGACGCGGCCGGTCAGCGCCTCCAGAGCGCCTTGGCGCCAGGGACTGCGGCCCAACGCCGCCAAGGCGGCCTCGGTGGTGGCGCAGCCCAGCACCTCCCGGGCCAGGTCGGCGTCGGCCCCGGCCTCCAGGGCGCAGGCCGCCAACGCCTCCAGCCGGCCGTCGCCCAGACTGGAGTGGGTGTTGAGGACGCCGATGGCCAGTTTGACCAGCTTGCCGATGTGGCCCACCAGCAACAGCCGTTGGAAGCCGTGGGCGGCGGCGGCGGCGATGGCGTCGCCGATGAAGTTGCTCGATTTGACCACGGCGTAGCCGGCCACGGCGGGCGGCGGGGTTACCGGGTCCAGGCCGGACGGCGGGGCGGCTGCAGCCGCGTCTGAAGACGGGGCGGTCACGGGTCCGACCGGGTCCACGTCGGGCGACGGAGCGACCGGGTCATTGTCAGTCGGCGTTCCGGGCTGGTCCACGTCAGGCGACGGAGCGGCTGAGTCCGTGTCGGACGGCGGAGCGGCCGAGTTCACGTCGGACAACGTGGCGGCCACGGGTCCGACCGGGGACGACGACGGGTCGGCCGGGGTTGGCGGAGGTCCGCCCAAGTCCAGGACGTAAAGCAAGCCGAGTTGGTCGTGGGCGAAGCGTTGGCCGTAGTTGCCCACCACCACCAGCAGATCCCGCTGGCCCAGGGCGGCCGCCTGGGCGATCTCCCGGGCCGTGGTCTCGACCAGGGCGGCGTGGCTCATCGGCTCGACCAGGCCGGTGGTGCCGAGGATGGAGATGCCGCCGACCACGCCCAGCCGGGGGTTGAAGGTCCGCCCGGCCAGTTCCCGGCCGCTGGGGCAGGCGATCACCACCCGCCAGCCGCCCGTCAGCTCAGCATCGGCCGCTTGGGCGGCTTGGAGGACGGCTTGTTCGATCAGACGGCGCGGACCGGAGTTGATGGCGGCGGCCCCGACCGGCTGGTCCAGCCCGGGGCGGGTCACCCGGCCGACCCCCTGGCCGCCCTCGATGACGCAGCCGGCGGCCTGGCTCCGGGAGACGGTGGCGTAGATCAGGGCGCCGTCGGTCACGTCCGGGTCGTCGCCGGCGTCCTTGCGCACGGCGCAGGTGGCGCTCCCAGACTCAAGACGGGGGTCGATCAGGTCGAGGACCAGGCTGAGCCCGGCCGGTATTGTCAACTCGACTTGTCTCGGCGCCACTCCGGTGAACAACATCAGGGCCGCTCCCTTGGCCGCCGCCGCCGCGCAGACCCCGGTGGTGTAGCCGCGGCGCAGCCACTGGCCCCCCACCAGCCGACGCCCGACCGGCGACGGGCCGCCCCTGGAGGTCGAGTCGTTGTCGTTCACCATCATCTGTCCCCCGCCGGAACGCCACCACTGGCGTCAAAATCAATTCTGTCATCGCCGTCGCCCGGGCCAACGCCGGCGACCGCCGTGCCGTCAGTCACAAGGCCGCTGCCGGCAATCCCCGAACCAACCCCGTCGGCCACACCGCCATCGGTCTCCGCGCCGCCGCCGACAATCCCCGAACCAACCCCGTCGGCCACACCGCCGCCGGCCACAGCATCACCGCCCCAAGCGACGCCAACCCCAAACCCAACGCCCCCAGCGACGCCGTCACCGTCCCGGCCCGGGCCGACTCCCGCCGCGCCCCCGTCCCCGCTATGGCCGACCGCCCCGGGGCCGCCCCCGTCCAACTGGTCCAGATCCTCGACCCGGGTGAGGACGGGGATGCCCCAGCCGGCCGCCGCCTCCACCAGGCGGCGGTTGCCGATGTTGATGGCGCCGTAGCCGGTCAAGCAGTCGACCAGCGCCCGGCAGGTCTTGAGCCGGGCCAGGGCCTGATCCAGGACGGCTGGGTCGATGGGCTCGAAGGCGGCAGTGGCGAAGACCTCGGAGGCCAGCTTCAGGCCCACCTGATGGTCAATGTCGCCGTGGTGCAGGACGCCGGTGACGAAGGCCCGCTGGCGGCGCTGCAGGCCGCGGTAGGCCGGCACGCCACAACCGCCGCCGGCCACCACGAAGACGTCGGCCGTCCCGGCCGGGGGGGCGAACTCCAGGCTGCCGAAAAGAGGGTCGAAGCTACCGTGGTCGAGGCCGAAGAGCTGGTCGATCCGCCGGCCAGTGAAGATCTCGGCCGGGGGACCGTAGCCGGCGATGCCCTGGCCGTCCAGGCACAGCACCAGGTCGGAGACCTTCTGGGCCAGGTCCAACTCGTGCAGCGACATCACCACCGTGATGCCGCGGTCCTGGGCCAGAGTGCGCAAAACCGACAATAACTCTAGTTTGTAGCGGACGTCGAGGTAGGCCGTGGGCTCGTCCAAAACAATCACCCGGGGTTGTTGGCACAAGGCCCGTGCGATCATAATACGCTGTTTCTGACCGTCGCTGACCTCTTGGAAATATTGTTCGCGCAACTCCCAGGCGTGCAATAGTTCCATGGCTTGGCGGACTTGGCGGTGGTCCTCCGGGGTCAGCCGGCCGAAACGCCCGGTGTGGGGGTAGCGGCCGCTGGCGACCACGTCCTGGCAGGTCATCAACTGGGTGCGGGGGCGCTCCGTCAAGACCACGGCCAGCCGCCGGGCCAGGTCGCGGCCCCGCAACTGGTCGGTCGGATGTCGGCCGATGTAGACGGCGCCGCCCAGCGGGGCGAGGTACTTGGCGATGGTCTTGAGGATGGTCGACTTGCCGGAGCCGTTGGGGCCGATCAGGGTCAAGACGACCCCGGGGGCCAGTTCCAGGTCGATGTCGGAGATCAGCGACCGGCCCCGGTAGCCGACCGTCAGCCGGTCGACCCGCAACCGGATGGTCTCGGGCCTGGCCCCCTCCGCCGGCCGACCGGCTACGGCCGTCCCAGTCCCCGCCGCTCGTCCGGCGGCCGTCCCAGCCTCCGCCGCCCGGTCGTCGGCCACCCCGGCTTTCGTCTCCCGGGCGGCAGCCATCCCAGTCCTCGTCGCCCGACCGCCGGCGGCCGTCCCATCCCTCCGACCGGCGGCCATCCCGGCCTCTGTCTCCCGCGCGGCGGCCATCTCAGCCCTCCGACCGGCGGCGCAGCATGATGAAGATGACGATGGGCGCCCCCAGGGCCGCCGTCACCGAGCTGATGTTGACCTCGGAGGGGGCGAAGGCGGTGCGGGCGATCAGGTCGCAGCCCAGGCAGAAGACCGCCCCGCCCAGGAAGCAGGCCGGGATGACGATCAGCGGCTTGGCGCTGCGCAGCAGGGAGCGGACCAGATGGGGCACGGCGATGCCGACGAAGGAGATGGGGCCGGCGAAGGCCGTCACACAGGCCGCCAGCAAACTCGACAACAGCACCAGGGCCAGCCGGAAGGCCCGGATATTGACACCCATGTTGTGGGCGTAGGACTCGCCCAGCTGGTAGGCCCCGATCGGCTTGGCCAGGGCGAAGACCAGCCCGGAGGCCACCACCACGACCACGGTCATGACCTTGACGTCGGACCAGGCGGTGCCGGAGAAGCTGCCCTGGGACCAGTTGTGCAGGTTGACGATGCTGGCGTCGTCGGCGAAGGTGATGACGAAATCCGTCACCGCCGAACAGATATAGCCGATCATGACCCCGGCGACGATCAACATGGAGCGCGACGACACCCGCCCGGCCAGGGCCATGACGATCCCCATCGTCAGCAGGGCGCCGACGAAGGCGGCCGTGATCATCGAGGCCGAGCCGACCGACCGCCCCTGCCCCAGGGCGAAGACCATCAGCAGGGCGACGGTCAGCTTGGCCCCGGACGAGATGCCCAAGACGAAGGGCCCGGCGATGGGGTTGTTGAAGAAAGTCTGCAGCAGGAAGCCGGACAGGGCCAAGGCGCCTCCCAGGACCAGGGCGGCCACCAGTCGGGGCAATCTGATCTGCCAGACGATCTGGCTGTTGACGGCGCCCGTGGGGCCGTGGATCAGGCAGTCGACGATCTCCTCGGGCGGCACGGTGACGCTGCCGATGGCGATGTTGAGCCCGGCCAGGACCAGCAGGGCCAGGCCCAACGCGACGAAGCTGAAGACATAACGCCGCCGCCTGGGGTCGGCCTCGACTGGGCTCAGGCCGTGGGGGTCGTGGGAACTGGTGGACACGGCCTCGGCCGGACGACCGCCCGGGCCGTGGGGGTCATGAGACACAGCCTCGGCCGGACGACCGCCCGGGGTGTGGGGGTCGGCCTTGGCTCCGAGCGGACGACCCGCCGCCCCGCCAGCCGGGACGTGGGGATCCTGGAACACGGCCTCGGCCGGGATCTCGCCCGTGCCGCCGGCGGCCTGTCCACTCATGGCCCGGCGTCGGCCCAGCGCAGCCGATGCAGGTAGTGGAGTTGGTCCGGGGCCGGATCGTCCGCGGTCAGCATCTGGTGGACGTCGTCGATCAGTTGGCCCAGGCCGGTCATGTCCTGGTAGAAGTCCTGGTCGGTCACCCAGACCTGGCCGGTCTGGACGGCCTTGAAGTCGGCCAGCAGGGGGTTGAGCGCCACCAAGTCTTCCAGGCTGGACAGTTGCCCGGCGATGGTGGCGTTGTAGATGATGTGATCCGCCTGATTGGCCTGGGAGTAGAACTGCTCCATCTCCAGGTTGACGCTGCTGGTGGCCTGGTCCGAGTCGCCCAGGTTGGAGAAAATGTAGCGCCCGCCGGCCAGTTCGATGATCTTGGGCACGTAGTCGCCCGACCGCCGGGTGACGACGTAGCCGGCCGAGCTGATGTGGAAGAAGGCCACGGTCTGGCCGCTGGCCGGCTGGCCGGCCAATGAATCGAGGTAGGCCGCCTGCTGGTCGAAGACCTGGGCGGCCCGCTCGGACTGGCCGGTCAACACGCCGTAGAGCTTGATCCACTCCGTCCGGCCCAGCGGGTGGGGCTCGTAGCTGGAGCGGTCGACCAACACCGGGATGCCGACCGACTCCAGCTTCTCCTTCACCTGGGGGGAGTGGCTGATCATCATCGACTCGATGGCCAGTCCCGGGGTCTGGCTCAGGATCAGCTCGTAGTCGGGGGCGGAGTACTTGCCGCCGTAGGCGATCCGGCCGGCCTCCATGGCCGCCTTGGCCTGGGGCAGGTACCAGCCGTCGGCCTGGACGGCGGAGAAGCCGATGGCGTCGAGGGCGTCGAGGGCGATGAACAGGCTCATGACGGCGGTGGCGGCCAGGTAGATCCGCTCGATCGGCTGGCGCAGGACCACGATGCCGTCGGCCAGTCCCGTCGGCGCCTCCTGGTCCGGCGGCACCACCAGGAAGCGGTCCTGGTCCGAGGTGGTGATCAGGGCCAGGCCGCCGGCGTAATAGTCGACGCTGAAGTTCTGGGCGTAGCGCAGCTCCAGGGAGGATTCTGGCGCCCAGCCGTTGCCCAGGCCCCCCGGGTCGGCGGGCGCGGCCGGGGCGCAGCCGACCACCGCCAGGACCAAGACCTGGAGCAGGACCACGACCTGGGCCAGCCGACGGGCCGCCCCGGCCCTCACGGAGGCGATGCCCGGACGGCCGTGTCGGCTCGCCCCCACGAGGGTGGCGCCCGGACGGCCAGGCCGACTCGCCCCCCCGGGACCGTCACCCGGGTGTCCGGGCCGTCTCGTTCCCACGAGGCCGACGCCCAAGTGGCCGGGGCGAGGCGTCCTCACGGCGCCGCCACACATGTCACCGGTCCGGGCGTCACCGCCCGGATGACCGCGCCAACCCGCCCTCACGGGGCCGCCACCAGGGTGGTCGAGTCGAGGCGCAACTGGTAGTCGATGACGTGGGGCTGGCTCATGGCGGTGGTCTCGGCCGACACCGCCAGGTCTTGGTCCAGGGCCACCGGGATGGTGAAACTGGCGTTCTCCCCCAACTGGTTGGTGGGCTGGTAGGTGACGCCATCCACTTCCATGTAGGTGTAATAGGGGCTGCTCCAGACGATCTCGGCCGTCATGGCCTCGGCCGTGACCGTCAGGCGGGCCGGGGACTGGACCGAGGCCCGGCCCGAGCCGCCGGTCAGGCTGACCGCCACGTTGTAGAGGCCGGGGGCCGGGCGCTCACCGACGACGCCTGTCGTCTGATCGCCGCTAGCGGCGCCCGCCGCTGTGGGCTGCCCGCTGGCGGCTGGCCCCGCCGGGGACGGCCCCGTAGCCGTGGCCGACTGCCCGGCCGTGGTCGCCGCCGGCCCCGCGGCGCAGCCGGCCAGTCCCCACAGACCGACCAGACCGACCGCCCCGGCCAGCAGCAGCCCCCGGACGGCCGACCGCCGTCGGGCCGGGGCCGGCCGTCCCGATAGCCGACGGGCCGTCGCAGCCAGCCGTCCAGGCCGCCGCCGGCCGACCCCTGACGGGCCGGCCGGCAGCGCTGTCTGGAGCACGGCGTCCCTCAGGCGGCCAGGGCGTCGGCCGGCAGGCTGGCGGACTCGACGGTCAAGGTGTGGTCGTACCACTTGTCGGCCGTCTTGCCGGACTCGGCCGCCACCGCCAAGGGCTGGTCCAGCGCCATCACCGGGACGGTGTAGACGTGACGGTCCTGGTCGTCGGCGCTGAAGTCGATGAAGCCGTCGCCGGCCTGGGCGGCGGCGTCGGCCGTGCCTGGGAAGAGGCGGTTGAAGCCGTCGCCGCTCAGCGTGATGACAGCCGTCAGGCCGGAGTCGGCCACGGTCAGCTGGGCCTCGACCACCTTGAACATGGAGCTGTCGGTCGTCACCGTGACCGGGTAGACACCGGCCTTGAGCTGTTGGGCGGTGATGGCCATGGCCGTGACCGACCCGGCCGGGGCTTTGCCGGCGGCCTGGTCGATGGCGGCCTGGGCGTGGGCGACGTAGAGCTGTTGGACGGCCGGGTACTGGCCCAGGCCCTCCAGGACACACTCGACCTCGAAGCCGGCGGCCTCGAACAGGGACTTCCAAGAGTCGGGCTCGTCGCCGGCCATGTCATTGTTGGCGTGGTCTCCCGCCACCACCATCAGCGGCAGCAGCACCGCCTTGGTGTGGCCGGAGTCCTTGGCGGCGGCGATGACATCCTCAACCGTCGGCGTGGCCTCGACCGTGCCGACGAAATAATCCTTGTGACCGGCGGCGGTCAGGACCTGCTGCAACTGGGCGTAGTCGACGTTGGACTCGGCGCTGGTGCCGTGGCCCATAAAGACCACGGCCGTGTCGGCCGAGGCCTTGTCGGCCGTCTGGTCGGTGATGGCCTTGGCCACAGCCTGGAAGTCGTCCGGGCTGCTCAGCAGCGGCAAGGAGATGACGAAGGAGTCGAACTTGTCCTGGTAGGCGCTGGCCTCGGTCACCAGGTCGTCGTACTCGTAGCCCTGCATGATCATGGTGGGCTGGATGACGACGTCCTTGACGCCGTCCGCCACCAGGCGGTCCATCGCTTCGGTGACATTGTCGACCTCGATCCCCCGCTCGTCCAGGATGTCGATAATGGTCTGGGCGGTGAAGGCGCGACGCACCTGATAGTCGGGATAGGCGCTGGCCAAGGCTTGCTCGATGCCGCCGATGCTGAGCTCGCGGTTGTTGTCGTAGCTGGTGCCGAAACTGACGGTCAACAAGACTTTGTCAGCGGCCGGGGCCGAGACGGTGGGCGACTCGGTGGCGGTCTGGTCGCCGTCGTCGGACGAGCAGGCGGCCAAACCTCCCAACGCAGCCAGGGCCAGGGCCACAACGGGTGTGGCCAAACGGATAAGACGAGGTTTCATGACGGTGCCGGTCCTCTCGCGGTGCGTGTCAATGACGATGATCGGCTCCAAGACTGGGGGGATGAACCGCGCATGCCCCCAGGGCACACCCTCGTCCACACCCCCGGGGTCCGCGGAGCCGAACAAGCTTCATAGTCGATATCCAGCCGGGCCCGTATTCTGACTGATCGCCGACGCCCCCAGGGCGTCCCCACCGCCACCTTCCCAGGATCGCTCCCAGTGGCTTCCAGCGATGGACCAACGAATCACAGCAACGGCCTTGTGCGGGACTCCCACCCGCTTCCAGGCCCGTCTGTCTAGGCTCGCCTATGAAGGTTTGCCTGGGCAGTATACGCCCTGGACCGCCCCGGCCGCCTGGCCCCACTTCTCCGGCAGCCCTAGGCCGAGGCCGCGCGCGGCCGTGGACGACTCCGGCGGGTCAAGTCTCGTCGTGGTCCGGCGTCGCGACGGTGTGCCGTAGAACGCTCGTGGCACGGGCCGCCGCCCTAGATGGTTAATTCCAAGCCATGGACTCGTCCTCACGCCCAGACGACGCGCCGGCGGCGTCGTCGTCGGTCGGCGATGCGACACATCGCCTCCCTCCTCTTCCTGGCCGGCCCGCCGTCTGAGCGCGAATCCATCGCCCAGCCCTTGGAATTAACCATCTAGACGCCTCCACCCCCTGGCGACCACGCCGCCGCTTCCGTCTGATCTTCTCCGCCGCCACTGGAAGCCGTGTGGCGCTGCCGGCGCGCTACACAGTGGCGCATTCCGCCCCGCCGTCCCCTTCGGGATTGGCGGGAATTTCCTTCCCTGAACAGCTCGCCCGAGGCCGTGCCCTGCCCGGTCAACCTCTAGCGCAAACGCAATACTTATCCGAGCGCAAACGTGATAGTCCCCATGACGCAAACGTGATACTATAGCCTCGTGTCTTACCGACCCCGCCTGGCGGACGATCTCGTCCGCAACGCCTTGGGCACCTTCGGCGCGGTCATCGTCCAAGGCCCTCGCGCCGTCGGCAAGACGACCTCCGGACTACAGCTGGCCGCCAGCGCGGTGCGTTTGGACGCCTCACCCAACCTGGCGACCCTGGCGGAGCTGTCGCCCGCCCGGCTCTTGGACGGCCCCGCCCCCCGGCTGATAGACGAGTGGCAACTCGCCCCCACCTTGTGGAACGCCGTGCGCCACGAGGTGGACGCCCGGGGCCTGGCCGGGCAGTTCATTCTCACCGGTTCGGCCACGCCGACGGACGACATCACCCGTCACAGCGGGGCGGGGCGCTTCCGCCGGGTGACGCTGCGTCCCATGTCTTTGCACGAGAGCGGCGACAGTAACCGCCAAGTCAGCTTCGTCGCCCTGCTGGACGGCCCGGGCGCCCGGTCCGTCGTCGCCGGCCTGGGCGGGCCGACCGTGGAGGACTACGCCGAACTGGTCGTGCGGGGCGGCTGGCCCGCCCTGGTGGCGCAGCCCTCGCGCTCGCCGACGGAGTATCTGGCGGCCTATCTGGACGACATCGCCCGGGCGGATCTGCGCTGGGCCGGGCTGAGCGCCGATCCGGTCCGGGTGGGGGCGCTGCAGCGGGCGCTGGCCCGCCACACCGCCACCGAGGCCAGCGCCAACCGGCTCGCCTTGGAGGCCGACATCCCGCTTACTGGAACGACTGCGGTGGCGGTCTCGGCCCAGACGGTCCGGAAATACCTCGACGCCCTCACCAGGGTGTTCGTGCTGGAGGAGCAGCCCGCCTGGGCGCCACACCTCCGGTCGAAGGTCCGGCTGCGGGTGCGCCCCAAATGGCACTTCGTCGACCCGTCGCTGGCGGCGGCGGCCCTGCGCGCCCGCCCGCAGGCGCTACTGGAGGACTTGAACACCTTCGGACTGCTGTTCGAGTCCCTGGCCGTCCGCGACCTGCGGATCTACGCCCAAGCTCTGGCCGGCGCTGTCTACCACTATCGTGACGACTCGGGGCTCGAGGTCGACGCCGTGGTGGAACTGGGCGACGGTCGCTGGGCCGCCTTCGAGGTGAAACTCGGCGGCGCCGCCAACCTGGAGGCCGCCGCCGCCAACCTGCGCCGACTGGCCGGCAAAGTCTCCGCCCAACGGGCCGACCAGCTCTGCTCGTTGAACGTCCTCACCGCCGGCAACGAGAGCTACACCCGGCCCGACCAGATCAACGTCATCGCCCTCGGCCACCTGTCCGCCGCCTGACCGGGCGCCACGGCCAGTCCGAGACGACGCGGCGCCCACAACCGGGGTTATCGGCGGCTCCAATCATAAGAAAACCAACCTTGCCATGATTCAGCAGCGGGTCGGGGATCCGCCAGGCCTCTGCCTGGTGCGAGTGTGCGGAGGGTGCGATTCATGGTGATAAGACCTCCTTGTCCTGGGTCGGGGACCGGTCAGGAGACCAGCACCTCTAGGTTGGCGCGCAGCGCGGTGGCCACGAGGAGCGAGTCGATTTGGGCGGTCTTGGGGCAGAAGATCTCCGCGCAGTACCAGCCGTTGTAGCCGGTGGACTTGACGGCGTCGACGTATTCCTGGAGGGGGATGATCCCCCCGCCGGTCCAGACGTTGCGGTAGACGGCTTGGTCGGGGATGGTGTCTGGAGCGGGAAGCGGCAGGCCGTCGCAGACGTGGACCGCTTTTATCAGGGCCGGATCCAGGGAGGCGACATCCTCGGGCGTTTCGCCCGCGACGTAGCAGTGCCACAAGTCGACGGTCAGGCCGGCGTTCGGCCGGTTGATGGTCTCGAGGATCCACGCGGCCTGGCGCGTGGAGTTGACCGGCGCCCAGCCCAGCGGTTCCAGGTAGACGTCCAGGCCGTGGCCGGCGGCTATATCTGCGGCCGTGGCGAGGTTGGCGGCCGTCAGTTCGAGGGCCTCCCGGTCAGGCCAGCCCACCGCGCCGCGATAGCGCGGGTCTCCGTCGGCCAGGCACCCCTCCCAGTGGTCCTTCACCACCGAGACGTCCACGGGGCCGGTGCACATCTGCATCTGTTTTCCGCCCAGCGCGGCGGTCAGGGCGGCCAGCCGCCCGGCCTGCGCCGCGAAGGCCTCCGGTTCTGCCTCGTGGAGGGCTCCGACGCCGCTGACGGACAGCCCGTCAAGGTGGGCGACCAGTTCCTCGGGCGCGAACCCGGCGTCCAGGTAAGGGTCCAGCCACGGGGTTTGCAGTTCAATCCCGGCGAAGCCCGCGGCTTTGGCGATGCGGATCGAATCGACCACGTTGGCGTTCCAGGTGACCGTCGCGTTCATGGACAGCTTCGGCGCGCTCATGCCCAGTCCCCCTGCTCTGTGGCGTGGATCGCCTCGGCGATCACGGTGGCCGCGAGCGCGTGGTCGTGGATCGACGGCAGCCCTGACACCGCCACGACGCCCACCGCGATCCCGCTAGGCAGCAGGAGGGGGATGGCTCCGCCGGCGGCGGCGTAATCGCCCGCAGGCAGTCGGCTTGCCTGGTCGAAGCCTCCCTGGTCGCGGTCGAAGCGGACCTGGACCGCGAGCGAGGACTCGCCGTAGCGAATGGCGACAGCGGCTTTGCGCGCGGCCCAGCCGTCGTTGTCCGCGACCGCTCCTGGAAGCGCGGCGTGGAAGACTTGCTGGGTTCCGATATGTATGTCGATGGCGATGGGCAGCGCCTCGGCGGCCCCGACCCGGCGAATCAGACAGCCGATCTGCCAGGCGGTGTCGAGGCCAAGGGCGGGGAAGCGCAGTTCGCGCGCCTGCTGGTCGAGGGCGGCGAGCAACTGGTCGGGGTGGCTGGCCAGGGTGTCGAGTTCGGCGGCCAGCGAGCGGAATGTTTGGGTGGTGGTTGACACGTTGTGGCTCGTTTCTCTTCGGCTGGTGGACTGTTCTTGGCGGGAGCCGGCGACCCGGCCCCGGGATGACGGAGGCTACGCGGCGGCGGAGCTGGCGCCGGCGAAATGGAAGGTGGGCTGCTGTTGGCCGCGCGCCTTGGGCCAGCGCTGGGTGACGACTTTCGCCTCGGTGAAGAACGCCACCCCTTCCGGGCCGTAGATGTGGGTCTCGCCGAAAAACGAATCCCGCCACCCGCCGAAGGAGTGGTAGGCGACTGGCACCGGGATGGGCACATTGACCCCGATCATCCCCACTGGAATAGCGCGCGCGAACTCGCGGGCCGCCGCCCCCGACGCGGTGAAGATCGCCGCCCCGTTCCCGTAAGGGTTCCCTCTGATGAGGTCGATGGCGGCCTGGAGATCCGGGACCCGAATCACCACCAGCACCGGCCCGAAGATCTCTTCCGTGTAGGCCCGCTGGTCCAGTCGGACGTTGTCCAAGATTGTGGGGCCGGTGAAGAACCCGCTCTCCAAGCCAGACGGCCTGAATCCCCGGCCGTCCAGGACCACCAGGGCGCCGTCCCGTTCGGCCTCGGTGACGATCTGCTCGATTCGGTCGCGCTCGGCGGCAGTGATGATCGCGCCCATGTCGGCGCCCGGAGCCGAGCCGTCCGCCACTTTGATCGCTTTCGCCTTCTCCACAACCAGGTCCAGGAACTGGTCCGCCACCGCCTGTTGGACCGCGATCACCGGTAGCGCCATGCACCGCTCCCCCGCGGCGCCGAACGCGGCCGCGACCGCGTTGGCCGCGGCGAACTCCAAATCGGCGTCGGCCAGCACCACACCGTGGTTCTTGGCGCCGGAGAGCGCCTGGACCCTCTTGCCGTGGGCAGTTCCGATCTCGAACAACTCCTTGCCCACCGCGGTCGAGCCGACGAACGACAACGACCGCACGTCCGGATGGGTTTCCAACACCTTGACCGCGTGCCGGTCGCCTTGCACCACGTTCAAGACCCCATCGGGCAGGCCGGCCTCGGAAAATAGCTTGGCGATCAGCAGCGAGGCCGACGGGTCGGCTTTGGCCGGCTTCAACACGAACGTGTTGCCGCACGCGATCGCCACCGGCACCATCCACATTGGGCACATCACGGGGAAGTTGAAGGGGGTCACTCCGGCGCACACGCCGATCGGCTCCCGGAAGGAATAGATGTCCAGACCGGTCGAGGCCTGCATGGAGAACTCGCCCTTCAAGAGTTCCGGGATGCCGCAGACGTATTCGACCACGTCTAGGCCACGGCCCACTTCGCCGGCGGCGTCCGCGAGGACTTTGCCCTGTTCCCGGGTGACGATCGCGGCCAGTTCGTCGGTGTGAGCCGCGAGGAGCTCCCTGAACTTGAACAGGATCGCGGTGCGCCGCCCCAAGGAGACCTGGGACCAGACGGCGAACGCATCCTTCGCGGCGGTGATCGCTTCGGCGACCAGGTCTGCGGTGGCGTTCTCGGCTTGGCCGATCTGCTCCCCTGTGGCCGGGTTGAAGATGGGTGAGAGGGCGCGATGGCCGGTGACGACCCGGCCGTTGATGTAGTGGGACACGGTGTACATGGTCGGCTCCTTAGCGCGACACTGTCGTTCAGACGCCATGACATCCTATCATAAAGATGTCTGGCTGGCTATACCCCGTCCCCACCCCGGACAACGACACGCCCCAAGACCAACAGACACCAAAAGACCGCCATCCCCACACCCCGGGACAAGCCCGACCCCCCGCTCAGACCCACACAATCAAACAGTCAACCCACTCTCAACTGTGATGAGCCGGCAAAGTCTCCGTCCACCGGGCCGACCAGCTCTGCTCGTTGAACGTCCTGACCGCCGGCAATGAAAGTTACACCCGGCCCGACCGGATCAACGTCATCGCCCTCGGCCACCTGTCCGCCGCCTGACCGGACGCCGCGACCAGTCCGAGACGGCCCGGAGCCCACAGCCAAGCCTAGGATCACCAGATGTCCCGAAGAGATCAGAAAGGCGGGATGATATGACTGATCACTACAGTCCCACGAACCACGACCGCCCCGAACCCCACCAGCACTCCGGCACGGCCCACCCTCAGAATCAAAGCTGGCCAACCGCCCAGCCCCCCACGCCCCCGCCCGCCAGACCCGCCAAGGGCGTGCTTCTGTCAAACGTCCCCTCTCTAATCATCCCGGTCCTGGCCGTGACTCTCATGTGGCTATTGCTCAAATCCCGGGACGAACCCACCAACGACCCGACCCCCTCGACCGCCGCAGCGCCCACGACCGTCCTCCCCACATCGACCTGGGCCAAAGCCTACGGCGGCCAAGACGATGACAAATTCTTCGACCTGACAGTCGCCGCCGACGGCAGTATCTTCGCCGCCGGATACACCGGGTCCACCGACGGCGACATCACCACCAACCGAGGCGACCGAGACGCCCTCCTGGCCAAAATCGCCCCCGACGGCACCCTCATCTGGGCCCGGGCCTACGGCGGCACCAACTACGACACGTTCAACGCCCTGGCCATCGCCGCCGACGGCAGCCTCTTCGCCGCCGGATACACCCTCTCCACCGACGGCGACATCATCACCAGTAAAAACGGCATCTGGTGGGGCGATGCCTTACTGGCCAAAATCGCTCCCGACGGCACCCTTGTCTGGGCCCGGGCCTACGGCGGTGCCAGCGGCGAAACGTTCAGCGCCGTGGCTTTGGCCGACGATGGCAGCGTCCTCGCCGCTGGAGACACCAACTCCATCGCCGGTGACATCACCACCAGCCACGGCGGCTGGTCCGACGCCCTACTGGCCAAAATCGCCCCCGACGGCGACATCATCTGGACCCGAACTTACGGCGGCACCAACGACGACAAGTTCAACGCCCTGGCCGTCGCCGACGACGGCGACATCCTGGCCGCCGGATACACCGAGTCCGATGACGGCGACATCACCACCAACCGAGGTGACGAGGACGCACTGCTGGCCAAGATCGCCCCGGACGGCGCCCTCAGGTGGACTCGAACCTACGGCGGCACGAGCCGAGACACCTTCAACGACCTGGCCGTCGCCGACGACGGGGACATCCTGGCCGCCGGATACACCGAGTCCGATGACGGCGATATCACCACCAACCGCGGCGGCTGGGACGCCCTACTGGTCAAGACCGCCCCCGACGGCACCCTCCTGTGGGCCCAAACCCACGGAGGCACGGACTGGGACAGCTTCAACACCTTGGTCATCGCCGCCGACGGCGACATCCTGGCCGCCGGATACACCGGGTCCACCGACGGCGACCTCCCGCCCAGCCACGGCGACGACGACGCCCTACTGGCCAAGACCGCCCCCGACGGCACCCTTGTCTGGGCCCGAACCCACGGCGGCGCCGACGGCGATTCGTTCAGCGCCTTGGCCATCGCCGCCGACGGCGGCCTCTTGGCCGCCGGATACACCAACTCCGCCAACAGCGACCCTCCGCTCGTCCGCAGCCTGGCCGACCTCTCAGTGGTCAAACTGACACCAAATGGCGAACTCGGCTAGATGGTTAATTCCAAGGGCTGGGCGATGGATTCGCGCTCAGACGGCGGGCCGGCCAGGAAGTGGTGAGAGGCGATGTGCGGCATCGCCGACCGACGATGACGCCGCCGGCGTGTCGTCTGGGCGTGAGGACGAGCCCATGGCTTGGAATTAACCATCTAGACCGCCCACGACGCCAACTCCAGCGCGACAACCGCGCTCACCCTGCGATCCGCCACTTGGCGCCGGGGGCGGTCCTAGACTCGGTGGTGGGCGCGACGGCCCCGAGCGACTCGAGCGCCCTCAAATGCGTCATGACCGCCGTCCGGCTGAGGCCCATGGCCGCCGCCAGTTCCGTCGTCGCCTGCGGACCGGACGCCAGTAGGTCGACAATCTGTTGTTGCCGGGGACGCAGTTCGGGCGGCTCGGACCGGGCCGGGGGCGGGGCGACGCCATTCGGCGGTGTGTCCGCCCGGCGGATCGTGGCCGCGAAGTGCAGTTGGTCAGTCTTGATCTCCAGCGGCGACGATCATCAGGCCCTCGAACTCCATCACCTCGATCTCGGCCCTGACCGGTGGCTCCACCGACGGCGACATCACCACCAACCACAGCTACTACGACGCCCTACTGGCCAAAATCACTCCAGACGGCGACCTCCTGTGGACCCAAACCCACGGCGGCGCCGACAGTGACTGGTTATCCGCCCTGGCCGTCATTAACGACGGCAACGTCTACATCGCCGGAGAAATCCGCCCCAGCGCCGATGGCATCGAGGTCGCCGGGAACGGCCTGGTGATCAAGATCGCCCCGGACGGCGCGATCATACTGTAAAAAGCATAGGCGGCGGGGTAAGTTTTCAGCTTATCTCGCCATTATGTTTCGTTTGGCTTATGATGCTAAAACCAACGAACGGCCTCATTGGTCGAGATAATCTGCGCGCCATATTCCAATAATTTTACATTCCACTTATCAATAACTGCGCCGGCATCCTTCACATAAGTGCTATGGGCATCGCCAAGTAGCATTACCGCAAAACCCCGCTTAACGCCTTCAATGCAAGCGGCCTGCACGCAACCGTTAGACACCAAACCACAGATGAAAAGCTGCTTTATACCCGTGTTAAGTAATATCTGATAGAATCCGGCTTCTAATAAAATGTTACTGCGCTTTTTATCAAACCAAATTGCATTTGGTGGCACTTGTATTGAACCATCTATTTACCAGCCGTCAGACTGCGATTTCAGCGAAGAATTATTTGTATGGCGCGAAAGCACAACAGGCAAACTGTGCGAGGAAAAAGCATCTATGAGGGTGTTGATGTTTTTTATCAGCCGCTCTTTTTCATATATTGGCTTTTGCAGGATAGCCTTTTGCATATCCAACACAAGTAGTAATTTGCCTTCCATCAATCCGCCTTCTATCTCTAGGCTGAATTAGATTGTACTACATTCAACCGCCCAAAACAATGGATACTTTCCATCCGTTACGCCTATCCAGACCGCCAAGGGACGAGCCGCCGGACACACCGAGTCCGATAACGGCGATATCACCACCAACCGCGGCGGCTGGGACGCCCTACTGGCCAAGACCGCCCCGGATGGCGGATCCAGACCTCTTGGTGGTCAAAGCTCACGCAGACGGCGAACTCGGCTAGACCGCCCGATACTGAGGCTAAACGAGGGCCTGCGGGGTGGGCGAAGGGGCCAGACGGTAGACCGTTAAACGGTTGCCCCGACCGCCCTCGACCGTGACGCGGCCGGCATTGCCGAAGGCGCACAGGCTCTCAGCCAGTCGGGGCGGGCCGCCGGCGGCCGTCTTGACCTCCACCAGCGTCGAATCGCCACCCCTGCGGCGGAGGTTCTGCAAGAGCGCGGCTATTTCCCCGGCTGACCATGACATACACAAAATTGTATATCTGGCTGTACATGATGTCTATGAGGCGGATCGTGGCCGCGAAGTGCGATTAGATCTCGGCCCTGACCGGTGGCTCCACCAAGGTCGCGCAGGCCGTGGCCAGCGCGTCGGCCAACCCGGCGGCGTTGACCGGAACAACGGCGAAGCCCCGCCTCTCGTCCACCCCCAAGACGATCAGGCCGCCGTCACCGTTGGCGAAGGCCGAGATCGTCTCAGGAAGGGTCTTGGGCGCCCCGCCGGCCCCCGACTTGATCTCAACGGCGTGGGAGTCGGCGCCCGTCGCCCGGGCGCGTCGGATCGCCTCGATCACGCTGGCGCGCCGCGCCATCTCGAACTCCTAACTCAACAGGTAACTCAACAGGTAACTCAGCCGGTGAGCTTAGCAGTAACCTGGTAAGTACCTGTTAAGTTTGTTTAGGGGTCGGGCGGAAGCGGCCAAGCGGGAGAAGCGGCCGAATGGCGCCGCGACCCGTCCGGAACGGCGCGACACCCCCAACCATAATGACCAGGTGTCTCGAAAGAACCCGACAGGCGGAATGACATGACCGATCACGACGGCCCCCCGGACCACGGCCGCCCCGAAGCCAGTCCGAACCTCGACCCGGCCATCTCCCAGTACCAGAACTGGCCAGCCGCCCAGCCCACAGCCACGCCCGCCGCTGACAGGCCAGCCGTCCCCGCCCCACCCGCCAGCCGCGTGACCCGACCGGTCGTCATCGCTCTGAGCGTCGTCGTGGCTCTGGCCCTGGTCTCGACGCTGGCCTGGTGGTGGCTGAAGTCCCAGAACAGGCCCGCCGACGACCCGACCGGCTCGGTGCCCACGGCTGTTCTGCCGCCGACACCGCTCCCCGGCCAAAACACCGCTACTCCCCCGCTGGCCCCGTCGAGCTGGGCCAGGACCTATGGCGGCGCCGGCGAGGACCGCTTCTACGCCGTGGCCGTGGCCGCCGATGGCGGCGTCCTAGCCGCCGGCGACACCGACTCCGCCGACGGCGACATCACCGACAATCAGGGCGGCCGGGACGCCCTGCTGACCAAGCTGGCCCCGGACGGCAGGCTGCTGTGGACCCAGGTCTACGGCGGGGAGGGCTGGGACTCGTTCGAGGCCCTGGCCGTCACCGCCGACGGCGACATCGTGGTCGCCGGCTACCTGGCCGACGGCGACACCACCTCTGCCCTAGTGGCCAAGCTCGCCCCGGACGGCGTCTTCTCGTGGATCCAGGCCTACGGCAGCGCCGGCCGGAGTTCGTTCGAGGCCGTGGCAGTGGCCGCCGACGGCAGCGTCTGGGTAGCCGGGGACACCAACTCCGCCGACGGCTACACCACCGTCGACCCGGACCACCACTACGGCCTACTGGCCAAGTTCGCCCCGGACGGCGCCTTCCTGTGGTCCCAGACCCACAGCGGCGACGGAGGCGATTCGTTCACCGCTTTGGCCATGGCCGCCGACGGTGACATCTACGCCGCCGGCGCCACCCGCTCAGCCGACGGCGACGGCACCGCCGACCCAGGCCAGTCGGACGCCCTGTTGTTGAAGGTGGCCCCGGACGGCTCCCTGAGGTGGGCCCAGGCCTACGGCGGCAGCGGTGACGACGCCTTCACCGCCTTGGCCATGGCCGCCGACGGCGACATCCTGGCCGCTGGCAGCACCGATTCCGCCGACGGCGACATCGCCATCAACCACGGCGGGGGCGACGCCCTGTTGGCCAAGATCGCCCCGGACGGCACCCTTAGGTGGGCCCAGTCTTACGGCAGCACAGACAATGATTGGTTCGCGGCCGTGGCCGTCACCGACAACGGCCGCATCTTCACCGCCGGCTACACCGGCCAGGCCGACGGCCGCAGCCTGCCCAACGCCCTGGTGGCCGAGATCACCCCGGACGGCACAGCCGTCTGGGCCCAGAACCACGGAGGCACCGGCTGGGACTCATTCCACGCCTTGGCCATCGCCGCCGACGGCGGCCTTCTGGCTGCCGGCAGCACCAACTCCACCGACGGCGACCTCCCGCCCAGTGACGGCCAATTCGACCTCCTAGCGGTCAAACTGACGCCGGACGGCGAACTCGGCTAGACCGCCCACCACCAGAAAGAACCCCGACCGGCCAGAACCGGCACCACTCAGGCGACACGGGCCATCCGGCCACGCCCACGAACGACAGATGACAACGTTAATTCACATATCCCGAGTTTCAGAGGCCAGGACGCCCAACCGACGAAAGACCGAGGTTAAACGCACCCCGCACCCCGCACCCCGCACCCACGACTTTACCGGGACCCTGGGTAGACACCGCAGTCCATTTTTAGCATAATAGTTTTCATGGAAGACTATTATGGGGACCCTACCGTAAAGCGGCAACAAGGAAGCGATGAAAGTTGTCTCCGGAGCGTGACGAACCGAGCGCCGCTGCTTAGCCACCACGAGCTGCTAGCCGAGAGAACCAACAGACGTGGTGCTCCTGCTGAAATTTTAGACTCTACCGAGACAGACGAACAAACTGATCAGCAATCGAAACGATGGCCAAACTTATCGCGAGTCAATAAACATCCGGTCGTAGTGTTTATTACTATTTTCGCAACAACCGCTAGCCTGATAGTCGGTGGCATTTCCCTATTCCAGTCAAACCAGCCAGTCATCATTGAGACAGCCGGGGACCCTCCATATCCAATATCAATCATCCCAACGCACTTACCTACTGCTAGCGAGGGACAGATTAACAGCGACCGAGCGCCCACATTTACTTGGAAGATACCAGCCCCTTATGTCTATTTCAACGCGATTACTGATGACCCCATGTGGGGGGACGAGCGTGACTTCATCCGGGCGGCGGACGAAAGTTGGGGCAACGAAGCTCCTCTCGCCAACGAAATCGAAGCCAAAGACGGACATTCCTACTTGTTGACCATGTTAGTCCACAACAACGCTGCACCAAATCTTGACCTTGCGGCAAGAGGAGTAGCTGGAGGCATATTCTTTGATGAACAGGAATCCAGCGAAGTCAAAGTACGCGGCTCGGTGAAAGCCGACAACTGCGGCATGTCCCCCAACGGTAATGTCGGTGGTCTCTGCCAATTCATCGATGAGGTCCGTTTCTGGAGCGAAAGTCCGTTTTCGCTTCGCCTGATACCCGGCTCTGCGGTGTATACAACAAATGGTGAATCATTTGATCTGCCTGATACCGTGGTTAATGCGGGAGCGACATTGGGAGATGTAGAACCGACCGGTGATGTTATTGGGGGAACAAGTGTCTCAGGTTACTTGACCCTTCGGGTAATCGCCGTTTTTTAATCATCAATCGACGGTGGCGTCGTCGCCAACCGAAGTAACGGAGGACACTTTACTGGTCAAATCGCCCCGGCCGGCACACCCTTGGTAGCAGAAACTGGTAAAAATACATGTTGCGTTGTTGCGCGATCAGTACGACGCACGGCGTCAGTGCCCTCCAACCCGACCTTCCTGGCCCGCCGCCCAGGCTTGGGCGAACTCCGGCCGAGTCCCCTCCAGACGCACCGCTTGCAGCACCAGGTTCGAGGCCCCGCGACCGCGAGCCCAGTCTTGGGCGGCCTCGGCTTCGGACCGGGACAGGGCACCGGGACCCCAGGTGGTCCGCACCTGGCAGTCCACGCCCGAGGCCAGCACTAAGCCCAAGGAGCGGGCCATCAGGGCGCTGGATCCAGGCCGGCGGGTGATGGCCTCGACCTGGCCGGGGGCGGCCTTGACGTCGAAGCCGACCCAGTCCAGTAGTGGTAACAGCTTGGACAGGCGCTGGGGGTAGGCGCCCATGGTGTGGAGGCCGACGGCGAAGCCCAGGGCCTTGACCTGGCCGACGGCAGCTGTCAAGTCCTGGCGGGTGGGCTCGCCGCCGGACAAAACCAGACCGTCCAACAGGCCCCGGCGACGCTCCAGCAGGGCCAGCACCTCCCCCCAAGGCACGGACCCGGGACGGCGGGGATCGATCAGATCGGGGTTGTGGCAGTAGAGACAGTCCCAGGGACAGCCCTGGAGGAAGACCGTGGCCACTAGTCGCCCCGGCCAGTCACAGGTGCTAAGCGGCGTCAAACCGGCCACCACCGGCGGCGGGGGGGTGGGCGACCGTGAGGGTCGGGACGGCTCCAACGATCGGAGTGACTCCGGGAACAAGGGCGACTCCGGAGACCGAGACGACTCCGATAAACGGGACGGTTTCGGAGACCGAGACGACCCCACAGGCCGAGACGACCCCACAGATCGGGGCCGGCCCCCCTCCTCGGGGGAGGGAGGGGGGCGGTCCTGGGAGTCCCGGGAGGGGGACGAGGCGACGGCCGCCGCCCCTCCGGCTGGCGGCACGGTGGTCATCACCCCTCCCCCGGCTGGCGGCACGGCTGGGCTCACGCCGCCACAGCCCGGTCGGCCTCGGCGGCGGCCGACTGAGCCGCCTCGGGCCGTTCGGCCAGGACGACCACGGGGCTGGCGGCGGCCGGGGCGGGCAGCATCCCACCGGGCACGACAGCCGGGAGCGTCGTAGCCGGCGTCCCATCGGCCGACCTGATCGGCGTCGCGGACGAGGTGACCGGCATCTTCTCGGGCGAGGCGGCCGAATCCCCCTCCACCAGAGCCACTACGGCGCTCCCAGACGGGTCGGCCACCGCCGCCGGCTCCCAGGGCTGGTCCAGGCCGGAGCGGGACTGGCGGAAATGGCGCCGCTCGGCGTGCTCGCCCCGCTTGCCGATGTTAAAGGAGGACACCGGCCGGTGGTAGCCCATCACCCGGGTCCAGACCTCGCAGACGGTCGGCTCAGCCGTCGGGTCCTCGGCGGCGCAGCGCGGGCAGGTCGGCTGCTCGCCCGCCAAGTAGCCGTGGGCCGGGCAGATGGAGAAGGTCGGCGTGACCGTGATGTAGGGCAGGGAGAAGCGTGACAAGGAGCGGCGCACCAGCTCCCGGCAGGCCGTGGCGTCGGACAGGCGCTCCGACATGTAGAGATGCAAGACCGTCCCGCCGGTGTACTTGCGCTGCAACTCGTCTTGGCGGCTGAGGGCCTCGAAGGGGTCGTCGGTGAAGCCGACCGGCAACTGGGACGAGTTGGTGTAATAGGGATTGTCAGCCGTGCCGGCCTGGATGATGTCCGGGAAGCGGCGGCGGTCCTCCTTGGCGAAGCGGTAGGTCGTGCCCTCGGCCGGCGTCGCCTCCAGGTTGTAGAGGTGGCCGGTGGCCTCTTGGAACTCGACCATGAGCTGTCGCACCCGGTCCAGCAGCCGAACCACCAGGGCGTGGCCGGCCTGGGTGGTCAGCCCGCCGTCGCGGGCGGCCGGGTCGCTGGCGGCGAAGAAGTTGCGCGCCAGCTCGTGCAGGCCGTTGACGCCGATGGTGGAGAAGTGGTTGCGCAAGGTGCCCAGGTAACGCTTGGTGTAGGGGAACAAACCTTGGTCGATCAGGCGCTGGATGACCTTGCGCTTGACCTCCAAGGAATCGCGGGCCAGCTCCAGCAGCCGGTCCAAAGCGGCGGTCAGCCCGGCCTCGTCCCCGGCGTGGCGGTATCCCAGCCGGGCGCAGTTGATCGTCACCACGCCGACCGAGCCGGTCTGCTCGGCCGAGCCGAACAAGCCGTTGCCCCGCTTCAACAGCTCGCGCAGGTCGAGCTGCAGCCGGCAGCACATCGAGCGGATCTGGTTGGGCTTGAGCTCCGAGTTGATGAAGTTCTGGAAGTAGGGCAAACCGTACTTGGCCGTCATGGCGAACAGCCGCTCGGCGTTGGGCGACTCCCAGGGGAAGTCGGCCGTGATGTTGTAGGTAGGGATGGGGAAGGTGAAGACCCGCCCGGTGGCATCGCCGGTGGTCATGACCTCGATGTAGGCCCGGTTGATCAGCGCCATCTCCTCCACCAGGTCGCCGTAGGCGAAGTCCTGCTCGACGCCGCCGATGACCGGGCGCTGATCACGCAGGTCCTCGGGGCAGGTCCAGTCAAAAGTCAAGTTGGTGAAAGGCGTCTGGGTGCCCCAGCGCGAGGGCACGTTGAGGTTGTAGACCAACTCTTGGACGCCTTGCAGGACTTGTTCGTAGGTCATCTGGTCGATCCGCACGAAGGGGGCCATGTAGGTGTCGAAGGAGCTGAAGGCCTGGGCTCCGGCCCACTCGTTCTGCAGCGTGCCCAAGAAGTTGACGATCTGGCCGATGGCGGACGAGAAATGCTTCGGCGGAGCGGCGTCGATCTTGCCCGGGACGCCGTTCAGACCCTCGGTCAGCAAGGTGCGCAGCGACCAGCCGGCGCAGTAGCCGGACAACATGTCCAAATCGTGGATGTGAAGGTCGCCCTGGCGGTGGGCCTGGCCGATCTGGGGCGAGTAGACGTGGGACAACCAATAGTTGGCGATGATCTTGCCCGAGGTGTTCAAGATCAGCCCGCCCAGGGAGTAACCCTGGTTGGCGTTGGCGTTGACCCGCCAGTCGGAGCGGTCGAGGTACTCGTTGATCGAGGACTCGACGTCCACCACCACCTTGGCGTCGGCCCGCAGCCGGGAGTGGTTCTCGCGGTAGACGATGTAGGCCCGGGCGGTGGCGTGGTAGCCGGCGTTGATCAAGGTGGCCTCGACCGAGTCCTGGATCTGCTCCACCGCCGGGCGGGGGCGGTCCAGCTTGCGGACCGCGAAACGGGCCAGCAATTCGGCCTCCGCCGGGTCGAACTCGCCCGAAGCCTGTCCGGCCCGCGCCATGGCCGAGGCGATCCGGGCCAGGTCGAAGGCCACCACCGTGCCGTCGCGCTTGACCACCTGGGCCACCGGCCCCGGCCGGGCGGCGGAACGGCCGGAGCCGTCCGGGGCGCTGTCACGACCCGGAGCGCCGCCGCCGTCCGATGGGGCGCTGTCACGGCCCAGGTGGGCGCCGTCACGGCCTCGCCGGCGCTTCGGCTGGACGCCGTCCCGGCCCGCCAAAGCGGTGGTCACAGCCGGGTCGGCCTCGGTCAAGATATCGGTCATAGCAGGTTTCTCCTCGCCTGATGTCGCTGGGGGTTCAACTCAAGGGGATACGCGCCGACACGGCGGGCCGGCGACCGGTCCGTCGTCGGGGCGCGGCTCCCGCGAGCCATCGGCCTCCCCGCGGGCACTCGCCCGCGGATGCCGGCAGGTCTTCGGACTGGTGGGCCTTGTGCGTTCCTACCTGGCCGCCGCTTCCCAGGCTTCAAGCCCAGTGCCTTAGGCGACCGTCGTTCCCACTTACCGCTGCGGGGCAGTCCCGGATTCCCACCGGGTTCCCATGTGCCCAGGCCGGCCCGACCGGCGCCGATTGCGCCTTGGGGCCGTTGGGCGCCGCTCTCCCGAGCGACCGGCATGGGCTGGACACTACTACATCTAGTTGAGACCCGGGGTCCGACACACCACAAATTGGGATGGAGCCGGATCTCGCCGGACCGGGTCAAGCCGGGGCGGGCGCCGCCACCAGGCCCCGGGAGGCCGCCCCATCGGGTGCCGCTGCCGCCTGATTCCGCCCGGCGCCCTCGGACAGACGCCAGCGCCCCCGCGCGGGGCGGGGGCGTTGGTGTTAGCAGATCGGCCGCTCGTGCGCGCGGACCGGTCGGTCCGGATCAGGCCCGGTCGGCGGCGGCCAACTCCTCGATCGGGTTGTCCGGGATGTTGCCCTTCTCGGCCCCGGTGAAGCTGAACGGGGCCTCGGCCCCCTCCTCGGCGACGTCGATCAGCACCACCTGGCCGGTGTGCAACTCCCCGAAGAGGATGCGCTCCGACAGCGGGTCCTGGATGTCGCGCTGGATCGCCCGACGCAGCGGCCGGGCCCCCATCACCGGGTCGTAGCCGCGGTGAGCGATCAGGCGCTTGGCCGCCGGAGTCAGCTCGATGCCCATGTTCTGGTCCGCCAGCCGGGTCTCCAACTCGGCGATCTGGAGGTCGACGATCTGCTCGATGTCGGCCTCGCTGAGCTGGTGGAAGACCACGATCTCGTCCACCCGGTTCAAGAACTCGGGCCGGAAGTGTTGCTTCAGCTCGTCCGACACCTTGGCCCGCATGGTGTCGTAGGAGGCCTCCGCGTCGACTCCCCGCTGGAAGCCGAGGTTGACGGCCTTGGAGATGTCGCGCGTTCCCAGGTTGGTGGTCATGACGATGATGGTGTTCTTGAAGTCGACCACCCGCCCCTGGGCGTCGGTCAGGCGGCCGTCGTCCAGAATCTGGAGCAGCGAGTTGAAGATGTCCGGGTGGGCCTTCTCGATCTCGTCGAACAGCACCACGGAGAAGGGCTTGCGCCGCACCTTCTCGGTCAACTGGCCGCCCTCCTCGTAGCCGACGTAGCCGGGGGGCGAGCCGAACAGGCGGGAGGCCGTGTGCTTCTCGCCGTACTCGCTCATGTCCAGCCGGATGAGGGCGTCCTCGTCGCCGAACAGGAACTCGGTCAAGGCCTTGGTCAGCTCCGTCTTGCCGACGCCGGAGGGGCCGGCGAAGATGAACGAGCCGGAGGGCCGACGGGGGTCCTTCAGGCCAGCGCGGGTGCGGCGGATGGAGCGGGAGATGGCCTTGACGGCATCGCCTTGGCCGATGATGCGCCGGCCGATCTCGTCCTCCATCTTGAGCAGGCGGGCCGACTCGGCCTCGGTCAGCTTGAACACCGGGATGCCGGTGGCCGAGGACAGGACCTCGGCGATCTGCTCCTCGTCCACCTGGGCCGGGACGGCCTCGTCGCCCGACTTCCACTGGTCCTCCAGGGCCACTCGCTTGGTCTGCAGGCGCTGCTCCTGGTCGCGCAGCCCGGCCGCCCGCTCGTACTCCTGGGCCTCGATGGCGGCCTCCTTCTGACGCCGCAGCTGGGCTATCTCCTCGTCCAACTGACGTAGGTTGGGCGGGGCGGTCATGCGCTTGATGCGCAGCCTGGCCCCGGCCTCGTCGATCAGGTCGATGGCCTTGTCGGGCAGGAAGCGGTCGGAGACGTAGCGCGAGGCCAGCTGGGCGGCGGCGGTCAGGGCGGCGTCGGTGATGGTGATGCGGTGGTGGGCCTCGTAGCGGTCGCGCAGCCCCTTGAGGATCTCGATGGTCAGGCTGATCGAGGGCTCGGCCACCTGGATGGGCTGCAGCCGGCGCTCCAGGGCGGCGTCCTTCTCGATGTGTTTGCGGTACTCGTCCAAGGTGGTGGCGCCGATGGTCTGCAACTCGCCCCGGGCCAGCATCGGCTTCAGGATGGAGGCCGCGTCGATGGCCCCCTCGGCCGCCCCGGCCCCCACCAGGGTGTGGATCTCGTCGATGAACAGCATGACGTCGCCGCGGTTCTTGATCTCGCCCAGGACCTTCTTCAGGCGCTCCTCGAAGTCGCCCCGGTAGCGCGAGCCGGCCACCAGCGAGCCCATGTCGAGGGAGTAGATCTGTTTGTCGCGCAGGGTCTCGGGGACCTCGCCCTTGACGATCTGTTGGGACAGCCCCTCGACCACGGCGGTCTTGCCCACGCCGGGCTCGCCGATCAGCACCGGATTGTTCTTGGTCCGCCGCGATAGCACGGTCATGACCCGTTCGATCTCTTTGTGCCGCCCGATCACGGGGTCGAGCTTGCCGTCGCGGGCGGCCTGGGTCAGGTTACGGCCGAATTGGTCCAAGATCTTCGAGCCGGAGGCGCTGGCGCCCTTCTCCGGGGCGCCGGCGGTGGCGGCCTGCTTCATCTGAAAACCAGACAACAATTGCAGAACAGTGTCGCGCACTTGGCTCAAGTCGGCGCCCATCTTGATCAGCACCTGGCAGGCCACGCCCTCGCCTTCACGAATCAGGCCCAGCAGGATGTGTTCGGTGCCGATGTAGGAATGGTTCAACTGCAGCGCCTCGCGCAACGACAACTCCAGCACCCGCTTGGCCCGGGGGGTGAAGGGGATGTGCCCGGCCGGTGATTGCTCGCCGTGGCCTATGATCTCATCGATCTGCTCGCGCGCCCGCTCCAGAGTCAGGCCTAATTGTTCCAAGGCTTTGGCCGCGATGCCCTCGCCCTCGTGGATCAGTCCGAGGAGGACATGCTCGGTGCCGATGTAGTTGTGGTTGAGCATCCGGGCCTCGTCCTGGGCCAAAATGACCACCCGGCGGGCACGGTCGGTGAAACGTTCGAACATCATCTCTCCTCTGATCGCATGGGGCCCTCAACAGTGCCTCCACGCACGCGCCCCAGTGTACTCAAACCACGTCGAGACGGGTTTTCTTCCCGCTCACCGCCCGCCGGGGGGCGGGAACGGCCGGACGCCGGCCAGGGGACACGGCCGGGCTGGGCCCGGCCGCCGTCCCTGGTCGGCGTCGTCTCGCGGGAAGCGACCGCTAGTTGGCGGCCAGGTAAGCCTCGCGGACCTTGGCCGAGATACGGCCCCGGGCCGAGACCTCGTAGCCGTTGTCTTGGGCCCAGGCCCGGATGGCGGCGATGTCGGAGTTTCCGGCGCTGGCCCGACGGGCGGCCCGGCGGCGGCCGCTGACTCGGCGCGACTTCTCGATCCACTTGGCGAAATCGCCGCGCAACTCGGCAGCGTTCTGGGCCGACAAATCGATCCCGTAGGTAACCCCCTCCAGGGAGAACTCGATGCTGCTCTCCGCCAGGGAGCCGTCAATATCATCGATCAACACGACTTCAGTGCGCTTGGCCACAGTCAAACCTTTCATTGGTCACGGCTAACCTTCCAGGAGCGAGGTCGGCTCGTTTAGGAAGATACTACGCCTCCCGGGCTCGAAGTCAAAACACCTTTGACATAACACGCCGACACGCCGACACGCCGTCTTGTCGCGGTGTCGTGTTAGCCTCAGCCCGGTTCCCGGCCGCCGCCCGGGGAAAGTCCGACGGGCAGCCTCCGGCCGCCTTGACTTTCGGGTTAGAGCGGTTCCCGACCGGTCCGAGGCGACGACGACGCCACCCGCCCGGCGGCGCGACCAGATGGGGGTCTCATCCTCCCCGTCTCTCGGAAATCTCCGCCGACGCCACTTTAGGAAATAACTCTTAACGGCGACGGCCCTCTTTCCCGGGCTCGAAGTCGTCGTCCGGCGACGGCCGGCGGTCGCCGTGGTCGATGCGGCATTCCCGTTCCAACAGCTTGCCGCCGGCCATCAGGACGAGGGCGGCGACGACGACGGCGAAACTGCGCCCCGCCTGCTGACGGGCGGCCTCCACTGCCCAGTGGGGCAGATCGGCCCCGGCCAGGGCCAGGTAGAGGCCGGCCAGACCCGCCCCGGCCAAGGCGCAGGCCCGAGCCAGGGCCACCAGGGCCAGGCCCCGGGCCGGATCGGGGTAACGCCGCCGTCGGTGGAAGCGCTGGTGGGCGAACCAGGCGCCGAGCCCGGCGGCCAGCCCGCCCAGGCCGAGCCCGGCCACGACCAGCCAGCCGGGCGTCGGCCGGTGGCCGCCCAAGGCGTCGATCAGGGCCAAGCCGAGCCCGCCCAGGGCGGCTCCGAGCAGGGCCGCGCCCACCAGGGCGGTCCAGTGGATCAGGCTCAGCTTGGGGATCGGCACGGCTCAGCCCGTACCCGGCCGGAGCCCCGCCGTCCAGCCGTCGGGCGAAGGCTCAAGACGAGTCCCGCCACCGGCCGAGAAGTCCAGCCGGGTCCGGTCGCCGGCCGTGGGATCGTCACGACGGGCGGGTGAGGCGGGGGCGTTGGACTCCGGGACCAGTAGTGACAAGTCGTCGCGGCGGTGGATCGGCTGCCCCTCGATCCGGGCCAGCCAGTCGGCCAGCGGCCGGCCGTCCAGCCGGGCCTGGGGCTCGACCTCCAGCCAGGGCCGCAGCACGAAGGCCCGCTGCGCGGCCCGGGGGTGGGGCAGGCGCAGGCGCAGGGAGTCGATCCGCTCCTCCGCCGGGGCCTCCCAGATCGCCTCCGTCAGGACTTCGCGGGCGGCGGCCGGGCCGGACGCCGGAGCGACGGGCCCCCAGCTGATCAGGTCGATGTCCAGGCGGCGGGCGGGATGGTCCTGGGGCCGCCAGTCGGACTCCCCCGGAGGCATCGGCCAGACGGGCGGCCGGCGGCGGCCGGCCAGTCGCTCCAGCTCCAGGCCCCGTTCCAACATGGCGCCGGCCGGCCAGTCGGTCACCACCAGGGCGATGACATTGAGATAGTCGTCCTGGCCCGAAAGACCGACCGGGGCGCTCTGGTAGACCCCGGAGACGGCCAGCAACTCCAGGCCCTCGGTGGTGGCCAGGCCGGTCAGCCCGAATTGCAGCCAGCCCAGGCGGTCGTCCAAGTTGGAGCCCAGGCTGCAGACCGCCCGGCGGCGGCGCCCCCCGGCCCGGCGGCGCACGGTCACGGCCACGTCTTGGAAGGCCTGGGGCAGGGGGGCGGCCGGTTTGTGGACCGTCACCGCGACGTCGGCCAGCCCGCCCAGGTCCAGACTGCGGCGGGCGATGCGGTCGGCCACGGTCTCGATCAAGTCGCAGGACGGCCCCTCCACCACGGCCACGGCCTCACCCGCCAAGCGGCCGTAGTCGACCGTGGCGGCCAGGTCGTCCGGCCTAGGTGCGACCGGCGGCCAGGCCGTCAGATCGACCTGGAAGGGCTGGGCCTCGACCTTCTCTTGGGCCAGCACACCGTGGCGCCCCCAAGCCTTGAGACCGCGCAACTCAATCCGGCAGTCCGACCCCTGAGGCCAGCCGCCGGACAGGGCCGCTCCCTCGCCCCACTCGCCCCTGGCCTCGCCATCTAGGCGGTCACCCCCGCCCGCCCCGTCGGCTCCACCCGCCGCAGCCGCCCGGGAGGCGCCGGGCGGGCTGGGAAAGGAGGCCGGAGCCATGGCTCGGGTCGGCGCGGAGTCGGGGCGCCCGGTCGGGGAATCGGGGCGCCCGGTCGGGGAATCGGGACAGCCAGCGGCGTGGGTCGCCAACTGGTGGCCCACGGCCAGGGCCGTCCGGTGTTCGGCCACTTGGTGGACGCGGACGCCCCAGGCGCCCTGGCCGGCCAGCCAGACGCTCAGGGCGACGGCGGCGGCGTCGCGCTGGGCGACGGTCTGGTCCGGGCCGGTGAAGCGTTTGCGCGAGACCCCCCACAAGACCGGCTGGCCCAGGTCGTGCAGGCGGGCGGCCCCGGCCACCAGGCGCCAGTTGTCGGCGGCGCTCTTGGAGAAGCCGATCCCCGGGTCGAGGATCAGCCGACCGGGCGCCACCCCGGCCGCCCGGCAGGCCTCAATCCGGTCGGCCAAGGCCTGCCGGACCTCCGCCACCACATCTTGGTACAGGGTGGGCGAACCGTCGGGCCCGAGCCAGCCGAGCCAGTGGGAGGCGATGTAGGCCGCCTGGCAGCCGGCCACGGCGGGCAGCATCCCCGGGTCGGCCAGACCGCCGGAGACGTCGTTGACGATGACGGCCCCGGCCGCCACCGCCGCCACCGCCACCGCCGCGTCCATGGTGTCGACGCTGACTATCACGTCCTGGGCGGCCAAGGCCTCGATCACCGGGATGATCCGGGCCAGTTGCTCGGCGGCGGCCACCGGGACCGACCCCGGGCGGGTCGACTCCCCGCCGACATCGATGACGGCGGCGCCCTGACGGACCAACTCCAGACTGTGGGCCACGGCCGCCGCCGGGGAGAGCCAGCGGCCCGGGTCGGAGAAGGAGTCCGGCGTGACGTTGACCACGCCCATCACCAAGGTCTCCCGGCCCGGGGCCAGCCATTCGTCCAGCCGGGCCAACCGGTCACGGGCGGTCACGGCCGGCCCGCCAAGGTCAACCCAGGAGAGTCCACGACGAGATTGCGGGTCAAGCCCGCAATGACGCCACCCCTTGTCATCCCGGACTTGATCCGGGATCTGGTCCAGCGCGTGGATAAGCCTCCAGCAACCGCGGCCCGGACGGACGGACGGGCCAATCGGTCGTTGGCGGTCACGGGCGGCCCGCCAAGATCAAGCTCATGGCCTCGGCCCGGGTGGCCGGGCGGGCCAGTTGGCCGCGCACGGCCGAGGTCACCGTCTTGGCGCCGGGGCGGCGGACGCCGCGCATCGACATGCAGAGGTGTTCGGCCTCGATCACCACGATGACGCCGCCCGGCCGCAGGCCGGCCACCAGGGCGTCGGCGATCTGAGTGGTCAGACGTTCCTGGACCTGGGGGCGCTTGGCGTAGACGTCGACCAGGCGGGCCAGCTTGGACAGGCCGACGATCTGCTTCAACTGGCCAGGGATGTAGCCGACGTGGGCCAGGCCGGTGAAGGGCAGGAGGTGGTGCTCGCAGTAGCTCCACAGCTCGATGTCCTTCACCAGGATGAGCTCCTGGTGGTCGATGTCGAAGCGGGTGCCGAGGGCGTCGGCCGGGTCCTGGTCGAGCCCGGCGAAGGCCTCGGCGTAGGCGCGGGCGACCCGGGCCGGGGTCTCCCGCAGCCCCTCGCGGTCGGGGTCCTCGCCGATGGCCCAGAGCAGTTCGCGGACGGCGGCGGCGGCCCGGGGCTGGTCAACCGGCATGGGATGGAGATGATGGAACGACGGAAACGGGCTGGTCCCAGCTCACAACCCAGGTCCCGGCGCTAGGCGTGATCAAGGAAACTTTACCGTTGTCTTCGTGTATGACTGCCGACAGCACTGTGATGACCTGCTTGGAAAGGTGTTGAAATTTCACCACATGCCCCAAGTCGCCCATGCCTAGCTGACTGGCCTTGATCGTCCTCACCTTCGGCACCCGCTCACTGCCGGGTCGGCGGGGCCCAGTCGCCGACCGGCGTCTGGTCGATCCAGCCGTCCGTCGGATCGGCCTCCGAGCGGCGGCGCACCGGCACCTTGGCCAGATCGTCCAGATCGACGCCGGCCGGCTCGTCCGGGGCGGGCACGGGCGGGATGGCCGAGGGCTGGCGGTCGGGCGAGCCGGTCCAGGGCGGCCGCTCCGGGCGGCGCTTCAGGTCGGCGAAGATCTCTTGCACCTGCTCCTTGTCCAAGGTCTCGTGCTCCAGCAGTTGGCGCACCAACTGGTCGAGGACAGGCCGATTGTCCACCAGGCAGTCGAAGGCCTCCTGGTGGGCGACGTTGATCAGGGCCGAGATCTCGGCGTCGATGATCGAGGCGGTCTGGTCGGAGTAGGCCTGGGAGCGGCCGACGCTCATACCGACGAAGGGCTCATGGTCGTCGGCGCTGTAATGGACCGCCCCCAGGGCCTCGGTCATGCCGAACTGGGTGACCATCGCCCGGCTCAGCTTGGTGGCCTTCTCAATGTCGTTGGAGGCCCCGGTGGTGGGGTCGTGGAAGATCAATTCCTCGGCCGCCCGGCCGCCCAACATATAGGCCAGCTGGCCCAACAATTCGCCCCGGGTCTGGGAGTACTTGTCCTGATCGGGCAGGACCATGGTGTAGCCGAGCGCCCGGCCCCTCGGCAGGATGGTGATCTTCTGCACCGGGTCGTTGCCCGGCATGGCGGCGGCCACCAGGGCGTGGCCGCCCTCGTGGTAGGCCGTGATGAGCAATTCCTGGGAACTCATCAGCCGGGTGCGACGCTGCGGCCCGGCGATCACCCGGTCGATGGCCTCGTCCAAGATGTCGTCGTCAATGGTCGAGCGGTCGCGCCGGGCGGCCAGCAGAGCGGCCTCGTTCAAGACATTGGCCAGATCGGCGCCGGTGAAACCGGGCGTGCGGCGGGCCACGGCCCGCAGATCGACCGTCTCGTCCAGCGGCTTGCCGGCGGCGTGAACCCCCAGAATTTGGTAGCGCCCGCGCAGGTCGGGGGCGTCGACGGCGATCTGGCGGTCGAAGCGGCCCGGGCGCAGCAACGCCGGGTCGAGCACGTCGGGCCGGTTGGTGGCGGCGATCAGAATGACGCCGCCGTGGGCGTCGAAGCCGTCCATCTCCACCAATAACTGGTTCAGGGTCTGCTCGCGCTCGTCGTGGCCGCCGCCCAGGCCGGCCCCGCGGTGGCGGCCGACGGCGTCGATCTCATCGATGAAGACGATGGCCGGGGCGTGTTGTTTGGCCTGCTCGAACAGGTCGCGCACCCGGGAGGCGCCGACGCCGACGAACATCTCCACGAAATCGGATCCGGAGATGGAGTAGAACGGCGCCCCGGCCTCCCCGGCCACGGCCCGGGCCAACAGCGTCTTGCCGGTCCCGGGCGGGCCGTAGAGCAAGACCCCTTTGGGGATTTTGGCCCCCAAGGCCTTGAACTTGGACGGCTCGGCCAAGAAATCTTTGATCTCTTGCAACTCTTCGACGGCCTCGTCCACCCCGGCCACATCGTCGAAGGTCGTCTTGGGGGTGTCCTTGTTCATGGTCTTGGCCCGGGAGCGGCCGAACTGCATCACCCGGCCGCCGCCCTGCATGCTGTTCATGAGGAAGAAGAAGACGGCCACGATGATGACGAAGGGGACGACGGTCGCCAACAGCGAGCCCCAGAAACCGGTGGTGGCGTTGACGCCGTCCCACTTGTCCACGGTCTTGTCCGCCAGCCGCTGGTTCAGTCTTTCGACCAGGGAGTCCACCTGGTCGCCCACCCAGGTGGCCTTGACCTTGCGGCCGTCGGCGGTCTCGATCTCAATCGTCTGATCGTTGTCGGTCAAGACGACTTCCTTCAGCCTGGTCTGGCCCTCGATCAACGCCACCGCCTCGCCGGTCGAAACCTCGGTGTAACCGTTGGCCGAGGCGAACAGCGACACCACCCAGGCCAGGGCGACAACACCCAGCAGAACCCAGACGAATGGCCCTTTGAGCAGTTTCTTGATCAGGTCCATGACCACCTAGCACCAGTGTGAATAAATCTGAATAAAGCGGCTTCGAGGATACCAGCGCCCGCCCCTCAGGCGTCGGGGCGAGCGCCGCGTGGGGCTACGGGGCCAGGGCGGTCAGGTCGAGCACGGCGTCGCAGCGGGCGGCCAGCGACTCGTCGTGGGAGACCACCAGCACCGGGCGGCGGTCCAGGCGGGCCCAGATGTCGTCCATCAGGGCGTCGGCCGTCTCCCGGTCGAGGTGTTCGGTCGGCTCGTCCAGGATCAGCCAGTCGAAGACGCCGACGTCCAACCGGGCCAGGGCCAGCCGACGGGCCTCGCCGCCGGACAAGGTGGCCCCGAACTCGCCCACCACCCGATCGGGGTCGAAGCCGGGCAGGCCGGCCCGGGCCAAGGCGGCGCGGACGGCCTGGTCGGAGGCGTCCTTGTCGCCGATGCGGACGTTCTCGGCCACCGTGGTGGCGAAGATGTGGGCGTCCTGGGCCAGGTAGCCGATCCGCCCGGAGACCTCGACCGTGCCCCGCTGGGCCGGGATCAGGCCCATGATGGTGGCGGCCAAAGTGGTCTTGCCGATGCCGGAGGGGCCGATGACGGCCAGCGACTGGCCCGGCCCCAACTCCAGCTCGACGCCGGCCACCACACTGGCGTTCCCCGGCCAACCCACGGCCACATCCGTCAGCTTGACCCCGGGGGAGCCCTGGAGCGGGGTCAGCGGCGCGTCGCCCTGGCCCACCGGCGGGGCCTCCAGGATGGCCGTCACCCGGCCGAGGGCGGCGCCGGCCCGGGTCAGGCTCTGGGCGGCCTGGGCGAAGTTGGCGAAGACCTCGTGCAGCGCCAGGGGGGTGAGGACGAAGACCGCCACCATGGTCGGCCTCAGCCCGCCGCCGGCCACGGCCTGGCTGCCCAGCCACAGCCCCCCCAGGACGGCCAGACCGGCCGCCACCTGCTGCAGGCCGGCGCCCAGGCCCTGGGCCCAAGCCGCCTTGGCCTCGACGGCGCGCAGCCGGGCGTCGGTGGCGCGCAACCGCTCCAGGGCTGGGGCGGCCAAGCCGTAGGCGGCCAGGTCGGGGGCGGTGCGGGAGAGGGAGTGGACGATGGCGCCGAGTTGGCCGCGCAGGGGGGCGGCCTGGCGGTCGGCCCGCAGCGACACCCGCTGGGTCAGCCAGGGCACCACCACCCCGCCCAGAACGGCGCTGACCAGGTAGACCAAGGCCACCGGCCAACTCCACCAGGCGATCAGACCACAGGTCGCCAACACCACCATGGCGGCGGCCGCGAAGGGCAACACCACCCGGACGACGACTTCCTCGATGGCGGCCACGTCGGCCACCACCCGGACCAGCAGGTCGCCTCGGGAGCGGCCCAGCAAGGTGGTGCGGGCCAATCGGGCGTAGGTCCGCAGACGCAGGGCCGATTGCAGCCGCAGGGCCAGGTCGTGGCCCACCAGGCGTTCGACGTAGCGACCGACGGCCCGGGCGATGGCGCAGGCCCGCACCCCGGCCGCCGCCACGGTCAACTGTAAGAAGTCGGGCCGTTCGGCGGCGCGCGAGATCAGCCAGGCCGAGATACCCATCAGGGCGACCGACGACCCGGCGGCGACGAAGGCCAGCAGGACGGCCGCCAGCAGCCGGGAGCGGCCCCGGGGCACAGCCCGCAGCAGGGATCGGACCAGCCGCCACAGGGGCGACCGCCCCCGGGACAGGATGGCCTCGGCCTCGTCCTCCGGCTGGTCTAACAAGTCCTGTTTGGGTTGGGCCAGGGGGTTGGCGAAGTCGATGAAGAAGCCTTGGGGGCGAGGGGCGGGCGACGAGGCCGAGTCGGCGGCACGACCCGGAGCGCTTCCAGAGACGGCCGGCGGCGGGGCCAAGTCGGCGGCGGCCCGGCCCGGGCCGGGGGTGCCCGGAGCGGCGGACGGCGAGACCTCGACGGCGGGCGACGAGACCTCGACGGCGCGACCCGAGACGGCGGGTGGCGCGGTGTTTTCAGCGGCGGCCGAGTCGGCAAGGAGGCGCCCCGAGACGGCCGCCCCGGGGTCGGCCTCGACGGCGGTGCCGGCCGTTGAGGTGGGCGGCGGAGGGTCGATCTGGACCACCCGGTCGGCGGCGGCCAAGACCGCCGGGCGGTGCGACACCACCAGGGCGGCGGCGCCCGAGGCGCGCAAGCTGGACAAGACCCAGGCCTCGGCGTCGGCGTCCAGGCCGGCCGTGGGCTCGTCCAGCAGCAGCACCCGAGCGTCGCCGGCCTCGATCCGCAACAGCGCCCGGGCCAGGCCGACCCGGCGGCGCTCGCCCGCCGACAGCCCCTGGCCGTCGTCGCCGATCAGCCGCTCCGGGTCCAGCCGGGCGGCCCCGGCCCGCTCCAGGGCGGCTCGGATCTGGGCCGGCGCGGCCTCGGCCAAGCCGAAGCGGACATTGTCGGCGATGCTGCCCTCCACCAGCCCCGGCGTCTGGGGGACATAGGCCAAGCGCCGCCGCCAGGCCGCCAGATCGACCCGGGAGGCCGCCACGCCGCCCAGGTCGAGGTCGCCGACCGTGGGCGCCAGGAAGCCCAGGACCAGGTTGAGCAGCGTGGTCTTGCCGCCGCCGCTACGCCCGGCCAGGGCCACCACCTGGCCCGGCCCGAGGTCCAGGTCGACCGGGGCCAGGGCCGGGCCGGCGGCGCCGGGATAGCTGTAGCCCAGGCCGCGGGCGCGGATGGTGTCACAGCGGGGCGGCGCCAGGGCGTCACCCCCGGTCGGCCGGGCGGGTACGGCCCCAGGCTCGGCCGGCCGGCCGCCGGACTCGGCCGGCGACGTGTCAGTCCTGACTGGGCGCGGGCCGGTTTCACCCGTCCGGGCGTCGGCCGTCGGCGGCGACGCGCCAACACCGACCGCTGACGCATCGGCCCCGGCCGCTTGGGCGTCAACTCCAGCAGGCGGCGTGCCCGCCCCATCAGACCCGGCGCCAGACCCGGTCGGCGGCGTGCCGGCCCCGGCCGGCTGGACAGAGGATGACCGGTCAGGGGCCGGCCGACCAGAAGCCGACTGACCGGAGGACGGCTGGCCCGGCACCGCCTCAGCCAGACCGTCGATCTCGGCGAAAGCGGCCTCGGCGGCGGCCAGGCCGTCGGCCGAGTCGTGGTAATGGACCCCCACCTGGCGGATCGGCAGGTAGACCTCGGGGGCCAGGATGAGGACGAACAGGGCGGTCTGGAAGTCCATCCCCCCGGTGCACAGCCGGGTGCCGATGGTGACCGCCACCACCGCCACGGCCAAGGTGGAGAACAACTCCAGCACCAGGGCCGACAGGAAAGATATTCTCAGAATGCCCATGGTGGCCCGGCGGTTGGCGGCCTCCGTCCGGCGCAGCCCAGCGGCCTGGGCGCGGGCGCGGGAGAACACCTGGAGGGTGGGCAGCCCGGCCACCAGGTCGGCGAAGTGGTTGGCCAGCCGGGTTTGGAAGCGCCACCGCTTCTCGACCGACTCCTGGGTCTTGATCCCGACCAGCGCCATCAGCAGGGGGATGAAGGGGATGGTGGCGGCGATGATCACCGCCGAGCCGAGATCCCGCGCCAAGATGGCCACCCCCAGGATCAAGGGCACGGTCACGGCCAGCAACAGTTGGGGCAGATACTTCGAGAAGTAGCCGTCCAAGGCGTCCAACCCCTGGGTCACCAGAGTCACCAGGGTCGAAGAGGTGGTGGTCGAGCGGATCGGCCGGTTCAGCCGGGAGGCCATGATGTCTTGGCGCAACTGGGATTTGACAGCGGCGGCGGTGCGCTGGGCCGACCAGGCGTTGAGCCAGCTGAGCAGCCCCCGGCCCGCCAGGACGGCCGCCAGTCCGATCAGGGGGGCGGTCAGCCCGTCCAGGCTGTGGCGCGAGAAGACGGTGGCGATGGAGCGGGACAGCAGTTGGGCCTGGAGCAGCACCAAGACGGCCGTGGCCGTGCCGGCGGCCACCCCGGTCAGCAGATAGACCTTGGTGGCGTCGGCCCGCCGCACCAGCCGGGGATCGATCGGCGCCCGCATCGCCCCGCTACCCCGCCCTCGCCCCGGCCGCGCCGTCCGCGCCGCACGTCCCGGCCGTGTCCGAGAGGCTCCACCTCCGCGCATCCACCCTCCTTCGCCCACCGGCTCATTCAACCAGTTCGGACCACCATCCGAGTCCAGGCCGATTCAGCCGCCTCTTAGAAGCGGTCGTCCGACTGGCGCCGCCGACGCCATCTGGTTGATTCGCAACCTCCATCTGGTTGACGCGCAGCGCCTAGCTGGTTGATGCGCAGCGCCTAGCTGGTTGATCCGCCGGGCGGGGGTAAGCGGCCGTCCGACGGCGGGATCGGGCCGGGCCGGCTCAATCGGCGGCCGGATCGCGCCCCGTCGGGTCGGCGCCCAGTCGCCACAGGGCACTGATGGGAAGCCCGTAGAGGCGGTCTGAGAAGCGGTAGCCGGCCGCGCCGGTGTTCAAGACGATGCCGGCCGTCAGGCGGCGGCCCAGCTTGTCGCGCAAGACCTTGAGCGACTTAAAGTGGGCCGCTTGGAAAGAAGTGGCGGCCTTGACTTCCACGGCGATGACCTGTCCGCCATCCAGCTCCAGGATCAAGTCGACCTCCGCCCCGGCCCGGTCCCGGTAGTGGAAGAGGTCGAAACTGGTCGCGGACCAGGTGCGCTGGCGCAGGAGTTCGGCGGCCACGAAGCCCTCTAGCAGGGCGCCGAAGGCCGCGCCGTGATCCAGGCTGGCCAGGTGGGAGGCCGTCAGCCGGCACAAGCGGGTGGCCAGCCCCGAGTCCAAGATGAGGCCCTTGGGGCGGGCCACCTCCCGCTGGGACAGGTTGGGCGTCCAGGTGGGGACGGCGGCGAAGAGCCAGACGTCGGCCAGCAGGTCGAGATAGGCCGAGATGGTGGCGGCCGGGACCTCCGACTCCTGCGCCAGTCGGGCTTTGACCACCTCCCCGGCCTGGTTGGCGGCCAATAGGCGTAGCAGCGACCCGGCCCGGTCCGAGCTGAAGAAACGACGCAGCTCGGGCAGGTCGCGCCGCAGCAGCCCTTGGAGGTAGTCGTCCAACCAGCGCTGGCGACGCCGCTCCGAGACCTCCCGCACGGGCGGATAGGCCCCCTGGGCCACCAGCCGGGCGTAATCGCGACGGTCGAGGTCACTGGTCTGGGCGATCAACCGGTCGCTTGGGGCGGCCGTCACGGCGGTCGCGAAATCGTCCCGGGAGCCGGCCAGCTCGCCCTGGCTGAAGCCGTACAGCTGCAGCCGCCCGACCCTCCCGGCCAGGCTGTCGGCCAGTCCGCGCACCCGCAGCAGCGAGGACGAGCCGGTCAAGACGAAGCGGCCCGGCCGGCGGTCCCGGTCGATGGCTGTTTTGACCGCCACGGTGATCTCGGGCAGCTGTTGGGCCTCGTCGATGACCATCAGCCGAGGACCGGCCTGGGCCACGAAGCCGACTAGATCCTCGGCCGCCGCCGCCCGGGTCTGGGGCTCGTCCAGGTTGACGATCACGGCCTCGCCGGTCGCCGCCAAGCGGCGGGCCAGCGTGCTCTTCCCCACTTGGCGGGCGCCCTCGATGACCAGACCGGGCATGAAGTCCAGGATCTCTCGCGCCTCTGCCTCGGAGTGCCTGGCCAGACCGTCTTCCACACCGCCATCATAGCCTCAAGTCGCTGATTCGCAAGCCTTATCTCGTTGATGCGCAATCTTAACCTCGTTGATTCGCAAGCCATACCTCGTTGATACGCAAACCTTATCTGGTTGATTCGCAAGCCCCACTCCGTTGCTTCGCAGCCTCCAAGCGGTGGCCGGGCGGCCCTCGTCCGAGGGTCGCGCCCAGTTGGTGGTGGGCCGGGCCGGGCGGGCTCTGGCCTGGTGCCACCGACACCGCCACCGCCACCGCCCGAGGGGCGTGGGCGGGGTCCGGCCAGGTCGCTCCTGGGCGGTCGCCGGGCGGCGGCCGAACGGGTGGGCGGAGGACCGGTCGTGAAGGCTCCGATAGAGGCGCCGACCGGGGGTGTGAAACCAACCCCCGGAGCGGTATTGTCCAGCCTGGAAGCGGCCCTCGGGGCCTCGACGCACACAGGAGTGCCCATGCCCAAGGAGAAGAAGAGTTCCCAACCGGCCAAGGCGGCGAACGGCGGGAAGGCCAAGTTGCCGCTGGCGGTCTATGAGGCCGAACTGGCCCGGCTGCAAGCCAGTCTGGTCGACATGCAGCAGTGGATCAAGGAGTCCGGGCAACGCCTGGTGGTGATCTTCGAGGGCCGGGACGCGGCCGGCAAAGGCGGGGCCATCAAGCGGCTGACCGAATACCTCAACCCGCGTTATTGCCGCGTCGTCGCCCTGCCCGCGCCCTCGCCCAGGGAACAAGGGCAGTGGTATTTCCAGCGCTACATCACCCACCTGCCGACGGCCGGCGAGATCGTGGTCTTCGACCGCTCCTGGTACAACCGGGCCGGGGTGGAGAAGGTCATGGGCTTCTGCTCGCGCGAGGAGTACCGCCGCTTCCTGCACCAGGCCCCGATCTTCGAGCGCCTGCTGGTCGAGGACGGCATCATGCTGCGCAAATACTGGTTCTCGGTCTCCGACGTCGAGCAGGAGAAACGCTTCCGCTCCCGGCTGAACGACCCGATGCGGCGCTGGAAGCTGTCGCCCATGGACCTGGAGTCGATCACCCGCTGGGAGGACTACTCCCGGGCCAAGGACGAGATGTTCGTCCACACCGACATCCCCGAGGCGCCCTGGTTCACGGTCGAGTCCGAGGACAAGAAGCGGGCCCGCCTCAACGTCATGGACCACCTGCTCGAATCCGTGCCCTATGTCCGCCAGCCGCCGCCCGATGTGGTCATTCCGCCTCGGCCCAAGCGCCGGGGCTACATCCGCCCGCCCCGGGAGGAGAACCAGTACGTGCCCGACCACGCGGCCAAACTGCCCCTGGCCTGAGCCTGACCGACGCCTGAGCCTGACCGACGCCTGAGCCCTGACCGACGAAAGGGGCCGCCCCCCACGGGAGGGCGGCCCCTTTCGGCTTAGGCCGAGAAGATCAGGCGGCGCGGGCGGCGTGCCTGGTGTCGTCGACGATGTTGGCCGTGCTGATGCGGCGCTTGAAGACGAACCAGGTCCAGATCTGGTACAGCAGCACCACCGGGACCATGATGGCCGCCACCCAGGTCATCAGGGTGAGGGTCGTCTCAGAGTTCTGCAGCAGCGGCAGCAGATCGGGCGAGGCCTCCAGTCCCAGAGCCTGGCCGATGACGGTGGAGTCGAAGCCCAGGTTGGGGAACATGTGGATCAAGACGGTGACGATCATCGTCACCACCGCCAGGCCGCCACAGAGGAAGGCCAGGCCGTCGCGGCCGGCCCGGTTGAAGTACCAGGCGCCGGCCAGCGTGACGATGGCCAGCAGGCCCGTCACCCAGGCCAGGATCATCGACAGCGAACCCAGGTTGGTGCCCCGGCCGGCGCCGTAGACCAGGTTGCCCCAGACCACGAAGACGGCCAGCAGCGCCAGGGCCACCAGGCCCAGCTTGGAGACGGTGGCCTGGGCCTGCTGCTTGACCGATCCGGTCGTCTTGAGCGACAGGAAGAGGGCGCCGTGGGTGGCGAAGAGGACCACGAAGAGCAGCCCGCCGACTAGGCAGAAGGGATGGAACAGGCCCCAGAAGCCGTCGTAGATCGGCACTAGGCCGACGCCGCCGGCCTGGAACATGCCGATCGGCTCGGGCACTGTGGCCGCCGTGATGACGACGCCCTTGAGGAAGTTGGCGAAGCCGACCCCCAGCACCAGGCTGGGCAGGAAGGAGCCGATGGCGGCCAGCCAGTCCCAGGTCTTGCGCCAGGTGGGCGAGTCTTGCTTGCCCCGGTACTCGAAGGCCACGCCACGCAGGATGAGGCCGACCAGGACCAAGAACAAGGGCAGGTAGAGGCTGGAGAACAAGGAAGCGTACCAGCCGGCGAAGGCGGCGAAAGTGGCGCCGCCGGCCGTCAGCAACCAGACTTCGTTGCCGTCCCAGTGGGGGCCGATGGTGTTGACCATGACCCGCTTCTCTTTGTCGTCGCGTCCCAGGAAGGGCAACAACATGGCCACGCCATAGTCGAAGCCCTCCAGGAAGAAGAAGCCGATCCACAGGACGCCGATCAAGACGAACCACAGCACGGCCAGTTTGTTGTCGCCCCAGGCGGTTCCCTCGAGGGCGATGAGTGTCAGAGCATTCATTTCCGTTCCACCTGTCTCAGTAGGCGAAGGACAACGGCGCGTCGGCGTCGGCGTCCAAATCGACGGTCGGGACATCCTCCTCGGCCGGCAGGCCGATCTTGATGTACTTCAGCAGCAACTTGACCTCGACCACGGCCAGAGCGGCGTAGATGACGGTGTAGAGCACCAGTGTCAGCAACAGGATCGGGGTCGAGTGGGCCAGCGTGCCGTCGGGCGAGACGGCGTAGACCGTCGGCAGGACGCCGTTGACGATCCAGGGCTGGCGGCCGATCTCGGTGAAGATCCAGCCGAAGGAGTTGGCCAGCAGCGGCAGCAGCGGCGTCACCACCGCCACCGCCGTCCACAACGGCCCGGCGTTGGGGATCTTGCCCTTACGGATGACGATCAAGGACACCAGCCCGGCCAACATGGCCAGGCAGCCGATCCCGATCATCAGCCGGAAGCTCCAGAACGACACCGCCACCGGCGGGATGGCGTTGAAGTCCTCCCCGTCCGGGTTGACCGCCGCGTCATTCTTGTAGGTCTCGGTCATCTGGGCCAGTCCGGCGGCGAACTCTTCTTGCAGCTTGAGCTGGGTGGCCTGGCCGTTCTCATAGAAGCCCTGCTGCTGGTAGCCGTCTTGGGAGAACGACTCCTGGATAGCCTCCGTGCCCTGGATCTGGTCCGTGCCGTAGAGCCAGTTGAGGAAGCCGGGGAACAGTTCCACCCCGGGCAGGATCTGGAACCCGGCCTGACCCTCGGGCGGAGTCTCGGTCAGGCCCTCGGCGGCGGCCATCTTGGAGGGCTGAGTCTGAACCATTTGCTTGCCCAGCAGATCGCCCGTCACGACGGTCAGCAGGCCGGCCACGATCAGCACCCAGGCGCCAAGCTTGACGCCGATGCGGTAGGCCTTGAGATCAGCCGCCGGGGCCTTGGCCTTGTTGGATTGGATCAGCTTGTGCAGCGCGATGGCGGCCATGAAGGCCCCCGCCGTGACGAAGCTGGTGGCGATGGTGTGGGGCCACTGGGTCAAGAAGACCGGGTTGGTCAGGACTTCGAGGAAGCCTTTGAAGCCGTCCAACTCGGCGTGGCCACCGACGATCTTGCCGCCCACCGGGTTCTGCATCCAAGAGTTGGCGGCGATGATGAAGATGGATGAGATGAGGGTGCCGACCGACCCCAGCCAGATCGCCAGCAGGTGCTTGCCCTTGGACAGGCGGCCCCAGCCGAAGATCCAGACGCCCAGGAAGGTGGACTCGAGGAAGAAGGCGATCAGCGCCTCCAGCGCCAGCGGGGCGCCGAAGATGTCGCCCACGAAGCGGCTGTACTCGGACCAGTTCATGCCGAACTGGAACTCTTGGACGATGCCAGTGACAACGCCCATTGCGAAATTGATCAAGAAAAGTTTGCCAAAGAATTTGGTCAACCGAAGGTAGGCGGCGTTGCCTGTCTTGGTCCAAATGGTTTGGAGGACAGCGGTCAGCAAGCTGAGCGCTATCGTCAGTGGAATGAACAAATAGTGGTAGACGGTTGTGACGCCGAACTGCCACCGGGCTACGGTTTCCGGGCTCATGCCGCGAAACTACCTCCTTCGAGGCGAATTACGCAACACCGCCGGGCCGGGCGCCGCCTGTCGGACCGGCGCCGGCCACCCCTCGGGACGGCCTGGGCCCGAGAGCAAGCTCGCAAGGCCCCGGGGGCGACCGCCGACAGGCCCCGGCAGGAGTCCCGGGCTGGAACGGCGGCCGGACCCGGGAGCGAACCCCAGACGGAGACCGGCCGGCGGCGCCCCGGAGCACGGGGACCGGCCGCCGGCGCCCCGGGACACACCCGGCAGAACGCGCCCGGCGGGAAGCGCCGACGGGTTTGGGCCGTCAGCCCCGCCGACCGCCCGGACCGCCCCGGCCCCCGGGCCCGGGTCGGGCCGCCGTCACCGGCGCCGCCGGCTCGTCCTCCCGCCCGGCCGCGAACTGGGCTTGGTACAGATCCCAGTAATGGCCCTTGCTGGCCAACAGTTGGGCGTGGCTGCCCTGCTCGACGATGTCGCCGTGCTCCATCACCAGGATCAGGTCGGCCTCCCGGATGGTGGACAGGCGGTGGGCGATGACGAAGCTGGTGCGGCCTTGGCGCAGGGCCGCCATGGCCTTCTGGATCAAGACCTCGGTGCGGGTGTCGACCGAGCTGGTGGCCTCGTCCAGGATCAGCAGGCTGGGGTCGGAGACGAAGGCCCGGGCGATTGTCAGCAACTGTTTCTCACCCACCGACACACTGGTTCCGTCGTCGTCGACAACAGTGTCGTAGCCCTGGGGCAGGGAGCGGACGAAACGGTCGACGTAGGTCGCCTTGGCGGCGGCCTTGATCCGCTCCTGGGTGGCCTCGGGGTCGCCGTAGGCGATGTTCTCGGCGATGGTGCCCTGGAACAGCCAGGTGTCCTGCAGCACCATGCCCAACTGGTCGCGCAGCTCGGCCCGGGGCAAGGTGGTGATGTCGACCCCGTCCAAGGTGATGCGGCCGGATTGGACGTCGTAGAAGCGCATCAGCAGGTTGACCAGGGTGGTCTTACCGGCCCCGGTGGGGCCGACGATGGCGATGGTCTGGCCCGGCTCGGCCACCAGCGACAGGTCCTTGATCAGGGGCTGGTCCGGCGTGTAGGCGAACTCGACGTGCTCGAAGGCCACCCGGCCCCGGACCGGCCGGGGCAGGTGGTCGGCGGCCTCGGGCGTCTCCTCGGGCTCGTCCAAGACCTCGAAGACGCGCTCGGCCGAGGCCACGCCGGACTGCAGCAGGTTGGTCATCGAGGCCAGTTGGTTGACCGGCTGGGTGAACTGGCGGGAGTACTGGATGAATGCCTGGACGTCGCCCAGGGAGATATGCCCCGAGGCCACCCGCAGGCAGCCGACGACGGCCACCACGACATAGGACAGGTTGCCGATGAAGCCGGCGATGGGCATGATCAGGCCGGAGACGAACTGGGCCGAGAAGGCGGCCTCGTAGAGCTCCTGGTTCTTGGCCGAGAAGAGCTCCTCGATCTCACGGCGGCGGCCGAAAACGGTCACCACGGTGTGGCCGGTGAAGGCCTCCTCGATCTGGCCGTTGAGCTCGCCGGTGGACTTCCAGGTGGCCATGAAGCGTTTCTGGGAGCGTTTCATGACCAGGGCCGCCACCACCACCATCACCGGTATCGAGGCCAGCGCCACCAGGGTCAGCAGGGGCGAGATGGTCAACATCATGATCAAGATGCCGACCACCGTGAAGAGGGCCTGGACCATCTGGGAGAGGGTCTGTTGGAGCGACTGGGAGATGTTGTCGATGTCGTTGGTCACCCGGGACAACAGCTCGCCCCTCGGCAGGCGGTCGAAGTAGCGCAGGGGCAGGCGGTCGAGCTTGCCGGCCACCTGTTGGCGCATGCGGTAGACGGTGCGCTGGACGATGCCGTTGATAGTCCAGCCGGTCAGGCCCATGCCCAGGGCGGAGACCAGCGACAGGCCGACCGCCACCAAGACGATCAGTCCCAGACGGTGGAAGTCGATGCCGACCCCCGGCGTGAAATCCATCTTGGTCAGCATGTCGACCAGGGAGGCGGGCACGCCGGAGTCGCCTTGCGCCACCAGGGCCAGGACCTGCTCCTTGGAGACGCTGGCGGGGTCGAGGCCGAGACGGCTCAACTGCTCGCCCACCATCCGGCCGATGACGCCGGAGAAGATTTGGTCGGTCACCTTGCCCAAGAGCTTGGGGATGTAGGTGCTGACGGCCACCGAGACGGCGGCGCAGATCAGGGCCAGCACCACCTTGGCCGCCTCCGGACGGAGGTAGCCCAGCAGGCGCTTGAGCGAGGGGCCGAAGTTGAGGGCCTTCTCCGTCACCGCCGCGTGGCCGCCGGGGCCATGACTGCCGGGGCCGCGCTGGGGGCCGAAGCTGGGCCGCTGGTTGGCCTTGGCGGGCGCCGCCGGGGAGGCGGGCGAGGCCCCAGCGGCCTGGGAGCCGTCGGCGGGTGTGGTCTCGGGACCGGTCGGTTGGCTCATGCCGCCACCTCCTCGGCCGAGAGTTGGGATTCCACGATCTCGGCGTAGGTCGGACAGGTTCGCAAGAGTTCGTCGTGGCCGCCCCGGCCCACGATGGTGCCGTCGTCCAGCACGATGATCTGGTCGGCCTGGCGGATGGTGGAGACCCGTTGGGCCACGATCAGCACCGCCGCCCGCTCGGTCTCGGCCGCCAGGGCCTCGCGCAGGCGGGCGTCGGTGGCCACGTCGAGGGCCGAGAAGGAGTCGTCGAAGACGTATAGCTGGGGCCGCTTGACGATGGCCCGGGCGATCGACAGGCGTTGCCGCTGGCCGCCGGACAGGTTGGTCCCGCCCTGGGCGATGGCGGCCTCCAGTTGGCCGTCCATCTGGCGCACGAAGTCGTCGGCCTGGGCCACGGCCAGCGCCCGCCACAACTCGTCATCGTCGGCCTCGGGTCGCCCGAAGCGGAGATTGCTGGCCACCGTGCCGGAGAAGAGGTAGGTCTTCTGCGGCACCAGCCCGATGCGCCGCCACAACTCCTCGGGGTCGAACTGACGCACGTCGACTCCGCCGACCTCGACCTGGCCCGCGCTGACGTCGAATAGTCGCGGGATCAGGTTCACCAGCGTGGTCTTGCCCGAGCCAGTGGCGCCGATGACGGCCGTGGTCTGTCCCTCCAGCAGGTCGAAGTCGATGTCGTGCAGCAGGGCCGACTCGGCTCCGGGGTAGCGGAAGTCGACGGCCTTGAAACTGGCCTCCGAGGCGGTCGTGTCCGTCGCCGGGATCATCGGGCTGGCCGGCGGGCGGATGCTCAAGGCGGTGTCCAAGACCTCCATGATGCGCTGGGCGCAGACCGCCGCCCGCGGCAGCAGCACCAGCATCATGACGGCCATCATGACCGACATCAGGATTTGCATGAGATAGGACAGGAAAGCGGTCAACTGGCCGATCTGGAGATGGCCGGAGTCGATTTGGCCGGCGCCGTAGAACATGACGCCGACGGTGGACAGGTTGAGGATCATCATCACCAGGGGGAACAGCGTCATCATGATCCGGCCGGCTTTGAGCCCCATCTCCATGACATCGGCGTTGGCCCGGGCGAAGCGGGCGGCCTCGTGCGGCTCGCGCACGAAGGCCCGGACCACCCGGATGCCGGAGATATGCTCGCGCAAGACCTGGTTGAGCCGGTCGAGGCGTTTCTGCATGGCCGCGAACAGGGGGCTCATAAGGCGCAGGGCGATGCCGGCCACGATGGCCAGCAGGCCGACGGCGGCGGCGATGATCCACGACATCGCCACATTGGTGCGCAGGGCCATGACGACGCCGCCGATCATGGTGATGGGGGCGCTCAGAATCATGGTGCAGATCATCATCACGACCATCTGGACTTGCTGGACGTCGTTGGTGTTGCGGGTGATCAGGCTGGGGGCGCCGAAGTGGCCGATCTCACGGGCCGAGAACTCCAGGGCGCGCTCGAACAGCGCCCCCCGGACGTCGCGCCCCAGCCGCATCGCCAGCTTGGCCCCGAAATAGACGGCGCAGATCTGGCAGACGATCTGGCCGGCCGACACCGCCAGCATGAAACCGCCGTGGACCCAGATGTAATGGGTGTCACCCTGGGACAGGCCGGAGTCGATGATGTCGGCGTTCATCCTGGGCAGGTAAAGATTGGCCAAGGTGGAGGCGAACTGGGAGAGCACGACCAACAAGAATTGGCCGCCATAAGGTTTGCCGAAACGCCAGACGAGTCGGCCTAAAGGGCTTTTCATAGGGAATCTTTCGTGGAATCTTGGTACGGAAGTCTTGCACACCTAGGTGTCCCGGCGCTTTGTCAAACCGGCGCGACCGGCCGGTCGAGGCCCAGGGCGCCTTTGATCAGGGCCACCAGTTGGTCCGGCTGGCGCAGCAGGGGATGGGCCGTGGTCGGCGCCAGGCCGGCGAAGACCAGCGCCCGGGCGACCACGGCGGCGGTCTCGGCCCTGGGGCCGAGGTCGGGCCGCAGGACCTCGGCGATGGCCTCCAGCAGCGCCTGGGCGTTGGCCTCGACGGCCACCCGGGCCTGGCCGCGGCGGTCGTCGGCCCCCGGGAGCAGGTGGGAGCGGTCGTAGTGGTCCTGGTCCCCGGAGTCGAGGCCGGGCTGTCCCGGACAACCCTCGGCCTCGGGGTCGAAGCGGGAGCGGCCCCGGCCCTCGTCCCCGGGGCCGAAGCGGGTCCGGGCGAAACCGGGCCGGCGGGCCTCGCGGGCGGCCAACATGGCCATGGTGAATTGGACCCGCTGGCCGGCGTCGAGCAGGATGTCGACCACCAGGGCCAGCCGCTCGTCCAGCGGCCGGGCCAAGTCGATCTGGGCGAAGCGCTCGAATAGCCCCCGGGGGTCGGTCACCTCGAGCAAGACATCGTGCAATAGGCTCCGCTTGGTCTCGAAATAGCGGAAGATGGTGCCCTCGGCCACGCCGGCGGCGTCGGCGATCTGCTTGGTGGTGACGCCGAAGCCATGCTCCAAGACCAGCGGTATGGTCGCCTCGATGATGGAGCGGCGGCGGTCCGCGGGCGCCTTGGCGCTAGCCCTGGTCATGGACCGGAATCATAGTGAGTGAGTCATCACTCATGCAACTCGGCACCCCTGTCCGGTGAGAGAGGCCGCCCCCGCCGCCGTGGGGCCGTAACCGCCGCCCCGACCGCTCGGACCGGGGCCGGCCGGGCGACGGCGAGAGCCCATCCCGGAGCGGCCTCGGCCCCGACCCGCCGATCATCGACGGTCCGGCACCGCCGGACGGCCGCAGGCCTCAGCCCAGATCCACCGGTTCTTGACCACGAGCGGGGCCGACCGCCGGTAGATCTGGGCTCAGCCGGCCGGGCGCAGCAGCGGGAACAGGATGGTCTCCCGGATGCCGACGTCACCCAGCAGCATCAGCAGCCGGTCGATTCCCAGGCCGACCCCGCCCATCGGCGGCGCCCCGACCTCCAGGGCGGCCAGGAAGTCCTCGTCCAGCCGCATCGCCTCCGGGTCGCCGGCCGCCGCCTGGAGCGACTGTTCCGTCAGCACCTGGCGTTGGACCACCGGGTCGATCAGCTCGGAGAAGCCGGTGCCGCGCTCCGTCCCGGCGATGATCAGGTCCCAGGCCTGGACCAGTCGCCCCGACTGGTCCAGGCGGGCCAGGGGCTGGGCCACGGCCGGGTAGTGGTGGACGAAGGTGGGCTGGATCAGGTCCTTCTCGACCAGCTCGGAGTACAGCTTGAGGGCCAGTTTGCCGGCCGACCACCCGGGATCGTGGTCGATCTGCCGGGCCTGGCAGTGGGCCCTGAGGGCGGCCGCCGGCGTCTCCGGTGTGATCTCATCCCCCACGGCCTGCGACACCAGGTCGTAGAACGGGGCCCAGCGCCAGGGTCCGTCGAGGTCGACCGGCTGGCCGTCGACCACCAGCTGGCTGTGACCCAAGGCGACATCGGCCGCCCGCTGCACCAGCCGCCGGGTGAGGTCGGCCACGCTGGTCATGTCCTGCCAGGCGGCGTAGAACTCGAGCATCGAGAACTCGGCCGAGTGGCTGGAGTCGATGCCCTCGTTGCGGAAGATGCGGCCGATCTCGTACACCCGGTCGGCCCCGCCCACCATCACCCGTTTGAGGTGCAACTCCAAGGCGATGCGCAAGGTCATGTCCTGGTCGAAGGCGTTGAGCCGGGTCTGGAAGGGCCGGGCGGCGGCCCCGCCGTGGACCAGTTGGAGCACCGGTGTCTCGACCTCGAGGAAGCCCTCCTCGTCCAGCAGGTCGCGGATGGACTTGGTCACGGCCGAGCGCAGCCGCAGCAGTCGCCGCGCCTGGGGGCGGACCACCAGGTCGATGTGGCGCTGACGCACCCGGTTCTCCTCCGACAACTCCTTGAACAGCACCGGCAGGGGGCGCAGAGCCTTGGAGGCCATGGCCCAGGAGGTGGCCAGGACGGACAGCTCGCCCCGGCGCGAGGCGATCACCCGGCCGGTGGCGGAGACGAAGTCGCCCAGGTCGACGTCCTCCTTCCAATCCCGCAGCCGGTCTTGCCCGACCTCGGCCACGGACAACATCACCTGGAGCTGCTGGCCGTTCGACCGGGCCGTGAAACCGTCTTGCAGGGTTGCGAAACACAGCTTGCCGGTGTTGCGCAGGAAGACGACCCGGCCGGCCACCGACACCACCGCCTCGGTCTCCTCCCCGGCGGCCAGTCCCCCCCACTGTTCGCGCACCTGGGCCAGGGAGTGAGTGCGGGGCACGGCCACGGGGTAGGGCGGCACCCCCTCGGCCAGCAGCCGCTCGCGCTTGCCCCGGCGCACCGTCATCTGCTCCGACAGGTCGGGCGGGGCCAGTGGGTCGGCCGCCGGGGACGGGGCGGCGGCCCGGGGCCGGGAGTTCTCAGTCACAAAGACCAAGGATAGGCCGACGTCCGCACGGAACCGGCCGGGCGGGCGGGCGTTGGTAGGCTGACCGGCGCATCCGGCGAATAGGCGGCGAAAGGGGGATTCCGTGGCGGAGAGACGGCGGCGACGACTCAGTTTCAAGACGCCCCTCGCCCTGATCGTCCTGTTGGCCCTGCTCGGGGCCGGCGCCTACGGGGGCTACCGCCTGATCGTCACCGGGCGGTGGACGCCGCCGCCGGATCCCTGTGTGACAGTGGCCTTGACCGAGCTACAACCGGCCAACGTCATCGTCCGGGTGTACAACGGCGGCTCCATCCGGGGGCGGGCGACGGAGGTGTCCAGCTATCTCAAAGAGTCCGGCTTCATCGTCACCACGACCGCCAACACGGACGAGCCGATCCACGACACAGTCATCGTCGGCGTGGCCGAAGACAGCCCCGAGGTCTTATTCGTCCAGAGCTGGTTCGCCAAGTCCACGGTCCGGGCGGACGGCCGCGCCGACCACTCGGTCGACGTCTTGGTGGGCGAGGCCGGGGGCCTGCTGACGGCCGACCGGCCCGCCTCTTGGGCCATACCGTCGGGCCAGGTCTGTGTGCCGCCGTCGGGCTCCCCTCAGCCCAGCCCGCCGGCCGACGAGGCCTCGGCCGAGGGCGGGAGCGAGGCTCAGACCGAGGGCGAGGCCCCGGCCTGAGCCAACGGGGTCTGAATCACGAGGACCCAACACGAGACCCCCGATCACGAGACCCACGTGACTCCGATCACGAGACCTGAGTCACGTTGACCCGATCACGAGACCTCTTCCGCCTCCAGCCAGCGGCGTCCGGCCTGGGCCCAACTGGCCAGCCGGCCGGCCCGGCCGACCAGTTTGAGGCGATGCTCGACCTGGGCCCGCTGGGCGGACGGAGTGACAATCAGAATTTGGTCGCCGGACTTGATCAGGTCACGGCCGTGGGGGGCGAACATCTGGTCGCCCCGGATGATCAGGCTGACCGAGGTGTTGGTCGGCAGGCGCAGCTCGCGCACGGCCACGCCGTGCAACTGGGAGTCGGCCGCCACCCGGATCTGGACCATCACGGCCTCGATCTGCTCCAGCGGCGCCACCTCGATGTCGAGCTCGTCCGGCTCGCCCATCAGGCCGAGCTTGTTGGCCACCCAGGGCAGAGTCGGCCCGTTCAAGATGGTCAAGACGATGACGGCCACGAAGGTCAGGTCAAAGACCGAGTTGGCGTTGGACAGGCCCATGGCCATCGGGATGGTGGCCAAGATGATGGGGACCGCCCCCCGCAGGCCGCCCCAAGACAGGAATAGTTTCTCTCGTCGGCCCAGTCCGACGCCAGCCGTGCAGACCAGGACCGTCAGCGGCCGGACGACGAAGGTCAAGAACAGGCCGCCGGCGATGGCCACGCCGACGTCGCGCCAGGTGATCCGGGTGACGTCGGACAGCAGCCCCAACATGACGAACAGGCCGATCTGGGCCACCCAGCCGACCCCCTCGGCGAAGGAGCGGGTGGCGTGGCGGTGGGGCAGCTTGCCGTTGCCCAGGACGACGGCGCAGGTGTAAACGGCGGCGAAGCCGGAGACGTGGGCCAGCGAGCCCAAGCCGTAGGCCACGATGGCCCAGCCGATCGAGGCCAGCGGGTACAGCCCGGACGAGGGCAGGGCCACCTGGCGCAGGATGAAGACGCCGACGGCCCCGAAGGCCACGCCCAAGGCGATGCCGCCGATCAGCTCGCCCAGGATCTCGGCCCCGGTCACCAACAGACCCAGGCCGATCTCCTCGGTGCCCATGGCCAGGTGGGTGGCGGCGATGGTCAACAAGACGGCGGGGGCGTCGTTGAGGCCGGACTCGCCCTCCAGGACGGACCGCAGCCGGGCCGGGATGGGGACGTGGCGCAGGACGGAGAAGACGGCCGCCGAGTCGGTCGGAGTCATGATGGCGGCCACTAGCACGGCCACGGCGATGGGCAGGCCCAGGACCAGGCGGCCGAAGCTGGCCTGGACCACGATGCCGAGCAGGACGCCGCCCGAGGCCAATAAGACGGCCGGCATGATGGCCGATTTGATGTCTTCCCAGCGAGTCGACAGGCCGCCCTCGATCAGGATAAAGATGAGGGCGGCGAAGCCCAGGTCGTGGGCCAGTTGGCCGTCCGTCAGGTTGAACGGCGGGTCCAGTCGGGCGCCCACCACCTGGAGCACCACACCCAGGGCCAGGAACAACAGCAGCGCCGGCAATCCCAAGCGGTCGCCCAATTTAGCCACCACCACGGCGGCCAGCAGAACCAGCGCGCCGATCAGCAGAACCAGCTCAAGCGACATTCAGGGATCCCTCCGCGGACGGGCGCTTGAGCCGGACCCGGGCGCGGACGGGACTCACTCGGGCCGTCCGTGGCGGCGTAGGACCGAGGCGCTGGCGAATCCGCCCAGGCCGAGGACGCCAACAGCGGCGTAGGACCAGGGGGAGTCGAGCAGGCGCTGGCCGACCGACTGGCCGGTCTCGCCCTGGGGGCTGACCGGGGTCGGCGTGGCGGAGGAGGCGGCTGCCCCCAGCGGGCCGGGCTTGGCCAGCGTCGGGCTGGGGCTGGGGGTTGGGCTGGGGTCGGCCTCTTGGGGGTCGGCCGCGTCGTCGTCCGCCGGGTTCTGGTTGGTCGGGACCTGGTTGACCGGGGCTTGGTTGACCGGGGCGACCGGGTTGGCCTGGGCCGGCTGTCCGACGTTGGCCGACGGGTTGACGACCTCGGGCTGAGGCTGGGGCTCGACCACCGGACGCTGGAAGGCCGTGGTCATGGTGAAGCTGGCGGAGCAGCGACCACCTCTGGGGCAGTTGCCGAGGGCGTCCAAGGCGTCGAGCTGGGTCGACCAGGAGAGCCCGATGGCGCCGTCGCCAGCGGCGCCGGAACCGGCCGAGTTGGCGAATAGCCGACGGGCCTCGACGGCGCTCCACAGATCGGCGCTGGAGCCGTAGAGACCGGAGGCGTTGACGCTGGAGAACTGGATCCCCTGGGCCCGGGAGTCGTAGGCCGAACCGGTGGCGGCGCGGCAGCCGACGGTCACGCCGGAGGCCCACTCGCCGTAGCTCTGGCCGGCGCAACTGGCCAGGTGGTAGACCACCAAGTTGGTGGCCTGCTGGGCCGTGTTGGCCACCGTCAACGTGGTCTGGTAGTAGGACTCGTCGGCGGCGAAGACATCGACCTGGGTGGCCACCAGGCCCCAGGCGCGGACCACAGTGGTGATGGTGAAGGGGTCGGAGCGGCTGCCGGAGCCGCCCGTCACCTGGCTGGACACGACCCAAGAGGAGCTGGCGGCCGGCGGCTGGCCGACCGGGAGACTGGACGGCCGGGAGATATTGCCGTGGGAGGCCACGACGGTGCCACAGCCGTTGCCGTTGACGAAGGCCTGGCCGAAGCCGTTCAGACTGAGACCGCAGTTGAGGTCGGGCGAGACCGCCACCTCGGCGATGTCGCCCCGGCCGGCCACGCTGGCGGCCTGAGCCGGCGCGGCCGCCCAGGCCAGCGCCACAATGGTCGCGGCCACGGCCAGCGAGGCAAAGATTCTCCGCATGTCGCATCCTCAAAAGCATTGGTGATCACCAACGGTGGTTGGTGGTCGAACGGCACTAGCCGAAGGCCGACCACCGCAAAACCGTCCCGTCGTGACTCTACTAGATCGGGCCAGCCCCTGTCAGCCGCCATGGCGCCCCTGGCGAGTATCCCTGGCCTCGGGCTTTGATCGCCTTTCCCCGGACGGCTACACTGGGCCGGCCGACGGAGGAGGCGTCGCCTAGTTAGGTCTATGGCGCCCGCCTGCTAAGCGGGTTGAGGGCTTGTACCCTCTCGTGGGTTCGAATCCCACCGCCTCCGCTCGTGAACCATAGTTTCGCCGCCCGCCGTGTCGGGCGACTCTGTGCCACCCCCAACCGACACTTAGTGGACTGTCGCCATTACCCATTACATCTAGTGACAGCCCGTCGACTTACATCTAGTGACAGTCCGTCGACGGCGGCCCAGTCCGACCGCAAGGGGACTTCTGCCCGGATCGAGTCCGGGATGACGAGGCGTGACGGCGGCCCAGTCCGGCCGCAAGGGGACTTCTGCCCGGTCGCTCGACCCTGTAAAGTCATTAGCTGTCGCCGCGAGGGGGCTCGGCCGATTACGATGACTCTGATATCACCGGATCGTCGTGTCATAGAGAGGTGTCCATGGACGCAGACGGGAAGCGCCCGGGCCGTCCCCGCCCGGACGGCGCGACCGCCCCCCGGACCCCGGACGAGACCCCTCTGACCCTTCCCGCCGCCGGCCCGGCCTCAGGCGGTGTGCGCCAAGTCGGCCCCGAGTCCGCCGCCTCCCAGCCGAGGCAGCCGCGCGTCCCCCGCCCTCCCCTGCCCCCGACGGCGCCCGACCTGACCCGCCGGCCGTCGGGCGACCAATCTCGGCCGCCCCGCCCGGAGCCCGACGGCCGTCCGACCGGTGCCCCGGCGGCCCCCCGATCCGCCGCCGGCGCCACTGATCGGCCGACCGATCCGGAGGCCTCACGCCGTCTGCGACCGCCCGCCGGCCCGGCCGAGACCTCGGGCCCACGATTGGGCCGCGCGGGGCCACCGCCCCCGGCGGAATCAGCCTCCCGCACGGGGCCACAGCCCCACCACGAGCCCTCGCCAACGGGCGGCCGAGTCCCGGGGGCGGCCGAGCGCCGCCCCGCCGCCGAACCCGGACGACGCCCGCCCGCCGCCGCCGATTACGGGCAGCGCCCGCCAGGCATCCCCGATTCCGGGCGGCGCCCGCCCGCCAGCGCCGCCCCCGAGCCCGGACGACGCTCCCCCGCCGCCGATTCCGGGCAGCGCCCGCCCGCCGCCGACCGGTCAACCGCGCCACACCGGCCCCGGGGCGTCCAGGCCGGCCAACCAGGTGGCGACTGGCCGGCCGAGGCGCCCCCCACGGCCTATCGGCGTCTGCCGGTCGATGACGCCGCACCAACTCGCCCCAGCCAAGTGCCGACCCGCCAAGGCCAAGTGCCGACCGGCCGCCGACGGCTCCAAGCCGGAGCCTTCGAGCCCACCGTCGCTCTGCCGCCGCCCTCCGCCGCTGAACCCACCATCGCTCTGCCGCCGCCCCACGCCGCCGAACCCACCATCGCCTTGCCCCGCCCAGACGAGCCCGGCCAACGACCCCGCCGCCTGACCCCAACCCGCCCCAACGCCGAGAGTCCCGGGGCGCCGCGCCCCAGACCATCCGACCCTCCAGCCGCAGCGGCTGCGCGGTCGGCCTTCGACCCAATCCCGGAGGGCTCTCCCCCGGCGCCCTCCCGACGTCTCGCCCCAGCCGCCGCGCCCCAACCGGACGCGCGCCGGACGCCGTCCCATCCTGTCCCGAGCGTTCCGGGCACCGCACCCCAGCCGGACGCGACTCAGCCGGACGCGCGCCGGACGCCGTCCCGTCCTGTCCCGAACCTTCCGGACACCGCGCCCCGGCGGCCGACCCCGACCACGCCAGACCGGTCTCGAACCTCGACCCGGCCGGCCGGGGAATTCGGGCCATCAACCGGTCGCCCGGAGGCGGCCCCTCCAGTTGGCGGCGAGGGCTCACCCCTCCGGCCCAGGTCGGCCGAGCGCCCACCCCGTCGGCCGGGAGCGGTCGACTCCGGCCCAAGGCCGCCAGCTGTCGACGGACCGGTTCCGGGGAACGAGTCGGCCGACGATCTGCGGCGACCGACCACCGACCAGCGGCGTCGAACCGCCCCGCCGACTGGTCGACCCGCGCCGACCAACGCTCCGACCGATGAGTTCCCCCCGGACCAACCGGACCAAGCCGCCACCTTGGCCGCCGGTCCGACACCACGCCGTCGGCCCGCCACCAGTTCCCGTCCGGCCAGGCCCGCCCGTCCCGCGCCGCCGACACCCGCCCCGCCGCCCGAGCCCGTCCCCGAGCGGGAGCCGCCGCGGCGACCGCCCCGGAAGAGGCGCCTCACCCCGGGAGAGACCCCGCCGCCCGCCGCCCTGGAAGAAACCCCAGCGGCCTCGCCCGCCGCCTCAAGGGAAGTTTCGTTTGCCGACAACGCCCCGACCGTCATCACTCCGACCGCCGACCGGCCGACGCCCGACAGCGCCCCGCAGCGGCGCCGTCGCGGCGCCGCGACCGTTGTGCCTGCCCGCGACACCACACCCGCCCCGACCGCCCCGCCAGCCGACGCCGCACCAGGGCCTGACAGCCCGCCCGCCCGTGACAGCACCGCGCCCGCCCGAGGGGCCAGCGGCGCCCGTGGCCGCCGGACGGCCTCGGCGGCCGAGGCGCAAGAGCCGCTGGACCTGGGTCCGGCCGATTTCGACCGGCCGCTGCGGCTGCCCTCGGCCTTCGAGGAATTGGCCGCCTTGCGCGATGACGACTCGGATCGGCCCACCCCGGCCGGCGGCGAACTGACGCCGCCTTGGACCACGTCGACCCCAACCCCGGAAGAGCCGTCCGACGCCGAGGCCGCGCCTCCCCGGCCCCGTCGCGGTTCGGCCCGGCGCGGTGGCCGACCGACCGAGAGCCCACTGCCCGGCCAGGCGGCGCCGACCGAGCGACCGACCCCCGAGACACCGGACGCCCTCCCGCCTGCGACCGCCGCCAGGCCAGCAGCCTTCGCCCAGTCAGCCCCGGCCGCCGCCGCGACCGCCCCCATCTCCCAACGGCCCGCCGCCGAACCACGGGCCGAGTCCGAGCCCACCCCCCAACCGACCGCACAAGCCTCCGCGGCCCCGCCTGGTCGCGCGCCCGGCGCTCAGCCAGCGCCGCTGGTCCAGCCGACCCCGGCACGACCAGCCGGACGCCAGGCCGACGTCGAACACTCAGCGGTCACCGACGGGAGCGTGTCGGCCCCAGACCGCCGCCCAACCACGGACGCGCCACCTCCAGACCGACATCCAATCACGGCCGAGAGCCCGTCGGCTCCAGACCGGCCGACGCCACCCGGCTGGGCGCCGCAGTTGTCGTCGCGCTGGGCGCCGGACGGCCCGCCGGTCGAGGCCGAGCCGAAGTCCACCCCGCCGGCCCACCCCAGTTGGTTGTCCGACTGGCAGGCCGCCACGCCGGCCGCCGGCCGGCCGCAACCGGCCCAGCCGACGCTGGAGTTCGACCACCGGCCCAACACCCCCGAAGCACCGTCCGCCCCAGCGCCGGACGGCCGAGCGGCCCAACCGGCTTACCGGGCCACTCCCCGGTACGGCGCCACGGCCGACCGCCGCCAGACCGCCGCCGCACCCTGGGATGAGAGCGGCGGCCACCCTCAGGCCGGGCTGTGCCCGGTTTGCGGCACCGCCATCGTCCCGGGCGCCCGTTTCTGCCTCCAATGCGGCGCTCCTCTGGTCCCGGAGGCGGTCCCACCGGCCCCGGCCCGTCGGCGCCCGCCAGCCGCGCCCGCCGATACGACTGCCCCCGCGACCACTGCCACCACGGACTGGACTCCGCAAACCGGTCCGGTCGAACCGGCCCCGCCAACTGGTTCGACCGCCTGGCCGGCGACGGGCGTGGCGGCGGCGCCGAGTCGCGGCCAACCGGACGCCACCGCCGACTGGGCGGCGGAGGCCGGCGCGGACGTCTGGTCGGCGTCCGGCCCGGACCGGTGGGCGGCCCCGCCGGCAGGCGTCTCAACCGATCAGCCGACCGAGTGGGCGTCACAGCCCGAGGATGATGGCCCTTGGCCGACCGGCTCCACCGTCCCGGAGGCCGAATCGGCCGCCTGGGGCGAAGCCGAGACCGAGGACTGGCCGACCACCGGCCAAGTCGCCGCCGCCCCGGCCGACTGGACCCCGGACAGCGACTGGACACCCGCCGCCGCAGCGTCGGACTGGGCCGAGACCTGGACGCCGCCGCAGCCCGCCGACGCCGCCCCACCCGCCGACTGGACGCCCGCCGACGCCGCCGAATGGGCGCCCCCAGGCGGCGAAACCGATTGGGCGCCCGAAGGCACCACGACCGAATGGACGGCCGAAGGCATCACCGCCGAATGGGCGCCTGGAACCGTCGGGGGCGAGTGGGCGGAGGAACAGGCCGAGAACGAATGGACGACAGAAGGCGCCACGACTGAAGGCGCCACCGCCGAATGGGCGCCAGCCGAAGGCACCGCCGCCGAATGGACACCCGAAGACAGCGGAACCGAATGGGCGCCGGCCGAAGGCACCGCCGCCGAATGGACACCCGAAGACAGCGGAACCGAATGGGCGCCGGCCGAAGGCACCGCCGCCGACTGGACGGGAGAACCGGCCGAGGCCGAGTGGACGCCCGAAAGCGGCCAAACCGTCGACCCCTGGGCGACCGCCCCAGCCACCATCGACAACGCCGCCGCCCCGGCCGACTGGACCCCGGAGGCCGGTTGGACACCCGCCGCCGGAGAATCGGACTGGGCCGAGCCCTGGACCCCGCCACAACCCGCCGCCGCAGACGCCCCACCCACCGGCTGGACGGCCGAGGACGACAGAGCCGAATGGACGC
>JAISAO010000052.1 GCA_031266665.1 Propionibacteriaceae bacterium | reverse complement strand
GGGGCGCGGGCGGCCTCCAGGTGGAAGGTGACGGACTCGGCCCCGGCCTCGGCGTAGCCCGGGGCCCAACGGTCGGGGTCCTCGATCATCAGATGGATGTCGAGGGGCCGGTCGACCGAACGGCGGACGGCCTCGACCACTGGCAGCCCCAGGGTCAGGTTGGGGACGAAGTGATTGTCCATGACATCGATGTGGACGGCGTCGGCGGAGGGGACACGGGCGATCTCGTCCGCCAGGCGGGCCAGGTCGGCGTTCAGGATGCTCAAGGCGATGCGCGGAACCATCCCCCCAGCCTATGGCCCACTCCCCCACGGCCTCAGCCGGCGCCCCGCCGACTAATCGGTGGATCAGGGCTCAGCCCCGGCGGCGCAGCAGGGCGCAGAACATGGCGTCGGTGTCGTGGCGTTGGGGCCACAGTTGGAGGTAGGGGCCACGGCTGGCGTCGGGGATGCCGCCCCAGACGGTGGCGGCCTCGACCAACTCCAGGTCGCGGCGGCCGGCCAAGGCCCGCTCGACCACGGCGACGGTCTCCTGGGGGTGGGGCGAGCAGGTGGCGTAGGCCACCAGGCCATCCACCGCGCAGGCTGCGAGGGCGCTGTCCAGCAGGGCGCGCTGCAGCCGGACCAGCCCGGGCAGGTCCGAGGGTTGTTTGCGCCAGCGGGCGTCGGGCCGCCGCCGCAGCGCCCCCAAACCGCTGCAGGGGGCGTCTACCAGCACCCGGCTGAAACTCCCCTCCCGCCAGGCTGGCCGCCGCCCGTCGGCCACGATCACGGTCGCCGTCCGGGGATAGCCCTGGACGGCGGCGGCCGTCAGGCGGGCGCGGGCGGGCGAGAACTCGTTGGCCAGCAGACGCTCCCCCCATTCCTGGGCCAGCCCGGCCAGTAGGGCGGCCTTGCCCCCCGGGCCGGCGCAGAGGTCCAACCACGGCCCGGCCGGGGCCGGGGGCCGGGCCAGGCCGAGGGCGATCAGTTGGCTGCCCTCGTCGGACACGCCGGCCAGGCCCCGGCGGACCGCCGCCAGTCGGCCGGGGTCGCCAGTCAGCCGGACGGCTTGGGGCGACCAGCGGCCCGGCCGCGCCCCGGGGCCGGCCTGGGCCAAGACCGCGGCCGGGCTGGCCAGCCCGGGGCGGACGGCCAAGACAACCTCTGGCGGCCGGTTGTTCGCCTCCAGAGCGGCCCGAGCCTCGTCCAGCCCGAGCAGATCGACGTGGGCCTGGGCGATCCACCGGGGGTGGCTGGCGCGCAGGGCCAAGGCCTCGACCGGGTCCAGATCCTGGGTCAGCTGGTCCAGCCACTCGTCCCGGCTGTGCCGGCCGACCCGGCGCAGGACGGCGTTGACCAGGCCGGTGACCCGCCGCCCGACGGTGGCGGCGGCCAGGTCGACGCTGGCGGCCACGGCCACCGCCGTGGGCAGGCGGGTGGACAAGATTTGGTGCGCCCCCAGCCGCAGCAGGTCGATCACAGCCGGCTGCAGGCTGGCCAAGGGCCGGCCGGCCGCCCGGACCAAGATGGCGTCATAGGTCCCCCGTCCCCGGCAGGTCCCGGCCACCAGCTCGGTGGCGAAGGCGGCGTCGGGGCGGGATAGGCCGGCTCGGTCGAGGGCGGCGGCCAGGGCCAGGTTGGCGTAGGCCCCGTCGCCCCAGACCTGGCGCATGACGTCGAAGGCCACCAGCCGGGCGGCCTGGCGCCCGCCCCGTCCGGCCGGCGGGAACGAGGCGGTCAAGCCGGCTCCAGGTCGGCGGCCAGGGGGGCGTCCGGGCGCAGGCCGCGAGCCCAGTCAGCCCCCGGCATGGCCCGCTTGCCCTCGGGCTGGACCTCGACCAGGCCGAGGGCGGTCGTCCCCGTGCCCACCAGGACCGTCCGGGGGCGGCGGGCGATCACCCCTGGGGGCAATGATTCGGCCGTCGGGGCGACCGCCAACACGGTCAACCGTCGCCCGGCCACCATCGTCCAGGCCCCCGGCTGGGGACAGGCCGCCCGCACCAGTCGGTCCAGCCGCTCGGCCGGCTGGCGCCAGTCCAGCCGGACCAGGGCCGGGGTGATCTTGGGGGCCAGGCTGACGGGGCCGGCCTGGGGTCTGGGTGCCTCGCCGGCGGCGGCGGCGGCCAAGGACTCGACCAGCAGACCGGCCCCCAGACCGGCCAGCCGCTCCAGCGCCTGGCCGCTGGTGGCGTTCGGCCACAACGGCAGGTCGAGCTGGCGCCACCAGGGGCCGGCGTCGAGCGCGGCCACCAGTCGGAAAACCGTCGCCCCGAGGCTGGGGTCGCCGTTGAGGATGGCGTGCTGGACCGGCGCGGCCCCCCGCCAGGCGGGCAAGAGCGAGAAATGCAAGTTGATCCAGCCCAGCTCCGGCAGGTCGAGCAGGGCGGCCGGGACGAGGCCGCCGTAGGCCACCACCGGGCAGGCCCTAGGCGCCAATTCGGCCAAGCGGCGGGCCAACTCCGGGTCCCGGGGCGAGGCCGGGGCCAGGACCTCGATCCCCCGCGCCTCGGCCCAGGCCTGGACCGGCGAGGGGGCCGGGCGGCGGTGGCGGCCCTGGGGGGCCGGCGCCCGGGTGAGGACGGCCGCGACCTCGTGCCCGGCGGCCACCAGGGCCTCCAGGCTGGGCAGGGCGACCACCGGGGTGCCGGCGAAGACCAGACGCATGGGCGCCAGTGTAGGCCTCGGCCGCTCCGGCCCCCGGCGGCCAGGCGGCCGACCGGACGGCCGTTTGACATCCCCCGCCCATGGTGTACCTTAGTTAGTGAGTTAACTCATTAACCAGTTAGGTGGGAGATTGAACGACAATCAACCGATCTTCCTGCAGATCATGGAGCGGATCGAGAGCGACATCATCACCGGCGTCTACCAGACGGACGACTTGATCGTCTCCACCACCCAGCTGTCCAAGCTCTACTCCGTCAACCCGGCGACCGCCGTCAAAGCGGTCGGCAAGCTGATGGACGAGGGCGTCTTGCGCAAGGACCGGGGCATCGGCATGCGGGTGGCTCCCAGGGCGCGGCAGAAGATCAGCCGCCGCCGCCGGCAAGCCTTCTTGCGCCAGGGGATAGACGCCTTCCTGGCCGAGGCCGAGACCCTGGGCCTGTCCCTCGACCAACTGGTCGAGGAACTGCGGCGACGCGCCGAGACCAGGGCGACGGCCGTACCCGGGTCCCTGGGCGACGGACGGGCTGGAGCAATGACCGACCACCAACCACCACAACATGAGAGCGAGGACCGATGAACGGTTCCCAACCACCAGACCACGGCCGGCGGGCGCCGGCCCGCCGCCGGGGCTCAACCCGGCGACCTGGGCCGCTATGCCCAGCCCGAATCAGGGCCACCGGAGGGGGCGGGCGATGATCGAGTTCGACCATGTGACCAAGCGCTACGGCGGTGTCAACGCCATCGACCGGGTCTGTTTGCGCCTGCCCGACCACGGCATCCACTGCCTGCTGGGCCGCAACGGGGCCGGCAAGACGACCTGGATGAAATTGCTGGCCGGCCACATCGGGGCCACCAGCGGCGCCATCACGGTGGACGGCCGACCGGTCTCCCCCGGCCGGATGCCGGAGTCGGTCAACTACATCGAGTCCGGCGTCACCCAGTTCAACCTGCGGGTGTCCGAGCTGATGGCCGCCGCCGCCGACCTGCAGCAGGGCTTCGACCAAGGCTTCGCCCAGGAGATGGCCGACCGGCTGGAGCTGGACCGGCGCAAGCGGTTCAAGCAACTGTCTTTCGGCATGAGGACCATGCTGACGACCATCATCGCCTTGGCCAACAGCTCGCGGGCCATCTTGTTGGACGAGCCGACGCTCGGCTTCGACGCCATCATGCGCCAGCAGTTCAACGACCTGCTGTTGCAGAGCCACCAGGCCCATCCCCGGCTGATCGTCGTCTCCACCCACCTGATCGATGAGATCGCCAAGGTGACCGAGCGGCTGATCGTGATCGACCGCGGCCGGGTCCTATTGCAAGCCGGCATCGATCAGGTGGACGAGTTGGCCTACAGCCTGTCCGGCCCGACGGCGGCGGTCCAGCCTTTGTTGGCGGGGCTGAACGTCATCGGCCGGACCAGCGCCGGCGCCCTGACCACGGCCCAGATCTACGACCACCGGATCACGCCGCCGCCGGGCGTCGTCCTAGAACGCCTCAGCTTGCAAGATTTCTTCATCAACTTGGTGGGAGGTGGAACCCATGTTTAAGAAAGTTTGGGCCACGACCAGGCTTAACCTGCGCAACCTCGGCGTGGCCTATCTGGTCACCGCCCTGGTCGTCGCCCTGATGCTGGGGCAGACCGTGACCAAGCTGGTGATCTCCTTGGACGGCGGCGACATGAGCCAACAGCTCGAGACCAGCGGCGGCAACTTCTTCTGGCTACTGCCCCTGCTGGCCGCCATCCTGGTGCCGGCGCGGAACTACCAGCGGACCATCAGCCTGGGCGCTAAACGGACCAGCTTCTGGTGGGGCGCCCTGCTGGTCCAGGCCCTGCTGGCGGCGGCTGTGGCGCTGATCAACACGGTCGTTTATTACGCCTTCGACCTCCCCCTGGCGCGGTCTGGGAGGTTCGATGGGGTGGTCAACCTGGTGGAGGTCTTCGGCTGGGCCGACCACGGCCCGCTGGCCGTCTTCGGCCAACAAGCCGCCTTCCTGTTCTTGGCGGCCGTCCTCGTCCAGGCCCTGACCCTGGCCCAGGGCAAGTGGTACGGCTACGCGGCCGATGTCGCCCTGGTGGCGATCATCTCGGTCTTCACGCCCATCGCCGGGCTGCGCGCGGCCCTGGGCTGGTTCTTCCACCAGATCCTGTTCGCCGGCCCCTGGCCCCAGTTGGCCGCCTGCCTGCTGTTAGCGGCGCTCTGCCACTGGCTGAGCCGCTGGCTGCTGGCCCGCAAAGCGGTCTGACCCCGGCCGAGCCCTCCCCCTGGACCGAGATCCGGCCCGGGGGGAGGGCTCATGCGTTCCCGAGACTGGCCCGGGTCCGGGCTCTAGCTGGGACGGCCGTGCTCCCGCGCCAAGAAGTCAGAAGGGCTGGCTGGGCGGTCAGGCCAGGTCGGGCGGGTCGAGGCGCCAGCCGACCGGGGCCGGGGCTTTGGCGGCCGAGCGGGCCGCCGCCTGGTCGTGGACCAGGCGGGCCAGGTCGCGACCCCGGGCGGCCGGCGCCCGCAGGATCAGGCGGCCCTGGTCGTCCGTCGGGCCGTCGGTCGGCCCCAGCAGCTCGAGCCAGCCCTGGCCGACGGTCGGGGCCAAGCCGACGGCCACCGGCTCCAGGGCCGCCGGCGAACCCTTGGCCTCGGCCAGGCGCCAGGCCGGGGGCAGGCCGGCCTCGCGGCGGTCGGCCAGCTCGCGGGCGGCGAAGCCGGGGGCGTCCAGCCGCAGCCAGGCCTGGACGGCGCGGTCGGTCGGCGGGCCGACGATGACGGCCGTGCCGCCGGCGGCCCCGGGGCGGACCAGACTGGTGGCCATCAGCCAGCGGCGCAGGGCCTCCTCGCCGGCCCGCAGACTGGCCCGGCCCAGCAAGGCGGCGGCGTCCAGCAGGACGGCGGCGGCGTAACCGGCGGCGGCCGGCGGCTCGGCCCCGGGGGTGGCCACCACCAGGGCCGGCTGGTCGGCCACCGAGGCCAAGGGGTGGTCGCCGTCCACCTGGTGGATGGTGGTCCCGGGGAAGGCCAGGGCCAACTCCTGAGCCGTGCGGCGATGGCCGACGGTGGCCGCCCGCCAGCGGCCGGCGCCGCAGTCCGGGCAGCGCCAGCCCGGCCATCCCCGGCCGCACCAGTCGCACACCAGGCCGTCCGGGCGGTCCTCCAAGGGGCCGCCGCAGCGGCAGCGCAGGGCCGCGCCGCAGCGGTCGCAGAAGAGGTGGCGGCGGAAGCCGACCCGGGGCACCTGGACCAGGACCGGCCCCAGGGCCAGCCCATCGCGCACCACTTGGAAGACGGCGGGCGGCAGCCGGACCGAGGCCAGGCCGGGGTCCGTCCGACGCTGGTCCTGGGAGGCGATGACGGTCCTCGGGGCCAGGCGGCGACGCTCGGCCGCCGGGGCGGCGATGGACTTCAGCCAGTCGCTCTCGACCCAGGCGGCCAATTCGGCGCTGCGGGCGTGGCCGGCGAAGAGAACCGCCGCCCGCTCCTGGGCGGCCCGCAGCGCCACCACGTCCCGGGTGTGGGGATAGGGCGCGCGGGGGTCCTGGTAGAGGTCGTCGCCCTCGTCCCACAGCCCGATCAGCCCCAGGCCGACGACCGGCGTGTAGACGGCCGCCCGAGTCCCCAGCACCACCTTGGCCCGCCCCGACAGGGCCTCCAGGAAGCCGCGATAGCGGGCGGCGGGACCCAAGTCGGCTTGTTGACGCACGACCAGGGCCGGGTCGACCCGCCGGGTCAGGGCCTGTTCCAAGCGGTCGCAGTCCTTGGCGTCCGGGACCAGCAGGACGGCCGCCCGGCCGGAGGCCAGGCAATCCGCCGCCGCCGCCGCCAAACCGTCGGCCCAGTCCCCCGCCGGGTCCCCCGCCGGCGTCAGACTCCAGGCCGCCCGGGGCGAGCGGCCGGCGGCCAGGGCGGCCCGGAAGCCGCTGCCGCCGGTGTAGGTGTCGAGCGAGCTGTCCGGGCGCGGCGCCAGGTTCGGGGCGGAAGTGAGCCGGACAGTCTCCGGGTCGAACGAGCCGTCCGCACTCGGCTCTCCGCTCCGGTCGGCCGTCGTCCCCCGGGCCTCAGATTCGACAGTCTTCCGGACAGTCCCGCTCCGACCGGCCTTCGGCGCGTCGAGGAAGGAGTTCTCGGGGTCGTCGGCGGGAGCCTTCTCCGGGTCTGGGCCGGCGGCCTTCAGGACGGCCTTCTCGGTG